>JAYTOL010000137.1:0-62296 GCA_043747815.1 Deltaproteobacteria bacterium
CCGGCGACCTGCGCACGGGCGTGCAGAAGCTCAAGGACGCGACCCCGGCCGGCGTGCTCGTCGGTAGCGCCAAGCTTGCGACCGAGCTGGACCGGCTGGATCTGATCGACGAGTACCAGTTCCTCGTCCACCCCAGGATCGCCGGCCACGGCCCGACCCTGTACCAGAGCGGGCTGCCCAGCACGCGACGGCTAGAGCTGGTCTCGGCGAAGCCGCTCCGCAGCGGCGCGGTCGCCATGCACTACGGGCGCGCGCGCTGACTCAGAGCAGCCCCTTCGCGCCCGGCGCGTCGTCGGGGTTGACCAAACGTTCGTTTACTTCTCGAGTACCACGCGGGCCAAGCAAGTCCGGCGATGAAAACGGCGAGCATCGGCGCATAACCAGAAAATTGCCGCTGGCAAATCGCCCGTCCTCGCTGCGCTCGGGCGGAATCGCCCTTCCTCGGGGCCGCGACCCGACGAGCGGGTGCCAATGATCGTCGCGCGAGCCCCCGGGCGGGGGCCCCGCGGACTTCCTACACTTACTACCGCAACGCCGTAGACTGGCTGCAGCCAGCGAATCGGGTGGGGTGCAAGCCATGCTGGGATGCTGCCCGCTCCCCACCGTGATGAGCTGCGGCGGAGGGGCGGTACGCAACGCGCTGCGGCGGCGACACCATCGCCAAAACTTGGCCGCCGTGGCGCGCTCGAGCTAGGGCTCGAGCGATATGCTTGACGCGGCGCGCCGGCTGGCGGTGGACAATGGCTCTTTCCATGCGATCGCGGCCCAGGCCGCGTCACCTCCGGCTAGCAGCTGGACGGGTGAAACCGAGAGGCTCGCGTTGGTCCTCGATGCGGCCCGCTTCGACGCGATGCTCAGCGAAGCGACGCGTTGGGCCGAGCGCATCACGCTGTGTGTCACCGCACCGCAAAGCCAGCGGGGCGCTGCGCCGTGCTGGGGCGAGCTCCTGGCCAGGAGCACCAAGTGCGATCGCATCTACGTGCGCCGGCCCGATCAGACGGAGAGCTGGCTCTTGCACCGGCTGCACGACACCGGGGCACTGCGCCTGCTGAATGGCGGGGGCAAGCAGGTGGCCAGCAATCTGCTCATGTTCTCGCGGGGCGGGGAGGCGCGTGTGCTGCTTTCGCACATCGCGCTGGAACGTGCCGTGGCGGGCTGTGGGTTTGGTGCTTTGCTGTCGTTCCGTGGCGCGGAGGGCGGGGAGCTCGCCCGATCCTGCCGCGCCCAAGCGGAGAGCTGGGCAAAACTCGCCTGCATCCCAACGGGCAGCGACATCGACGCGCTGGCGCTCGAGCGGCAGCGCGCAGAGCCGCTCGTCCGAGCTCGGTTGCCGCAAGCCCCTTTCCATGTCGTCTCGGAACCCGAGGCGCTGCGGGCCGAGCTCTCGCGCTTCATGGCGCAAAGTGGCCTGGACGTGCGAGCGCTGGAGGGCGGACACCAAGTCGTCCTGCCCTCGGTCGATCCAGGGCGGGCGCCCTTTGTTCTGACCTTGCAGGCTGGACCTGCATGGGCGTCCGGCAACGCGCTCGTGCTGCGCTGTCGCGAAGGCGAAGCCGTGCTGGTCTGGCGCGGTGGCCTGCTGGGCCCTTCGCGGTCTCGCGGTGAGCTGTTGTGGTCGGCGGCACGGCTCGAGCTCCTGATGTTGGACGACGCGACGCTAGGCCCAGCCGAGCGCGTCGCCGTGGTCGCGCATACGGCCGCTCCCGTCGGGCGCAAGCTGACGGCGTTCGCGCGCGAGGTCGATCGCCTCGGCGAGGTGTTCGGCGTCGAGCCGCCACCGTCGCTCCGCAATACACTTGCCGCCTTCGAATCGCTGGCCGACAAGCAGCAGACACTACTGCTCAGCCGCGCTCTGATCGGTCTCGGCGCGCTGGACTTCGAAGCAGCGACCCTCACCGCCGCGGCAATACTGCGCGACCAGGGCTACGTGCCCTGCACGGGGCCGAAGCCAGAGGCCTCTCTGTACCGCAGCATCGGCGAGCTCTTGGCTCGCGCCGCCGAAAAAGGAGCCGGATTCGACCGCCCGGAGAGCGGAAAGATCCGCGCCATTCAACGCGCTACAGGGGCGTACCTGCACGAGGACTGGCTCGAATGTCTAGTGCTGGCGCTGCCCGAGAACCAACCGGTGGCTCGAGGTCGCGCAGCGAGGCTCGCCTTCGACCGCGCCCGCCGCTACTGGGGCCTCTCGGGAGAGAGGCTACGGCGTGGGCATGCGCTGGAGCGGGCGCTCGAACACGCGGTGTCCGATGCGCTGCGACGAGGCCTGCTGCTGCGCGTGGGCGCCGGCGCGGTCCAGCGTATATCGCCCGCAATGCCAGGCTCGGACCCAAGGCCTTCGGCGCTCGAGTTGGCGCCGGAAGACGCTACCGCACGCTCCAACGGTTTCGCTGCGGATTGGTTCAGGCAGCTCGAGCCACTGAGCCCCGCGCAGCGCTCGATCTCGCTACGCCGCGCGGGCTGGTACGGCCCGCGAGAGCCTCTCGAGAGCGTGGCGCAGCGACTCAGCCTTAGCCTCGAGCGCGCACGGCAGCTCGAAGCCGAGGCCTGGACCCGCATCGAGCAGGAGTCGGGCTGGGGTTCGACCGCGCGGGCGCGCCTCACGCGCGCGCTCGCTGGTGCGCGGGCGGTGCCCTTGCGAATGCTGCTGAATGACGACGCTTGGTGGCAGGGGGCCGAGCAGCACCTGGGGCTGGCCGAGGCGGCGTTCGAGAGTGTGCTCGGCGGCGAGCTGCACTGTATCGAGCTGAAGCGGCCCGGCGTCGCATCAGCAGACGATCGCGAAACGTTCTTCGCTCGCTTTGCCGAATCCGAGGTCGACGCCGTCCTCGCGTCACTTCGGGAAGGCGCGGCGCTGGTCCCACTGCCGGCAACTCTCGATGACTACGAGCCGCTGCTCGCGGCGGCCGTCGAGCAGCTCGACCCCAGTCTGGAAGAGTACTTACGCGATGAGCTGGAGGCGCTACTCGTATTTGCTGCAGACGACTCCACCCGCGTCGAGAGCTTCGTCGTCCACGGCGCGCCAGGGCTCGCGCACATCTCGATCGAGTCCGGCGTCGATTCGGAGCGCCGGCTGCGGCTCGAAGACGCGGTGCGTTCGGCATTTCGCAGCGCCGGCACGCCGCTTTCGCTGGCTGCCGTGACAGAGCGGGTCAACCAGCGCATCGATGTTGACGAAGCCGCGCTCGCGGCGCTGCTCTGCCATGCACCGTTCGTGCAGCGAAATGCAAATCAGTACGGCTTGCTCGCCCGCGACGTACCCGGCGGTCCCGATGCCATCGCGATCGCGATCAATACCGTCGTCGCCACGCTCGAGACAAATCAGCGGCCCCTCCCCGCGCGCCAGGCCTTCATGGTCGTGCAGGCACGGATCAAACAGAGCTGGTCGTACGAGCTGTTGTGCTCGCTCCTCTGCAGCGACCCGGCGCTGAGCCTATCTGCGTCCGAGGACCTGACGCTCTGCCGCTGGGGACAGGCTCAGCTGGGCCACCCGAGCGAGCTCGTCTGCCCGAGTATCCCTCAAAGAACCCGCGCTTGCTTCGAGGCCCTTCGCCACCTGCCACCCGGAGATCCGAGAGCTCTCGGGCGCGACGTGCGCAGCGTGCTGGGCCGCCTGGAGCGCAGCGGCGGCAGCGACGATCCGAGCGTGCTGCCTCTGGCCCGTCAGCTCTGCGATCTCTACGAACGCCTGCTCGACCACGCCGAGTCCCGCCCGCCCGCCGATCAACAACTGGCGCAGGCCGCGGTTCGCTTCTTCACCCTGGCGCCAGAGAGCGACGACGACGAGACGCCGCTCGACCCCGATCAGCTGACGGACGCGCGCGCCGTGCTCGTGGCGGTGCTCGAACAGCTCGAAGCGGGCTCTAGCCAGCTGCGGATTGCAGATGAAGTGGCGCCCTTGCTTCGCTGGTTGGGCTGAGGCAGGCCAAGCGTAGCAGCTGCGCACGTTGCCCTCCTCAGCGCCGATGTAGGACTGGGCGCCTGGCGATCACGTGGCTGCGCAGCGCCTCATGAGCTAGCTGGAGGGCCGCGAGGGCGCTGAGCTGGTCCCAGGGCGTATGAGAGTCCATCGGCGAGGCCCTTTGCTCGGGCATCGGTCGCGCCCACGAACTAACAAGTCACCGTCAGCACCAGCGACGGGCGGGCCGCCGCCCTCGCTCGAAGATTGGTGCGGAAAAGTGCCGCTATACCGCCGGAGGCGAAGTCGCGCTATTGTCTAGACATGGCCGATCCCGCTCAGCGCCAGGCGACGTACGCGGACCTTTTGAGCGCTCCCGAGCACATGGTCGCCGAGCTCATCGAGGGCGAGCTGTACCTCCAACCGCGTCCCGCAAAACCGCACGCCGCCGCTGCGACGGCGCTGGCAGAGGAGCTTGGTCCGCCGTTCAAGCGTGGTCGAGGCGGCCCGGGAGGTTGGATCCTGCTCATCGAACCCGAGCTGCATCTTGGTCCGAACGTGCTCGTGCCGGATCTCGCCGGCTGGCGGCGCGAGCGCTTGCCGGTGCTGACCAACGATGAGCCGTACTTCACGCTCGCTCCCGATTGGGTATGTGAGGTGCTTTCTGCGTCGACAGCGGTCAAGGACCGAGTGAAAAAGCTGCCCATCTATGCGCAGCACGGGGTGAAACACACCTGGCTGGTCGAGCCCGTGCAGCGGACGCTCGACGTGCTGCGCCTGCAGGGCAAGCATTGGGTGATCGTCGCCGTGCACTCGGGCGGCGCCCCCGTCCGCGCGGAACCGTTTGATGCCATCGAGCTCGATTTGAGCATTCTTTGGGCAGACGTGGACCTCGGGCCCGGCTAAGGGCTCGAGCGAGTTGTCCACGTCGGCTATTACAACGGAATTTCTACTTCGAGTGGCTCAAGGCGCGTGGCGGGACCTTGCCTAACCGAAACAGCCCAGCACGGCCAACGCCAAGAGCGCTGCTCGGCGCGAGATGCTCGACGGCGTGTTGCTAACTATCGCCGCACACGAAGCCTCATTCTGCCGCTCGGGTGGACGCCGACCAGACGGCTAGCTCGTACGCGTCTGGATCGGTGAAGTGGAAGCGCCGACCGCCGGGGAAGTCGAAGATGGGCTTCACGATGGTGCCGCCGTTGCTCTGCACGCAGGCTTGCATTGCCTCGAGGTCATCGGCGTACAGGATGACCAGGGGACCTCCGGGACGGGGTGGCTCGGCGGTAGTGAAGCCACCCTCCAGGCGGCCATCGGAGAACGCGCAATAACTGGGTCCGTAGTCAGTGAATTGCCAGCCAAACGTGCCGCCATAAAAGGCCTTGCTGCGGGCGATGTCCTTGACGTTGAGCTCGATGTAGTCGATGCGCTTGTCTTTGGCTGAAGGGGTCATTGGGTCTCCGTGATGTTGCCGAGCACCGTAAAGAACGGCAGAGCTCCGTTTCAAAATTCAGTGAACCCCCGCTTCCCTGTCCGTTAGCCCGAGGAGGCCATGACCGCCGCGGGGGGGCTGCGCCGCCGCGCCTGGACGCCCAGCACACCCACCGCGCCGCCCGCAACCAACGCGGCGATGTCCGCCAGGATGATCGGCAACGCCAGGCCGCCGGGGCACGCGAGGTAGCGCGGCGACCAGACGGGATCGAACTTGTCCTTGTACCGGCGCAGCCCCTCGAAGTTGTAAAAGTGCTCGCCGTACCGATAGACCAGCGCGCCCGCGCGCTCCCAGAGCGGCGCCAGCTGGCCCGAGGCGAGCCCGGAGAGCGGCGCCATGCCCAGGTTGAACCAACGGTAGCCAGCGGCGGTGCCCCAGAGCATCAACTCGAGCAGCAGGTAGTCCATCACGCCGTTCGGCGCCTGGGTGCGGTGGCGCATCAGATCGATCGACAGCTCTTCCTTCTCGGCCCCCTGGAACACGTTGGCGAAGGCGAGCAGCTTGCCCCCCTGCCGCACGATCGCGATCGGGAAGGCGCGCAGGTAGGCCTCGTCGAAGAAGCCGAGCGAGAAGCCCTTCTCACTGGTGTGTTTGCTGGAGAGCCAGTCCGACGAGATCGCTGCGAGCTCGGGCATCAAACCCGGCACCGCCTCGCGCGGCAAGAGCTCGAAGCTCAGCCCCTCGCGCTGGCCGTGGTTGTACGCTGACCGCAGTGCCTTGCGCTGCTTGCCTTGCAAGCTGAAGTCATCGAGCCGGACGCGCGCCTCCTCACCGAGCTTGAACTGACCCAGCCCGAGGTCGCGGTAGACGGCCGCGCACTCGGTGCCGACCTCGTAGAAGGCGGGCCAGCCGCCGTGCCGATCGCTCAGCTCTCGAAACGCCCAGATCAGATCGCGCTGCCCGTGCTCGTCACCGATCGGGTCACCGAGCGCGACCCAGCTGCGACCGCGCACGCCGTACATGAGCCCCGAGCGGCCGTTCTCACTGAAGAGGAAGTGCTTGTCCCCGAGCAGCGCGAGGCTCGCCGATGTGTTCTTCGAGCCCTCGACGAGCGGCCGCACGCGATCCATCGCACCGACCTTGACCCCACCCGGCAGACGCGGCGGGCGTAGCAGCCTGAGCGCGGCCGCCAGCACCAGCACCAGCATCGCGCCCACCTCCGCGCGCAGGCTGCGCGGCACCTCACCGTGGAGCGTGAACTGCCACCAGAGCTCGGAAGCGAACTCGGCGTGCCGGTGCGCGAACAGCGTTAGCGCAGTGCTGCCTGCGACCACGACCAGGATCGCCGCCACCCAGCCGGGTGTGAAGCGCTCATCGAGCAGCGAGTCGCGACGATAGAAGGCCTTGTGGCAGGGCAAGAGCGCCAGCAGCACCAGCGCGAGCAGGCTCGCCTCTTCGTAGTCGAGGCCCTTCAGCAGCGAAAAGAAGGCGCCCGCGCCCATCAGGCCGACTGCGATGAAGAACGCGCCTTGCTGTCGCCGCTGGATGCCGCGTGCGAGCAGCAGCAAGAGCGCCCCGACCACGCTGCCCATGAAGTGCGACAGCTCGAGCCAGGGGAGCGGCAGGTGCAGGACCAGGCGCGACAGCCGCGTGCTCACCGCCGGCGTGGCCCCCGAGAGCAGGAGCACGACGCCCGCATAGAACACGGACGCGGCGAGCAGCGGCGGGACCAGGCTCGACAGGCGGCTGCCGGCGGCGAGCGCCAGCACGCGCGCGCGCCCGGGACGCCAGAGCTGACTGCCGACGAGCAGCACCGCCGCGACCAGCAGCGGCAGCAGGTAGTAGACCAGGCGGAACGTCGCGAGCGAGGCGAGCAGCGGCGCGACGCCCACGCGCGACCCGAGCGCCGTCAGCATCACCGTCTCGAACACACCCAGGCCGCCCGGGACGTGGCTGAGCAGCCCCGCCAGCTGCGCCAGCAAGAAGGTGAGCGCGAGCTCCGGGTAGCTCAGCGTTCCCGGCGGTAAGAGCAGGTAGAGCACGCCCGCCGCCAGGCTCCAGTCCAGCGTGGCGATCACGAGCTGCCCGAAGGCGAGCCCGAGGCTCGGCGGGCGGAGCTGCCAGCGGCTCAGGCGCCACGGCTTCTTTCTGAGGGCGTTGGCCACGAACACCACCGCGGCAAACGCCAAGATCGATACGCCGAGCCCGCGCACGGGGCCCGTGCCGAGATGCAGCAGCGAGGCCGACGCCTCGGGCGCGCAGCACAGCGCGAGCCCGACGAGCGTCAGGTACCCGAACCAAAACGAGAGCGAGTTGAAGACGACGAGCGCGGCGATCTCGGCCGGGCCGAGCCCCCAGCCCGTGTACAGCCGATAGCGGATGGACGCACCCGTCAGGCCCGCGCCGCCGAAGCTCTGACTGAACGCGAAGCCCTCGAACGCGGCAAACGCGACGCGCGGGTAGGACAGCTTGCGCTCGATGTAACGCACGCCGAGCGCGTCATACCCGGTGAGCACGAAGTAGCTGAGCAGCGTGAGCACGAACGCCCCAAACACCTGACTCGGCGCGAGCCCCTGCAGCGCGTGCCGCACGTCACGGTAGTGAAACTGCTCCAGCTGGTCTTGCAGCAGCCACAACGCCACCAGGGCGAGCCCGACGGCGAAGAACGGCACGACCTTCAACGCGAGCGCGCGAGAGCGCCCACCCCGCGATGACGCGCCAGCGTGCTTCAATTCATCGTCCGCCATGCTGTCACCTCGAGGCGTGCGCCTCGCGAAAAAAGCCCGAGATCGCGCGTATGTGCCGGCGTAGACCGTGGTCCAGCCTTGCGCGAATGACAAGGGTCGAGTGGCCGCGCCTCCCTTGCGGCGCGAAACCGAGAACCGGCAGCGCTCCCGCGCACGCCGTGGGAGGCCGCTACTCCCTCTCGTTCTTCCTGGTCTTTTTGGCTGCTTGCTGGCGTCGGACCCAGCCTCGGCTGCGTGTCGCGTTGGCCCGAAACAATGAAACACCGAGCCGCCGGAGTGTGCCGGGTTACTTGGGCTGGAGAGACTCGAGCACGACGGCCGACAACCGATCGTAGTCACCGTTGAAATGATGATCGCCCGGTAGCGCGAGCACATCGAACGCGGTCGGGTCGAGCTGGGGACAGAGCGCGTCGGGGTCCGCGGTGCCGTACACGCACAGGAGCGAGTGAGGCGCGAGCCGCTGCGCCTCCGGCAACGTCGGCAGCTCGCCCGCCGCGCCCACCCAGTTGCGGACGTGAAACTCGAACGTCGCCGTGGTGCCGAGCGCGAGCGCGACAGCGCTGACAATGGCGGTGCGCGACTTTGCCGACAGCCGATTGAGCAGGAACGGCAGCACGTCAGCGCCCTGCGAATAGCCGATCAAGAGGACGCGCTGTCGATTCCAGACGCTCTGGTAGCGCTCGATCACGCGATCCAGATCGGCCGCGGTGCCCTCGGGGGTGCGCGCGCTCCAGAAATAGCGCAGCGAATCGATGCCCACGATGGGAATGCCGGCCTTCGCCAGCCGCTCGCTGAGCTCCTTGTCGAGGCCCGCCCAGCCTCCATCACCCGAGAGCAGCACGCCGAAGGTGTCGGGGTGACCCGTGCCGTCCTGCTCGACCTCGCTGACCGGCACGCCATCCAGATCAGTCGGGGATGAGGTCTTGCGCGCGTTCGCGGCTGCAGCCAGCGTCGCGAAGGCGGACGAGAACGTCGACGCCGCCTGCACGGGCGCGGCGTAGGCCGCCTGCGCGCCAGGCGGACAACCGCCGCGATCCGAGCGCAAGCGCAGCAGCGGATCCGCGGGCTCGGCCACCGGCGCCTGCGGCGGCTCGGTACGACCGTCCGCAGGGCACAGCGGCACGTGCAGCGGCGGCTCGCCGCAGTCGTCGAACACGACCCCGCCCGCGAACGTGCCGGGCGGCGCCTGCCTCAACGCGCCCGCCACGAGGCCCGCGCCCGCGCCGAGCCCGACCAGGATCGCCGGCTGATAGCTCGGCAGCCGCAGGTACGCCTGGACGAAGCGGGCCAGATTATCGAGATCTCCCGAGGGGAAGACGCAACCGCTGGGCGTCGCCTCGAGCACCCCCACGAACGCCGCCGCGTCGATGCGCGTGACTATCGCTGCCTCTCTCGAAAGCTGCGAGCTCAGCGCCTCCGCCCGCTCGCGCTCTTCGGGCCCGGCCAGCAGCAGCGCCAGCGCCCGCGGCGATTCGGGTACGGCCAGCTGCAGGTTTGGAAAGCGCCCATGCTCCAGGGTTTCAAGCCGCGGCTGGCGCGTGCAGGCCACGAGCCCGAGCAGGCAGAGCGCTAGCCCGAACCGGCGCCAGCGAGCGCGCCGCTCAGACCCCACGGGCAGAGGAGCCGCGGGCGTCGGCCCGAGCCACGCTCCAGCCGGCGCTGCGAGCTCGCCGGCCGCTACGCCCTCGACGTCGCAAAACGGGGAAAACTCCCCTGGATCAGCAACGCCAGCGCGCATCAAACCCGGGCTCGTCTCAAACTTCTTGCAGCAACTCGTCGAGCACGCTGGCGCTGCCGTACCGGGCGCAGACTTCGCGAATCTGCGAGCGATCGGCTCCGGGATTGCAGCGCAGCAGCTCGACGACATCCGCCTGATCGCGACGCCCGCCAGCATACAGTTTCAGAGCGATCAGGTGGTGCAGCGTGGCGCAGCGCAGCGGCGATGTCACCCCGATGGGTTCGGCCATTCGCACTGCTTCTGGACCGGGATTGTGGTTCGGGCGCAGGGGATTCAGGAAGTTCACGATCTCGACCGGGTCGTCGTCTTCGTCGCGCGCGCGCACTCGCAACACGCCGCCCAGGCTGTCGTCGGCGTCCGGCAGGGTGAGCTCGGTGTGAAAGCCCTCGGCAGTGAGCCGCTCTCGAAGCCTGCTCAGATCCAGAAAAGGATCGACCGCGGTCGCCAGATCGATGTCCGCCGTGCCGCGCACGTAGTTGTGCGCTGCCAGCGCCGTTGCCCCGATCACGGCGGTGGCGATGCCCACGTCGGCGGCGATGGTGGCGACGCGCTCAGCGAGCTGAATGAGCGGGTCGGGGGGGTCAGAAGTCATCCGTGGCCTTTGGCGGCGTTGGCCATGTCACGGAGCCGGCGTCCGCGGCGACCGAGCGCGAGCGCCTTGGTCATTCTGTCGAGCACGCTCAGCCGCGCGAGCTTCTCCCGCTCGCGGGCGTTTGCCCCGTCAGCGCTGGCGCTCTTGGGACGGACTTGCACGACCCCCAAGCCTCCCGCCGACGCGCACGAACGTCAAGAAAATGCCGGGCGAAGACGCGCCGGAGGCCGTCAGCCGGGAGAATTCCCAACTATCTTCGGCACCTACTGGCGCCGCACGCCGCGCCGTGGGGGCGAGCCACTAAACTACCGCCCGGTGCGCGGCGAACCCCGCGATAGCGGATCATGGGCAGCAAAACCAGGAGCGCGGACGGTCTACCGTGCCGCGCCTGCCTCGAGCTGGATGCCGAGAGGCACGGTCAACTGGAGGCCATTGCGAGCGGTTTGGTTCGGCGTCGGCAGCTCGATACTGAAGGCAGACTGGCGAATGCACTCGACCAGGTCCTCGTCGGGGACTTCGTTGCCAGGCGCCGCTTCCACGTCTTCGATGATGCCTCCGATACCTTCCGCGTCAGCGACCTTTACGGCGAGCGCCAGCATGCCCTTCAGACGCGGAGCGCGCTCACGCGCTTGCGCATAACAGTCCCCCAAAAGGGGCATGAGCTCGTGATTGATGACGCGCATCGTCTCTTCACCGAGCTGCCCGGTGCGGTCTGCCATGGTACCCAGTGTAGGCCCCGTGCCGCCGTTAGCCGCGGCGGGGGTGGTACTCGGCGCTGCCCGCTTGCGTTCAGCAGCTTGCTCTCGCTCGCGACTTGCGAGCGAGTCGAGCACGCGCTGCCGGAAACTGCGGGCCTCGGCAGAGATGGGTCTGACGCTGCGGGCAGGGCCTCGTGACGCGGACGGCGGCGGCGCATTCGAGGCTGACGAGGGGAGCGCCGAGGTACTGGCAGCGGTGCCTGCCACCGCCTGGAGCGCGTTTGACGAGCGCTCCGGGGGCGGGGACTCAGCCCCCCGCACGAGCCAGAGGACGACCAACCCCGCCCCGAGAAGGGCGATGGCGAGCCACGCCGAGACCCGCGTCCTCCCTCTGCTCACGGGCTCAGTTTACCATCCTGCGGGCATGCCCGTCATTCCCAGGACGAAGCAGTCGATCTGCGCGCCCACACTGGCCATCGGACGCAACTGGCCTTGCAGAGCAGGAGTTGCTCGAGCAGGCCGTTCACGCGGCGCCCTACGCGGCGGTTGGCGCCCTCGATCATCTCTGCGATTGCGGTGCCAGTGGGTTGTTGCGCCACGCGCGATCAGTGCCCTGCGACAGTAGCGGTAGACAGAATTGCGATGTCTCCGAGAGCGATCCCGGCAACCATCATTTACGGCAACGAAGTGAAACAACCCGTTGTGTGATTTCCGTAGCCAAATAACCGGTGCCCAGTCATCTTGTTGGCCGGGCTCGGCGAAGCCCTGCGGGAGGACATATGATGAGATTCTCGATGCGAGCGCTAGTCGCCGCCGAGCTCGCGGTAGCGCTGGCGGGTTGTAGTAGTTCCACGGGCAGTCCAACCGCGGGCGATCCGCTGGGCGTTGCCGAAGACCCGGGAGGGGGAAACGGCGCTGCACAAACACGGGGGGGCATTGATCCGGGCGGCCCTGGGGTTGTGGACATACCCGGGACGGATCCCGGTCGGGTGACGCTGCACCGGCTCAACCGCGCCGAATACAACAACACGGTCCGCGACTTGTTGGGCACGCAGCTCACGCCTGCCGACACCTTCCCCATCGACGATCGCGGCTCGGGCTTGGATAACCTCGCCGACGTGCTGTCGCTGTCACCGTTTCATTTGAGCACCTACAATCGGGCAGCTCAAACTCTGGTTGTCGAAGCGCTCACCAATCCAACGCAGCGCGCCCAGCTCGTGCCTTGCGACTTGGCAACGGCAGGCGACGCCTGTTTGAGGAGCGTCCTCGAGGCCATCGTGCCCCGTGCCTGGCGGCGGCCCGCGACGCCGGAGGAGATTGACGGTTTGATGGCCGTGGCGCAGACCGCGCTCGGGCAGGGCGATGACCACGACGTCGGCTTGTCACTCGCTCTACGCGCGACGCTGCTATCGCCTCACTTCATCTTTCGGGTGGAGATAGACCCTGACCCCGCCTCGCTCGAACCGCACCCGCTCAATGGTTATGAGGTCGCATCGCGGCTCTCCTACTTCCTCTGGAGCAGCATGCCCGACGACGAATTGTTCAGTCGGGCAGAAGCTGATGGCTTGCTGGATCCTGCCGAGCTTTCTGCGCAGGTCACGCGCATGCTCCAAAGCCCCAAGGCCAGCGCGCTCGTCGACAATTTCGCCGGGCAGTGGTTGGCGCTCCGTGCAGCTGACGCCGTCGCGCCCACGCCCAGCGTTTACCCCGCCTTCGATGCCCCGCTGCGGGCCGCGATGCGAGCAGAATCCGAGCTGCTCTTCCGCGAGGTCGTCTTCAACGGTCTGCCCGTCAACCAGCTCTTGACGGCCGACTTCACGTTCGTCAACGACCGCCTGGCGGCCCACTACGGGTTGCCCCTGCCGGGTACGACCGAGCTCACCCGCGTCAGCCTAGCCGACCACCCCGAGCGGGTCGGGTTCTTGTCGCACGCGAGCTTCCTCACCATCCAGTCGCGACCTCAGCGCACTTCGCCCGTTCTGCGCGGCCGTTGGGTGCTCGATGAGCTGCTCTGTTCTCCTATCCCTGACCCTCCGCCTGACGTCAATTTGGCCAGCATCGACGAGGGCGTGGGCCAGGGCCTGTCGCAGCGTGAGGTTCTGGCACAGCACCGCGAGGATCCGCGGTGTGGCGCCTGTCACAACCTGATGGACCCGATCGGGCTCGGGCTCGAGAATTTCGACGGCATCGGGGCTTACCGGACGACGGATGAGGGCGTGCCCATCGAGGCCGCCGGGCAGCTGCCGACGGGTGAAGAATTCCGCGGCTCCGCCGAGCTAGCGACGCTCATCGCCGGGCGCCCCGAATTTGCCAAATGCGTCACTCGGCGGTTGTATTCGTACGCGCTCGGTCGGAATCCGGAGCTCATCGACGACGACCATCTCGATCGGGGCATGCTCGCCCATCTGGAGTCTCGCTTGATGGAGAGCGGCTATAGCTTCAGCGAGTTGGTGAGCGAATTGGTCCTGAGTCCGACGTTTCTGAATCGGCGTGGCGAAGCCGAAGGAGTCTCCCCATGAGAGCTAATCAACCTACGAAGCGCTTTGCGCGACGCGCGTTTCTCGGGGGCAGCGCGGCGGTTATCGGGCTACCTTTTCTCGCATCGCTGGCGCCCCGGACGGCGCGCGCGCAGCTCGCCGGGACGCCAGTTCGACACATTTATATCTTCCTGCCCAACGGCCTCGACATGGCGACCTTTCGCCCGACGACGACAGGCGCAAACTATGTCACCCCGCCGATGCTCCTGCCTTTGGAACCCCATAAGAACGACTTCTCGGTCATCACCGGGCTCGAGAACGCCAGCGGTTGGCCCGACGGGCCTGGCGACCATGCCGCGGGGACATCCGCCTTCATGAGCTGTGCTCACGCTTTCAAATCCGAGACCACGATCCGGAGCGGCATTTCTGCCGATCAGGTAGCAGCTCAGGCTCTGGGTGATCAAACTCGGTTACCCTCGTTGCAGCTCGGGATCGAGGGTGGTCTGGGCAGTGGTAACTGCGACAATGGTTATAGCTGTACCTATGCTCGGAATATTTCTTGGGCCAACCCCTCCACACCGCTCCCCAAGATCACTAATCCGGCGCAAGCCTTCAACCAGCTCTTCGAGGGCTTCGACCCCGCCGCGTCCGCGGCTGACATCGCGCGGCGGCAGCTCTACGAAGCCAGTGTGTTGGATCACTCGATTGGACAAGTCGCGAGCCTGAGCTCCAAGCTCGGGCAATCAGACCGCATCAAGCTCGACCAGTATCTGAGCGGCGTGCGCCAGCTCGAGCGGCGGTTGACCGGCTTTGCGCCAGCGCTTCAATGTGCGCCCGGCCAACCCCCAGCTGCCGGGAGCGAGGCAAGCTTCCCGACCCACGTCCAGGCGATGAATGATCTGATGGTGCTCGCCCTTTCGTGCGACGCCACTCGCTACATCAGCTTGATGTTTGGCAACGCCAGTAGCTCCCGCACCTTTCAGTTCTTGGGCATTAACGGGGGTCACCATGACATCTCCCACCATCGCAACAATCCCATCAACATCGCGCAGCTGGAGCTGATTGGGCGTTGGGAAATGGAGCAGCTCGCCTATCTATTGGCGCGCCTGAAGGAAGCGCCGGATCGTGCCGAAGGCGAGACGTTGCTCGACAATTCCGCCATCTTTGTCTCGAGCGATGTCTCCGACGGCTCGCGTCACAACCATGACGATCTGCCCGTCATCCTGGCTGGCAGGGCTGGCGGCGCGTTTACTCCAGGCCGGCACATTAACTATCCAGAGAACAATCTCGGAAAAGAGCGCCTCGCCAACCTATTCGTCAGCATGCTGAACGCAGCCGGCGTCGCGGGCGCCACATTGGGCGACAGCACGGGTCCCCTGGTCGATCTTTGAGCGCAGTACCTTCGAGCGCAGTACCTTCGAGCAGTAACTTTGAACCAATGACTTTGAACGCAATGAATCGTACATTCTTCCCGTGTGTGGTTGTCGGCGCTCTGCTGGGGGGAGGTTGTGGCTCTTCCTCATCGGATCCGCCGGTCATGGGAGCAGAAGGCGTGGGCGGTCCCGACGTTGCCGTCAGCCAGAATGAAGGCGCTCCGGTCGAGGCCATGTCGGAGGCGGAGCCCAGCGCCGAGGGCTCCCCAATGGCCGCAGTGACCGAGGGAGCTCCAGTCCCTGAGGGTATAGCGGCCCCGGCTGAATCCGACGCCATGCCGGGCGCCGCGGCGGGTTCGACCGTCGACGATCCGGCATACATGGGTGATGGCGACTTCACGGTCACCACGCTGACGATGCAGCCGGAGCTTACCAACAGGGGAGCGCCCGAGGGCAGACGCTTTCAATTCATAATGGATTCTACGAGGAGCGCCATCTTCGACGGCAGTGATCCGACGGTGAACGCGGCCGAGCGCCACCTCACGCGACAGGTCACGGTCTACATCCCCGCGCAATACGCGGACGGAACACCGGCACCGATTCTCGTATTGCAAGATGGCCCCCCCAGCCCCGGAGGCTGGGGTGACACGGCACCCTTCGAGGCGGTGACCCGCGCCCTCGACAATATGACCATCTCGGAAGACCCCGCGCGTAAGATCCCGGCGTTCATCGCCATTGGCGTCGAAAATGGCGGCAGCGATTCCAAGGGCAGTGAACGTGGGCTCGAGTACGACACTCTGTCCGATCGTTATGCGCGTTTTGTGGACCTCGAAGTGTTACCTGCGGTGCTCGGCGACGCGGCGATCAGGGCCGCTTACCCCGGCCTCGCCATCACCGCCGATCCGGAGGGAAGGGCCACGTACGGATGCAGCTCTGGGGCCGCAGCTTCCTTCACCATGGCCTGGTTTCGTCCCGATCTGTTCCGCCGCGTCATCACGTACTCCGGGACTTTCGTGGCCCAGCAGAACGAGGGTCAGCCGGAGACGCCGATGTACCCGGGGGGCGCCTGGGAATACCACTCGGGCCTGCAGCTCATTGCCAATACCGACCCGGTGAAGCCTGTGCGCGTCCATCTCAACGTCAATGAGAGGGACAATGGCTCTACTGCTCCCGAGAGTGGCCAACACAACTGGGTGTTGGCCAACCAGCACATGGCCGAGGTACTGAAGGCCAAGGGGTACCACTATCGGTTCAACTTCGTTCCGGGTCTCGGTCACTGCGACTACACCGCGTGGAGAGCCACCCTCGCCGACACATTGATTTGGACTTGGCGCGGCTACCCCACGGACTAGGGCCTCATGCGGCCACCGGCTTGCCGCCCCGCGGCGAACGAGAGCCTGTGATGTCATCGTGGCGGCGCCCCGGATGTCTCGGCGTCGTCGTGTAGCTCAGTCACCCATTTGCAGTGGAATTTGTAAATGACGAGCGCACATGGAAAAAATGCACTGATCGGGCCCGTCTCGAACAAGTATAGCGGTATGCCTTTGCGTTTCTCGGCGCGGCGCGCAGACGAACACTGCGCGCTCCGAGTCGGCCATCTGCCGCTGCAGTTACGAGGTCGGAAGACCGCCGAATCGAAGACGGCGCGTACCCCACGTTTCTGCTCGACGTTGGTTCCCATGGCAGTAGCCCTACTAAGTGCCTGCCAAGGGGGCAGCCTGGAAGGCAACCGGGGGGAGGAGCTCACCGCCGCACCCAGTCCCGTCGCCCCTGACCCGACGACGGCAGCGAGCAGCGAGCCGAGGCAGCAGGGCGCAGCCAATGGTCAGATGTCGTGTGAGGACGGTGAGGTCCACGTCGGGCGCGCGCCGATTCGTCGACTGACCCGCTTCGAATACAACAACACCGTGCGCGATCTCTTCGGTGATACGACGCAGCCGGCCAATTCGCTCCCACCCGAAGAGCTCGGCAATGGCTTCGGGAACGACGCCGATACGATCTCCGTCCCCGGCCTGCTTGCGGAACAGTACGGCATCGTCGCCGAGGGCATCGCGGCCCGCGCCACCGCTCCTGAGGCGCTGTCGAGGCTGGCGCCGTGCGCCGCCGCCGTGAGCGCTGCCACGGAGGACACGTGCCTGCGCACGCTCATCGACAACGTGGCGACCCAAGCGTTTCGGCGACCGCTCGCGGCGGGCGAATCGGAGGACCTCTTCGAGCTTGCACAGGCGCTCCGTGCCACCGAGAGCTCCACCTTTGCGACCACCGTCTCCGGCGTGATTCAGGCCATTCTCCAGTCGCCGGACTTTCTCTATCGCATCGAGTTCGGTGCCCCCGACCCGGTCCGGCCGGAGCTGATGCGGCCAACGGGCGACGAAATGGCCACGCGCCTCTCCTATCTCTTCTGGGGAACGCAGCCGGACGAGGCGCTGCGCGTGGCCGCGAGCTCGGGTGAGCTCCTCCGCCCGGAGGGGATCCGCGACCAGGCTGCCCGCATGCTCGGAGACCCGCGTTCGCGCACCGTGATCCGGTTTTTCTTCGACAACCTCCTGCCCATCAGCGGCCTCACCGACCTGCAGCGCGACCCGGCGCTGTTCCCTGCGTTCTCCAGCGAGCTCGGCGCGGCCATGCACGAAGAGACGCAGCGCTTTCTGGAATACGAGATCTTCGAGGGAGGAGGCACCTGGCCTTCCGCACTCACCGCTCCCTATACGTTCGTGAACGGTGCGCTCGCCAATTTTTACGGCATGACCGGCGTGACCGGCAGCGACTTTGTCAAAGTGCCCGTCGACACCTCGCAGCGCCTGGGCTTTCTCACCCAGGCGGGGGTGATGACCGGCACCATCACGACCAATCGGAGTAACCCCGTGCTGCGCGCCTCCTTCATCCTCAACCGGTTGATGTGTCGCAAGATCTCGCTGCCCACCGATCCTGCGATTCTCGCGCTGGTGCAGGTCCCGGCCGACACTTCAGGTGCCACTGCGCGCGAGCGCTTCTCCAAGCACAGCTCGCAGGACGTCTGCCGCGGGTGCCACCAATACCTGGATCCGATCGGATTTGCCCTGGAGAACTACGATCCGGTCGGTCAGTTCCGTACGGAAGAAAATGGCGTCACCATCGACGCGAGCTCCACGATGCCAGGGGATGACGAGCCCATCGTGGGTGGTGTGGAGCTCGCGCGCTGGCTGTCCGAGACGAGCGACGTCCAGGACTGTTTCGCCTCGCACTGGGTCGAGTTCGCCTACGGCAAGACGTTGGGTCAAGAGGACTCTTGCACGCGTTCGGCCATCAACGTCGCGTTCGAGGAGTCCGGGTACGACGTGCAAGAGCTGTTGCTCGCACTGACGCAGACGGACAATTTTCTCTATTACCCGGGTAGCCTGTAAGGAACCGCGTCAATGGCAAGGTTTCGCTTGAACCGACGATCCCTCTTGCGGGGAGTGGGCAGCATCGCGATCGCGCTGCCCTGGCTGGAGATCATGGAGCCGGAGCGGCACGCGAGGGCGCAGGCGGCGAGCACTCCGGCGCAGCGCTTCGTCAGCGTGTTTACGCCCGGGGGCGCCGTCATTCAGCCCGTCAACAAGTGGTCGCCTACTGGGACCGAGGCTGCTCCCGTCTTGAGCCCCATCCTGGCTCCGCTCGAGCCGGTCAAGAGCAAGCTCCTCATCGTCGACGGGCTCGACATGGCGAGCGCGGTAGGCGAGCAGCACCAGGCGGGCATCATCGCCTGGCTCACCGGCACGCCGCAGAACTTTGCCGCCACCAGCGCGATCCCCGGGGCGAGCTCCTTCGCGCGCGGGCCCTCCCTCGATCAGGTGATCGCTTCGCGGCTCCAGGCCGCCACGCCGAGGTCGCGCAAGAGCCTCGAAATCGCCATCCGCTGGGCGACGGGGAAATCGCACGGCCTGCTCTCACCCATCAACTCGCTCAACTTCGAGGACAACCCGCAGTTCAGCCCCATCCCTCCGCGCCTCGATCCGGTTCAGATTTTCGCCGACCTGTTCGGGAGCGTGGGTTCGGGGGGTACCGGCGAGGCTGCCGCCCTGATCGCGCGGAAGAAGTCGATCTTGGATTTCGTGGACCGGCGCTACGAAGCTCTCTCTCGTCGCCTGGGCGCTCTCGATCGGCAAAAAATCGACCAGCACCTGACCAAGATCCGCGAGCTCGAGCAGGGCCTGGCTTTCACTATGCCTGCTTCTTCGATGTGCCAGGCGCCGACCCAGGTCGACACGTCCGACTACAACCCGCGTACGGGACTCAACGCCGACGACACCGGGTTGCTCGTAGACACGCCCACCGATGCGGCGATCCCGAAGGTGGGCCTGTACATGATGGACATGCTGGTCCTGGCGCTCGCCTGTGACATCACTGGCGTGGCGACGCTTCAGTGGAGCGACACCGAGGCGAAGCACACCTTCCCTTGGCTGGCCCTGCCCGAGCATCACCACTTCTACCAGCACGACGGAGGCTTCCGTCCGCTCGAGTGCGAGGCCATCAATACCTGGTACTCCAGCATGCACCTGCATCTGCTCCAGGAGATGGACAAGGTCGACATGGGAGGGCACACGCTGCTCGACGAGAGCGTCGTTTTCTTTGGATCGGAGCTGGCGGATCCACCCACCCACCAGAAGCTCGGGATGCCCTTCCTGCTTGCCGGCAGAGGCGGCGGGCTGCGCAGCGGGCGCTGGGTCAAGTACGACCACCTGTCCCACAACAATCTGCTCGTCTCGATCCTCAATCTCTTCGGAGATGACCGCCAGACGTTTGGCGACCCCGCGTATTGCACGGGGCCGCTCACGAACATCGCTTGAGCCCACTCGGGCTGCGCAGCGGCCGGCGTTTTTTTCGCTGCGAGCTAGCGGGCCAGGCAGGGCGGAAGCCGCCTCGACCCGCGGTCACAGGCAGCTGCGTTGCGAGCGCCAGATCTCCGCGAGGCCACCGCGCGTCGATACGAAAAACAGCTCTTGCCCGTCCGGTGAGAGCGCGGGATCGGCTTCCATGTTTCCCGTATTCAGCACGTCGAGCGCTGTGGGAGCGGAGAAGGGATCGTCACGGTCCGCACGCACGAACTGGTACAAATCCCACCCGCCCGCAGCGCCGGGTCGGTCCGTCGCGAGGATGGCCACGAGCTCGTCCTGCGTCAGCGTGACGCGGTTGTCGCTGGCGGTGGAGTTCAGCTCGGTGACGGGCGCGGCGAAACCGAAGGCGTCGGTTCGTGCGCCGCGCGTCGCCGAATACACATCCATGCTTCCGCCCCGATTCGAGGCGAAATAAATGATGAGCTCGTCCGCCGACAGCCAGGGCAGCTGATCGATGGCGGTCGAGTTGATGGAAGAGAGCTGTGACACCGCACTGAAGGCGCTCGCGGCGTCAGGACGTGTCGCGACATACAGGTTGTGGTCGCCCGCGCCACGCGTCGAGTAGAAATAGAGCGAGCGTCCGTCGATCGAAAGATGCGGCGTACCTTCGACAGCCTGGTTCACCGGCGCCGGCAGCGGCGCCACGCTGCCGAACGTGTTGCCTCGATCCGGGCGCGTGCTGACACCGATCTGCTCGTTCTCTCCGGGCACGACGAAGCCAACGTACATCGTCAGGCCGTCGCTCGACAGCGTGGGCCCCCACAGCTCGTTGCCCCCGTTATTGGGGATGACAATTCGCTCTGCGACTCCAAACGTGCACGTGCAAGCCGCACAACCCGCGCCCCCGCAGTCGACGCCCGCCTCGTCGCCGTTCTGCAGGCCGTCCGCGCAAGAGATGCCCCCGCTGGTGCCGCCCGTCGCGGAGCCGCCCGTCGCGGAGCCGCCCGTCGCAGAGCCGCCCGTCGCAGAGCCGCCCGCGTCTCCGGCCCCAGTTCCGCCGCTCGCGGGCGTGCCGATGCCTCCCGCTCCCCCCTCGCCAATGCCACCGGCGCCCGCCTCGCCGGTGCCCGAGGCGCCCTGGCCACCCTGCGTCGAGCCGGCCTCGTCACCGCCGCCGCCAACGACCTCGCTGCCCCCCTCACCAACGACCTGCCTGCCATCGGCGCCTCGCACCAGCGAGCCCTCCGTCGCGTCGTCCAGCGCCAACGGCTCGTAGCCGAACCGGGCACACGCCGTCAGCGCATACGCCAGCGCAAAGACACGCGACCGCACCGGCCAGCTCGCGAGTCGCCAGCTGCCGCGATCGCTCTTGGCGGAAGGAGCAGGCGCCACTACGTGGCGTGCCGCCGTGGCGAGCCAATCGTTTGATTTGACGTAGGGCGTGACACGCTAGCCGCTTCGCATGTCCCACCCGGGTAAAAGACCATCGATCATCTGCGAACGGCTGGGCCAGACCAGCCTGAAGGATAGCCGCCCCGGATAGCGGGATAGCGTACCCATTTGAACCAGCGCCGCGTGCTCAAACGACACGCGGCGAGTGAGAAGGCCAGCGACGGCGCCCGCTCGTCGAATGCGAAGTCGGCCGGGGCCTGCCGAAGTCACAGCGTCCCCAACAACGCATCGAGCGCGCGCGGCCCGCCGCGCAAGCGGCCAGTGTTGATCCTCCCCGCCGCGGAGCGCCTCGTCCGCCGACGGCGATCGTCACGAGCTCGTGCTGGCGGAGAGGGAGCTCGCCAGTATCATCATCGTTCACTCCGGCTGCGGGAAGATATTGCGGGGAGCCGCACCCGAGCGGCGACGACGCATGCGGTCCCTCGCTTTTCGGTCGTTTGAGCGAACGCATAAAAGGGGGCTCTTTCAGCGCAGCGTTAGCCGTGCATGCTTGGCCAAAGAGCGACACGTTGGGATGTCTCGCGCGCAGGCCGCGTCGGAGGTGCGCTGCGAGGAGCACTTTCTGGGCTCGGCGCTCGCGGGTCGAGCCGCCGACACGTCAGCGTAGTTCAGGAGAGTCGGGCAGTGCGGGCAATTGCGACTGACACAGCCACACTTCGTGAATGCGCTCCGGGCCCGCTCGGCTGACGAGGGGGCAGGCGATGGCGGCGCCGTCCTGGTCGGAGCGAAGCTCGAGCCATTCGATGAGGTAGCCGTGGTGGGCCATGAGCATTCCGAAGCCGAGTTGGCCTTGGCCGGCGGCGAGCAGGCGTTCGATTAGGCCGAGCATGGCTTCGCGGCCGTGGTGGTCGCCGCCGAGGGGGCCGCTGCCCGGGACGTGCCAGATGACGTCTTCGGCGAAGCCGGCGAGGCCCCGGGTGAAGTCGCCGGCGAGCAGCAGGGCGACGTGTTGTCCGACGGACACGGGGCTGGGGTTCGGTTGGCGCCGTGCGGCTGAGGTCACGCGGCGCTCCCGACGACGAGGCGGGTGGGGCTTTGTTCGGCGCTGCTGCGGGCCTCGCTGTAATACATCTGGCGCATGTGCGCGCAGTAACGCACGAGGTTGGCGTGCCGTTGTGCGTGGGTGCGGACCGGGGATTCGAAGGGCGCGTCGACGAGGGCCCACAGGAAGGCGTGGACGCTGGCGTCGATGGTGCGGGGTTGGTCGCCGAGGAAGTAGGTGCGCTTGCCGAGCTGGGTGGACACCGCGTCGAGGTTGGCGCACAGGCGAGCTTCGACCTGGCTTTGAGTGAAGCGCCCAGCGCCCTGGCCCCACAGGGCCTGGATGACTTTGCGGCGGACAGAGCCGAGCACTAACCGTGAGAGGAGGCGGGGGACGCCGATGGCCGTGGCGTACTCGCGCAGGACGGGCTGGTAGGCTTTCCAGGTCGAGTCGAGCTGCCAGCGCAGGTGCACGGCGTAGAAGTAAGCTTCAGATTCGAGCAGGGCGCGGTAGGCGACGCTGAGGGCGCGGTCCTCCGGGCTGATGCCGCGGTCCTCCGGGCTGATGCCGCGGTCGAGGGGGCTTTCGATCTTGGCTTCGAAGTGGTCGATGATGTCTCTGCTGTCGTCGACGCGCGTGCCGCCAGCATCGATGTATGGGAGCTTCTGTTGGGGGGCTTTGCGCGCGTCGGAGACGACGCACTCGAAGGCTACGCCGACCAGCCGCAAGTAGGTTTCGACTTTGATGCAGAAGGGGCTGACGTCGGGCATGCCCCAGGCGCCCTTGAATTTGTGCAGCTTGACCATGTCGATTCTCTCGTGGTGCCCGCGCTGGTTCACGCAGGTGTGATAGTGGCGGGCAGGGCGCGCGTAACGCTCGGGCGGCGGTGGAAGAAGACGCGCGCGAGCAGGCCGGGGCTGAGCAGGTGCTCGGGCGCGCTCGTGAGGTTGACGACGTCGAAGAAGGCACGGCTGAGCACCGGGTCGTGCGCGGCGGCTTTCAGGTAGCGAGTCAGGTAGGCGTTGCTCGAGCGCAGCCTGAAGGTGCGTTGTCCGCGCGCGGCCGGGAAGCGCAGGTCGTTACCGGACACGATGCTCCAGGGAGCGTCGAGGGGGCGGGCGGCGCGCGCGAAGAAGCGGGGACCGATGCGTTGGAGGCCTTCGGCGACGGTGGCGTCGAGCAGGGTGGCTTCGATGGCGGCGACGGTCATGCCCTGGCCGAAGATGGGGTTGAAGCCGCAGATGGCGTCGCCGAAGACGATGAGGCGTTCGGGGAAGCGACGCAGGCGTTCGTAGCGGCGGCGGGTGCTGGCGGGGTAGGCGGCAGTAGCGGCATCGCCGATCGGGTCGGCGCTGCTCACGAGCTCGTGGATGTCCAGCGTGGGCAGGCCGCGGGCGAACTCGATGAAGCCGGGCAGGTCGAGCGGAGCGCGGTCGCCGAGGTAGCCGATCAAGGTGACCGTCCAGCGGTCGCCTTCTTGAGCGATGGCGGCGCCGGCGCGCCGATTGGGGGGGACCGCCGAGATCAGGGTGGCTAGATCGTTGGCGTATTCGCCGGGCCGCCGGCGAAATTGGCGCGTCACGTAAGAAATGTTGATGTGCACGCTCTCCGTCTCCGGCACGGGGAAGCCGAGGGCGCATAACCAGTCGGGGGTCTTCGAGCCGCGGCCGCTCGCGTCCACGACCAGATCGGCGTCGAGCTCGCGCTCCGTCGCGGGCTCTTCTACGGCGGCGATGCGCACACCGGTGACGTGGTCGCCAGGGCCCACGATCAAGCCGCGCGCGACATGGCGGGCGAGCAGGTTGACTTGCGGCAGCGCGAGCACGCGCTCTCGCACGTAATATTCGAGCAAGGGCCGGCTGGCGGCGAAGCCCCGTAAGCCCGTCTGGATGGCCACGCAACGCTGGCCGCCGGCGATCATGCGGGTTTGCGCGCCGGGATCACCCGTCGGGACGCCGAGGTCGATCAAGTCCTGGGAGAGGCCGGGGAAGAGGCTCTCCAGCACCTCCCCCCCTTTGGCGAGCAGGGCGTGCGAATGGCGGCCCTGCGGCACACCCTTGCGATTGACGGGCCTGGTGGGGAGCTCGTCGCGTTCGATGAGGGTGACGCGGGAAAAGTGGGGGGCGAGGGCGCGCGCGGCGAGCAGGCCGCCCATGCTGGCGCCGAGGACGACGGCGTGTTCGGCTCTGGATTTGAGCTGCTTGGACATGGCCTTCTACCCTTTCGCGAGCCGCGTACCCGGGCTCTCCACCCCTGGGGGCGTAACAAGGGCCGTTACGAACCGACGCTCGGGGTAAACTGCCAGGCTACGCGCGCGCGCGGGTCGGGCCGGTACACGCAGAAGGTACCGGTGCTGATGGCGGCGGCGAAGTGGGCCGCGGCCGCCGGACCCCCGCTGGCTGGAAAATCGGCGGTCAGCTCGAAATAGCGCCCGAGGCTGCGGCGCGCTGCTTCAGGGCGGCCCACCTCCGCTTCGAACGCGGCGCGCACGGCAGCGCTCATCACCGGTGGCAAGTCGTTGCCCACGATGCTTTCGAGTCGATCGAGCGAGGCTTCGAGCGGGGCCTTGTCACCGCGCTCTCGGCCCAGCTGGAGTGACAATGCACTGTCGAGAAAACGGGCCTGAGGATCGCCAGCGCGTTGCGCCAAACGCTCCCCGACCGGCAAGAGCGCGAGCGCGTCGTCGAAGCGGCCTTCGAGGCAAGCCAACATCGAGCGGCGCAGCAGCGCGTTGAAGGCGAGCTGCGCGCGGCCGAGCCGCTCGGCGAGCTGCTCGTAGGCAGCGAGCGATCGCCGGGCTTCGTCGATCGCGCCCTCGATCATGCACGTGTTGAAGCGCCAGCGCTCGGCCTCCACGCTGAGCTCGGGGTCGCCGATGCTTTGGGCGAGCTCGAGCAGCTCCCGAGAGCGGGCCCGATACTCTTGGAACGAAGCGGCATCGGCGTACCAGACGAAGACCAAGGTGGCCGCGAGCGCTTCGGCCAGCAAGTGAGGGTCGCCGCTCTGGCGTGCCAGATCGAGCGCCTCGTGGGTCCAGCCGCGTACGCGGCTCTGCGAGTCGGCGGCTTCTTGGTCGCGCCGCCCGAAGCCCACCGCGCGCGCGAAGGCGTTGGCCACCTGGGCCTCGAGCGCGGGGTCCTCGGCGCCCCGCGCGAGTTGATGGGCGCGTCGGTAGCTGTCCTTGGCGTCACTGTTGGAGCCAGCCAGGGCCTGGGCGTCACCGAGCCGGAGCCAGACGGCGCCGAGCTTCTGGCAGGCGGAGCTCGGCGCTGGGTGCGCGTCGAGCGCCTGGCGGTAGTAGCGCGCGGCGTCTTCGTAGGCGAGCGCGCGCAGGGCTTGGGCGCCTGCCGCGACGGCGTACTCGAAACCGCGTTCGGGATCGGGCGAAACCGCCAAGAAGTGGCGCGCGAGCTCCGGCAAATGGGCTTCGCGCTCGGCGCCGTACAGCGCTTCGAGCGCGTTGCCCGCGGCGCGGTGCAGCTTCAAGCGCTCGACGGCGGACAGCGACGAATACACGACTTCACGGAACAGGCCGTGAAAGAAGCCATAGCGGCCCGGGCTCTCGGGCTTCTCGACGAAGATGCGCTCGGCGCGCAGCGTCTGCACGGCGTCGAGCACGCGGTCGAGCGGCAGCTCGCACACCTGCGCGAGCAGGAGCACCGCCATTTCACGGCCGATCACCGCTGCTGCGGACACGACCGCGCGCGCTGTCTGCGAGCCGTTCGAGGCGGCGCTCCACGGCCGCGCGGGCCCGCATGGGTAGAGCCCCGGTGTGTTCGCCGGCGCTCTCGGCTTGCAGCAACGACGCCACGAGGAGTGGATTGCCGCCGGTCCGATCGCAGAGCGTCTCGGCACTTGCTCCTCGCTCGGAGCCTCGCGCGCTCCCGATCAGCTGTTGCACTTCTGCGGCATCGAGGCCCGACAGATCGAGCGTGCGCACGCGCCGGCTCACATCGGCGAGGACGGCAAGCGCTTCGGCGCTCGGGGAGGTCTCGACGGTGCGCCAGGTGCCGATCACGAGCAGCGGCGCGTTGTCGAGCTGTTCGACCACGAAACGCAAGAGCAGCAGCGTCGGCACGTCGGCAGAGTGCAAGTCTTCGAGCACCACCACGAGCGGCTGCGCGACGGCCGCGCGTCGCAGGCGCTCCGCGAGAGCGTCGAACAGCGCAAACCGTTGACCGGGGCCGTTGCTCGCGATGCGTGGGCTGCCGGTGGCGGGGCCTCCTCTGATGAGGCTCGTGCCGCGGGTTGCGACGCCTTCGTTCGGATCGATTAGCGAAGCGTCAGCGAAGCGATCCCGGTCGCGTGCCCTTACGGAGCGCGGCCCACCAGCGGCGCGTCACTCCGCGTACCACATCCGGGCGCTGCGCGCCGGAACGTTGAAGGTGTGGAGGCCGCCCGTGATCTTGAGAGTACCGCCCGCGATGGCGTCACGATAGGTGACGTTCCACTTGAACTTCTGGCGGGTATCGACGGTGATGTGTTGCTCGGACCCGCATTTGTTGATCGCGGCGATGCCGTCCTCCTGGCGGCGCCAGAGCAGCGAGCACTCGTTAGCGTTCACCACCTCCATCCATTTGCCCTGCATGCGGTTGTGAAAGGAGATCATCTTCTTCATCACGTCCCGTTCCCAAGTACCCACCCAGCGCGCGCTGTCGAAGCGTTCTTTTGAGCCGTCGTCGAAGACCAGCGGTGTCCCGCCATCGCGGCCGAGGACGTAGGCGTAGGCCAGCTCTTCGTCTTTCGGGTCCATGATCAGGCTGCGAAAAGTCGTAGGGATGTCGTGCGTGGTGACGACCGTCACGGCGCGCCGCCATTCGAGCGCGTTGCCGTCGGTGTAGGGGTTGGCCAGGTTATCGCCCAGGTTTTGACCGGGCGCGAGCGCCCGCTTCAACGTGTTGAGAAGGGGAAAGTCGTAGGCCCCGAACGCTGGCGGAAGCTGCTCCAGATACGGCTTCAGATACAGCTTGTATTCGTAATCCGAGGTGCCTCCCCAAGTGATGATTTCCCCGAAGATGTGTGCTTGGTTGGCGATCGAGTCCGGCACGAAATAGCGGATGGCGCCGATGGGCATGTGCTTGGCTGCGTCGAGTCGGAAGCCACGTACACCGAGGGCAAAGAGCGCCTCCAGGTACTGCTTGCGCTGGTCCAGCACCCAGTTTTGCCCGACGGTCGTGTCCTTCAAATCAGGCATCCCGCGATCGCCCGCTTGCCCGCAAATGCGGCGACGTCGGACCTGGTCGGGGTTGCCGTAGTCGCCAATGCACGCCTCCTCATGGAAATCCTGTGGGCTGAAGAGACCCTTGCTCAGATCGCCGAACAACCTCTGCTTCGCCCAGCGGGCGGGGTCATTGGCGTACGTCGTGAGTGTTTCAGGGCCAGGAAACGCGGTTGAATTGTTGCGCTCGTTGGCCATGTGGTTCAGCACCACGTCGGCGTAGACCGCGAGCCCTTCACGAGATAGCGCCGCGATCATCTTGACGAACTGCTCCTTGTTGCCGTTGCAGCCGTCTATGACCCGCAAATCTTGGGGCTGGTACCGCTTGTACCAATCGCAACTCGCCGAGATTTCCGACTTCATGGGCGGCGGGACCAGAACAGCCTTGTACCCCGCCGCCTTGATCTGCCTCGCAGCACCGGCGATGCCGCTGTAGGACCATTCAAAGGCGTGGAGAACGACGTCTGCATGAGCCGTCGCGCACGACCACCAGGTGCACAGAACGACGCAAGCTGAGTGTAGGAGGAGCAGGGCGCGCGAGCGAGTTTTGGCAAGACGCATGTTGTGATGTCCCACTGGCAATGTATTGGCTGGCACTAGAGTGACGCCCACCAAGGCGCCCCGTCGCAGTCCGCCAGACCGTTGCGCCACGGGAGCTACCCCGACATTCTTCGCCATGGGGATCCCAATCCCACGGACCTCGGGCGCGAGGGAGGCCGGCAGTTTCGCCCCACCCAGTGCCCATGGATCAGTACCCGGTGCCCGTCGGCTCTGCTCGCGGGCCCTGCGCCGTTCGGCAGGGCGCAGCAGCTGGAGCTACTACCCCTGCGCAGGTCCACGCCGTGCCCCCAAAATGCTAGTCGACGGAAATCGTGAGTGTTTTCTGCTGCCGCGCTCGACTGCGCGGCGAGGGCGAGCGAGCGAGCGCCTGGCGCCTCGTCGACTGCTACATGTACAATGCTCTGCCGAGCACGCGAGCCGCGAGTGAATGCCGGCACGAAGTGATGGTACGATGACGTCCAAGTTTCTTACGGGAGCCGTGTTCACGGCGCTCATTGCCTGCAGCGCAGGTGGCACCAGTGATGGAAGCTCCGTCGTGCCCCTCGGGCCGGGCGCGGTTTCCGGTACGCCGCCGCCCATCGGCTCGGAAGGGAGCTCCCCCCCGCCTGTCCCGACGCCGAGCGCCGACGTTTCGCCAATGTTCGGCGACGAAGACGTCGAGGCCGAGGACGCGTGCGACACAACCCTGCCCGTGGTGTTTCGTGACTTCAGCCAGACGCACCCTGATTTCGAGATGGCGTTCTCGGGGGACGAGCCACGCCTGCACCTGGTGCAGCCACAGCTCGGCATGGACGGCAAGCCCGTGTTTCTCGATGGCGTCGGTTGCCCGCGCGACAATCAGAGGCAGCGTGAGTGCAATACAGGCTTTAACCCGACGCAAGCCGTGATCACGAGCGCGGAGAGCTTCGCTCAGTGGTACCGCACCCTCGACGGCACAAACTTCGCCTTCGATCGTGAGATCGAGCTCTCCGAGACGGCGCTCGGCTCTGGCGTCTACACCTTCGCGAGCAACGCCTTCTTTCCGCTCACGGTGGCAGAAGGATTTGGCGAGACGCCGCCGGGTCAGGGCAAAAATTTTCTATTTACCACCGAGGTCCATTCCCAGTTCACCTATGTGGCGGGTCAAGTCTTCACGTTTCGAGGCGACGACGACCTCTGGATTTTTATCAACGACAGGCTGGCGCTCGACCTCGGTGGCATGCACGGTGAGCGCACGGCCAGCATCGATTTCGACGCCCAGGCGGTCGAGCTCGGCATTACGGCGGGCACGGCGTATTCGATGGACGTGTTTCACGCCGAACGCCATACGAGCCAGTCCAACTTTTACATGGAGACGAACATCGCCTGCTTCTCTCCCGGCATCCCGCGCTGATGTCGTCCCGGACCCGCGCTGGTAGACCGCTCGTTCCTTACCAGTAGCCGAAGCCGATCCCGATCTGGATCTCACTCACGGGCGCGGCGCTCAGGTAGTGGCGGTAGCTCGCAGTGCTCACCAGATCAAAGAAGTCTGCGGTCAGCCCCAGGTGGAGCGTCGGACCCCCTTGGCCCAGCCGTTGCGTGCGCGCAGCGCGCTCGCCGAGCCAGCCCGCACCCGAGCCGATATCGAGCCCGGCGTGAAATGTGTCGAGCGGCAACCACCGAGCTCCGAGAAACGGCGTGAGCTCGAGCGCCTGGGCTGGAGGGCTCCAGAAGAGCCAGAGCGCCGCGCCGACGAGCGAAGCTCTCGACGTTAGGCGCTGGGCCATGGTGCGGCGTCGATGAGAGCACAGGGGCGGCCCAGTTTCAGCGCGCGTGAACGACCGCATGATCACGGAACGGTCACGGCGTGCGTCGCTGTAGGCGCTCGCGCAAATTCTTCCGCCTCGGTCAGAACGTCAACCTCGAGCACGGAAACCGCCACGGCACGTCCTTCATGGCCGGCTACCGGCAGTACCTCGCCAACCCCGCCTGGCAAACGAGCTGCGGCTCGGCGTTGAATTTTCCTACGGGTAACGGAGCGCGTCGAGTGCCGCGAGCCCTGCGAGCAAGCGGCGGCTTGGTCACGTCCCCCGCTGAAGAGCACGCCGACGGCTACCCGTCGTGGTGGCGTGTCGGTCAAGCGTTTTAGCCTATTCGGCCCATCCAAGACCGTGGGGCTCTGGGTGACAAAAACGCCGTTCGAGCGTGGGTGACCGCCGACGTGGGCAGAATACACCGCGACTTGGTCGCCGTGACTGCGTCGACTTAGTCGGCTGCATTTTCGTCGCAGCCACTACGCCGCCAGCCCAGCCCTTGGCGGGGCGCCATCTCGTCTGGGTGCCTCGGGTTGGAGCGGACGACGTGTTGCTGGCCATTTGGAGGAACGGAAGATGAGCCGATGCTGGAACCGACGCGCGGGTGCGGTGTTAATCTGCGTGACCGCCTGCGGTGAGGACCCTCGCCCGTCACACCCCGACAATTCGCTCCCTGGTGCCGATGGCCCAGGTGCCCAGCAGCCCGCACCGGATCCCGGGTCAGGGGAGGTCGAGCCACGGCAGGAGATGTGGAACGGCTCGCCCGCGAGCGTCGATCCGGGAGCTGGCGCGCCGCCCGTGGAGCCCAGGCCCAGCGTGCAGCGAGTCATCCCGTCCGGCGTTGCGTTGGGGGGCAGCGTACGCGTCGAGGGGGCTGGCTTCGAGCCGAACCCCCAGGTCTTGCTGGGCGATCGTCAGCTGGCTCCTGCGCTTTCGGGGCACGGTTTCGTCGAGTTCGTGGTGCCTACGGACCTCGGCCTGGGGGGGTGTTCCGCGGCACTCGAGCTGCGTGTCAAAAATGACGAGGGCGTCTCCGATCCTCTCCTGCTAGACGTGCGCGAGCCCCCACCGGAGTTGGCGCCGACTGAGCTCAGCGTGCCCGCTGGCGAGCTGCTCGTGTTGCAGGGAAAAAACTTGAGCCAGGCCGAAATGCGCCTTGGGGGTCGAGTACTATCGGCTGGAGTGGCAGAGGACGGCAGTCTCAGCGTTATGGTGCCGGCCAACCTGGCGCCGGGGTCCGCCGAGCTCGTCGTCACCACCGCTTGCAGCGACGCGCGGCTGGTCATGAACATCCTGGCGCCGTTAGCGCAAATCCTCCAGATTGTGCCTCCGCGCCTGGCGGTAGGCGGTGTGGCATTCATTCGCTCTGACCTGGCCGTACGAGAGGACCTGATCGCCGTTCGAGTCGGATCGACTTTGGTCGATGCGGGCGACCCACGATACTTGGCCTGGCCCAGCACCGACGACCCTGGTTTGGCAGGACTGTTCGGGATTCGGTTGCCGGAGGGTTTTGATCCAGGCTCAGTGCAGGTCGCTCTCGAGCTGACCAATGGCAGCACGCAAGGTGTTGGGATCGACATCGTGCCAGCTCCCAACTTTGCCCCCGGGTCGCCGAGCGAGATCTTGTTTCCGCCGACCCGCGCGGCCAACGACGGGACGTTTCCCATCAGCACGACCAGCGCGTTCATGCTGCGTGATTCAGACGACAACACCGAGTCGAGTTGGTTCTACTACTTGAACTTCCGGGCGGACGGCTCCGCCTCCGCTGAGCAGTGCCTGCGCGGCACGGTGGGCGGCCTCGAGTGCTACTACGTGGTGCCGCAAAGCGGAGCCAACCTGTGTGGAAGCGCGGACATGACCTTCCCGCTCCAAGGCAGCTACGTGCTCGACACCGGGAACAATAAACTCGAGCTCACGATCGACCGCGGCACGAACGGCGGTGTCGAACAATATGTGGGAGGCTGGATGATGGGCGATGGCGGGCCAGCCGACAGCGCCGCAACCACCGGGGCTTTCATCCTGCTCGTGTCGCAGCAGACCGGAAGGCAGCTTCGGATCCGCCACAGCCTCACGCCGAGTCAGCGTTGCTTCTAGCGTCTTCCTGCTAACGGGCGCCGCCGCAGGCGTGCGCGATGGACGCGTATGATTGCGCGTTCAGGAGCCAGAGCTCCCGCTCTCTCCAGAGCCGCTCTGCCGCCTCCGACACGCGCGCGCGCAAGGCGGGCCAACCTTCCGCGTCTCGCTGTTGGGCGTGAATGGTGGCGAACACGTTGCGCCGCGAAGCGTGCTCTCGTTCTTCTCGCTGCGTCCAGCGGTACGCGAGGATCAGCGGCGGGGTGAGCTTGTTCTGCTCGCTGCGCAGCGAATACTGCAGATCTTTCAGCGTCAGGACATGGCACGCCGCAGCCTTTGACGGTGCAGCGCTACTGAGAAGGTCCACCAGCAGGGCGGTGCGCTTTGCTTCCAACGCCTCATACGCCTCGTTCCAGGCAATGAGAGCATCGGCGAGCGGAGTGAGCGCCTCCTGTGGATTGTTTGCGTCCTCGAGCCGCACGTCGAGGAACTGGCTGACCTGTGTGGCGAATCGATACAGGCTGCACATGTAGACCTGCACGACCGCCGACTGCGGCTTCTCGGGGCGGCGCTGGCTAACGCGATGCCACGCACAGCCCACGGCGGAGCCCAGGATGAAGGCACCGATCCAGCGCAGCGGGCGTTTCAACCGACGAGTGATGCGCCAAGTCAATTTGCCCTCACCTCGTGGCGCAGGGCGGCCAGGTGCCGCCTGGCCACGGACCCGCTTCTCCGCGAACGAACGACGCCTCCGCGTCCATTACCCCCTGCTTGAGCGGCGGCAAGCGCTCGCCTAGCTCGACGCGATCTCTTTGCCAGATCGCTCTGAGCTCCGACGGTGGCCGCGAAAGCTGCTCCACGCTGAGCTCGGCCGTCGGCCCCTCCAACCTGACGTCCGACGCCAACTGGTTCGTTGCCGCGAGCTGCGCATGCAAATCGGGGTGCCGCCGCGCGAGCTCGCCTATCAGTTCCTTGACGTCGGGCGAGCTGTAGTACGTGTCCAGGCGCTTCCGAGCGTCGCGGTAGGCGTCCGTATACTTCCCGAGCGACCGCTGCTGCTGAGTCAGGTCCGCGTCCCGCCCGGCGTCATCGAGCGCGGGTGCCTGGCTGAGGTACTGGTCGCTCGCCGTCGTCAAATCATCTGCCGTGCGCACCAGCTGCTGCAATGCCGGGAACACCTTTTCGCGAAGGTGCTCTGCCACTTTTGGATCGAGCTGGTAGGCGCCGAGCGCGGTGGCCGTGAAAACGCCCCCGAGCACGAGGAGCAATGACATCTCCAGGGCTTGCCGCCAAAGCGGCTGGGCTGGCAACAGCTCCAAGCGGAGCCTCGCGAGGCTTTGCTCCCACGTATCCCTCCGTACGTCGAGGCATAGGCACGCCAGCAGTCGCTTTTGGATGAAGTCGGAGTTGTCGACCAGGCGCTTTAGCAAGACGCGCTGTGCATCCAGATCGAGAGTACCCAGCGCGAGCTGGGAGGAGCCGCCGCGCTGCTCGTCGAGGAGCTGCAGGTCGGTGAGAATCTCCTGAGAGCGTTGCGAGCTGTTTCGCCAATCGAGAAACCCTTCATCGGTATAGCAGGCGATAAACTTCCTGCCGCCCCGGAGCCTCTGGTCCTGCAGGGTGATTAGGATCTCCAGACACACCCAGACCGACCGCAGGCTGTGCTCGGAGACGAGCACGACCGTAGCGTCCGTCTCGCGAATGGCCTGCACGACAAATTCCTCGAGATCCGTGCCGGCCCGGACGTGCTGCGTGTCGATCCGAACGGAGTGGCCCTCGAGCTCCAGCGCCTTCTTCAAGGCGTGAGCCACCAGCGTGTCTTTGGTGCTGTAGGAGAGAAAGATGCGGGTCCCGCTCTTCGGCATCCACGGAACGGGCACCAGGTCGAGCAGCCTTTGCGCGATAGCGTTCAACCCCTCGGGCGTTGGATTCTGCTCCAGTCGTTCACGCAGCTCGTCCAGCTCGAGCCGGTCACTCTGGCTCAAACGCTGGTACCCGTCGAGCAACCCCAGCGTGCCGTGAGCGTCACCTGCAGCGAGGAGTTGATACACCTTGCCCGCGATCGCTCGCGGCCTCTCGCCACGCGCCCAACCCAAGCGTCTCCACATGCGCTTCTGAGGTTTCATCCTGTCGGAGGCGCTCCCGTGATTCGAAAGATTCGGTTCCGCCCATACTCGAGACGCTGCGCTGGAGCGCTTGTCGCATTCAAATCCGAGACGGGAGAAGCAGCCAACTTCTGCTCGCCACGCTCGGCCATAGCCTGCACACTAGGCGCATGGGGAGTTGGAATCGCTGGGCGGCATGGTTGGCGGCCGAGCTGCTGCTTTTACTGTTCATGGTCGGCTGTGGCGATGACGACGAGTGCGTTGGCGAGGCGTGCGCTGCAGCCGTCGCACTGCTCGAGGGCGCATGCGACGTCGAGACAGTCGCCTGCCCAGCGGGCTCAGCGGACAACGGCGGCGAGTGTGACGACGGAGATGCTTGCACGATAGGCGATCGCTATGTGGCGGGCACCTGCACGGCAGAGGCGGCTGTCGTGTGCTCAGCGGGCGGCTGTCACGAAGCCGGCAGCTGTGATCCCGAGACGGGCCAGTGTTCGCGCCCGGCGAAGGCGGACGGGACCGGGTGTGATGATGAAAATGCATGCACCGAGCACGATCGTTGCCTGGCGGGCACGTGCACGGGGAGTCTCAGCGGCTGCGCCGCGGAGACCGGCGCCTGCGCCAAGTCAAGCGCGGCGAACGGCACTGCGTGTGACGACGGGGACGCCTGCACCGTCGGGGATCGCTGCGCCGCGGGCGAGTGCATTGCTGGCCACTCCGTGACATGTCCCGCGCTCGATCAGTGCCACAGCGTCGGAGTCTGTGACCGGCAGACGGGCGCGTGCTCGCAGCCGCTGCGAGCCGAGCGCGCGGGCTGTGATGACGGCGACGCCTGCACGCACACGGACACGTGCCAAGCCGGGGTCTGCGCCGGCGTTCCGTTTGATGCAGCGTTGGGTGGCACAGCTGACTGCAGCGGCGAATGCCTGGCCACGGGCGAGCCGGGTGCCGCGCTCGTGTGCGCTCCCTCGAGCGCGGTGTCTGTCGTTGCAGGGGCCGATCACACGTGCGCGCTGCTCATGGATGGGCGCGTCAAGTGCTGGGGGCGGAACCAAAGCGGGCAGCTCGGGTTGGGCGATACGCACGCCCGCGGTGGCCCGCCGCTGCAGATGGGCGACGCTTTGTCCTTTGTGGATCTTGGCTCGTCTGGCCAACGCGCCACGCAGCTGGCGGCGGGGCGCAACCACACGTGCGCGCTGCTCACGGACGGGCAAGTCAAATGCTGGGGCGACAACTACGGGGGGCAGCTCGGCCTCGGCGATACGGGCTCGCGCGGCGACCAACCCGGCGAGATGGGCGATGCCCTGCCCCGCATCGATCTGGGTAAGTCCGGTGAACGTGTCGTTCAGCTCGCCGCGGGCTGGCTAAATACTTGCGCGTTGCTGGAGAGCGGCCGCATCAAGTGCTGGGGCTACGGCGGCTCTGGTCAGCTCGGGGCCGGCGATACGAACTCGCGAGGCGATGGCCCGAACGAGATGGGTGACGCCGTCCCCTACGTCGACCTGGGCTCATCGGGCCTGCACGCTACGCAGCTAGCAGGCGGCGAGGTGCACATGTGCGCGTTGCTCGACGGCGGTCAGATCAAGTGCTGGGGGTACAACGGTGACGGCCAGCTCGGGCTAGGCGACACCAACTGGCGAGGGGACGGCTCGGACGAGATGGGGGACGCCCTGGCTTCCGTGGATCTCGGCTCGACCGCCGCTCCTGCGATACGAGTCGTTGCTGGTGAGCGTCACACGTGCGCGCTGCTCGAAGCTGGCCAGGTCAAGTGCTGGGGGTACGCCGCCTCCGGTCAGATCGGGTTGGGAGACACGATCTCGCGCGGAGATGACCCGGGGGAGATGGGCGATGCTCTGCCCGCCGTCGAGCTCGGTGCCGCAGGTGGGGGTGCCACGCAGCTCACTGCGGGCTGGTCTCACACTTGCGCCCTGCTCGCAAGCGGTGACGTGAAGTGCTGGGGCTACGACATCTACGGTCAGCTCGGTCTCGGAGGCCGCAGTACACGCGGGGACGGACCGAGTGAGATGGGAGAGGCGTTGCCCGTCATCGATTGGGGCACAGCGACGCCACGCCCCACGCAGCTCGACGCCGGCGCGTCGCACACGTGCGCGTTAACCGAAGACGGCCAGATCAAGTGCTGGGGAAATGCGGCGTATGGTCAGCTCGGCCTGGGAGAGGAAAAATCACGCGGCGACACCCCGGGAGAGCTGGCAGACGCTCTGCCCAGCGTGGCTCTCGGGGGAGCGCGCGCCAGCTGCAATGGCTCGTGGGTCGACCGTGATGGCGACGAGCTCCAGGACTGCGTCGATGCCTGTCCCGCTGATGCCGGCAATGACGCCGATGGCGATGGCGTGTGCGGGGATATCGACAACTGCCCGCTCTCGGCCAACAGAGCTCAGTCCAATGGCGACGGAGTTGGCCCGGGAGACGCGTGCAGCTTCGTATCGATCAGCGCGGGGGAGAGGCACACGTGTGCGCTGCTCGCCGACGGGCGGGTCAAGTGCTGGGGATACGGCCTCTATGGCCAGCTTGGGATCGGAAGCTCGTCGATGCGTGGGGACGGACCCGAGGAAATGGGTGATGCCTTGCCCTTCGTGGACCTTGGCTCGTCGGGTGAGCTCGCCGCAGAGATCGCGGTCGGGAGCAGCCACGTCTGCGCGTTACTCGTGGACGGCCGCGTCAAGTGCTGGGGCAGCAACGATGACGGCCAGCTCGGGCTCGGAGACATTGACCCGCGTGGTGTTCAGCCAGGTGAAATGGGCGACGACCTTCCCTTCGTGGACCTTGGCGCGTCGGGCGAGCGCGTCACCCAGCTCAGCGCCGGTCGCGCCCACACTTGCGCTCTACTCGAAAGCGGGCGTGTCAAATGCTGGGGCGATAACTTCGCAGGCCAGCTCGGGCTCGGCGCTGCGACACGTCAGGGTGATGCACCCGGCGAGATGGGCGACGCCCTCCCCTTCGTTGACCTCGGCGCGTCGGGCGAGCGAGTGTCACAGCTGGTTGCAGGTCAGTATTTGACCTGTGCACTGTTCGAGAACGGCCGCGCGAAGTGTTGGGGCACCGGCTTATACGGTCCACTCGGGTTGGGAGATGGCTTCGCTCGGGGCACGCGTCCCAACCAGATGGGTGACTTCCTCCCGTTCATCGACTTCGCGGGGGAGCCCATCGTTCGGCTCGCCGCGGGCGGCTTTCACGTCTGCGCGGCGTTTTCGAACGGCCGAGCCAAGTGCTGGGGCGACAACAATTCGGGCGCGCTCGGGCTCGGCGATACGAGTGCGCGCGGCGACGAGCCCAACGAGATGGCAGATGCGCTACCCTTCGTCGATCTCGGCTCAGACGGGGAACGCGTCACGCAGCTGACGGTCGGCTACAATCACGCTTGCGCGCTGCTCGAGAGCGCTCGTGCCAAGTGTTGGGGAGACGCCTACTCGGGGCAGCTCGGGCTCGGTGACAGGAACGGACGCGGCGACGAGCCCAACGAGATGGGGGACGCGCTGCCCTTCGTCGACCTGGGCGCGCCCGCGCCGCGCGTCCGGCAGCTGAGCGCCGGCGACGAACATACGTGCGCGCTGTTCGAGGATGAACGCATCAAGTGTTGGGGATCCGGGGCCTATGGTCAGCTCGGCCTCGGTGACACGAGCTCTCACGGCGGCAGATCAAACCAGATGGGTGAGGCGCTGCGTGCTGTGGATCTGGGTTTGGTTGGGCCGTAGCTGCGGCACAAAGCCCCTGCGTCCGCCTGCGTCCGCCTGCGTCCGCCTGCGACTAGTGGTTTAACATCGAAACGTCCGAAGCGTGCTCGCCAAGCCACTCTGAAATGGAAGGCGTTCTCAACTCGAGCTTGCGCTGCGTATTGCCCCGGCTGCGCGGGGCTCAGCGGCTCGAGGTGTCAAGGGCGCCGGTCGTCGGCAGATGAGGCGGATCCAAAGCGAGGCCGCGTGGGGCTTTGCTCCAAAGCGGGCCAAAAAATTCCAGGCCCCTGTAGGCTGGTGAGACGCTAGAAAACCTGTGAGCCGGCGGAGGTGCCAGCAACCCTGGACCGCCTTGCGGCCCAGGGGGCTCCCGCACTACCATGAGACGCGACCATGACGGCAAACAGCATAGAAGCGCGCGCGCGTAGGTGGAGGAACTTCCTTTGTGCAGAGGTGCTCATCCTCGGGTTCCAGTTGTTGCTCCAACTCTTGACTGGATCACAACCTCGGCTCGCTTACTACGTCGTACTGTTCGTCGCGGTGGGTATCGGCTCCCTCCTTTGGCGCCGGACGGACCTGGTTTTAGATGACCACGGTATGCTGCATGGGCCGCGCCGGCGGAGCTGGGGCGCTGGCCTGCTGGGCGCGGGCCGGGTGAGCATCCCCGTCGGCAGCATCGATCGAGAGAAATCGCTCCGAAAGGCGCCCTGGGGCGGGCAGGTCATCTGGGCGATCGGTGGAGAGGCGATCGTCGTCGACGCCATAGCGATCCCACGTGCCGAGCGCATCGCGCTTCTCGGAGCGCTCGGCTTGAACGGCGGCACGTGAGCTGCGCGCGAAGATTCGCTCGTCGCGTATGACGCGGTGAGCGACCACCCGCTCTGCATCAACGGGTCGGCGCGGGCTACCGGGTAGCCTGCGTTGAGGATGAGAGCCGCGCTCTGGGGCCCGCGGCGTCTCTCCGCGGGTCAGGACTTCGCGACATCGATGTAAGCGCCAGCCCACGACGCCACTGCGGCGTGCTCGGAATCCCGCGGAGCCGCCCTTGAGTACATGGCTGGAGTCATACCGATTCGCCGCTTGAAGTGACGGCACAAATGGCTCTGATCGACAAATCCGCAATCGGCCGCCGCGCGAGCGGGATTTTGGCCCCTACGCAGAAGCGCGCGCGCACGCGCGATGCGGAGGCTCATCAGGTAGGCGCCCGGCGGGATGCCATATCTTCTCTTGAAGGCCCGCATGGCGCGGAATTGATCTACCCCAAGTCCCGCGAAGACCTCGTTGATCAGGACCCGGCCTTGGAGCGAGAGAGCGAGCCTTTGCTTGATCCTTTCGGACAGCGAACAGCGCTTGGCAGCGAGGGGCGCGCCAGTGTCGATGGCATGCGCCAACTGAGCGAGCTCGACCTCTCTCGGCCGCTCGTCCTCGCTCGACGCCAGAGTCCTACACGTTTGCAAGAGACGGTCGAACGTGAAGTCAGACAATTGCACCACGCCTTCGCCCATAGGGCGGCGCCTGAAATGTCTGGCGTCGATGCTCACGACAGCCAGCATTCCGGCAACGCCGACGCGATGAGCTTCGTGGATTTCACCCGGCGCAGCAATCAGGGCCAGGCCGGGCCGAAGTGACTCCACCGCGCCGCGATAAAGCACTTCGCCGTGCCAGTTCAGGGGGAGCAATAGATCGTAGTCCGTCGCCAACCAGCGCCATCGAAAGCCCGCATCAGGAACGGACCAGCCGCCGATGCTCGGCGACGCTGGATCTGTATAGGTAAACAAGCGCGGCGGTGGCACATCGACGTGAAGGGCGAGTGACCGAGGAGTCTGGTGAGATGTGCCAAATGAGATTTTTGTCGCGGTGGCTTCGCGCATGCGGCGCATGTCGGGCGGAGCGACTGGCGAGTTGCTAAATCAATCAACTATTCCATTACGGGCTTGGTGTTCGGGTAAGCATCAGCTCGTGATCCCGGGAAGCTGTTGTGCGATAGTCTCAAAGCTCTCCATACGCTCGCAATAACGCTCCAGTTTCCAGTTGGGCGGGAGCACGTTGTTGATATGAAAATACTTGAGCTCGCGCATAAACTCGGGTGACGAGAGGAGCTCGGATGCTTGGTGAGGCGTGTAGCGACCCGCGAGGATGTCTGCCACGCGTTGGGACGCCGCGGCGGGCAACGGCTGCGAAGCGGCGAACATCAAATCGAAATGCCGCCGGTTCCAGGTGTTTCCGGCGTGCACTTCGTAGATGTACAGGCTAGGCGCCACCAACGGGTAAACCCCGCAGCGCGCGATCAGCTCGTTGAGGAAATAGGTATCCTCCATGCGGCGTAGCGCCGGGTAGCGCACGGCTCCTCCAAAGGCGTCTTTCCTGCAGAGGATCGAGCCCTCCCACAAGCGCAGGTGGGAGAAATAGGCTTGATTGCTGGCAACGTCGAACATCAGCCAATTGGTCAGGACCGCCGCCGTTTGAGACGTGCGAATGACCGCCTGGTACTGCGTGTCGATCCGCTCGACGTGATACCAGTCGTCGTCGTCCCACTGGCAAAAGTACTCGCCCCGACACAACTCGATCGAGAGGTTACGAAGCTCCCCTAGGCTGAGCTTTGGTGAGACACTGATCGCGTGAGCGAAGATGCTCGGGTGCCTTCGGTATTGCTCGGCCACTCGTGCAGTCTCGGGATCATCGGTCTCGTAGACGAGCAGGAGCTCCTTATTGCCGTAGGTCTGGGCGAGAAAGCACTCGATAGCGCGGCGTAGTTTCTCCGGCTTGCCTCTGGTCACGCACAAACAAGAAACCAGCGGCTGCTGAGTCGAAGCTATCATGACGTTCTCTCTTTGGGTGTGGCTCGTGGCTCGTCAGCGCTGACAATCGGCGAGGCGCTCTACGCTTGCCAGTCTTGCTCGGCGACGTGGGCTTCGTCAAACGCTCCCGAGCCCTGCGGTCCGTTTCTGCAGGAACGTACTATCCGTGATGAGCTGTCGCTCGTAAGTAGCATCGAACGCAAGAGCCCAGCCGCAGCTGCGGCCGGTGCAAAGCGCGGCTTGACTGTCCCGCGGTGAATGAAAAGGAGACGCATATGTCGGCGCCAAATCCAGGTGAGCTAGCACTGAACATCATGCATCTGGACGGGGCTGATCGCGGCTTCGACACGCTCGTCGCTGCCTTGATCGAGAAACTTCGTGCGGCGATGGGCGTGACCAAACCAGCCTTCGATATGACCGCGTCGGACGACATGGACCCGCTCGTAGAGGCTGAGTTCGAGGCAGTTCGCCAGCGATTGGGGCGGTTTCGCGGCGAATACGAAGAAATTTACGCGGCCTTGCTGCTGAAATACATTTCTCCCGAGCAGCTCACGGCCGTGCGGACGACGTTGGCCTCAACTGCGATGCAACACTACTTTCATGCCCTCGGGATCATGAGGCCGGAGCTGACCCGAGAGCTCGAGGCCCTCTTTTGGAGGATGGGACAGACCCCCTTGCATGAGGAACTGAGCTCACCCAGCGACGCCCGGAGCGGGGCGGGAGCTGAGTCCCTGCGCGCTGCTCAGCCTGCACCATAGCTAGATCTGCTTTGGGCACCGCGCCCGATGTTGTGACTGTGATAGGGGCGCACGGCACGGGGCGAGGCAGCCCGTCGCCCCAACCCTGCAGTCCTCGCCTCTCATGTCCAAAGAAATCACGACGACACAACGCTTAGAGCTCGGCACGCGCGGGGCGCTGAGCTCCAGCCCGGCCAAGCCAGGAGCGCCGGAGAACGGCGCGGTCCTTGTCTCACCGTGTAGCGTCGTGGCTCCGCGCGTCGCGTCGACGAGCCCCGAGGCTGGAGCGCTGCAGGCGGTGAGAGGCGGGCACGAAGGAACGCCGCTCTTGGGGGTCAACGACGGTCGGCTTGCGCCAGCGCCTCCAGCGGTCGGCGCGACCATCTCGAGTTGGACGCCGGCCTTGCCCCTGCGCGCGGCACCCGCGACGGGGCGACGAGGAGAAACCCGAAGTCCGCGCGGGGCTTTGACCCATGTAGAGAAAATACCGAATGCAGAGCTGCCCAGCTGGGCGGGCGAGCCCGGCACGGACTTAGCGCATGAGGCAATAGAGCAGCGGGCGGCGTCAGGCGCGGACCCGTCACCAGAGCAACCCGCTGCGGAGCGCGTGTGGCCACCCGCAAACTTGCAGTCGGAGGTTCCCTCTGCAGGCGCGCGCTCGTACCCGGAGGGCCGTCGCGCACTCTTTCGCGATGCGGCCCTCGAGGCTCGCTATTTCGAGGCTACCGATCTGCAGGCGCTGGCTACGCCACAACCGTGGGCTTGGAGCGTGCTCGCGCTGCTGGTCTCGGTAGTCATCACGTTGTTCGGCGGCGCGGCCCTGGCGCGGGTCGAAATAACTGCCGAAGCGCTGGGCGCGTTGCGCAGTCCGATTGGCCTCAGGCCCGTGACCTCGCCACTCGGAGGGGCCATCGCTCGGGTCCTCGTGCAGCCTGGCGAGAGCGTCTCGGAGGGGCAAAAGCTCGCAGAGATCGAGGGCGTGGAGCTTCGCGCCACCCTGCTCAAGCGGCAGCGGGAGCTGGAAAGCATGCAGCAAGATTTCGCGAGCGAGGAGCGCGCCGACCGCCAGAGCGTCGAGCTAGCGACTCGCGCCCTGGAACAACGCCGCAAGGCATTGCAGGGTCGGCTCCAGCTCAAGGGCGTACAACTGGCCCAGCGGCGCTCCCGCGACCGCAGCCTGCAGGAGCTCGCCAGTGAGGGCGCAGCGAGCGGCGACGAAAGGCTGGCGGGCAAAGAGGCCCTGCAAGCGGCCGCGGAGGCGCTCTTCGCCCTACGCTCGGATCTCGCCCTGCTCAATCTGGAGATCAGCGATCGGACGCGCGAGCTGGCCGAGCGGGCGCGGGCACGGAGCCTGGGCTTGGAGCGGGCTCGGGCCAGCGTAGAGGAAGCAGAGTCGCTGTTGACGTTGACGAACGTGCGCTCCCCGGCGACGGGAAAAATCGAATCCCTGCTGGTTACTCCAGGCAGCAGCGTCGAGCCGGGTGCCCTGATCGCGCACGTCGTTCCGGTCGGGTCGCTCCGAGCGATCGTGGCCTTTGTCCGCTCCGACGAGACGGCGTTCGTCTCTCACGGGGCGGAGGCAATCGTCGAGTTTCCAGCGCTCCCGATCAGTGAGTTCGGGACGACCCGGGCACGTGTGACCCGGATCAGCACCGACGTGGCGACGGCCATGGAGATGAGCAAGGAGCTGGGTGAGGTACGCGTCGGCTCGTTCGTGCGGGTCGAGCTCGAGCTCATGGACACGAAGGAGCGCGAACAAATGGCGCTGCACCTGCGATCAGGGGATCGAGTCCTCGTGCGGCTGCATCGGCGCGAACCGCGCCTGATCAGCCTGTTGTTCGACTTTATGCGCAAGTGGCTCGAGTGATGTTCCAGAAACGCGTCCGACCCATCCAGCAGATGGAAGCAACGGAGTGCGGTGTCGCGTGCCTGGCGATGGTCCTCGACTATCACGGCTCTTCGGTGCCCTTGAATGAGCTGCGAGACATCTGCGGGACCTCGCGAAATGGAAACTCTGCCGTCGACTTACTGCGCAGTGCAAAGCAGCTGGGGCTCGATGCCAGAGGTCTGCGCGTCGATCTCCCTCGCCTGAGCCAGGTACGGCTACCGGCCATCTTGCACTGGAACATGAGCCACTTCGTTGTCCTCGAGCGCTTTCGGCGTGGGCGTGCCACCCTGGTGGATCCCAGCAGTGGGCGCGTACGAGTGGACGGGGCGACGTTGAATCGTTCATTTACGGGCGTCCTTCTGGAGCTCAATCCGACCGCTCGATTGCAGCGGCGCCGCTACCGTTCGCCAGGCCAGGTTCAGTACTTCGCGCACCTCGGCACAGTGAAAGCCAGCGTCGCGTTCGTGGTGGTCGCCGGCGTCGGCGCACAGATCGTGGGCGTGATCTCGCCGGCGCTGAGCCAGCTTCTGATCGACCAGGTGATCGAGCCGGCAAGGAAGAGCTGGCTCCTTCCCGTTCTGGGCGTCCTGGTCCTGGCGGCGGTCACCAGCATCGTGCTCCAACGTCTGCACGAAGTCGTCATGACCTCGCTCCAAGGTGTTCTAGGTGTGTCCATGACCCAGCGGCTCGGGCAACACCTGCTGCGCCTGCCTCTGGGCTTCGTGGAGAGCCGCAGTCACGGCGATCTGTTGCAGCGGGTGTACACTCACGGGGCCCTCGGCGGGCTACTCACTCGAACCGTGTTGGGCGTCTTCGACGCGATCTTCGCGCTGGCCTTGGCCGCCCTGATGCTCGCGTATGACGCAACGCTGGCCGCGCTTGTCCTGAGCATCGACGTCCTGCGGCTGCTGATCATTCGCTACCTGCGGGCGGACAGCCGCGAGCGCGCAGCAGCGGGAATTGCCGCGAGTGGGCGGGAGCACAGCCTCTTGCTCCAAGTCACGTCTTCGGCCGAGATGGTCAAGGGCTTCGGGCTCGAGGGAGAGCTGCGGCGCTGGTACGAATCGCGCCTGTCCGACTGTATCCGCTGGAGCGTTCGCGCGGCGAGGCTCAGCGCCGGGGCCGGGAGTTGTCTGTCATTTTTTGACGGTTGCACGCGGGCGCTGGTGCTCTGGTTCGGTGGCATGAAGGTGGTCAATTCGGAGATGACCCTGGGGGTGTTCGTCGGCTTTATGACGATTCGCGCCCTGCTGACTGGACCCTTGGCGTCGGTTCTCGGCACCGTCGAGGGCTGGATCCAGTTTCAAAGCGCGCTGGCGCGCTCCGACGATCTGCTCCAACAACGGGCGATAGCCTGTGGGTCGGGGGACAGCTCCGGCTTTCGCGGCCGGGTCGAGCTACGCGACGTCGGCTTTCGCTACGGGAGCGGCGGCCCCTGGTTGCTACGCGGCGTGAGCCTACGCATCGAGCCCGGCCGTCACGTGGCCATCGTCGGCCCTTCGGGGCAAGGCAAGTCGACGTTGCTGCGTATCATGGCTGGTGTGCTCGAGCCCAGCGAGGGGCGCGTGCTGCTCGACGGCGTCGACATTCGGCAGTACGCGCCGCAAGGCCTTGCGCGCCACGTTGGAAGCCTCGTGGGCGATCCGTTGATTTTCGCCGGCAGCGTCCGCAACAACCTCACGCTCAAGCTGCCGGACGCGGATGATCGCGCGGTGCGCGAAGCAGCGCGCTCGGCCTGCTTCGGGCAGGTGGTTGCCCGATTTCCTGATGGCTATGAGCACGAATTGGAGGCTGAAGGGGCCAACCTCTCGGGTGGGGAGCGTCAGCGTCTGGGCTTGGCGCAAGCTCTGCTCGGCGATCCGAAGCTCTTGTTCCTGGATGAAGCCACCTGCTTTCTAGACTGCGAGACCGAAGCCCAGGTACTCGGCAACACCCTGCGCCAGGGCATCACCGTCATCTCGGTTGCCCATCGCTCGTCTGTGGTCGACGCCGCCGATCAGGTTTTCGAAGTCCTGCACGGAACCGTCAGGGCTCGAGCGGCCGGTGGCTTAGCGAGCGGCCTTCCAACCACGCGCAAAGTCAACGCGGTCGCTCACAGCATCAGCTCCACATGAACACGCTCGACAACCCAGCGGTCCAAAGGGACGTGCGTTTGGCTTTGGAGTTGCCAGCGTCGCCGAGCTTTCAACGCCAACTCCTCGGATTGATTCTCGACCAGCGAAAGCTACTGCTTCGCTTGACGGGTATGGCTCTCTTTGGCGGGGTCGCCAGTCTGAGTATCCCCTGGCTCTCCAGGCTGGCGGTCGATGACGCGCTCCCCAAGTCGTCGCCTCGGCTGCTCGTCGTATTGAGCCTGTCCGCCGTATTCGTCTGCGCGCATCAAGCCTGGGCCAATTGGATAGAAAGTAGCACGGCGATCGCGCTTTCCGCGCGCGTCGAGAAGAACGCGCTGAGCGGCCTCGTGGGCGCGTTGCTCTCCTCAAACTATGACCAGCTCCGCCAACGTGACAGTGGCTGGACGAGTCAGACGCTGGGCGCTGCTCGCGGCGTCTGTCACGCCTATATCGAAATGTTCGCGTCACTGGTCACGCAGTCCATCTTTGGAGCGTGTCATCTCCTGCTGCTACTGAATCTGTCTCCACAGCTCGTCGGCGTCGTTGTCGTCGTCAGTTGCTTGCTGACGGCATTATCTTGTGCCTTGGCGCGTTGGGAGACAAAGTACGTGCGAGTGGCGCTGGATTGCGCCAGCGCTGAGCGTCAGCTGCTGCATGTGCTGACATCGAGGCTGGCGTCCCTCCGGGGGCTATTTGGGACCGAGCGGCTGGGTGCCTCTTGGAACGGCCATCTGAACATTTCCGGTCGCGCGAGCGTGAAGGCCGCTCGAGTAGCCACGCTGCGGGGGTTGGCCGGCGAGATCGTCGGGCAGGCTATGAACCTCGGCATCATGATTTGGGCCGTCTATCGCTGCTTCAATGCCGAGCTGAAAATTGGGGAGATGATGATGCTCTTGGCGGTCTCCTCTAGCTTGACGTTCTCGATCGTCGCTTCCGGTGGCGCCTTCGTCGCGCTGCAGGCGATGAAGCCACAATTCGAGCGCATCAACCAACTGTTGGAGGGGCCGCGCGCGGTACCGGCGTCCAAGAACCCCGTCCAGATGTCCGATAGTATCGCGTTAGAAGGCGTCTGGCATCGTTATTCCGACGCTGGACGCTGGGTCGTCAGCGACACTCGCCTAAAGGTCGAGCGAGGTGAGCTGCTGCGTCTGATGTCTCCTTCGGGTTCTGGCAAGACCACGCTCTTGCGCCTGCTCGCAGGCTTGATGGCCCCGACACGCGGAGCGGTGAGCATCTTTGGCATCGAGGCGGGTCGTGCCAGAAACCTGGTGCTGTATGTGCCGCAGCACTCCAGCTTGTTCGAGGCGTCGATCGCCGAGAACCTGACCCTGCTTAGCGGAGCCAGCCTCGAGCACGTCCTTTCCGTCGCCCCTCTCACCGGCTTGACGCGGCTGCTCAGAGACCTTCCGATGGGCATTGAAACGGCGGTTTCCGCGCACGGTAATAATCTGTCCTCAGGTCAGCGCCAGCTGATCGCGCTCACGGCCGCGTTTGCCTCACCAAGGCCGGTGTTGTTGCTGGATGAGGCGACCAGCCAGCTCGACGCTGAGACGCGCCGACTGTGCCGCTGGGATTTGTTGCTCCAGGGCCGCACTGTGATCTTGGTCGAGCACGCCTAGCCTCACGGCTCTCGATTTCATTAGTGGAGATATCAGCTCTTCTCGGAACCAAGGATTGGTGATGGACGGGTCAAGTCGCGTCAGGTTCGTCTTTGAGGGCATCGGCACCCGTGGTGACATCGCTCCGCTGATCGCAGTGGGCGCGGAGCTCGCGCGGCGCGGACACGATTGTCACTTGCTCACCGATGAAGCGTTCGCCCCCGATGCTAGCGCAGCTCGGATGCGGCTCACCCCGATCGCCGGCAAGGCCTTCGAGGCCCTGCCAAGCGCGGGTTACCGGTTCGACAACTATCTCTTCCCGGGGTTGGCTGCGACCGCCGGCTTCTTTCGACAGCTAGCGGGAGACCGTCGGCCCACCGTCATCATCAACGCTGATCGATACGCTGCCTCGAACCTGCTCTGTGAACGTTATGAGATGCCCGCGTGTCGCCTCTATCTGACCCCGTTCAAGCTGCGGTCGCTGATTTCACCGCCCTGGCCGCTCAAGCGTCAAGCCCAGGGCCTCCTCGGCCGCACGTACCTCAAACACACCTTGCCTCGCATCTACGCTGCCCTGGACTCGGACGTTCGCGCCTTGGACATCATCAACCGGCAGCGCCGCGCGATGGATCTCGAGCCGGTGTCAACGGGCTGGTACGAGGAGCCCCACGTTCGCAAACACATAGCGCTGTTCCCCGCCTGGTACTGCGAACCCGTCGCCGACTGGCCCAGCGGTATCGAGCTCGCGGGTTTTCCGTTGCCCAGATCGGGTGGACAGCTCCCGGAAGCACTAAACGCCTTCATCGAGCGAGAAGGGCGCCCGGTCGTCTTCACTCCGGGCACCAGCATCGTGGATGTGGAAAAGTTCTTTGTGCACGCTCGGCAATGTTGCGACGAGCTCAGAATGCCGGGGGTGTTTCTCAGTCGGCATCTTCCCGGGGCCGCCGATCGATTTGGCTCTCGCATCATGCTCATTGACTACGTCGAGCTGGAGTTGCTGCTGAAGCGGTCCGCACTGCTGGTCCACTTTGGAGGCATCGGCACGCTAGCCCGAGCGCTCGAGGCAGGTATCCCCCAGGTCATTGCCCCGTTGGTCTTCGACCAACCGGACAACGGGCATCGCATCCAGTCTCTCGGGCTAGGCCGAGTAATTGAGCAGGCAGAGCTCTCTGGCCAGAATCTCGCTACCGCCGCACGTCTCTTGCTCGACGATCCAGTCACTCTAAAAAATCTCGGTGCGGTCAAGCAGCTCCTGGCGCATACGCAGGCCGTGGGCCGATGCGCGGACGGTATCGAACGCGAGCTCACGCAGGAGAGCAGCGTACATGGCGAGCGGATGCAGCGCGCGTTCGGAAGCGCTGCCGCGCAAGGCGCCGCCTCGCACGATCTCGCCCCGACGCGTACCGCTGAGCCTCGGCCGGCGGCACCGGCTATGCAGTCTGAAGCACCAAGCGACGTGAGCGTGTAAGCGATGTGATGGTGCAAAAGCGTACTATACGCGCTCAATGGGGGGCCTCTACTCTCAAACTCGACGGCGGCGGTGATGGCACCCTCACGTCAGTTGCATCTGAAGCAGTGCAGCGAAGTGGCGGCGGCCTTTACCGCCGATTTTAGCCCACAAGCATCTACAAGCAGGAGAAATGGTATGAACCTTTTGAATGGCCGAGCAGTTACTCTCAATCACGTCATTGCCCAATCGCAGTTCGCAGAGCTGACGGAGGATGACCTTCTGTTCGTTTATGGCGGCAGCCAGAGCGCCGTCGCCACCGCGCTTGGCGCGTTTGGTCCCGGCGCCGTTGCGGTCGACACTGCGGCTCGAGCTCTCAGTGACGCTGCTAGCTCAGCTGCCCGCGCGGCGGCCCCTGCAGTGATCGCCGGCGCCACGGCGCTCTTGACGCCCGCGACGGCGGCCGGGCGTGTCGTCGTAGCGGTGGTCTCAACCGTCGCCACGCAGATTGCGAGCAAATGAAATAGGGTGTGGGGCGTCACTCGCCCGACGGTGACGCTAACGCATTGAACCCCTCCCGGCCGCGGCATCCGTTGCAAGGTACCGACCGAGCGAGTCGGTGCCGTGGTATCGGGACTTGAAGCCCAGCACATGGCATCGAGCCCGCGGCAGAGCGGCCGCGGGCAAGTCCGAGATGGGTCAGATCGCGTTGCGGGCTCGGCGGGAGGGTGCGGATCTGCTGAAGATCGAGGACGACGGGCGAGGTCTGGATTGGCAGGCCATCCGTCGCTCGAGCAACGCAACCGTTCTCGCCATCGAGCCGCTTTAGTCCGTACAGGTCCCTTCGTCGCCGCCGCGCGAGCGATCACAGACCAGACCCCGGGCGCACTGGCGCCGCTGCGGCCCGTCACAGAATTCGCCGTCTCGACCGAGCGTCGGCACGAGTCGAGCCCTGCGGTCACAGAAAGACCAGTCCGTGCCGAACCGGAAGGTCGTGTCGAGGTCGACGGTGTCGAGCTGGAAGAAGGCGTCACGGCTCTGCAGTTGCGCCGCGACATCGACGACGTACTTCACGCGCCGATTCCCTCGACAGGAGGGCGACGCGAGCCGAGCGTCGTCCACGACCAGAAAGTCTTCGTCCAGCACGCTAATGAATGAGTTCGGTCCCCCCGCCCCCTCGAACGAATAGCGGCGCTCGACGCGCGTACTGTCGGGCGAGAAGCCTCGCAAGATCGTGGTCGGCATGCTCAACGAAAAGCCAGCGGGCACGATCAGCTCGAAGGTGAGCTTGCAACCCGCGGTTTGTACACCGGACACCGACTGAGAAAAGATCACGGTGGCTGCCGAGCCGGAGATCGCGTTGCTGAGGCTGCCTGCCGGACACAATGCACCCTCGCCGGTCACGCGGACGATCGTCGCTTGCAAGAGGTTGGGATTGACTGGAACGGCTTGCTGGGCGGCAGCAGCGCCGGCCCAGGTCGCGCACGCCACCGCCGCCGCGCCGGCATGAGCCAGGACGCGAGACGTCCAACGAGTGAGGGTGGAGCCGTGTCGAGCGTTGTCAGTTAGCATAGTGTTGCACCGGGGGTTGGGGTTCACTGGGTTAGAGCGCCACAGCAACCCGACCTTCACCCGCCGGCGTATTTATTTCTTCCGCCCCTCCAAACCGCGTCGCCAAGGTGTCATCGGCCTCCTCACGCGCGCGCTCCATACGGCTCTGCCGGGAGCCTGGAGCGCTGCACGACCCCAGCTTCAGACCCACCCCCCACGCCGCTGGCCCGGCACCTCCCTCCTCGGCTCGCCGAGAAGGCCTGGCGCGCCGGCTACGGCTCGGCCGCCACGGACGGGTGGGCGGGCGCCGGCAGCGTGACCTCCGGATCAGTCGCCACGCCGCGCCGGCTCTCGCACGCGCTGCATGAATAACCACTGACAGCCTTCGAGATCACGGGCCCGGTGCGTGCGGTCCGCCCAGTAGTCGTCCCCGTGGTCGTGTGTGGCCGCTCGTCTACGCTCGTCGCGCCAGCGGAGCGGGCGTGGGTGGCGTGCGCGTCGTCGACGCAACCGCAGCCGGGGAGCCGCTTGCGTAGCTCGGTGCTGATTGCTCATACCGCGGAGGGTAACCAACGGCATTCGGGTCAAAGCACGGCTAGGGTTGTGTCTGCGGTCCTGATCCGCCGCCGCCAGCCGCTATCCGCCGCCGCCCCGTTGGCGCGTCGGAACGACGTGTGGCTCGAGCAGAGTATCGACCACGGCACCCACCCAGTCACCGAGGGCGCCCCGGCCGCGGATGTCCCACTGAATCAGAGCGCCGTACCAGGCGGCTTGAAGCGCGCGCGCCAGGCGCGCCGTATCCGTGGCACGCAGCTGCCCCAGCGCCACCGCGCTGTCGAGCAGCTCGCGAATGCTACTTTCCGTCCAGCGCGCGTGCCGTGCGGCGTGCCCGCGCAGCTCCTTGTCCGCCCAGTCCTGGATCAAAAAAACCAGGGAATGCGCCAACCCCCGCCGGCTGCTCAGGGGACTCGAGGCGAACCCCAGCGCCGCCTTTAGTGCCGAGAGCGGCTCGGAGACTCGGATCATGGCCAACTCGAAGGGCGTCCGTGCAGAGCTCGCCGCGTGCTCGGCGAAGGCCAGCAGAAGAGCGCGCTTGGAGCCGAAGCGCTGCGACAACGTGGCGGGTGCTAGGCCCGCTTCCTCCGCGACGTCGGCGAGGGTAAAACGATGAGGGCCGACGCGACCAAACACGCGCCCCGCGGCCGCCAACACCGCGACGTCCGACAACGCCTTTTTGCGCGGCACGCCTGCGTTCTACCTTCGGGCTTCAGCGCGGCGGTTCAGCGACGGCGCGCACGCCACTGGTCGAGGCTGGCCGCCCCCGGGCCATGGCAAGCGATGAACAGAAACACCAGGCTGTAGACCAGCGCCAGCTCGCCACCGTTGTTGAGCGGCAACAGCCCTGCCCCGAGCTGCAGCTTCCAATGAAACTGAATGTAGGCCACGGCCATGGTGCCACTCACCAAGAACGCCGCGGGCACGGTGAACAGGCCAATGGCAACCAGAAGGCCCCCGACGAGCTCGATCCAGCCGCCGATCCAGGCCTGTGAAAAGGCTTCGATCGGCCTCGGGAGCTTGCCGACGAGGCCGAACTTCTGAGCGCCGTGCGTGGCCATGAGCAGCCCACAGACGACGCGCAATGCGGCGTACACGCCAGCTGCTAGCTTGCCGAGAGATTTAGCGAATGACATCACGCAGGAATGTAAATGGGCATTCATTTATAATCAAGCGCCTGCCGACCTGGAGCCCGAGCGCTGCTCGCCTCTGCCACGCGCAGCGCGGCGACGCGGCGAATCGCAGCACCCCACGTGGGGCTCGGGTTTGGCGAACGCACAGGCAACTGGTCCGCCACGCCCGCGTGGCGGCATGGGCTCTGATCTAGGGCCTGCACCCACGCCGGAGCTATCTGCCTCGAGCGGCTAAGAACGTCGAGCCCGTGTCCAGGTGGGTTTTCCCGCATCGGGGGCGGCGGCACCGACGGCCGCAGCTCGAGCGCTCTGAAAGCCGTCGTCGGGGGCCACTGGGCCGACATCTTGCTTGTCGTCGGCTCAGCACTTAGATTGTGCAGCCCTGGAGCATAGGAAGCTCCGAGGTTCGAACCCGAATTCAATGGCGACAGACTTGTACAAGGATCTCGGGGTGGCGCGTGGCGCCTCCCAGGACGAGATTAAAAAGGCCTACCGCAAGCTGGCCGCGCAGTTTCATCCCGACCGGAACCCCGACAACAAGTCGGCAGAAGAGCGCTTCAAGGCCATCAATCGAGCTCATCAGGTGCTGGGGGACGCGCAGAAGCGCGCCCTGTACGACGAGTTTGGAGACATGGCCTTGCGCGAGGGCTTCGACGTCGAGGCGGCCCGGGCGTATACGCGAGCCCGCTCGCCCTTTGGCGGCGGCAAGGGCGCGGGTGGCTTCAGCTTCGAAGACATTCTCGGCAACGGCAATATCGGCGATATATTCGGCGACATGTTCCGCGGCGGCGGCCAGGGCGGGCGCAACGCGCGGCGCTCTCAGAAGGGTCAAGACGTGACGAGTGAGGTCTCGGTCGATCTGTTGTCGGCGCTGCGTGGCACGCAGGTCCTGGTGCAGCTCCAGGGCGGCGAGGCGATTCAAGTGCGCATCCCCGCAGGCGCGGGCGACGGCGACAAGGTGAGGGTGGCCGGGCACGGCCTGCCCGGGCAGCTCGGCGGCCCCAGCGGGGATCTGTTGATCAGCGTGCGCGTGCAGCGGCACCCGTGCTTCGAGCGAGATGGGCTGGATCTAAAATTGGACCTGCCGCTCACCCCGGGAGAGGCGTTTGATGGCGCTAAGGTTAGCGTGCCGACCCCCGACGGTGAGGTGACGCTGAAAGTGCCCAAGGGCACGCAGAGCGGCCAGGTGACGCGGCTGCGTGGCAAAGGCGTTCAGCGTAAGGAGAAGGTGGGAGACCTGTACGTGCGCTTTCTGATAAGGCTGCCGGAGAACGCGTCGAAGGCGGTAGCAAAGGCCGTGGCCGAGCTGGACGAGGCGTTGATGAGCGAGCCCCCGGTGCGGGCCGGCATCAAGCTCTGACGCCCGCGGCAGGAGCGCGGCCCGCCTCTCGCGGACGGGCCCGAGGCGTCGCTCAGGAGGCGTCTGCGGCGCGTAGCTCGACCGGGCGCAGGCGTTCTTCGCTCGGCGCCGTGCGCTGGCCGTGCTCGTCGTATTGCTCGAGCTCTGCCGAGACTTGTCGCAGCAGCGCCTGCTTCTCGTGAAAGGGTAAGAAGCTCGACTTGAACCCGGCGAGCACCATCGCCTTGATGTCGATGAAGGGCACGCCCATTTCCGTGTGCACGAGCCACAGCTCTTTCGACACGGTGGTGTCGGTGATCAAGCGGTTGTCCGTGTTGATGCTCACGCGCAGCCCCAGATCGAAGTAGCGCTTGAGCGGGTGATTTCTGAGACTCTTGACGGCGCCCGTCTGCACGTTGCTCGACGGGCAACACTCGAGCGGGATGCGGTGGTCGTTGACGTAACGCAACAAGTCGCCGTTTTCACCCAGCCGGCAGCCGTGGCCGATGCGGTGCGCGCCGCAGATGTGGATGGCCTGAGCGATCGACTCCGGGCCGTACGCTTCGCCCGCGTGGATGGTGCAATTGACGTTATTGGCGCGCACCAGGTCGAAGGCTGCTCGATGCGTCTTGGCGGGGTAATCGGCCTCTGCCCCGGCCAGGTCGAAGCCGACCACGCCGCGGTTCTTGTACGCCACCGCCAGCTCGGCCATGCCGTAGGAAGACTCCGCCGAGATGTTACGGATCCCGCAGATGATGACGTTTGCCTTGATTCCGTAGGAGCTGCGTGCGCGGCGCAGCCCCATGAGCACGGCCTCGACCACCTTGGTGAGCTTGAGGCCACGCCGCGTGTGCAGCATCGGCGCGTAACGCACCTCCATGTAATGGATGTTTTCGGCGTGCGCGTCCTCTGCCAGCTCGAACGCGATGCGCTCGAGCGCGTTCTCCGTCTGCATCACGCTCAGCGTCACGTCGAACCCTCGCAGGTACTCGACCAATGACCCGAAGCTCGAGCCACAACCGATCGCGCGGCGTACGCCTTCGACGTCCGTCGCCCCAAGGTCGATGCCGTCTTGGTCGGCCAGCTCCAGGATCGTCTCTGGGCGCAACGAGCCGTCCAGATGCACGTGCAAATCTGCCTTAGGCAGTGACTTGAACACCGACAGCGGCACGTCGCCGCCAGCGCCCCCTCGAACCGCCTCGAGCGAGGCGGGATTGGCTTTTCGCTGTACCATTCGCCAGCTTACCACATTCGCGAAAGCGCGCTACGCCCCGGCTGCCGGGCCTTCGGTCTCCTGCCTGAGACGCTGAATGCAGCTATTTGGGGAGCGTCGCCGGCGCGCTGCGGCGGCGCCCGAAAAAAGCGACCAGGGCAATCGAGAGGCCCAACCCGCTGACGTACATCGCCCCCGAGAGCCCCTCCGCCGGCGGCCGCTTCGCGCGTTCAAAGGCGTCGCGCAATGCCGTCTCGGTCGGAACGCCGACGAACAGCTTGTTGCCCACGTACGTCGTCGGCAAACCTCGAAGCTCGGCGTCGGGCAACAGCGCCGCGTCGCGGGCGAGGAGGGCGGTGGTCGCTTCCGACAGCATACAGGCGTCGAACGCGCCCGGGTCGAGCCGCAGCGCCTCGGCGGACCTGGAGATGGCCTCGGGGCTCAGCGTTATCTCGAACAAAACGTCGGCCATCGCGTCCCCCACGCCCTGCGCTTCGGCGCACACGGCGGCCCTGGCGGCGCGCTCGGCGTTCTCGTGTTGGGGCAGGGGGCGGTGTGCCCGTACCAGATGCACCTGGGGACCGTACTCTTTGACGAGCGGCCCCATGCTAGCGTGCAGGCGCCGACAGTACGGGCACTCGAAATCGGCGAACTCGACCACGTTGATCTTGCCCGGCTCGTACAGGGCCGCGATCGCGCGCGGAATCGCCGGTAGCGGCTTGATCGCGCTCCACACCAGCGGCGCGAGGATGAGCAGACCCGCGGCGCCGAGCCAGGCCCAGCTCCGAAGCGGGCTCTCGAGAGCCTGCGTCCTCCCGTCGCCTGCCCGCGAGCGCGCGGCGCGCGCGACGAAGAAGGCAAATAGGCCACACGCGAGCGCCGCTACGTCCACGATCACGCACAGCCAACAATAGCTCCCGAGGCCGACGACCTGATACACCAGCAGGGCCAGCGCGATGACGGCGCCGAGGCCACTGGCGGCGAACAGCGTGATCGCTGGCTCGCGCCACAGCGCCGTGAGCCCAGTCGCCGTGCTCGAGCTCGCTAGGTCGGAGGAGCGCGCGCGACGCAGGCTGAGCGCGAGCAGCATCGAGAATGCCACGAGGGCAAACAGTGGCAGCGACACGAAGCGGCTGCCAAAATAGTACCCGAGCCCGCTCTGCCGCACGGCTTCGCAACCTGACCTCGGGCCGCAGAAGTCCGAATCTGCCGGGTTCAGATAGTGAACGTAGAGGACGGCGCTGACGCCGAGCGCGCAACAGATCGACAGCTGGGTGAGAAGGAGCCATCCCCAGGGACGCATCGAATCAATCTAGTACCTCGCCTCCATCGAAGCGATGGGAATTTCGCCGGCCCTGACGGGGCGAGAGCGACAACGATAGTGTCATTGGGTCAGGTTTTTGGGGTATGACCCCTGCCATGGCTCGTGCCTTACCCGGTCGGATGGATATCCTGCGCTCCTTACGCGCCGAGGGGCGGGCGTTGCACGCGTCGGAGCTGGGTGCGCGTCTCCAAGTCAGCCCGGCGTCGCGGCGTCGCTTGCGAGAGCTGCTCGAGCAGCTGGTGCTCGACGGGACGCTGAGCGCGCTGCCCGGTGATCGGTTCCGGGTCGCCGAGGCCAGCGGCTTGGAGAGCTGGGAGGGCCTGCTCAGCGTACATCCGCGAGGCTTCGCTTTCGTGAACGCGGCCGGTCGCGAGGACGTGTTCGTGACGCCCGCTGGCATCGGGCTCGCACTCCACGGCGACACCGTCGAGGTGGGCATCGTGGCGCGTACCCCGCGCGGGCCCGAGGGGCGCGTGCAGAGGGTCGTGCGGCGGCGCAACCCGCGCGTCTCAGGGGTGCTCCGGCGGCGTCGCAAGAGCGCCTGGCTGGAGCCGGACGACGAGCGCATCCGGGGCCCGATAGTGATCGTGGGCAACGTGCCGGGCAGCGACGGCGAGGCAGCGGTGGTCAACATCACGCGTTTCCCCGACTCCGCGGAAGAAAATCCCGAGGGTGAGCTGATCAAGGTGCTCGGCACGCCGGGTGACGCGCAGGTGGAGGTCGCGAAGATTCTGGCGCGCGACAACATCAACGAGGAGCGCGACCCGGTGGCCCTCAAAGAGGCCGGAGAGCGAGCGGCCGAGCTCAGCCCCGTGTCGCTCGAGGGGCGGCGCGATCTGCGCAAGTACCCGTTCCTCACCATCGACCCCGTCGATGCGCGGGATCACGACGACGCGATCTTTGTCGAGCGCCGGCCCGAGGGGTACCGGGCGTTCGTGGCCATCGCCGACGTGAGTGAATACGTGCTGACAGGGAGCGCGGTCGATCGCGACGCCAGCGATCGCTGCTTCACCACTTACTTGCCTGACCGTGCCGTGCCGATGCTGCCCGCGGTGCTCGCCTCCCAGCACTGTTCGCTCTTGCCCAAGCAAGATCGCTACGCCCTGTGTGTGATCGTCGATCTCGACAAGGACGCGAGCGTGCAACGCTTCCGCCTGGTCGAAGCGGTGATTCACGTCGCGGCCAAGCTCACCTACGAAGACGCCGCCTATACCCTCGGCTTCATGGAGGGGGAGGCCAAGAGCCCTGAGGCCGCGACGTACAAGCGCGATTTGAAGATCCTAAATGACCTGGCGAAGAAGCTCAGGCGGATCCGCATGAAGCGCGGTGCGCTCGATTTGGATCTGCCCGAGCCAAAAGTCGAGCTCGACGCCGAAGGCCACCCCACGGCGGTCACGCGCCGCGCGAAAAACCCGGGCATCACCCACGCGTATCAGCTCGTCGAGGAGCTGATGCTGCTCGCCAACGAGCGCGTGGCGCGCTGGCTCTCGGCGCGGAAGAGCCCGGCGGTGTACCGCGTGCACGGGCCGCCCGATCCGGAGCGCCTGGAGCAGCTCGGGGTCGCGGCGCAGCGGCTTGGTGTGCCCTTCGAGGACGACACCCTCGATAGCGCGCTCGGCGTATCGCGCTGGCTCAAACGCATCGCCAAGCATCCCCTGAAGCTGGTGCTGGAGGGGCTCTTGTTGCGTTCGTTGAAGCAGGCCCAATACGACGTCGTCAACATCGGCCATTTCGGCCTGGCGTCGGAAGCCTACGTGCACTTCACCTCACCCATCCGGCGCTATCCGGACCTGCTCGTGCACCGCATCAGCAAAAGCTTGCTGCGTGGGGAGCCAGTGATCACGGACCCGGAGCGCGTCGAGGCCTTGCGCGCTCGAGCGACGCGGGCGAGCGAGGCCGAACGCGTGGTGATGCAGGCGGAGCGCGAGGTCGTCGACCTCTACCGTTGCCTGCTGATGCGGGACAAAGTGGGCGAAGTCTATGAGGCGCGGGTCTCGGGCCTCGCCGGCAGCGGGTTGTACGCGCAGCTCGACGAGCCCTTCGTCGATGTGCTGATCCGCTTCGAGTCCATGGGTCCCGATCGCTACGAGCCGAGCGACGACTCGCTTAGCGTCTTCGGTCGGCGTTCGGGGGATCGGATCTCGCTCGGCGACCGCATCACGCTGGTGATCGAGGACGTCGCCTTGTTGCGGCGCACCATCTACGGTCGCCGCATCCCGCCGGTCGGCGCCTTTACAGAAGCCGAAGAGCTCGCCGGAGCCGCTGACAGCGCTCCGCCACGGCGCAACAACAAGGGCAGCCGGGAGCGCCAAAGGCCTACCGCGGCCGTCGAGGGCCGCTCGTCACGACCCGCCCGGGTCGAGTCTCGGACCAGCGCCAAGGCCGGCAAACGCGCAGGGGGGCGTCGTCCGCAGGGGTCCGATGGCGCAGTCGAGCTCGGAGCCGCGTCGCGAACGGGCAAGCGCGCAGTGCCGGGTCGCGGCCGCCCGGGTGGCGCCAAGCGGCAAAAGTCGCGCCGCTAGCTCGCGCTGCGCGATTCTTGCCCCGCGTGGAACGGGCGCCGTACCGTTCCATTCCGCCGTGACATCTTCCTATTCGCCCGCTGGTGCAGCCGAGTTCCCGAACGACAATCCCGGGCTGCACCGCGGTGCCCGCTGGGTCTGCCTGAGCACGCGCGGCGCCGCCCGAGCGTTGCTGCGGGCGTCCACGGACGCGGCGAGCGTGAGCCAAGCAGCAGCGCGGGCGCTGCCGCCAGCTCTCATGGAGGTCGCGCCAGCGCCTATCCCGCCCGAGCAGCGCTTCAAAGGCCCCCTCCAGATTGATCTCGGCCGCATCGTCTTGATGCATCGGGTGGAAGACGTGCCCCCGCCGCCGGACTTCATCTTTCGGCCGTTCGTGTCCTCCAAGCTACGCGAGCTCCCTCCCGATCCGGGTGCGGCTGCGGCGCGCGAGCTGCCGCCGATCCATCCTGCCCCCTGTCGCGTGGTGGACCAACGGGACGCGCACCGGCGCGTGGCTCGAGGCTGGCGCGTGGACATCGCCCCCTGTCTGAGCATAGGACCGGAGGCGCCCCCAGCCCTGCGCCCTCCACCGGCGGCGGCCGTGGTGGCGGAACCGAGCCGGCGCTCGCGGCGCCGCGGCCGGCTTGCGGCACGCAGCCTGTCCAGCGCGCCCATCGCGGACCCGTGTGAGCTAAATCGTGCCATTAAAGAGCTAGAGGCCGCGTTGACTCAAGCTGCGTTACAATCATCGCCCGATGAAAGCGCAGGCCTGAGCTCGTGTCGAGCGAGTGGAGTTTGACGGTTGAGCCATCCCTGGAAAGATGGTCTCGCGTCAGTATCGTCGGGCTAGGCCTGATCGGTGGCTCGATGGCGCGCGCCTTGCGCGAGCGCTTACCGCATCTGCGCATCGTCGGCGTCGACCGCGACGAGGTCATTCAGGCTCCAGCGACGCAGGCGTTCACGGATGAATGCATCTCCGAAGGAGACACTTCGGCGGCGTTGCGGGCGTTTGCCGCATCGGATCTGGTCTTCCTGGCGGCGCCGGTCAGTGGAATTCGCCACTGGCTCGGTGCAGCATTGTCGCAGGGCACGCTGGTCACCGACTGCGGCTCGACAAAACGCGAGCTGCTCCTCGCCGCCCACAGCTCGCCGTTTGCCGAGCGTTTCGTTCCTGGTCATCCGATGGCGGGCGCCGGGGTGGGCGCCGGGGTGGGCAGCGCGGACCTCTTCGTGGGCCGCTCCTGGGTTTTGTGCCCGGAAGGCGTCGACCCCGCGGCGTTTCAGGCCGTGGAACGGCTGGTCTGCTGCCTCGGCGCCCGCCCCGTGCTGATGAGCGCCGCCGCTCACGACCGCGCCGTGGCTTTGACGAGCCACGTCCCCAGGTTGGTCGCCAGCGCTTTGACCGCCCTCGTCGCGCGCGAGCAGGCGTTCGACGCCGCAGGGCCCGCCTTCGAACGGCTGGCGCGCGGTGCCGGAGGCTCTCCACAGATGTGGGCGGATGTTCTCGGCACCAACGCCGACGAGGTCGCCCGAGCCTTGCGCTTGGTCCTCGGCGAGCTCGAAGCGTGCGCGGGGGAGCTCGAGCTCGGCGCCGGGTTAGAACGCAACCTCGAGACCCTCGCTGAAGCCGAGCGCGCGCGAGCGGCCTTCGAGCGCGGTAGCTCTTCCGGCCGCCACTGAACCGCCAGCGTCGCCGGAACCTCTCGGCGCAAATCGTGCCGAAAATGGCACACTAGGCACAATTTCAACTCGCTGCTGGCAAGGCTCTTGCTATGAAAGATGGAGCGAACGTGCGCACCCCCAAACTTCCTCTCGTTTCGAAGCGCCGTCGGTCGTGGTGCGGCTTGATAGCCGCTTGTTTGGTAGGTTGCCTCAATCCCATGCCGGATGAAAATCCGAGCGCCGTAGGTCACGAAGACAACTCCGCCAGCGGCGCCCCAGCGTCCAACCCTTCCTCAGCAAATCCGCCAACTAGTGAAGCTGGGGGCGCCGGCACCAGCAGCGGCGTGGTCGACGGGGACATTGACGGCAGTGCCGGCGGCGTGAGCATTGGCGCGGGCGGCGCAACCGGTGCAGCGGCTCCCGACGCCGGGCCGCCGGAAGTCCCTGACGCAGGCGCTGAGGTGAGCGATGGCGGACTGTAGGCACGCTACCCGGGCGCCGAGATCAGCGTCTGTGCCAGCGGTCGTTGCACTTGGCACACTCATATCGTGCGCTCTATTCTCGTCGGGCTGCCTCAACCCCATGCCCGACGAAAACCCTTCGTGGGACGGCCGCCCCACCGCGCCAGCGGAACCTTCTCCCGGAAACTCGGGCTCTCCCCGCAACTCGGGTTTCGGAGCCGCCGGGAGTGGCCAGGCCGAGGATCCAACACCCCCCATGGGCGGCGATATCGACGCACCGACGCCGACAACCAGCCCCAACGGGACGCCCAATCCACCACCAGACGCCGGCGTTTCGCCGGCAGAGCCAGGGAGCGCGATTCCGGACGCGGGAACCGACGCTGGCCCATGAAACAGACCACCCTTCCCGCTCGCCTGGCTTGCGCCGCCCTGCTCGGGGCGTGCGCGTTGGCCTCCTGCCTCAACCCCCGCCCGGAAGACTTTCCGTCGGTCGAGAGCCAGAATCCAGGAGCAGGCTCAGCGGCGGGTCCTGAGAGCAGCCCGCACCCCGTGGAGAATCTCGTCGACGAAGACAAACCAACACAGCCCGCAGGCACGGCAAGCGAACCTGCTCCTATGAGCTCCCAACCCGACGCGGGTATCCCTGACGCTGGGAATTCGCTGCAACTGGAAAAGGACTCTGGCGCAGCTTTCGACGCTGCTCCTCTCCCCACGAATCCGTGAGACGCCGCACCTTCGCAACGGCCACGGGCGTCCCGTCGCCGAGGTGGTACATTCGCGCGAAACGTGCGCCTCCCGAACCTCTCATCGAGCGCCGCGCTGAGCGCCATCGCGCTAGGCGCTCTCGCGAGTCACCTCATCCTCGGCGGCTGCCTGAATCCCAGGCCCGACGAGATGCCGTCGGCGGACAACGCGCCCGGGCCGAGCTTGCTCCTACCGGGCGACCCCGCCGCGGCTGCCCGCGCCCCTGAGGAGCCATCGGCCCAAGCAACACCTGCGAGGAGCGGGGCAAACGGCAATCAGGCCCCGAGCAACGAGCCCGCCCAGGGAGAAGCCGACCTTAACGCAACGGCAGCAGAGGCCCCCCCACCCACCGCCTCGCGCGCCGGTCCCCCCGGCGACGCCGGCCCTCCCCCCGGCGACGCCGGCCCCGACGCAAATTGAAGGCTCGAGAAGACTCAAAGGCTCGGCGCCGCCGCAACCCAGGCTCGGCGCAGCCGCAACGCAGCGGCACAGCCGGGACCCTCGCCAACGAACAGCTCCACCATTTGTGCCCTGGAGAGCGACCGAGTCGTTGCTTCTCGCAGGCGCGCGATCGACGTCGCAGCGCCTTTTCGCGAGCGCGCTTCCTATGACGTGGGAGCGGGCGGCGCGGGTCGACCCAGCGCCGCGTTTCACTAATCCCCTTGAGGACGCGTTGGGGAGCCCATGCAGACCGTCGGGGATAGGTTGGGAAGCCCTGCATACCGTCGAGGACGCGTTGGGGAGTCCACGTCTACCCTCGGGGATAGGTTGGGAAGCCGTGCATACCGTCGAGGACGCGTTGGGGAGCCCACGTCTACCCTCGGGGATAGGTTGGGAAGCCCACGCGCCCCTCGAGGATGGGTTGGGGAGCCCATCCTCCAATCTAACAGTGGGTCATGAAGGACTTGAACCTTCAACCAATGGATTAAGAATCCACTGCTCTACCAATTGAGCTAATGACCCTGAAAGCTTCGGTTCAGCGCCGCCAAACGCTCATACAAATCATCTTGCGTCAAGAGTGGATAGCGTTTGGGGGACAAGCGGCGATGAGAAGTTGGCGCGCCCCGGAGGATTCGAACCTCCGACCACCGGATTCGAAGTCCGACGCTCTATCCAGCTGAGCTAGGGGCGCAAAGAGTGGATGCGTGCTTCGTTCCACCCGCGGCAGGGATACCTGCGCCCACGCGCTGCGGTCAAGCGACTCGTGTCACCGAGGCGTGCGAGGTGGACGCGAGGAGGGTACAGCCAGTGAGCGGTGCGACAGCGTCCCCTTCTCTACGTCGATAGAGGCGGCTTGCGGCCGTGGCGGCTCAGTCGGGTCAGGAAGGAACTGGGTGGCCACGTCGGTTTTCAAGGTTGAAAGCGCTGGGTGGGTAGGCAACGCTCGTCAGGGTAAATTTGCTGCGGAGTCACGCTGGACTGCTACGAACTGCTCGCAGGAGCACCTGCGCCCGCCGAGGGATCAGAAACGCACTTGTTGCAGACTCGGAGCGGGTGAAGGGACGGCCCGGGCACTTCCGCGGGAGCGATGCACAAAAAAGAAACAGCGGCCTGGGTGGAGGGGGGGGAAACACCCAGGCCGCCGTTAGAACAAAGCGGCAGCAGACCGGACGGAGGGGGGGGACGCCATCGAC
>JAYTOL010000138.1:0-15789 GCA_043747815.1 Deltaproteobacteria bacterium
GCGCGGATGAGCTAGGTCGAGCCCATATTCCACCAGCACTTGGGCCAGGCGGCGCAAGGCCGCCTCAGCACCGATGCCCTCAATCGGGACCTCGATCGGTCCGAGCGCAGCCGCTACTGCACCGAGCACGTCGGCGGTCGTGCCGGCAGGCAACGGACCGGCAAGCCGACGAACGGTCAGCGCGGTGTCGGTCGCCATGGCGAGCATCCGTGGCAGGTGCGTGAGACCGTCGCGCGAGCCTGCGAGTAGGAAGGGTGAGCGGCGAAGCCTGCGCTCGTCCTCCGCGGCCTCTCTGGCCCGAGCAAGCAGTCCGTCCGCTCCTTCGGGGGTCATCGTGCTGGCGTGTGTGGATACCCTGAGTTCGTGAAGCAATTCCATGCGTCGTAGTCTCCAAGTCCCGGACCCACGTGAGGTGGGCGTATCGGGGTGAAGGCTCTGGACGCGTGGTCGCGGGCCGTAGGTTTCGTGTGCTGGCCGTCGCTCAGACTCCGCCGATTCGACGCTTCGAAGCGTTGCCCATCGGCAGCGTTATCGTTCGCTTGCAGCGGCGGCGCTCGAGCGCAACCTGCCCGTCGACGAAGCGAGCGATCAAGCTCCCGCACTCGCAGCGAAGGACATCGCGTCGCCGCTAGAGGCGCCACCACCGCAGCGGTGGCACTGAGCCGTAAGCTCTCTTGGTTGCGCGTCATTCTCATGAGACATCGGCAAGGGAGACTCTGATATCATGATATTGATTTTCAAATTCAATTATAGACCAAAAAAGCGGACTCGATCGCGCCGCCCACGCGTCGGGCGCACTCGCCGTTCGGCACTCGGGGCGGTCGCAGCTGAGACATCGAGCCCCCGCCTACGCACGTCTTCGGCCGAGTCCTCCACGTGGAAGTGACGCGCGTCGCGGTGTGGCTTGAGTTGTTGTTGCGAATCATTATCATCTACGGACAACGCTTAATGGGGCGCACCCCGCCTGTCAAGCCTGTCCTCCAGGGCTCAACCTTGTCGTGAAGCGGGTCGCTCACGAAGCGCGCCAACGCATCGCCAGATCGTGCGGCAACAGTTGCTGACGTGGCAGCGAAACAGAGGTGGCAGCGAAGCGGAGGTGGCCAGTTAAACAAGACCCAGCCCGTCCATCCAAAACGGCCCCGGCTGTTGGACGCTCGGCTTCTCTCTCCCCGCTGGCCACCAGAGAGCGCGCGACCCGCGTCCAGAACGCCCTCAGCGAGCGCTCCTTTATGCTGCTCGAATGCCCTCCAAGCGCGCCAGGGCCCGTCACACCCCAAGTCCCCCATTCCAGCGCTGATAAGCAGCGACCCCGCAGATTGCTCGCAGAGGTCGCCGTTTACCAAGCCGCCGGCGAAGTTCGCAGGCGGCTTCCTATGGCTCCAGCGGCAGGACTCGAACCTGCGACCCGGCGGTTAACAGCCGCCTGCTCTACCGACTGAGCTACACTGGAAGAACGGTGCGGGAAACTAGCTGGCCGCGCGCTCACGTCAAGTGTGTTCCGGCGAAAAGTGTGTTTTGGCAGCGAGGGCGCCTCCCCCCTGCGTGCGCCGCGAGAGCTCGGCGTTGCTTTGACCGGGCGAGCGGGACGATGCCGCATGGAGCGAGGGCGCAAAGGTGTATTGGAGAGCCGTGGACTCGAGCACGGAGCAGCCCAGCGAGAACCTGAGCCCACCGGGGAGGCTGCCGCCGCCGCCCGATCCCGCCTCCCCCGCCGCGGCTCTCGACGTAGGACGCCGCACGGGTCGGGGCGGCATCGCCATCTCGGCCGCTAAGCTCTACTTCATCATCACGGGGCTGGTGCAACAGGTCGCCTTGAAGGCCGTGCTGGGGCTAGAGGGATACGGCGCCCTCTCGAGCTCGCTCGCGGCGGCGAGCATCGCGTACAATCCAGTGGTCGGCGCTTCCATACAGGGGGTGAGCCATGCTCTCGCGACGTCCCTCCCGGCGGAGCGGGAGAGCGCTCTGCGCAAGACACTGCGTTTCCATATTGCGCTCGCGCTGCTCCTGGGCGGATGCTTTTTCGCCCTCGCGCCCTCCGTGGGGCGGTTTACTGGCGCGCCTCATATCGTGCTCAGCCTGCGGGTGCTGAGCCTCGTGCTCGTCTTGTATGGCGTCTACGCGCCCCTGGTGGGCGCCCTGAATGGTCTTACGCATTTCGGCTCACAGGCGGCGCTCGACGCGCTCGCCGCGACGCTACGGACGCTGGGGCTCGTCGGCGGGGCCGCGGGGCTCGCAGGCTACGACTCCGAGGTTCTGGGCGGTGTGGAGGGGGCGGCGCTCGGCTTCACTGTCAGCTCTTTCGCCATCCTGGTGGTAGCGCTCTGGCGCGTGGGGATTGGACGCCCGGGCAGCGGCGGGCCGAGCCTGCGCGCCTATCTGCGTTTCATCGGGCCCATCTTGCTCGGGCAAGTGCTCTTGAACCTGCTCTTCCAGGCGGATCAGCTGCTGCTCAGGCGCTTTGCTGCCGAAGCCGCGGTCTCCGCGGGCCTCGACGTCACGCGCGCCGATGCGCTCGTCGGCGCTTACCGCGCCATCCAGCTGTTCTGTTTTCTCCCATATCAGCTCGTGCTCTCGATCAGCATCGTGATCTTCCCAGTGGTCGCCAAGGCCCATCGCGAGGGGGACCAGGTTGCCGTCGCGGACTACGTGCGCCAAGGCATGCGCCTGGCCGTGATCATCACAGGTCTGATCGTGAGCGTCACGGCGGGGCTGTCTGAGCCCCTGCTGCGGCTCGTGTTCGGGGCAGACGCGGCGCTGCTGGGTGCAGCACCCATGCAACTGCTCGCGCTGGGTCTGGGCAACCTGGCGCTGTTCGGCGTGCTCACCGCGATCCTCAACAGCCTCGAGAAGCAGCGGCTCGGGCTGGTCGTCACGGCGCTGGCTTGTGCGCTGGTGGCAGCGCTGTGCGTCGGCCGCGTGCGGGGGTTGCCGCTCGGGTCCGAGCTGCTCATGCAGACGGCCCTGGCGACGTCGGCCGCATTGCTGCTTGCGACGCTCGTGGCGGCCTGGATCGTGAGGCGCGAGGCCGGCGCCGTGCTCGCGCCGAGGACCCTCTTTCGGGTGCCGTTGGCGCTCGGCTGTGCCCTCTTGGTCGCGCGCGCCCTGCCCGCATCCTCGGGTGTGCTCACGCTGGCTCTGAGCCTGGTGGTGGTGGTAAGCTACGTGCTGGCTCTGATCGGGTTGCGCGAGCTGAGCGCAAATGATTGGAGGCAATTTCAACGTATCGTGGCTCCGCGATCCGCTGCCGGCTGAGCGCAAACAATCGCTATCGCGATCACGCGTTCGCAGCACCCGAGCGCACGAACAGCTCTTCCAGCGTCTGGTAACGCCTGGCGACCTCGACGACCTCGAGCTGCCGAGCGAGCGCGTCTTGCAACAGGGCGGACACGGGTTGGTTCCCCTGCACTTCGATCACCAGGTGACCCCGATCGAGCCGCGTCGAAAATCCCCGTTTTTCCCAGGCCTCACGGAAATCCCCGTGCTCTCCATCGAGGACTACATCGGTGCGCTGCACCTCGCTCGCGAGCAGATCCTCCAGGCGCCCCGACACGACCGTCTGGCCCTTCTGAAGAATTGCCACGTGGTCGCAAAGCATCGGAACATCGGCGAGGATATGCGTGGAGAAAAATATCGTCCGACCTTGGCTCCGCTCCTCGAGGATCATGTCTCGTACTTCTTTGCGGCCCCCCGGATCGAGGCCGCTCATGGGCTCGTCGAGCACGAGCAATTCGGGGTCCGCCACCAGTGCGGCCGCTAACCCGGTGCGCTGCAGCATGCCTTTCGAAAGCTGTCTCACCTGTCGCTCTGCGGCGTAGGCGATCCCGGTCTGGTGCAACACGCGGCTGACGCGATCTTTGAGCACCGCGCCCTTTAGCCCCGACAGCCGCGCGCACGTCTCCACAAATTCGCGAGGCGTCAAATATGGATAAACATAGGGGTTTTCAGGCATGAACCCGACCTTTTCGCGGGACTTGCGCGCCGGCACGGGCAAACCAAAGAGGCGCACGTGGCCACCGGTGGGACGCATCAAGCCCATCAATATTTTGATGGTCGTGGTCTTGCCTGCGCCGTTGGGGCCGAGAAAGCCGAAGGCCTCACCGCGAGCGACGTCGAAGCTGATGCCGCGCACCGCTTCCACGCGGCGCATCCAGAACCCCTGGCGATAGACTTTGCGTAGCCCTTCGACTTGAATAAGAGAGTCCGCCAAGATAGCCGCCAGGATATCGAGCCTCGAGTCCGAGGAGCAACTTGCAGAGGAGCCCGTAAGCAATAAGACTCTCGAGCTAGATGACTTCGATGCGGTGGACGCGGGGCTCAGTTGCTTTCGGTGTTCTGGCTCTGGCACGCGTGGTGGGGGCTCAAGCAATAGATCCTCCCCCCGGAGCAGCCAGCGAGGCGCCTCCGCCGCCGGCGACAGACGCTTCGGGCCCTGCTCCGGGATCAGGCGCTCCCCCTCTGGCAGATCAGCCCAACTGGGACACCGACGTGGGGGCCGAGGAGGATGACGCGGGCGCCTTCAGTGACGATCCGACCGCGGATAGCCTGCCCGCCGACAACGCCGACTTCGAGGCGCGCAGCGAGTCCTTGGCCGAGAGCAGCAGCTTGACGGGCGCGACAGGCCTGATGCGCGTGCAGAGCGCCGCATCGGGTGCGCCGGGAACGTTTCGGTTCTCCCTGTTGACCGGTTTTTATAGCGGCAGCGGGTTTCTGTGTCCGTCCTGCCCAGACAACGGCAACGACGGCGATCTGCGCGACGAGGTGGATAGGGTCTCCGCGAACTTGTTCTTGTCCGCCACGCCGCTCCCCTTTCTCGAGGCCTATGCCGGCGTGTTTTCGCACAGCACCTCGACCAATCGCCCCGTCCCGCAGCTCAAGCAAGTGGTCGGTGACTGGAACCTGGGCGTCAAAGCCTTCATCCCCGCACGCGAGGGCCAGATTTTGACCGCGGGCGCAGGGCTCGATCTCGGCTTTTCGACGGGCAGCGGCCAGGTGGGCCTGTCTGGCATCGACTCCATCAACCTGGGCCTCCGCGCCCTGGGGACGGCGGACTTTTCCAAAAAGACGAGCGCCCCCATCCCGCTTCGGGCGCACGTGAACTTCGGATACCTATTCGATAACTCGGCCAACCTGGTCGAGGACTACGAAAACGCCCAGGGCACCACGATCGATCGGATCGAGCGCTTCAGCCTAGACATCAACCGGGTCGACATGCTGCAGATTGGCCTCGGCGCGGAGGGCATGTTCGACACGGCACGGCCCTTCCTCGAGTGGAGCATCGACATCCCCGCCAACCGGCAGTCGTACCTGTGCGTGCGCGGCGACCTGCTCGCGGGCGACAGCTGCCTGCGGGATCGCCCGCAGTTTTCCACCACCCCGTCGCGGCTCAGTGCCGGCGTGCGCGTGATGCCTTGGAAAGCCATCCCCTGGTGGCTGGAGGGCATGACCGTCACGGGCGCGTTGGACCTCGCCACGGGCGGAGCTTCGGATTTCTTGGTCGAAGTAGCTCCCGAGGTGCCCTGGAGCGTCTGGCTCGGCGTCGGCTACGCCGTCGACACTCGGCCTCGCATCAAAATCGAGCAGATTGCCTCGCCGGCGCCCGTGCCGGCTCCAATCCTGGCGGTACACGGCATGGTCATCGAGAAAGAGACCAACAACGCGATCGCAGACGCCTTGATCCGCTTCGACGGCCGTGACCTGACGGGTTTGATCAGCACGGCACAAGGGCACTTCGTGACGAGCTCGCTGGAGCCGGGCCGCTACACCTTCCGCATCACCGCTCCCGGCTATAAAGAGGGCACGTGTAGCGTGGACGTAGGCCCGGCGGCACCGCCTTCCGCGCCGGAGCCGCCGCCTGCCGCCGCTCTGTCTCCTACCGCCCTGTCTCCTACCGCCGCGCGAGGGGCTGCTTCGACCCCGGGCGCCGTGGAAGCGCCCCCCGGCGCAAACACCATCACGTGTGAGCTCGAGGCGGTTCCCAAGGTGAGCAACATCAATGGGCGCGTGAGCGACGCAGCCGGCGGCGATCCCATCGGCAACGCCAGCGTGCGCATCACGGACGTATTGGGCCGGGAGCTCGAGCTTCAGGTCGACGAGGTCGGTGCGTTCCGCTTCGAGAACGTGCCCCCCGGCTCTACCCTGATCACGATTCAATCGGACGGTTACTTGAAGAGCGTCTCGCGCCTCGACGTCGAGCCCCTGCAAGAGCTCGATCAACGCTTCTTGCTGGCTCCGGTTCCCGCCAAATCCACCCTCCGCGTCGCCGACAAGCGGCTCGAGCTGGGGACGCCCATCGTGTTTGCCAGTGGCTCCTCGAAGCTCTCGCGGGAGGCGCTCTTTGCGATCCAGGAGCTCGCGCCTTTCCTCGAGCAACGGCCCGAGCTCGGCCGCGTCGAGATCCAGAGCCACACGGCCGATGCCGGCCCGGCCGCAGCAACGCTCAGCACCGAGCGGGCGAACGCCATCCGGGACGCGCTGATTCTGCACGGTGTGGCGTCCGCTCGCTTGAGCGTGCGCGGTTACGGTGGCAGTGACCCTGCACACCCGAACGACACCGAGGAGCATCGGCGGCAGAACGAGCGCATCGTGTTCTCGCTCGAAGCGCCGGCACCCTGAGCCTCATCGGGCGGTCGAGTTCACGACCGCCCCAGCTCACTTGGGGCGAGCGCTGCTCTCTCGCTCGATCTCGCTCAGCAGCACCTCGACGCGATCGAGCGCGTCCTGACTGATATCGTAAAAGAAGAGCAACGTGGGCGTCTTCTTCAACCCGAGCTTCGGACCAAGGCCCTTGCGCAACGGGTGAGCGGCCCGATTGGCAGCCTTCTCTACCTCTTGCCGCTCGCTCGGGTCACTCGTCGGCACGAGGGAGCGCACGTAGACTCGAGTTATCGACAAGTCACTGCTGATCTCGACGCGCGCCACGATCAAACCCACGAGGCGCGGATCGAAGAGCTCTCGCCCGAAGGCCTCGGCAATGTGCTTCTTGATGGTCTCTGCGACGCGCTTTGGGCGACGGCCTTCGGTCACTCTCGCTCCCAATCTTTCAGACTGCCGGTCTCGAAAGGCTCCAGGTCGAGCGCCTCTTCGATACCCGCCTCCAAGCTCTGCCCGCCGGACCCAAAAGGTACGACCTCCGTGCGCACGTCGCAGAGGACGGCGTCCGGCAAAATCCGACCCATCGACAAAACGGCCGACAAGATCTCGTGGCAACGCTCGGTCTCGTTCGCCACCACGGCGACGCCTAGGGTGGCGACCTGCAGGCGCTCGGTGTCTCCCACTTCCGCTACGCTCACGGGCAACTTAGCCCGCAAGCGATCCTTGAAGCTCTTGACCACGCGCCGCCGGTCCTTGAGGGACCGAGCGCCCGGGATCTGAATTACCAAGCGCCCAACTCCAACGAACATGGTTACTCACGCGGCTCAAAAGGTCAGGAAAACCAAGCCGCCATTCGCTACAGCGTTTGCCTGACTTCTTCGGTCTCCATCGCTTCGATGACGTCGGCCTCTTCGAGCGTCGCGAAACCGTCGAGCACGATACCGCAGTCGAAGCCCTCTTTGACCTCGCGCGCGTCGTCTTTGAAGCGCTTCAAGCTGCCGATCTTCCCTTGCCAGACCAGGCTGCCGTTCCGCAGTACCCGCGCGCCCGAGTTCCGGCGCACCACGCCCTCCGTCACCATGCAGCCGGCGATGACGCTGGTCTTGCCGAGCTTGAACAGCTGGCGCACTTCGGCCTTGCCGATGAGGCGCTCGACCAGGGTCGGAGCGAGCAAACCCTCCATGGTGGACCGGATGTCGTCAGTGACATCGTAGATGATCTTGTACAGACGGATCTCGATGCCCTCTTTTTGAGCCAGGCTGGCAGCCTTGCCCGCAGGCCTCACGGTGAACCCGACCACGATCGCCTTAGCAGCGATGGCGAGGTTGACGTCACCCTCGGTGATGGCACCAGCAGCGGCGTGGACGATGGTCACCTTCACCTTGTCCGTGCTCAGCTCGGTCAGCGCTGATGACAGCGCTTCGACCGAACCTTGCACGTCGGCCTTGATGATGAGCTTCACCTCGAGTTGATCGGCTTGGCTCATGCGGCGGGCCAGCTCCTCGAGCGAAACCTTCTTGTGCGTGCCCATCACGCTGCGCCGCTCGCGGTGGCGCCGCGTCTCGGCGATTTCCTGAGCTTCTTTTATGCTCTTCAGGATGTGCACGGGGTCGCCCGCCGCCGGCACGTCGTTCAGGCCGATCACCGCCACCGGCACGGAGGGCCCAGCGGACGTGATGTTCTTGCCCTTGTCATCGAGCATTGCCCGCACTTTACCGTAAGCGCTGCCCGCCAAGAGCACGTCGCCGCGCTGCAAGGTGCCGGACTGCACGAGGACGGTCGCGACCGGCCCTTGACCACGGTCGAGCTTGGCTTCGATCACGACGCCGCTCGCGGGCTTGTTCTTGCTGGCGCGCAGCTCGAGCAACTCGGCCTGGAGAGCCACGTTCTCGAGCAACTTCTCGACGCCCTCGCCCGTGATGGCGGAGCACTCGCAAAATAGGGTGTCGCCACCCCACTCTTCGGGAACCAGCCCGACCTCACTGAGCTCACGCCGCACACGTTCGGGCTGTGCGCCCTCCTTGTCGATCTTGTTGACCGCAACGACGATCGGCACTTTGGCCGCCTTCGCGTGGCTCACGGCCTCTTTCGTCTGAGGCATCACGCCGTCGTCTGCAGCCACCACGAGGATCACGAGATCGGTGGTCTGCGCGCCGCGGGCGCGCATCTGGGAGAACGCCGCGTGCCCGGGCGTGTCGAGGAAGGTGATGGACCCGCGTGACGTGGGCACCGAGTACGCGCCGATGTGCTGGGTGATGCCACCGGCTTCACCCTCGGTCACCTGGCTCTTGCGGATATAGTCGAGCAAGCTGGTCTTGCCGTGATCGACGTGACCCATCACCGTCACCACCGGCGGGCGCGGCTCGAGATCGGTGTCGACCACGGCCTCGACGTCGATACCTTGCGCCGCGACGAGGCGATCCTCTTCGCTCACCGCAACGTCTTCTACTTCCCAGCCGAACTCGTTGGCGACGATCTTCGCGGTCTCGGGGTCGAGGTTAGAGTTGATGTTGACCCCGGTCATGCCGAGGCTCATCAGCTTCATCAAGACTTCGCCCGCCTTGGCGCCCATCTTGCCGGCCAGGGTCTGCAGCCCGACGTTGTCCTCGATCTTGACGATCTTCTTGTGCGCAGAGCGCTCTTGCGTCACCGGCGCGCCACCGGTCCGCCGCGGTGAAAGTGAACCTATCCCGCGGTGGCGCATACCACCTCGGCCAGGTCCGGCACCTTGGCCACCCCCCATGCGCCCGCCGCCCGTCATGCCCGGGCCGCGAGGGCGACCCCCGGGAGCATTGACTGGCGCGCTACCGCTCTTGGCGTCGTACTGGACGCGCCGCGGCGCCGCGCTGCGCGGTTGTTGGGGCATCGGCACGCCGGCGCGACCTTCCCACACCTCGATGCCGGTTTTCGGCCTCGGACGTTGCGCGGGCACTGCCGACGCGGCAGCGGCTGGAGACCCTGCAACGGGCGCCGGGGCCGCGGAAGCGCTTGCGGTAGAAGCGCTTGCAGGGGAAGCGCTCGAGGCAGAGCTGAGAGTGGCCGGAGCTACGGAAACGGGTGCCGTGGACGCGGCTCGCGACGCCGGGGCCTCGACAGCGACCGCCTTTTCGTAAGCTTCGCCGTTGGTCACGCGCGAGACCGGCGCGGATGCGGGCGCCGGTCGCAGGCCCACCGCCGGCTCGGATGCGCGCACGGGTTCCGGCTCGGACCGAGTCTTCGCCGCGGCGACTGCCGGTGGCGACGACAATCCGGGACCTGATACCAATGGGGCCGAAACAGCGGGGGCGGACGCCGCGGGGGCGGACGCCGCGGGGGCCGACAGCGGAGGGGCGGACACCGCAGGGGCCGACGGCTCTCGAGCCGATACCGCCGGTGCTTCTACCGGTTGGGGTACAGCGGCAGGGCGACCAGGGGACGGGGCGATCGACTGCTGCGAGACCTGCGGCGCGGCGCTTGCCACGGGGCTCGGTGCTGCCGGAGGCGGCGCCGGGGGCCTGGCGGACACGGGGCTCGACGCCGGCGCGGGCCTTCGCAGCGGAGCGCTGGGCACCGGTGCGTCCTCGCGTTCGCTCGCAGGGGCCTCCGAGGGGCTACCTTCGATCGTGCGCGCTCGCCGCTTCACGACCGTGGGCCGAATGCGCTCTTCCGCTACCTTTTGCCCGCTCTGCCGTTCCAGATGCCGCTTCACGCGGTCCACCTGCTCCGGCAGGACGGCGCTCATGTGATTGCGGACGTCCGTAACACCAACCGACTGGAACAACGCCACCAGGGACTTGTTGTCCATCGCCAGGTCTCGAGCGACTTCGTATACACGCATCTTGCTCATAGAACCTCCAAACAACTCAGGAGGACGCCACCGAGATTCGACCTTATACTCACGAAGTCTGTGCCTCCGACGCTTGGCGCAACTGGGCGCGACGGTCCTCGATCTCGGGCACGTCCGCGCTTAGAAAAAGCTTGGCCGCGTTCTGCACCGCGCGCGCCTTACGGTTCGACAACCCCGTCTTGATGCTCAGGCGATCTGGATCCTCTCGAACCACGTCGCGGATCACACGGTAGCCGCCCTCTTCCAGAAACTGCAACGTGCGCATGCCGACTCCAGGCACGAGCTGCAGGAGCTCGCGCTCCGTCGGCGGCTCCGCCCGACTGCAGGCCACTTCGAGACGTTCCATACGCAAACGGTCCATCGCCGCGAGCGCGTTGGCTTGCAAGGCTTTCGCGCCATCAAGGCCCTGAATACCTTCGATTGTGGTCAGCTCGTCGGTGCCCGCTTCGGCAACTTCTTCGAGAGCCCGGAAGCCGAGGCGATACATGGCCCGGGCCAAGGCCTCGTCCACTCCCTCAATCTCCCGGAAGGCCGTGAGGGCGTCTTCCTCCATCGCCTTGAACTTCGACTCGCTGATGATGTCGAGCTTCCAGCCGGTGAGCTGAGACGCGAGGCGCACGTTTTGACCCTTACGCCCGATGGCGAGCGAGAGCTTCTCGTCCGGCACCACGAGCTCCATGCGGTGATCCGCCTCGTCCACAATCACCTTGTTGACGTCGGCGGGCTGAATGGCCGCGATGATGTAGCGAGCGACGTCCTGATCGAACGGCACGATGTCGATTTTTTCGCCGCGCAGCTCCTGCACCACTGCCTGGACCCGAGAACCCTTGATGCCCACACAAGCGCCCACCGGATCGACGTCACCATCGCGCGTCGTGACGGCGATCTTGCTGCGAGACCCTGGCTCGCGAGCGACCGCGACTACCCGCACGATACCTTCGTAGATTTCCGGCACCTCAGATTCAAAGAGCTTTTCGACCAGCTGCGGCGCGCTGCGGCTGAGCACCACGATCGGCCCACGAGCCTCGCGATCGATGTCCTTGACGTACGCGACGATGCGATCACCGGGGCGGTAGGTTTCGCGCGGCGTTTGCTCGCGATACGGCAGAACGCCCTCGGTCTGCCCGAGATCGACGATCACGTTATGGCCGCGTTCGAAGCGGCGAATGATGCCGCGGATCAGCTGGCCTTTGCGATCCTTGAACTGGTTGTAAATCAGCTCGCGCTCGGCGTCTCGGACGCGCTGCAGGAGCACCTGCTTGGCGGTTTGTGCCGCGATCCGACCGAAGGAGCTGCGCGCCTGCTTCATGTCCAGGACGGAGCCAAACTCCTTGTCCTGCTGGCGCGCTTTTTCTGCGTCTCGCGGATGCCAGAAAACCTGAAAGCCGAGCTCTTCCCCCAGATCCGCTTCCAGGCCGTGCTTCCTGGCGAGGTCCGAGGAGATCTCCCGTTCCGGCTGGGAGACGTGCTCCACCACCCGCATGTATTGGAAGAGATCGATAGAGCCCGTCTCGTCGTTGTATTGAGCCTCGAGCTCCCGCGTGGGGCCGAACGCGGCTTGTGCGGCCTTGAGGATCGCCGCCTCCATCGTTTCCACGAGGACGCCCTTGTCGATGCCCTTCTCTTGGGCCACCTGATCGACAATCATCCCGAGATTGCCTGCGAACTCCGTCGATTGTGCTGCCATGGATTTACCCTTCACTTACGCCCCTGCGCGGCTGGACGTCGGCCGGCTCGTTGGCGCGGCGCGGGCGAAAACCCCATCTCCTGCCAATCCACCGCGAGCTGTCCGGAACGCACGTCCTCAAATTTTACTGCCTGCTCCGCTCCATCGACGACGATGAGCACCCGACCTTCCAAATCCACGCCAGCCAACTTTCCGTGCAGGACGTACTGCCCAGCCACGGCAGACGCCAGCTTCAACTTCGCCGAGCGCCCACTAAATCGAATGTAGTCGGCAGGGCCGTACAGACGCCGCTCGAGCCCGGGTGAACCGACCTCGAGCCGGTACTTCCCCTCGATGACCTCTAGCACATCCAGCGCCGTGGAAATATCGCGCGACACGCGTGAGCACAGATCGAGGGTGAGCCCTCCGGGGGGCTCCGTATCGGACGACCCCTCGAGCGTGACCTGCAAGCAACGCCCCTGGGCGTCGGTCCTCCACACCAGCTCCACCCCGGACAACCCGTGCGCCCGCAGCACGGGTGTTATCGCATCGATGATGCGATCACGCGGCAGGCCTGGGAGTTTCTCGAATGCAAACATGAATGGAGTTCGACTGTCGTGGGCGGCCGCGAGCCCCCTTCCGGAGAAGGCTTCCGAAAACCATCATCTCCGAAAACCGTCGAGGGAACCCACAGCGGACCTGACCCCAAAAAAAACGGATCCCGTGGAGGATCCGCAATGGGAACGCTACCCACTTGGTGGGCTCGTGCACGTTAGCCAAGTCGGGCGGCCCGCGCAAGCTCACCAGTGGATGTAAACTTATTGGCCCTATGGCCAAAGCAAGTTCTTTCGCTGCCACAGCGCTCAGGAAGCCGGCGCGGTCACCCGAGTAGCGAAGGCGTGGTCCTTTGCCCCGATGCGCAACACGGGCTCCCCCGCCGCACCCTCAAAGAGATGGGGCAGCAACGCCGCTTGCGCGGCGGGCATGAACCGACCCTCGAAGCTGCCGCCTTTGACCGTGCAGTACACGGCCTCCCGCTGCCCAACGCTCAAGGTGCCGGGGTCGAGGAGCTCTCGGGTCTGATCCGAGAGAAACAATTCCAAGCCTGAGGCCTCTTCACGCAGCCCACGCACAAAAAATGGAACATCTCGAACTGTGAAATAGCTCCAGTCGTAGCCGTTGCAGAGCACATAGCGCCCATCGAGTGGATGACGACGGATCCAGGTCGCAAACGCCTGCTGCATACCGGGATGCTCGACGAGCTCGCCGGCGTGCCAAAACCGTCCCTCGGCATCCAAGACGATGCTGCTCTCCCGAGACTGGCCGGGAGGGGGCGGCATGGAGAAGAATTCCGGATGATCGATCGGTAACATCGCCGTTAGCTTTCGCGAGCGGAGTATAGAGAACCCGATGGTGGAAGTCCCCGAGAGCGCCAACCGCAGATACTATGACGCGTTCGCGGCGAGCTACGAGAACGCTCGCGGTGACGAGAGCCGCGGAGGTTACCACGACCTGCTCGATGCGCTCGAGAGTGACTTTGTGCGACGTTTCGCGCTTGGCAAAGAGGTGCTCGAGGTAGGGTGTGGGACCGGCCTCGTGCTAGGGCGCATTGCTCGGTTCGCCCGCTCCGTGCGCGGGGTCGACATCTCGCCGAAGATGCTCGAGCTCGCGCGGGCGCGTCAACTCGACGTGGAGCTCGCGAGCGCTACGGCATTACCCTTCCTCGACGCCCGCTTTGACGTCGCCTGTTCCTTCAAGGTGTTGGCCCACGTGCGGGAAATCGAGCTGGCGCTCTCGGAGATGGCCCGCGTCGTCCGCCCCGGAGGCCACGTCATCGCCGAGTTCTACAACCCACACAGCCTGAGGGCACTGCTCAAGCGCTGGGGCCCGCCGGGCAAGATCGCCGAGGGCATCAACGAGTCGAACGTGTTTACCCGTTACGATTCGCCCGCTGACGTCCAAAAGCTGGTGCCGGCCGGCTGCCGCCTGGTCGACACACGCGGGGTCCGCATCCTCATCCCGAGCGCGAGCGTCATGCGTATCCCGATCGCGAGGCGAGTGTTCCGCTTTGCCGAGGAGCGGTTGTGTGACTCGCCACTCTCACGTTTCGGCGGGTTCTGGATCGCTGCTTTTCAGAAGCTGCCAGTGAGCTAACACTACTGCGAGAGGTTGAGCCACGGACTACAGCATCAGGGGGGTGCGGCCTCGTGTCCGTGTGCGGGGTCATCACGGAACTTGTGACAGAGAGGGCAGCGGGGAAGCCAGCGAGCAATGGCGCGGGCGAGCACCAGACGGGTGGTGATGAAGGAGTCGGCGAAGTGCCGTTCAGGCCGCGAGCGAGATCGCACGGTCGCCAGCTTGCCGTCGGGCCGCAGGGGGGAAAAGCCGCACACGCTCGGACACGATGAAGGCGTAGCAGCAGAGGACGACGGAGATATGGTGATGCCAGCCAGGGAAGGAGCGGCCTTCGAAGTGATCCAGGCCGAGCTCGCCTTTGAGCTCCTCGTAGGCCCGTTCTGTGCGCCAACGCTCCATGATGATGCGCACGATGGCTTTCTTCGTCAGGCGGCGAGGCAGTGTCGTGAGCACGAACTTGGTGGGCTTGCCTTCGCCTTCTGGCCACTCGATGACGAGCCAGAGTGGCTCTCGGTCCTTGGACTCGGTACCGTCGTCGTGGGCCACCTTCACGCGACGGAAGGCAAAACGCGACGAGAGTTTGCCATTGGTGCCGACACGCCAGGTGAGTCGCCGGAAGGCGCGGCAGCCGAGTTTTACGCCGAGGTCTCGTGCGCCGATCGGGTCGCCGCGGCGGCGGCCCATCTTGTCCAGAGGCCAGACTTTTGTGCTGGCCTGGACTGCAACGCCGAAGTCCAGACCGTGGGCTCTGACCGTATTTCTAAACTCGCTCGAGTTGCCGTAGGCCGAGTCGACGAGCACGATCTCACCGGGGATCTTGTCCTCGATGGCGCGCGCGATGAGCTCGAGTGCCAGCTCCGACTTCGTCTTGAACACGAGGTCAGCGGGAACTTTCGCCTTGTCGCGTCGGCCCGCGTCGGCGATCCACGACTTGGGCATGTAGAGCGCGAAGTCGATGGGGACGTGCTCATGCTTCGTCGCAATCGTCAGACTGACCCCGATCTGGCAGTTGCCGATCTTGCCCAGAGTCCCCGAGTACTGGCGTTGCACGCCGACCGAATGCTTCCCCTGCTTGGGGAAGCCCGTGTCATCGATAACCCACGTGGTCACTGGCTCCTGGGCTTCGAGGCACTTCACGGCGTGCAGCGCGGACTCTCTGCGCACACTTCGGTCATCCCAAGGGCTGTCGCGGAGAAAGTTGAGCAGCCGAGCCTGCATTCGCTCACATTCCTCCCCGTCGGCGGTTGCGCGAGCCGCGATGGGCTCGACACTCTTGCGCTCGCCATCACCCACGATGCCGTGCGCGTACAACGCGAACGACTCCCTCTGCTCACGTCGCCCGAGATGTCGACCAATCTTCTCGAATAGAAACTCTTGCAGCCTGCCGCCCACCGCCTCGTCACTCACCAAAGCCATGGAGGGGCACCCTGAACGCAAGGGCTTCACATGGAAATAGTCGAATCCGCTCCGCCCACAGAATGGAACGACAAAGTGGGAAACAAACGACATGGGCCTACACGTCCGGGCGTCGCGCGAGCGTCACTCACTCGATGAACCTCTCGCAGTAGTG
>JAYTOL010000139.1:0-108895 GCA_043747815.1 Deltaproteobacteria bacterium
GGCCATCCGGCTCCTCTGCGTGCGTCGCTCGCACGCTGACGCTACTTGGGACAATACCCAGGACCCTGAGAGAGGATATGCACGCCACGTTACAGATAGATTGCCAAACGAAAGACGAGGCGCGCACGCTCCCGTTACTCGCCGGAAACAAGGTGTTGCCACGCTAGGGCTCGGGCATGCCAAATCAACCTGCGCGTAACGTTCACCCGCCGGAGGCAGTTAGCCCCGGTCTGTACGATGTCGCTAACGAGCACGATGGGTGCGGCGTCGCGCTCGTCGCGCGGCTGAACGGCGTGCCCGTTCACCAAACCATCCAGCGGGCGCTGACCTCTCTCTGTAATCTCGAGCACCGCGGGGGCGAAGGCGCTGACGCGGCCACCGGCGATGGCGCCGGTATCACGGTGCAGATGCCCGACCGGCTGCTGCGCGCCGTCGCTGGGGTCGAGCTGCCGGAGCTCGGTCGCTATGGCGTCATCGTGTGCTTTCTGCCGCAGGACCCGCGCCGCCGCGCCGAGCTCGAGCAGCTGCTCGTGGCCCGCGTGGAGGCCGAGGGCCAAGCCGCGCTCGGCTGGCGCGACGTGCCGGTGTGCGCGGACCAGATCGGGCGCGTCGCTCGTGAAGCGGCGCCCGTCATCCGGCACCTGTTCGTCGGAGCCGGGGCGGAAGCCGCGGACACCGAGGCCTTCGAACGCAAGCTCTACGTGATCCACCGCTCCGCCGAGATCGCCTCTGGAGAGGAGCTCACCCTGCCGAGCTGTTCGGCACGCACCTTGGTTTACAAGGGCATGTTGACGGCGACCCAAGTGCCTCGCTTCTTCCCGGATTTGACAGACGAGCGCATCGAATCGGCGCTCGCGTTGGTCCATTCCCGGTTCTCCACCAACACTTTTCCCAACTGGCGGCTGGCGCACCCGTTTCGACTGATCGCGCACAACGGCGAGGTCAATACGCTCACCGGCAATGTCAACTGGATGCGAGCGCGCGAGGCGCAGCTCCAGAGCGCCCTGCTCGGCAAAGACATGCGGAAGGTGGTCCCGGTCATCCGCCCTGAAGGCTCGGACTCCGCGACTCTAGACAACGCGCTCGAACTGTTGGTGCGCGCGGGCCGCTCGTTGCCGCACGCGCTGATGATGCTCGTTCCGCAAGCCTGGCAGGGGCGCAAGGATCTGCCCCCCGAGCTCGTCGACTTCTATCGCTATCACTCCTGCATGATGGAGCCGTGGGACGGCCCGGCCTGCGTGAGCTTCACGGACGGGCGCTTGATCGGTGCTACGCTCGACCGCAACGGGCTCAGACCCGGGCGTTGGGTAGTGACGCGGGATGGCTGGGTGCTCCTGGCCTCCGAAGCCGGCACTCTGGTCATCGACGAAGCGACGGTTGCGCGTAAGGGTAGGCTCAAGCCGGGCAAGCTATTCGTGGTGGATCTGGAGCGGCACGCCGTCTTCGCCGATGGCGAGGTCGAGCGGGAGGTCGCCTCCCAGAAGCCGTACGGGCAGTGGTACGCGAGCGCCGCCGTGCGTCTATCGAACCTCCCCGAGCCTGCCGTCGAAGCAGTGAGCGCTGAGGAGCCGCTGCGCTCGCGTCAGCTCGCCTTCGGTTGGAGCGAGGAAGACCTGCGGGTCCTGGTGGGCCCGCTGGCGGCGCAGGGCAAAGAGCCGAACGGTTCGATGGGCAACGACATCCCCCTGGCAGTGCTGTCTGACCAGTCGCCGTCCGTGTTTCACTACTTCAAGCAGCGGTTTGCGCAGGTCACGAACCCGGCGATCGACCCCGTACGCGAGGCGATCGTCATGAGCCTGGAGTCCGCGCTCGGCCCCGAGTTGAACCTGTTGGAAGAGACACCCGAGCACTGCAAGAAGCTGATCCTGGACCAGCCCGTGCTCCTGGACAGCGAGCTCGCGCGGCTGCGCCACACCGACCAGCAGCTCTTGCCGACCTGCACACTGGACACGACGTGGGCGGTGAGCTCGGGGGCCGGCGGGCTCCGGGCGGCGTTGGATCGGCTGTGCAGCGAAGCTGACGCTGCCGTCGAAGAGAAAGCTGCCCTGTTGATCCTCTCCGACCGGGCGGTGTCCCCGGAGCGCGTGCCGATCCCCGCGCTGCTCGCGGTGGGCGCCGTGCACCACCATCTGGTCCGCCAAGGGCAACGTTTGCGTGTGGGCTTGATCGTAGAATCGGGTGAGCCACGCGAGGTGCACCACGTCGCGTGCCTGCTCGGTTATGGCGCCGGCGCGGTAAACCCCTATTTGTTGCTCGAGAGCCTGGACGGGCTCGCTCAACGCGGCGAGCTAGGCAAGAACCAGGACGTCGCCGCTGCTCGCCTCGCGGTGATCGACGGGCTCGCCCAGGGCCTGCTAAAGATCCTGTCGAAGATCGGCATCTCTACGCTGCACTCTTACATCGGCGCGCAAGCATTTGAAGCCATCGGCCTGGACCGAGACGTGATTGAGCCCTACTTCACGGGGACCGCGTCGCGCATCCGAGGTGTCGGGCTCAACCTGCTCGCGCGCGAAGCGCTGACTCGGCACGCTCGCGGCTATCCCAAGGGTGCCATCCGCAAAGAGCCGGGGAAGAAGGCCGAGCCCCCACAGTTGCCCAGCGGCGGCACGTACGCCTGGCGTCGCTCCGGCGAGCTTCACATGTGGAATCCGGAGACGATACCGCTGCTCCAGGCGGCGGTGCAGCCCGGGGAAGACGGGCGGCTCACCTACCAGCGCTTTGCGCGCGCGATGAACGACGACGCCGCGCGGCGCTGCAGCTTGCGTGGGCTAATGCGCTTCGTGGAAGCCGAGTCTCCCGTGCCGCTCGAGGAGGTGGAGCCCGCGAGCGAGATCGTCAAACGCTTCGTGACCGGCGCGATGAGCCTTGGCTCCATCTCCCCAGAGACGCACGAGACGCTGGCCATCGCCATGAACCGCATCGGCGGTAAATCGAACACCGGGGAAGGCGGCGAAGACGCGGCGCGCTTCGGGGATGAACGGCGTTCTGCGATCAAGCAGGTCGCTTCCGCGCGCTTCGGGGTCACCATCCATTATCTGGTCAACGCGGACCAACTGCAGATCAAGGTCGCTCAGGGCGCCAAACCCGGGGAAGGTGGCCAGCTGCCGGGGCACAAGGTGAGCGCGCAGATCGCGGCCTTGCGCCACTCGACCCCGGGCGTCGAGCTGATCAGCCCCCCACCCCACCACGACATCTATTCGATCGAAGATCTGAAGCAGCTCATCTACGACCTGCGCGCGGCGAACCCGGAGGCATCCATCTCCGTCAAGCTGGTCGCCGAGGTGGGTGTGGGGACAGTGGCCGCGGGCGTCGCCAAGGCCAACGCCGACCACATCGTGATCGCCGGCCACGAGGGGGGCACCGGCTCCTCGCCGCTCAGCTCTATCCAACACGCCGGCATACCCTGGGAGCTCGGGCTGGCGGAGGTGCAGCAGACCCTGGTGCATCACGACCTCAGGTCCCGCGTGACGTTGCAAGCGGACGGGCAGATGAAGACGGGCCGAGACGTCGTGATCGCGGCGCTGCTCGGCGCAGAGGAGGTGGGCTTCTCGACGGCGCCGTTGATCGCCGTCGGTTGCATCATGATGCGCGTCTGCCACCTCAATACCTGCCCCGTGGGCATCGCCACCCAAGACCCCGAGCTGCGGCGGCGCTTCAAGGGTACGCCCGAGCACGTGATGAACTACTTCTTCCTGGTGGCGGAAGAGGCACGCCAGATCATGTCGACGCTAGGCGTGCGCCGCTATGTCGACCTGATAGGCAAGGCGCAGCTGCTCAAGCTCGCCAACGCGATCGAGCACCCCAAGGCCAGGTACATCGATCTCTCGAACGTGCTGGCGCTGCCCATCGCACCGCCGGACCGGCCACGGCGCATGGTCCGCGGTCCCGATCCGATCCTGGGAGACGCGCTGGATCATCAAATCATCGCCGACGCCGCACCCGCCATCGAGCAGGGACAGCCCCTGGAGCTGCACTACGTCATAGAGAACAGGCATCGCGCCGTAGGTGGCATGCTCTCCTCGCGCATCGCGCGACGCCACGGGCCGGGGGGGCTGGCCGCCGGGACGCTGAAGATCAGCTTGACGGGCTCCGCTGGGCAGAGCTTCGGAGCTTGGCTCGCAGCGGGCGTCGAGCTCACGTTGTTTGGGGAGGCCAACGACTATGTCGGCAAGGGCCTGTCCGGTGGCGTGATCGCGGTGCGCCCGTCGACGCAATCGAGCTTCCCGCCGGAAGACAACGTGATCGTGGGTAACACGGTGCTCTACGGGGCGACCAGCGGGCGAGCATTCTTTTCGGGGCTCGGCGGTGAGCGTTTCGCCGTGAGGAACTCCGGAGCTACGGCGGTCGTCGAGGGCCTGGGCGATCACGGCTGTGAGTACATGACGGGAGGCCTCGTCGTCGTGCTCGGGCCCACTGGACACAACTTCGCGGCAGGCATGAGCGGCGGGACCGCCATGGTGTACGACCCGACGAAGCAGCTCGAGGAGCGCTGCAACTTCGAGCTCGTCGATTTAGAAATACCCACGCCGGACGAGCTCGAGGAGGTCCGCGCGCTCGCCACAGAGCATCTCCAAAGGACAGGGTCCCACGTGGCGGGCCGTCTGCTCCTCGAGTGGAGCCAGGCCCAGCTCGCCTTCGTGAAGGTGATGCCGCGCGCGTTCAAACGCGCGCTCGCCGATCTCGCGGCCCGAGCGGCCGCACCCACCAACGGGGCTCCCGTATCGGAGTCGAAGCGTGTGGCCTCTGAGCCATTGAAAGTGAGCGCCTGAAGTGGGAGACCCCCGCGGCTTTCTCTCGGTTCGACGCGCCGTCGCCGGTGACCCTCGGCGCAACCCGGTGGAGCGCGTGCGCGACTACCACGAGGTCATCCAACTGCTCCCCGTCAGCACCGTCAAGGAGCAGGCGCGGCGTTGCATGCAGTGCGGCGTGCCATTCTGCCACCGCGGCTGCCCGCTCGGCAACTTGATCCCGGAGTGGAACGAGCTCACCTATCAGGGGCGCATGCGCGAGGCCATCGATCGCCTGCACCTGACCAACAACTTCCCCGAGTTCACAGGGTTTACTTGCCCGGCGCCGTGTGAGCCGGCATGCACGCTGGAGATCAATGACGACCCCGTCATGATCAAACACGTCGAGCTGTCGATCATCGAGCACGCGTTCCATGAGGGCTGGGTCGTCCCCAGGCCTCCCGCTCAACGTACGGGTCAGAGCGTCGCCGTCGTGGGCTCGGGCCCAGCGGGGCTGGCCGTGGCTGCGCAGCTCAACCAGGCGGGCCACCGCGCCGTAGTTTACGAGCGAGACGAGGCGGTGGGTGGCTTACTTCGTTTTGGCATCCCCGACTTCAAGCTAGAAAAGCAGGTCATCGACCGGCGCGTTAAAATCCTGCAAGACGAGGGCGTCGAGTTCGTGACGAACGCGGACGTGGGGGTGAGCGTGAGCGTCAAGCAACTGCTCCTGGAGCACGACGCATTGGTGCTCGCGGTGGGCGCGAGGCTGCATCGGGAGCTCGACGTGCCGGGCGCGAAGCTCAGCGGCGTGCACCTGGCCATGGACTATCTCTATGACAAGAACCGCTCGGTGGCGCGCGGTACGGCTCCTGGGGTGGCTCGGCACGAGGGCACCATCACCGCGGCGGGCAAGGACGTCGTGGTGATCGGTGGCGGCGACACGGCCGCCGACTGCATCGCCAATGCTCATCGCGAGGGCGCGCGCTCGATCACCCAGCTGGATCGCTACCCTGCCCCTCTCGGCACCCGCCCGCGCGAGACGGTAGGTTGGCCCAACGCGCCACGCCGCGAGCTCTCGTCGTATGCGTTGGAAGAGGGTGGAGAAAAACTTTGGGCGGCCACCACGCTAGAGCTCATCGGTGAGCTGGGTAAGGTCACTGGCGTGCGCATCGCCCAGCCCGCGGAGGGCTCAGAGACGGGGTCCGCGGAGCGGCTCCTGCCGGCCAGCCTCGTGCTGGTGGCGATCGGCTTCACCCGGCCCGAGCGCGATGCGTGCTTGACCCAGGCGGCCGTACAAGAGGACGAGCGCGGTAACGTGCGCGCGGATCACTACGCGACCTCGCGGCCGCGGGTGTTCGCGTGCGGTGACGCGAGGCGCGGGGCATCGCTCGTGGTCTGGGCGATCAACGAGGGGCGGGAGTGCGCCGCCGTGGTGAACGCCTACCTGGCGGCGCAGCGCTGATTCGAGCAGATGGCTCGAGCCGCTGACTTGAAGAAGGCTGATCAAAGCAGGCTGTATTACTGCATGTACACTCGCCTTTCGGCGTCGGTCGCGGTACCTGCGGGCCGACCCTGTTGCGCCAGCTGACACGGCCCGCAACCAGTCCGAAAGCGTCGGGAAACAGCGCGCCCCCATACTCGTAGAAATGGCGGTTGGACTTACCGTACACGAGCGCGCCAGCCGCGTCGTCGCGGCGGACCTCGAGATCAGCATACTGGGCGCCTGTAGCTACCCGTCGCCATTGGCGCAGCGGCTCGCTCAGTCGACCATTCACTACGTCGGGCAGGCCGATCGCGTGCTGCTCGAAGATCGCCTCTCGCACGTGCTCGAGCAGGGCTCGCAGATCGGCGGCGCGCCGACGTTCGAGCTCGCCGGGCCTAGAAATCAGGTGTTCTTCGACCCGGCGAAGCTACGCTGCGGCATCGTCACGTGCGGGGGCTTGTGCCCGGGTCTAAATAACGTGGTGCGCGGCCTGGTGGTGGAGCTGACGCACGGCTATGGCGTGAGCCAGATCTTCGGTTTCCGCTACGGGTTCGAGGGTCTGGTTCGGCGCCATGGGCTTGGCCCGGTGCGGCTCACGCCGACGGTGGTCGCGGACGCGCATCATGAGGGCGGCACCATGCTCGGCACGTCCCGCGGCAACCAAGACGCGGGTGAAATGGTGGACCGTTTGCAGGAGCTCGGCATCGGTGTGCTGTTCGTGATCGGCGGGGACGGCACGTTCCGTGGCGCCATGTCGATCGTCGCGGAGATCGAGCGGCGCAAGCTGCCCATCGGGGTGATCGGCATCCCCAAGACCATCGACAACGACATTCACTTCATCGACCGGAGCTTCGGCTTCGAGACGGCGTTCTCCTCGGCCGTGGACGTGATCCGCAGCGCTCACGTGGAGGCGACCGGCGCGAGAAACGGCATCGGCGTGGTGAAGCTGATGGGGCGGCACTCGGGGTTCATTGCGTGTCATGCGGCGCTGGCATCCACGGATGTGGACGCGGTGCTGATCCCCGAGGTGCCCGTGCGACTGGAAGGCGCGGGTGGGCTCTTCGAGTTTTTGGAGGCGCGGCTCGAGCAGCAGGCGCACGCCTTGATTGTGGTGGCGGAAGGTGCGGGGCAAGACCTGTGTCAGATCCAGGACAACGGCCCCCCTTCGACCGACGCGAGCGGCAACGCGCGCCTGGCGGACATCGGGGTAGTGTTGCGCGACAAGATCGTGCAGCACTTCAAGCGACGGCGCACCGACATCACGCTCAAGTACATGGATCCGAGCTATCACATCAGGAGCGTGCCCGCGTCTCCAGCCGACAGCGTGTATTGCTGGAACCTCGCCCGGAACGCCGTACACGCCGCACTGGCAGGCAACACCAACATGTTGATCGGTCGCTGGCACGGCCACTTCGTGCACGTGCCGATGCCGCTCGCGACGCGCTTTCGCAAACAGGTCAACACCGCGGGCGATCTGTGGGCCGCCGTGGTCGAATCGACGGGGCAGCCCTTCTCGTTCGACATGCTGGCGGACACAGCCGCGGCCGGCACCGGCGCCACGTCTGAGCTTCGCTCCGTTACGCAACGGAACGCGTCGGGGTCCTAGCACTGCCGCCGGAGAGCACTGCCGGGGACTTGGGCGGCCAGTAACCGAGCGGGGTCGCGGCAGGGCTCTATTTTCGTCTGTCCGTGCCCGCAGCACATCGCTCGGCGATCAGCTCGAACGAGCTCTCATCAGCGTTCCCCTCAATCTCGCAGAAGGTGCGTAGTAGTGCTAGATCGCGGCGAAAAACGTCGGGGGCTGCGGAGAATGCCGCAGCTGCGGGCGGGCGCCCATTGGGCCAACGAGCGTGCCACAGACTCCAGAAGCGCTGCGCTGCCGCGCGAGGCTCGTTTGCACCCCAAACGACGGACGCACTCACCGTGAGGGGCGTGCCGCCCGCCAGGGAGTTGTCTGCACCCCAAACAACGAATGCACCCGTCCGTTGCGCTCGCGGGCAGCGCACGCGGCCCAGACTCGGCGAGCCATCACCAGGATGGGTGCACTCCAGAACGCTGCAATGCACGTCAGCGCTCAAGGAAGGGAAGCCGCGCCACGTGCAACGCTCCAAGCCGAAGGTCCGTTTCAGTAAGGAGAGGGTCCCTTCGATGCCAGCCCGGAACGCGCGCAGCTTGGTGTACACGCGCCGGCTGCGCGCCATGTCTTTGACTTCGATGCCGCAGCGCTCGTGAAGACGACGTCCCGGACGCCGATCGCACGGAGCGCGGGCAGATTTGCGCGAGTCGCAAAGCACCATCGAAACTCGCTTGAACCTCTTCACCAGCGCTCGATACAGCGGCATCCTGTCCCGCATCGATGGCGGAATGGTGGATATTGGACTCGACCACCACGCAGTTCGTTAGGACCTAGCAGGGTGGAGGCAGCTCAAACCGGCGCGTGGGTAAGGCTTCGACACGCGCGGGTTCACGTCACGCGCACGATTTGCACTGGATCTTTTGGCTTCAGCTCGTACAAGTCCGGCCGCCGCTCTCGAAACGGGCGCACGCTCCCGACTTCGCGCACTTCCTGCAGCACGGCCAGATCGAGATCGCCGATCACTACCGTCTCCGTGTCCGAGTGGGAGCGCGCCGCGACGGCGTCCGGCGGGAACGCGAAGTCACTCGGCGTGCAGATCACCGTCTCCCCGTAGTTGATCAGGAAATTCTCGACTTGGGGCAAGTTGCCGACGTTGCCGGACAGCACCGTATAGATGACGTTTTCGACGGCGCGGGCCTGCGCGCAATAGCGCACGCGCTGGTACGCTCGGCTCTCGTCGGTGCTGAACGGGGTGAACAGGATCTCCGCGCCGGCCAAGGTCTGGAGGCGCGCGAGCTCGGGGAACTCCACGTCGTAGCCCACGGAGATGGCGATACGCGCGTGGCTCGTTTCGAAGAGCTTGATGCCCTCGCCGGGCGTGATGGCGTACTCGCTGCGCTCGTTCGGCGTGATGTGCAGCTTCTCCTGCGTGTAGTAGTTGCCGGAGGGCGAGAACAGGTGCGCCGTGTTGCGGATTTGGTTGCCGACCAGCACCGGGTGGGAACCGCCGATGATGAACAGGCCGCTGCGCTTGGCCATACCCACGAACATCTCCCGATACAGCTCGGTCCAGGCCGCCAGCTTGGCGATGGCTGCCTTGGGCGCCATGCGCGGGTCGAGCATGCTGAAAAGCTGGACGGTGAAGAGCTCGGGGAATACCAAGAAGTGGCAGTGATATTGCTCCGCCGTAGCGACAAAGAACTCGACCTGCTGCTCGAACTCGTGCCAGTTCTTTAGGGGGCGCATCTGATATTGCGCGGCGCAGACCCGGATCTTCCGGATCGGGCGCTTCATCGGTGAGGCCGCGATGCGACGCCGCGCGGGTCTGAAGCTAGGGTTATCGAGCTCCAGATAGGTGGCGTAGTTCACGCTTTGGGCGTCGTGCAGGTAGCCCATGTGCACGCCGAGCACCTTGTAGCCGGCCTTGAGGTGAGCGCTGAGGGCGGGGTCTTTGAGCTCTCCGCGGCGGACGCGCTCGATGTACTCTTCCGCGCTCATTCGCCCGGCGTGGTCCCGGTAGCCCGGGATGCGACCGCCTGCGACCATGCGGCGCAGGTCGAAGCGCTTCATGATGGCGAGGCGGCCCTCGTAGAGCTTGCCGGCGACGCCTTTGCCCCGGAAGTCCGGGTGCACGGCGATGTCGGCGCCGTAGAGCGTGTCACCCGTCGGGTCGTGGGTGCTGAACGTCCCGTCCCCCGTGATCTCCCCGTAGGAGTACCAGGGCGAGTCGTCGTCGAGCACGACGATCAGGCTCATGGCGTAGCCGACGACGCGGCCGCGCGATACCGCCACGAGCTGCCCCTCTGGGAAAGCTTCGATCTGAAGGGTGAGCAGGCGCTGGTCGCACAGCCCTCCCGACCCGTAATTCTGGTAGGCCGCTTCCTGACAGACGTAGATCTGGGGCACGTCCGCCAGCCGCGCTCGTCGGATCTTGACGGTCCTCTCCTTCTTGGGCGGCATGTGGCTCTTCCCCTTTCCCCGCCCGCTCAGGGCAGGCAGCGCCCAACAAGGACGAACCCCCGCGCTGCCGCGGGGGACCGTTTGCTCACCGCCTGCCGCCTCCGGCTGGCGCCTCGAGCTGCTGCGGCTGCCAGCCGAGCCCTAGCGGCTCGCCCGACGCTGCCGCGCAGGTGCGGCAATGGGCAGGCGGGGCCAGCGGTTCTCAATCAGGGAGGGCAGGTGCGAGGGCTGCGCGATGCCCCGCTCGATCTGCAGGCGCCACTTCTGAACTAGAGGCCAGAGCGGCTGCTGCACGAGCGGAACCTCACGAAACGCCGAGCGAACCAGCTGATCGAGCTTGGGCGCGACGTTCTCGATTTCTTCCGGGGAGATCCGGGCGCGGCACTCCGGCGAGCCACACGCGCAATCGAGGGGCTCCTCGAGATTGAACGAGCCGTAGTCGCACACGACCTCTTCGCCGGCCTTGATGTCGCGCACCGCGATTTCGAACTCGAGCTTACCCGGACCGACGCTGTTCGGTGCGCAGCTGTGATTCATGAAGCGACCGAAATCCCAGCACAGGATCCGGTCACCGTTGCCATTGACCCACGAGTACCTGCGCAGCTGCGCCTCACTGGGCTCTCGAATGGCCTTGGCCTTTCCCTGGTCGATGATCTGATCCAGGGGATCTAACGCCCAAGTGATGGTTCCCTTGGGGATATCTTGGGTAGCGAAAACTCCGTAGCCGATGTCTGGACTGACGAGCTTGAGGTCGATTGCAGGATGAAGCACTGTGCCCCTAGGGTGAGTGGGTTACGAATTCCGCGGAAAGCACGCGGCGTGCCAGAGCGCAGAGAGCGCGAGCGCGTGCGCTTCGAGCCGCCCGCGCGAGGGACTCATGGCGGAGAAGAGAGGCTCGAGCGCGGTGATGACTCGCGCGAGACGGCGGAGCGTCGGATCGCTGACGCACGGGCGAGCTGCTCGAGCGGCGACGAGCGGCGCGGAAGTGCAGCTTTTGCACGAGTCGGCGAGCAGATTTTGCGTGGGGTCGGGAGCGACGATCATGGAGCGGTCCGGAACGGCGACTCGCTCGCTCCGATGGGAACTCGCCCGTAGAGGGACGCGAAGGTCGCCATGCGCTCGGCGACAAAGCGGGTCAGCTCTGCCTCCGGGAAACGCCAGGTCCAGTTGCCCACCGCCGTCCCTGGAATGTTCATTCGCGCACGACTCCCGAGGCCGAGCAGATCCTGCAGGGGGAAGATGGCGAGATCTGCCACGGACATCGACGCGACGCGTATCAAGTCCCAGTGCACCTGGCGACCGCTGCTGCCGAGATATTCGAGCACTCGCTGCCGCTCCCGCTGCCCGTGCGGGCTGGCGGCGAGCCCTTCAAACCAGCCGACGGCCGTGTCGTTGTCGTGCGTGCCGGTGTAAACGGCGCAGTTGCTCGTGTACCTGTGCGGCAGGTACTGCTCCGCGCCCTCGCCAAATGCGAACTGCAACACTCGCATGCCCGGCAAGCCAAAGCGCTCACACAGCGCCCGCACCTCGGGGGTGACGAGACCCAAATCCTCCGCGACGAAAGGTAGGCCGCCGAACACCGCCCGGAAGCGTTCGAGCAGCGCCGCGCCCGGGGCGGGCACAAACCGCCCGACAGTGGCGGATTGGGAGTCCGCCGGTATCTCCCAGTAGCGATGAAAGCCGATGAAGTGATCCAGCCGCACCGCGTCGAAGCGGGACAAGGTGTGCGACACACGCGAGACGAACCAGGCGTAGTTGTCCTCCGCGTGCCGCTCCCAGCGGTAGAGAGGATTTCCCCAGCGCTGGCCCGTCTGGCTGAAGTAGTCGGGCGGGACACCCGCCACGACGGTGCGCTGGCCCTCGTCGTCGAGGAAAAACAGCTCCGGGTGGGCCCACACGTCCGAGCCCTCGTAAGCAACGAACATGGGGAGGTCCCCCAGCAACCGAACGCGGCGCTCGTTCGCGTGCGCGCGCAGCTTTTGCCACTGACGGTCGAACTCGAACTGCATGAAGCGGTGGAAGTCGACCTCCAGGGCGAGCTCTCCGCGGGCCTGCTCGAGCGCCGCCGGAAGATGGTGGCGCAACCCTGGCTTCCAGCACGACCACGCCGGGCTCGACGAGCCTCGCGCCCCGGCAGCGTCGCTCGTGTCGGCGCGCAACGCCGAGAACAGCGCATAATCTTCGAGCCAGTCCGCGTTTTCGTGCGCGTAACTCTCGTAGCGCGTCCGCTCTTCTGCGCTGGCCCGCATCCGAAAGCGCTCGAAGGCCTTGCGCAGCCGGGGCCACCGATAACGCGCGCTCCCGTCGTAGCGGCTGCGCCGCGTCTGGGCCAGCTGACGGTTCAGCGTCAGGTCGGCCTGGTCGAGGTAGCCGTATTCCGCGAGCCCCTCCAGGCTGATGAACAGAGGGTTGCCGGCGTGGGACGAAGGGCTGTCATACGGCGAGTTGCTCGCCCCGAGCGGCCCAATCGGGAGCACCTGCCACCACGACTGCCCTGCCCGTTCCAGGAAATCGACAAAGCGATACGCAGCCGGGCCGAGATCCCCAAGCCCGTACGGACTGGGCAACGAGGAGACGTGCAGAAGGGTGCCACTCGAGCGTCGAAACACCGAATACCAGGGGTTGTTATGAAAGCACTATCTCGCCCACCGCCAGCGCGGAGCAGCTCGCGGCGACAGCTAACACGCACGCTGTCTCGAGGCTAGTGCCTCGCATCCCAAATGCGTGCCGGGTTTCGGGCGCGGACTCGCGGATTCTCCCCGTGCCTCGATAGCCCACCGCGTGCCCCTCTCAACGCCCTGCGCCGCCCAGGGTGGCGCCCGGGTCAGGGGTAAGGGTGGCTGAAGGCGGCGGGACGGGACGCGCTGGGCGCACCACGGCGATGGCCCAGGCAGGCAAAAACAACTCGCCTCCCGACAGCTCGACTCCGCGCGAGCCGAGCAGCAGCCGTGCGCCGGTCTGGCCGGAGACGATGCCGGGCTCGCCGCCGAGATTGGCGCGCACGAGCAACTGACCGCGCCGGAGCTTCAGCAGACGCGAGTCGGCAGGCTCCAGCGAGACCTCCGGCGCCTCGCTGCTCGTGAGCGCGGGCTCGACCGCGCGCAGCCGAATCAGAGCCCGATACCAGTCGAACAAGCGTCGGCCATGGGACTCCGCGAGCTCGCTCCAGTCCAGCTTGGACTCGAGAAATGTCTCGCTTGCCTGCGGGTCGCGTAGCGCCTCGGGAGGCCAGCCAAACGCCGCAAACTCGCGCCGCCGCCCGTCGCGTACGGCCGCGCCGAGCTCAGCGTCGAGATGGTCGGTAAAGTAGCAGAAGGGAGTCGAGGCGTTCCACTCCTCCCCCTGAAACAGCATCGGCACGAACGGACCCGTGAACAGGAGCCCTGCGGCAAGCTCGAGCTGCTCGGCGCGGAGGAGCCGCCCGAGCCGATCGCCGGTGGCGCGGTTGCCGACCTGGTCATGATTCTGGAGATAGCCGACCAGGCGATTCAGCGGCACGCCGCCGAGCGGGCGCCCGTGTGAGCGACGCCTGTATTCGCTGTAGCGGCCAGCGTATACGAAGCCGTCACGCAGCGCCTGCACGAGATCCTGGAGCTGCCCAAAATCCGCGTAGTAGCCGCCGCGTTCGCCAGTCAAATAGGCGTGCAGGCTGTGATGAAAGTCGTCGCTCCACTGGGCGTCCAGACCATGGCCGGACGCCTCGAGCGAGCGGATCAGCCGCGGGTCGTTGAGATCGCTCTCGCCGATCAGGACCGTGTAGCGACCCGACCTTTGCTCGAGCGCTCGCACCTCGCGGCTCAACTGCTCGAGAAACGGCAGAGCGTTGCGATCCAAAAAGGCGTGCACAGCGTCCAGTCGCAGACCGTCAAAGTGGTACTTGTCTAGCCAGTGCAACGCATTGTCGCAAAAGAAGCGCCGCACCTCGTCCGAGCCCGGCCCGTCGAAATTCACCGCGGCCCCCCACGGCGTCGCGTACTCGTCCGTGAAATACGGGCCAAATTGGGCGAGGTAGTTCCCGTCCGGGCCGAGGTGATTGTAGACCACGTCGAGCAACACGCCCAGCCCTCGAGCATGGCAGGCGTCCACGAGCCGCTTGAGGTCAAAGGGAGTGCCGTACAGGTGATGCGGCGCGAACAGGTCGACCCCGTCGTAGCCCCAGCCACGGCGGCCCGAGAACTCTGCGACGGGCATCAGCTGCACGTGTGTCACGCCCAGCGACGCTAGGTGGCCGAGGCGAGGGATCACCGAAAGAAAGGTGCCCCCCTCCGTAAATGTGCCGACGTGTAGCTCGTAGATGACCGCGTGTGACAAGGGCCGAGGCACGAACTCGGAGTCGGTCCAGGTGAACGCGCCATGGTCGACCCACTCCGAAGGGCCATGTGCTCCCTCCGGTTGAAAACCGGAACGCGGATCCGCCAGGGGCAAACCACCATCGAGGCAGAACGCATAACGGGCGCCCGCGGTCAACGCGCGCTCGGCGAGCGCCCAGTGCCCCCGCGGCCGCGGCTCGAGCGGCAGCCGCAGCCCGTCGAGCTCGACTTCTACCCGCGTGGCCCGCGGGGCCCATACCCAAAGCTCGGTCATGCTTGTCTCGTGTCAGTCCGCGACCAGGAGCGCCACCGGAAATTGCGCGAGCAGAGGCGAGAGCCCGCCGGCGCTGACTCGTTCGCCAGTGAGCACGTTGACAAAGCGACCTTCGGGCAAAACCACGCACGTGTCACGCCATCCGGAGAGCGAGAACGTCAGACGTGGCGCTACGGTCACCACGCGCGTGCCGCGCTGAAACGCCACCACGCGGTGTTGCTCTGCTCCGACGACGCTGAGCGGGGTATACGCGCCGCCCTCGTCGAAACAATCGGGCCACGCACGCCGGACCGACAGCGCGCGGGCGATGGTCCACAATTTCGCCTCACCGTGCGCGCTGGCGAGCAGACGCTCTGGCACACCGCTCGCCACGTCGAGAGCGAGGGCGCCGGGAGCGCCGGCGGCAAGCGGCGGCGCCGTAAAACCGGAGAGCGAGCGCTCTCGCAAGGGGTAGTCGACGGGACGGCGGTTGTCGGGATCGGCGAGGCTGAAATCCCAGAGCTCGGTGCCTTGATAGATGTCAGGCACGCCCGGCGCGGTGAGCTTGAGCAAGGCGAGCGCCAGACTGTGGCGAACGAAGGCCGGCTCGAGCCGCGCCACAAACGCTGACAGCTCCGCGCCAAAGGTGGCGTCTTCGAGCAGGGCACGCGCCAGATCACCCAGCGCCGCCTCGCGCGTCAGGTCCGGCGACAACCAGGACGTCCAGGCCTTGGCTTCGCGCACCGCCTTGAGCAGGTAGGACGAAAAGCGGGCGAGCGAGATGGGCCAGGCGCCCACCAAGGTCTGCAGCATGAAGTATAAGGTGCGCGGGTCGACCGACGCGCCGCCCGCGAGGCCTCGCGCTCGCCGCATCCAGGCCTCGCTCCGGAGCGCCCACTCGGTGGGCACCTCCGACAAGAGCGCGATGCGCAAGCGAACGTCTTCGCTCCGCTTGGTGTCGTGCGTCGAAGTCGCCGAGAGCGTGCGTGGCCAGTGCGCCTGCACGTGGCCGGCCCGGGTGTGAAATTCTTCCACGTCAGCGCCGAAGCGCGTCGGATCGCTGCCCACCTCGTTCAACGCCAGGAGCCGCGCGTCGTCGTAGAAGACCGTGTCTTCCAGGCCCTTCGCCATTGCAGGACCCGAGAGCTGCTGAAACGCCATGGCGAGCGCGTCGTGCCGAGCCGTCACCGCACTGCCGAGCAACAGCTCCACCAGACGCCCCACGAGCGGCGCCAGCTCGGGCAGCTCGGCCACGGCGTGACGGCGAGCGACTTCGAGCCAGGCGCGATCGCTCTCGCTCGCCTGTTGCCCCGGCCTGACGTAGGTCCTGTACACGGGCAGCCCGGTGATCAACGCGAGCAGCGCGCGCTGCACGTCCCCGGCGCTCGACGCTCGGCCCCGCTCGGGCTGACAGGCAGGCAGCGCTCGGGCCGTGAGCGACGCCACCTCCGCGCCAAACAACTCGCGCAACGCGCGCCCCTTCGCCGCGTGAACCGAACGGCGGAGATCGTAGCTGGGGAGCTCGGCGAGCCGGCAGTAGGTGGCGGTGAGGTCGGCCTCTGCGCTGGGATCGACGAACAGCCGACCCGCTACGTCCGCGAAGTCGTAGCCGGTGGTGCCATCCACTGGCCAGCTCCTGGGCAGCTGCTCTCCCGAGGCCAGGATCTTCTCCGCCAGCACCCAACCGTCGCCCACCAGCTCGCGCAACCGTTCGAAGTATTGTTCGGGATCCTCCAGGCCGTCAGGGTGGTCCACTCGAACGCCGGTCACCACTCCCTCCGCGAGCCAGCAGCGAGCTCGGATGTGGACAGCATCAAATACCTCTTGATCTTGAACGCGCAACGCAGCGAGGCTGCTCACGTCGAAGAACCGACGGTAGTTGATCTCATCGAGCCCCGCTCGCCAGAACCGGAGGCGATAGTGCTGTGCTTCGAGCACTGCTTGGAGCCGCTCGGGAGAGGCGTTGAGCTCGGCCAGGGCCTCCGCGGCGCGTGCCTGGTGCTCGGGGGAAGAAAGCCGCTGCCACACCTCGGCTTCGCTCGCCTCGATCTCGGCGCGAGTCGCCCCGAGGTCAGAGCTCGCGGCCTCTAGCGCCCTGAGCCGAGCGCCGAGCGCCGACCCGGGGAGCGCGAGCCCACCAAAGACGAGGGGCAGTGAGCATGCCGCCACGGGTAGAACTTGGTCCTCCACGTAAAACAGCAACGAGCCCAGCGCGCGCTCCAGGCGCACCTCCCCTCTCTCCAACGCTGCCCTGCGGCTGGAGCCCAGGATCGGCAAGAGCACGCGGCCTTCGTGACGGCCCCAATCGACGTCGAAATAGCGGGCGTACGGGCTGGCTTTGCCCCAGCGCAGCAAGTCTCGCCACCATGGGTTGTGAGCCGGTGACGCCGCCATGTGATTGGGGACGATGTCCATCACGACGTGCAAGCGATTTTCACGGCAGGCCGCGAGCAGCTCCGCGCACGCCACCTCGCCTCCGAAGTCCTCCCGTACGCGCGTGGGATCGGTCACGTCATAGCCGTGAGCGCTCCCGGAAACGGCCTCCAAACACGGCGAGAGATAGACGTGGCTGATGCCCAGCTGCGCCAAGTACGGCAAGCGGGTGATCAGGTCGCGAAAGCCAAACTCCGGTGTCAATTGGACACGATAGGTGCAACCCAGCGGTTCACGCAGGCCCTCGCCATGGGCCAGGCGCGGTGACACACCGCCGGGAATTTTCGCTCGGGCCACCGTAGCGTCCGACGGCGCGTCGCTCACCTGCGCCTGCGCTCCGGAGGGCCACCATCGACAACTCTATCGACGCAATGTCCAATCTGAGCATTGACAACACCTCGACTGACCAGTCGGCTCGCATCGAGGGGACAGCCGCGCTCCTTCCACAATCCAGCCACCCATGGCAAGTCAGCTTGAGCATGAGTGATCCTCCGCCCGCCGCCGCGGTGACCACCGTTTCGCCCCACGACGTTTCCGACCTGGACGTTCACCTTTTCTGCGAAGGCACACACGCTCGCATCTACGAAAAGCTGGGGGCGCATTTGACGACGCGGGACGGCGCGCTGGGGACGCAGTTTGCGGTGTGGGCGCCGAATGCGCAAGCGGTGAGCGTGGTCGGTGACTTTAATGCTTGGAAGACACACGCGACACCGCTCGGTCGAATCAACGGTGGGATATGGACGGGCTTCGTGCCGGGGATCGGGCGCGGCGAGCTCTACAAATACAGGATCGTTTCACGCGCAGGACACCCGTTGCCCGACAAGGCGGATCCTTTTGGTGTCGCGCAGCAAATCCCCCCGAACACGGCCAGCGTGGTGTGGAACCTCGACTACGCCTGGCAAGACCAACGCTGGATGTCGGAGCGCTCGGAGAAGAGCGCGCTCGCCGCGCCCTTGTCCGTATACGAGGTGCACCTCGGGTCGTGGATGCGAGTGCCCGAAGACGGCTATCGCTCGCTCAGCTACGTCGAGATCGCGCCGAGGCTCTGTGAGCACATCAAGCGCTTGGGCTTCACGCACGTGGAGCTGATGCCGGTGATGGAGCATCCGTTCTTCGGCTCCTGGGGCTACCAGGTGACGGGGTACTTCGCGCCGAGCGCGCGTTATGGCTCGCCGCAAGATTTTATGGCCCTCATCGACGCGCTGCACCAAAACGGCATCGGCGTGATCCTCGATTTTGCCCCCGCCCACTTCCCGGCGGACGGTCATGGGCTCGTCTATTTCGACGGCACGCATCTGTTCGAGCACGAAGACCCACATAAGCGCGAGCACCCCGAGTGGGGCAGCTTGCTATTTGACTATGGGCGGCTCGAGGTGCAGAGCTTTCTCACCTCGAGCGCCGTGTTTTGGCTCGACAAATTTCACGCGGACGGCATCCGGGTCGACGGGGTGACGTCCATGTTGCACCTCGACTATGGCCGCGCCGAAGGCCAATGGGTGCCCAACCGGCACGGCGGGCGAGAGAACCTGGACGCCGTCACGTTTCTGCGGCGCCTGAACGACGCCATCCATCGCGAATACCCTGACGCGCTGACCATCGCGGAAGAAGCCACGGCGTGGCCACGCGTCACGGGCGCCACGCGAGTCGGTGGCCTCGGGTTCGATCTCAAGTGGGACATGGGCTGGATGCACGACACCTTGCGCTACCTCGGTCGCGAGCCGATGCATCGCCGGTTCCACCACGACGAGCTGACGTTCCGTCGCATGTATGCGTACAGCGAGCGCTACCTGCTCGCCTTGTCGCATGACGAGGTCGTGTACGGCAAAGGGTCCTTGCTGAGCCGCATGCCGGGTGACGAGTGGCAGAAATTCGCCAACCTGCGCCTCTTGCTTGCCTACATGCTGGCCACACCGGGCAAGAAGCTCTTGTTCATGGGCGGCGAGCTCGGGCAGAAGGGCGAGTGGAACCATGACACGAGCCTCGACTGGCACCAGGCGAGCACTCCGCTCCCACAAGGCGTCCAACACCTGGTGCGAGAGCTGAACCGCATTTACGTGGAGAACCCCGCGCTGTACGCGCGGGACCATGACCCGGAGGGCTTCGACTGGATCGACGCAAACGACAGCCGGCAGAGCACGCTGTCATTCATACGCCGCGCCGATACCCCCGGGGAGACCCTCCTCGCCATCTTCAACTTCACCCCCGAGGTCCGTCACGATTTCCGGATCGGCGTCGATCACGAGGGCTTCTGGCACGAGCTCGTGAACACGGACGCGAAGGTGTACGGAGGCAGCGGCCAGGGCAATCAGGGCGGCGCGCATGCTGGGCCGATCCCGAGCCACGGCCGACCGTTCTCCGTCAGCCTCACGCTCCCTCCTCTCGGAGCGCTCCTGCTGAGCCGCGGCTGAGCCTCGCGGAGCACGCAGCAGCGAACGCTTCGGCGGACCGCTTCACGGCGCGCCACCGAGGCTAATTGCTCGCGGCGCCAGCCCGATCGCGCGGGTTTGACAGCACGAGGTGGATGCGCTCGACGAGCTCGCTCGGCGGAAACGGCTTGGGCAGATACCCGAAGGCCCCCGCGTCGATCTCTCGCCGCAACAGCTCCTCTTGCACATACCCGGAACAGATAATCACTCGCCCTTGGGGCCTGCGCGAAAGGTAGCTATCTATCAGCCGGCGCGTGCCGCCCCCGGGCATGATGCCATCCGTGCATAACACGTCCACGTCGCCGCCCTCGCGCTCGAGCACGGCGATGGCAGAGGCCGCGTCGGCGCTCTCCAGCACGCGAAAGCCGGCCGCGCCAAGCGCACGCACCAGGCACTGCCGCACGTCCTCGTCGTCTTCAGCCACCATCACCACCGCGCCCTTGGCGCGCTCGCGGGGCTTGTCCGGCAGCGCGCGTTCCATCGCCGCGCCGTGCTCGGGGAAATACAGGCAGAAGGTCGTGCCCTTCCCCTCTTCGCTCTGCACCTGAATCGAGTCACCGTTCTGCTTCACCATCGCGTACGAGGTCGCCAGACCCAGCCCGCTCCCGCGGTCCCCCTTGGTCGTAAAGAATGGCTCGAACAGGTGCGAACGCGCCTCGGCGCTCATCCCACACCCCGTGTCACGCACCCAGAGCTCCACCCCGCGTGCCAGCTTGCTCGCTGCCGGGAGCGCCTCAGGCAATGGGTCGCGATGTATGCAGCGAGCGCCGAGCGTGAGCGCCCCTCCCGCCGGCATGGCATCCCGCGCGTTGATGCCCAGGTTCAGGAGCGTGTGCGCGATCTGCGCCGCGTCCACCAGCAGCGTCGGCAGCTCAGCCTCGATCTCGAGCTCGATGGAAATGTCCTCCGGCAAGAGCCGGCGCAGTGACTTGGCGCTCTCCTCCAACATACGCCCGGGGGAGGAAATGGTCCGCGCCCGCACGTCGCGCCGCCCGAACGCCAAAAGGCGCCGCGTGAGCTCCGCGCCTTGCAAGGCGGCTTGCTCCACCGCGTCGAGCCCTTCCTCCAGCAACCTTGGATCCCGCTCCCCGCGGAGCAGCGTTGCCCATGACAGCACCACCTGCAGCGAGTTGTTGAAGTCGTGGCCTACCCCTGCCGCGAGCCGACCCACGGCTTCGAGCTTTTGCGAACGGAGCAGGGCCTCTTCTGTCTGCGAGAGCGCGTCCCGAGCGACCGCGCGCTCACGCTCAACCTGGCTCAGTTGATGTAAGGCCTGGGAGGTGGCGAGCAAGCCCTGCTCAATCTTGCTCACCACGTGTGTGATCAGCAGCGCGATGGTCGCGCACGGGATGCAATAGCCAGCCCCGAGCCGCAGCCAGAGGATGCTCCCGGTGTCCGGCGGGCTCGGCCAACGCCCAGGTCCGCCGAGCAAGCTCGAGACGACCACCGTCAGCGTCGTCAGCGCCAACGCCACCAGCATGGCGCGCTGGCCCAGGAACAAACACGCGCTCACCACGAGCAGGACGTTGATGAGCAGCGTGCCAGGAAGCAGCCCGACGTTGTACAGCGCCGTCGACCCGACCATGAAGAGCAATACACAGAAGCCGATGGCGCGCAGCGGGTAGGACAGAGCTGGGCGGTAGCGCAACGCGAGCATTCCGGGATAGGCGCCAAACATCGCGAGGAACCCGGGCTCGATCAACCGACTGGGCGTCAGCTCCCAGATGGAAAACGCCACGACCAGAGCCAGCACCCGCCGAGCCGCACCGACCATTGCAGCACGACGTCGAGAACCGGCTCGCGCCACTCCAGCTCCACTCCCGCTCCCTCCATCCCCCACCGTCCCCCGCCAGCATACGCGAGCTAGAGGCGGCGTATAGCCAGGCATACCCCGAGCGGCCCGCCGCGCCAGTAACCCCGCGGTATATTCGATGAATTTCCACCGCCGCACACGCGGGCTCGAGGCCCGCTACCCCCACACGCGCGGTTTCGGCAGCCGACCTTGACGAGCGGCCCGGGACAGCGAAGCCTTAAAAGGCGATGCCGTCGCGCTACCTCGAGACCCTGACCTGGCCCGAAGCCGAGCTCGCGCTGTACGAATTGCCTACGGTACTGCTGCCGCTCGGTGCTCGCACGAAGGAACACGGCCACCACCTCCCGCTCAACAACGACTGGCTGATCGCTGAATACCTGGCGAAACGCGTCGCCGAGCAGTGCCCCGTGCTGGTGCTGCCCACATTGCAATACGGGTACTACCCGGCGTTCCTGGAGTATCCGGGCTCGATCAGCCTGCGCTCGGACGTGTGCCGCGACATGCTCATCGACATCTGCCAAAGCCTCGCGAGCCAAGGCGCAAGACGCTTCTACGTGCTCAACACCGGTGTCAGCACCCTCAAACCTCTAAAAGCGGCGCGCCCCATCATCGTCGCCCAAGGCGTGCGCATGGAGTTTACCGACATCAGCACGGCCTACGCCGCCCTGCGCCGACAAGTCGAGACCCAGCCCGCCGGCACCCACGCGGACGAGATCGAAACGTCGATGATGCTCTACATCGCGCCCCACGTGGTCCGCCTCGACCAGGCCCAACGCGACATCCACCCGGATCGCGGCCCGGGCGGCCTCACCCGTGACCCCAAAGCAGACGCCGGCATCTACTCGCCCACGGGCGCCTACGGCGACCCCAGCCTCGCCACGCTGGAAAAAGGCAAAATCGTCGTCGAAGGCATGGTCAGCTACCTCGTCCAGCAGGTCCAAACCCTCTCCTCCGAACATGTCCGAAGGGCACCGGCCACTCTGCCGAGCCATTAATCCAGAGTGCGGCGCAGGTCGTTCCCGAGGGCCCGGAGTTGGCCAGCGCAAACTCCCTACACGGGCGTTGCCAAGCGGAGGAGTGCTGGTTATGGTCCCGTCCCTTCGGGCGCATAACTCAGTGGTAGAGTGCAACCTTCACACGGTTGAAGTCGTAGGTTCAAGTCCTACTGCGCCCACGGAATTAGTTTTTAAAATCGCGATGTTCCGGGTGGGCCGCGAGACCTAAAAGAGTACCGGAGTCGAGCTGAGTACCGACGAGAGTACCGATTGGTGCGCAAGGCCATCGGTACTCGCCGAACGCATTGTCTGCGCCCGGACAGAGCGTGCTGTCGGGCAGTAGGGGCGATCATCAAGGTTCATTGCGCTGCCACGCGAAGGGACTCGGCTCTCGAGATGCTTCGCCGTTGCGCTCCCAATTGGACGCCCCCGAAGGCACTGTGTTTGTGTCCCGAGAGCGAGCGGTGACGGACGCGCGGAATGCTCGGACCACGCATTGCGCGCCGAGATCAACCATCCGCCGCAGGGTCAAACGGAGTCCTCGGATCATCCATGTTGGTCGTGCCCTCGGAACGCCCAAGCCACAATGAAGTAACGCATCTTCTGCCGCTCGGGACCTCGTCCCAGGAGCCCCGTTGATATGCGCCAGCTCGTGAATCAGAGTGGCGAGCACTGTCCACCTCCCCCAAAGATACGAGGGCGGGGTAATCGCGATCTTCTACTCGTGGCAGTCCGACATCCGGTGCGGCAGCCAACGGCATTCGTTTGTTCCAGGCGGCGGCTGGTACTCGAAACCGGGGCGCTCCCCGCGGTACCGAGGCGCGACAACACCGGAACGGGCAACCCCGGGGTGTCCATCGACGACGACGCCACCCCGGAGAACGGCAAAAAACCAATGGCGCCCGGATTCGTGAAGAGCCCGCTCCTCTGCACGGCCTCGACGACCTTCCGGCCCCTCTCGAGCTGCCTGACCGAGCCTCGACGATCCCAATTGCGGCACGGTCGAGCCCCGGGGCAGGCTCCGCCCGTGTCGCCCCAGTCTTTCTTGCCCGTGAAGCCCCTTTCCGACGACGAGTTCGGCCAACTCGCAGATTTCCTCGAAGCCCGATCACCGTTCGACACTGACGGCCTGCTCGGCGTGCTGAACGCCATCGCCGTGGCCCCGAGCCTACCGCCACCGTCCGCCTGGCTGCCCGTGGTACTCCCCAACGGTCTCGGCGATCTCGGGAAAGCCGAGGCTGAGAAGTTTATCGGTTTGCTATTTCGACTGTACGGCGATGTCCTCGACGCACTCGAGCATCGACAGGCGGTAATGCCGGGACCCGAGGACGTTGCCGGGTGCAGGTCCTTTGCAGCAGGCTACGCAGCAGGTGCCGAGATCGACCCCGAGTGGCTGGGCAACGCTGACCATTGGACCTTCGCTGCCCCCATGGCCTACCTCGGGGGACGCCTCGACCTCGTCTCACAGACGACCGTCGACGACATCCAGCTGAACTTCGCTCCCGACCCGGAGGCGATTCTCTGCCGCCAGATGGGCGCGCTCATCCGCGCTTCCCATGAATCGTTCACGGAGGTCCGCAGGAAGGCCCTTCCGCAGATGGTTCCTGCAAGGGGCCCGGGCTCGAGTCGTGTCGGCCGCAACCAGCCATGCCCCTGCGGCTCTGGCAAGAAGTTCAAGCGGTGCTGCATCGACTCCGAACCCCAAGTCGACGCGGGGTAGCCGCCGGTCAACGAGTCCGCGAGTCCGTTGAGCGTGAGCTTCTCCCCGTGTTCATCCCGATCGGGCTGCATCGCAACAGGTGGGACTCGAGCATGAGCGCGAAGTCGTTCATGCTCCCGAGCACGGTCCTGCTGGCCGTGGTGCTGATGGTCATCTCGACCATGGCGGCCAGCTCGGCCTTGACCACCGTCTCGGCGACACCAATGGTGCGAAGCATCTCCCCCACCGCAACCGTCAACCTGACCGCTATCGGCTCGGTGCACTTGGCCGGGATCACCACACGCAGCAGGGTCCTCTCGCTAGCGCCCAGGACCAGCTGCTGCGGGCGGGTGTGGAGCAGCGTTGCAGTACCAGTCACCGAGCTTCGTCGTCGGCGCGGGCGGTGATGTTTCGGGACGAGCCTTCAGTCGCTTCAAGAGGGATCCTGGCGAATGAGGTCGGCTTCGAGCCGGAGGGATTCTTTAGCCAATGGCGCCCGCCACCGGGTTGGCGTACGTTTGTCGCGGTCATGCCGAGCAACGAGCTGCGCGCGGATCTCTACGGCTGGTGGCGCATCATCGAGACGTCACAGTGGGTGAACGATGGCCTCGATGATCTTGGTTTGGCGCTGATCTCGATCACCGGGTGCGGTGATCGCCTCCGGATGCACGCCTTGCTCGCGTACGTGAACGCGAAGCCCACGAAGACAGGAGCCTCGTTCACTTGGGAGGGCGCCTGGGAGTACGACCCGATGAGCGGCACCGGCAGCGTGAGGATCGGCAAGGACGGTAAACTGCGCGGACGCATCAAGATCAAGGGCGGCGACGAGAGCACGTTCCTCGCGGAGAGGGCCGCCGAGCCTGCGGAGCCGATCCCACTTCCGCCGAGCTACCGCGACAAGTGGCGACGGCGCTGGTAACTCGCCGGCTCGGCCAAGGTACGTGAGCACGAGATGCCGATGCAGATCTTCGTGCTGGCGGGACGACGGCCACCAAGCAGCTCAGTGTGGAGGAGCTCGCGACCTCGTGTCGACAAACCGGCATGCCAGCCGCTGGCTGGTTAGCTCAGACGAGTTAATTGAAGTTCAACGCCCCTGCTTCACCCTACAACCGATGGCGGCAACGAGCTCGACTCGGTCGGGGTCGATGATCCGTACCTCGTGCTCCCCGGCGAAGAACGTCGTGATGCGAATGTTCGTGAGCGGCGTCCTACAGACCACGCGATTCGGTCCGAACTTGTTCTCACTCACCCAGCTCCTGAGCGCGAAGCTCTGGTGGGCCGCGCCCCAAAGTGCCCGCGTCCACGGCTCGTGTTCGATGTCCAGCCCTCGCTCGCCTGCAAGCTCGTCGGTGATCCAGGTACGATCGTGGATGAGGGAGGTCTCGGAGCGTTTGGCTCGGTCGTGGATCGAGTTGAAGGAGAGGTCGGAGCGAGAAAGGATCTCGAATTGAAGCTTGACGTACTTCTCCCACTCCGATCCGATTCTCTGATCGTTCACCGCACGATGCCGAAAGGGAAAGTCAAAGACCTTGGCGTCTCCGATGCCACGATGCAGAAGCACATAACCCGCTTCGAGGTCGGGCTGGTCTTCGATAGGGACGCACTGGTAGCTGCCGTGCTGAATGATGAGGTAATGAGCCTCCCTTAGGCGGGTGATGTGCCGATAAACGGCGATGGGGGCCTCCACGGTACCGTTCGCGAGCCTGCCGTCTCGAACAGCGACGCGCTCCGCTTTGCCACGGCCGGCGTTCTCCCAGAAGGCAAAAAGCTCCTGTGCTTGGTCCCTCGGATATGCACCGAAATAGAGATGCCGGCGCAGGCCGAGCCGGTAGACCTGGGGTAAGACCCATCCGTACTGGAACAGGCTGTCGCGCGCTGGTGGCGCCTCTGGCGTGTATGCAAGCGGCCCCTCCGCCGCGAGCCAAGGAACCAGGCGATCGTCCGAGGTCCTGGTAGAGGTGGAATAGCTTTTGGCTCGACCCACGCCAACCTCGCCTACGGAAAGATGGTGTCGAAGTTGCGATCGATCTTGCCCGCGAAATCGATGGCGTGCGCAGCGAGTGTGCTGTTCGGGTTTGCGAGCTTGAGCGCGATCGGCAGATGCCTGGCAGGCCACTGCACCAATCCGTTCGCCGTTTCCCAGGGGTACTCGAGCTGGGCTGCCCCCTGCGCCATCGAGCGTTGTGCTCGCTCCAACGTCTCCACGACTTCGAAGGCCGCTGACCACACGAGTGGCCCGCCGATCGGGGCGATGAGAGCCTTCTGCAGCCGCATCGCCGCAATCATCGCGGATGCAGCCTTGTGGGAGCTCCGAGCGGCAGCGTAAGTGATCGCCCCCGAACGCAGCAGCGCGGCCTTGGCAAACTTCTCGAACGCCATCTGAAGCAGCATCGCCAACACAGATGCCTGCTCTGTGGTGGATTCGTGGTGCGAGCTGAGGACTCGCACCGCTGCGAGATCCGTGCACGCCTGCTCCAGGAACCCGAGCGCCAAGCCCCTGTCCGCGGCCATGCGTCAATCAGGCAATCTTTTGAAGCTCACCGGCAGAACCCCACCCAGCAGGCAGGGAGAGCTCCCCCCGCTCGAGACGCGCCCAATCTTTGAAGCTGAGCAGCACAACTTCCTTGGTGCCGCGACTCGGGTCGTACGGCTCTTTGAGCCCACGGTACATGCGCATCAGGATGCTTCTCCCGTACGCAACGATACCCTTTGTCGCGGCCGACGCGAAGGGCTTCCCGTCGAGGTTTCGATGGAGAGCCGAAGCCAAATCCTCCAGTTGCCTGCTCTCTCAGGCTCCATACCTGCTCAGCAGCTCGATCGTTGCCTCCCGGGGCGAGTTCATGCCGATAGGGCTGCAGGGCGAGTTTCCGAGGTTCAAGGAGGCCTCTACCAGAGACTCCCCGTACCCCAGGTGGGACTCGAGCATGAACGCGAAGTCGTTCATGCTCCCGAGCACAGTCCTGCTGGCCGTGGTGCTGATGGTCACCTCGACCATGGCGGCCAGCTCGGCCTTGACCACCGTCTCGGGGACTCCAATGGCACGAAGCATCGCCCCCACCGCAGCCGTCAGCCTGAGTGCTACGGGCTCGATGCCCTTGGCCGGGATCACGACGGGCAGCAAGGTCTTCTCGCTAGCGCACAGGACCAGCTGCTGCGGGCGGGTGTGGAGCAGGTTGCAGTACCAGTCACCGAGTTTCGTCGTCGGCGCGGGCGATGATGGGTCGGGACGAGCCTTCAGTCGCTTCAAGAGGGATCGGGTGCAGCGCAGCGTGAACATGACTCATTCCGCTCGAACGTGGACCTCTTCCGGCATGAGCTTCTTTAGCTCGCCCCGCTCGGCCTGACCAAAATCCTCGATCACCGCCGATGCCCGCCTTCCGAACTCGGCCGCCCCCACCACCTTGGCTAGACATCGAAGGTACGCGGGGAGCACCCGGCGCCAGTTGATACCGAACTGCCAGACGCCACCCTCATCGGCGAAGAAGGCGATGTCTCGGTCCCACCTGTCGATCGCGCGCAGCAGCTCGAAGAGCAGCTCGTAGCTGGAGCACACTTCGACGGGGTACCCCGTGGCAACTTCATCGGAGCAACGATCGAGCAGAACCTGGAGTCGAGCCTCGAATTCCTGAGCCTTCCCTGACTTCTCGGTGCTGTTGTGCCAGTTCACAATGAACTCCTCGTAGTCGCGTGTCGCTTCGAGCGCCGCGAGGATTCATGGGACGGCACGGTCCTCGTGATGCGGCGTTACCAATGCGTGGCCATCCAGTCAAGCCGACGATGGGCATGCCCTACTCCGACGGCGCGCTCGTGACCCTAAACCGAGGTAGCTTCGGTAGTGATCGGGTCGCGACTTGGCAGGTCCTCTGGCTCTCCGGGTTCCAGCGCGACTTCCGGGCGCGAGGCAAGTGCGGTTCCGGGAAGATGAGCGCTCGAGGGCCGTCTGCAGCTCCGGAGCGGTTCCAATGGTTCGGCAGTGCGCCTGGTGGCCGACCCATGCTAGGCTCCTCGAGTGCCTGCGAATATCAAACGGCAATCGAAACGCGACGCGCGAGGGCGGCTCTGGAGTGTCGCGCTGGTTCCCGTACAGCTCGAGGCCGAGGAGGATGCGCGCTTCTGGTTCGAAAATCTGTCTCCCGAAGAACGCGTGTCTGCTGTGAACGATTGCCTCGAGAGCGCGCTCCTCGCGCGAAATAAACGTGTCCCGAGACTTCGAAGAGTTGCTCGAATCGTTCAACGACGCGGGCGTTAAGTACCTGATTGGCGGAGCGCACGCGCTAGCCTTGCACGCGCGCCCGCGAGCCACCAAGGACCTGGACGTCTTCATCGATCCAACGAAGGCCAACGCGCGACGCCTGCTCGTCGCGCTGGGCAAGTTCTTCGGCGGCAGTCCGCCGAGCTACGTGACGGTGGAAGCGTTGCTCGACCCGGATACCATCATCCAGCTGGGTGTCGCGCCCGTTCGCGTCGACATCTTGTCCGCCTTCGGCACGCTCACCTTTCGGCAAGCCTGGAAGCACCGTTGCCGCGCGGCTTTTGGCTCCGTATCGGCAAGCTACTTGAGCAGGGAGCACCTCATCGCAGAAAAGCTGCATTTCGATCGACCTCAGGATCGGGCAGATGTGGCCAGTTTGGAGGCCGCAGTCCGAAGGAAGACACGAACCAGAAAGAGGACGAGGCTCAGACGGATGCGCACGGTGAAGGCGAAGTAGTCATTTCCTGTGCGACTCGCGGCAGGAGCGACGCCAACGCTCGGCCGTATACGAGAGTGCGGCGGAAGAGCGACAGCGGGCCCGAGATGTCGAGCAGGAACTGCCTGCCCTCGGCATCGAGTCGAGCAGTACAGAGGAGGCCACGCAGCTTGATGGCCCGCACGAGCGCACGCGTCTCGCCCTCAACGAGGACCGTCACGAGGGTGGCCCGCTTGAGCAGCGCAGACACCATGGCGTGGTTGATCCTCAATGCGAGCTCGGCCGCCGAAAGTGGCACCTCGAGCGCAACGAGCCTCCTCTGACCGGGAAGGTCTGCAAAGAGGAGGTCATCCAATGAAGCTGTGGAGAGCACGAGCTCCCGTGCAGCTCGCGCGATGGCTTCTGGCCGAGTCGGCTCCTGTGCTCGGGCGAGGAACAACGATTGACGAATGCGGCGCGGTGGAACGGCGGCCTCCGTGCGGTCGGAGTACTCGCGGTCGAGAACGCGACGCGCGAGGCGCAATTTGTTGGGAGGGGCCGGGGACGTAAGCGGCGCCTGGAGATGGTGGTCGAGCTCGACGCGACGGCGCCCGACAAATCGGACGTATTCGGCCATCAGGCAATCGAGCCACTTGTAGTCCTGCGCGGTCAAGTACCTCGGAATGATGGTGCCTGAGCTAGATGGGGGGCAAGCGTGAGACGGGAGCACTGAGACCTTTCCTTACTCTTATCGGCGAGTCGAGTCTCGCTGGTTCCGGCCGTTACTAGCTCATAGACGACGGCCCGTTTTCCCGGCTAGTAGGCTTTCCCATGCGGCCCGCCCCAGGTCTGGGGAACATGGCTCTACGGTTCGACGCGCCTCCGCCAGTATGCCGGGCGCCGCTTGGCGTGCGCGACAGCGGCAAGGTTACGCTTTCGTCTTCCGCCACAAGATAAACGACCGAGTACGGAAATCGCGACAGCAAGTAGCGTCGGGCGCGGGCGTCATGCTCGCTCGCGGGCCACATCAGGGGCCGTTCCGCGATCCGCTCGACGCCGCGTACCAGCTCGGCGCGGAAGTCTGCTCCCAGCCCTTCCACCCGCTCCTCGTACCACCGAACCGCTGCCTCAGCCTGAGCGCTGGCAGCTCGATGAAACCGGACTCGCGTCACGTGCGGCTAATGGCCTCGAGCCGGGCTCGGACTGATTCCCAGTCCTCGAGGTCGGCGGTCCCGGCTTGAATCTCGTCGACCCGCCGCCGAATTTCCTCATTCCAGGCGTCCGCCGCCTCGACGTCCTCGGGCTCCAAGCTGTGAATCAACTGACGGGCGATGCGTGCACGTTCAGCTGCAGTGAGAGCCAGAGCTTCCTCGAGGACACGTGCCGCGTCAGCCATGAAGGGCATTCTACACGGCAAGCCGCAATGCGACCAGCCCGGAAAGCGCCCCGGAAAAGGCGCACAGGCCTCCACAGCTGGCAACGCCATCGCGCGAACTCGCGGGACCCGTCGGCGCGTATCGGGCGAGGGGTTGACCCGAGAATGGCACCCGCGCGGCGCGGATGTGTAGGCCCATGTCGTTTGTTTCCCACTTTGTCGTTCCATTCTTCGAGGGGACCGGATTCGAGTATTTCCAAGGGAGGCTGTGATGGGCAGGGTGCTCACCCATGGCGTTGGCAAACGACGAAGCACTGGGCCGCAGGCTCGAAGAGTTTCTGTACGACAAGATTGGTAGCCATCTGGGTCGGCGTGAGCAGAAGGAGTCCTTTGCGCGTCTTTTGTGGCCGCACACACCCAGCTGCCTCGAGCCTCTCGAACAGGCGCTCGGTCGTCTTCACCGCACGGACGCCTCTCTCCAGCTCCTCGAGCAGTCGCGAAAGGCTAGCTCTCTGAACTTCGCTCGCCGTGAAGCCCGTGGTCGGCTGCGGCTGCAGCAACGCCACCAAAGGCAGATCATCGGCGTGGTATCCATTTGCGCTCATGGCGCCAATATTACCTGTTGGCGACGCCACGCCAAGACATCCTCGATGTCACGCAGCCACTCGCCATCTGAAGCACAACGTCCTCTGCGCAGACCCGCATGACGACATGACCATGCCGTTGCAGCAGGAGATCCTTGCGTCTATCCCGTCGTACCGCGGCACGGTCGGCAAAATGATGGTAACCATCGACTTCCAGCGCGATCCGTCAGCTCGCGCAGAATAGGTCCACTTCCGCGCGCTGCGATCCGTGGTTGAAGTCCAACTTCACGTTGAGCTCGAACAGGCCCACCGTGGTCGTGCGCTTACCGATCGCAACCAGCGCAAAGGCACCCAGCGCATTCTGCATCAGCGCTGAGCCCGCTTCGCCAACTCGGATCATTCGTTCGGACCGAGCTCCAGCTGCGGCACCGAAGGTTGACGTGGGACGCAGGACGCAGAGGGCGACGTGCAAGATTTTCGTACGTGTCTCCCGAAGAACGCGTTACAGCCGTGAACGATTGCCTCGAGAGCGCGCTTCTCGCGCGAAATAGACGTGTCCCGAGACTTCGAAGAGTTGCTCGAATCGTTCAACGACGCGGGCGTTAAGTACAAGTCGAAGGTCGCTCTCGAGATGTGAAAATGAACGAGCCGATGAGCCCAGCGTTACTCCAATTGCGCGGCGAGGTGTTCCAGCACCAGCCCCGCCGGTACCCGCCTGCGGTACCGGATGACGCGCGCGCCCGGAGGCAGGTCGCCCTCCGAACAATTGCGCTGCTCGTCGACACACAGGATGACGTTGGGCAGCCGAGCCTGGCGAAGTCGTCCCAGCTTTTCCTTCAGGTATTCGGGCGTCCAGAATCCGACGATCTCGAGCCACGCCTGCTGACCCGCGATGCGCCGATGACGGATCAGAAAGTCCGGGAACAGAAAGTGGCCAGCGATGGGCACCGCTTCCGGCTCGCGGATCAGATCCCAATCGTCTGTCAGGCGCGAGAAATCGCGCGCGAAGCGCTCCTCCACCTTGCTGTCGTACTTGGCGAGGGCCTCAGCGGGGATGACCGGATCCCCCGAGCGGATCCTGAGCGTACGAAGGTCTTCGGTGCCAGACGAGGCGCAGAGCGCCGTGAGCTCGAAACGCGGGCACTGTGCAACTCGAGGCAAGAGGGAAGCCAGCGCTCGGCCGTATACGAGCGTGCGGCGGAAGAGCGACAGCGGCCCTGAGATTTCGAGCAGGATGTGCTTGGCCTCGTTATCGGGTCGTGCGGTGCAGAGCAAGCCCCGCAGCTTGATGGCCCGCACGAGCGCGCGCGCCTCACCTTCCACGAGGACCGTCACGAGGATGGCCCGCTTGATCAGCGCAGAAACCATGGCGTGGTTGATCCTCAATGCGAGCTCAGCCGCCGATAGTGGCTGCTCCAGCGCGACGAGCCGCCGCTGACCGGCAAGGTCTGCAAAGAGGAGGTCTTCGACACAAGCAACGGAGAGCCCGACCTCGCGCGCCGCCCGGGCGAGGGCTCTCTGCCGAGTGCCTTCCTCAGCCCGGGCGACGAACAACACTTGACGAATGCGCCGCGGAGGCACGGCTGCTTCGGTACGAGCGGAGTATTCTCGGTCGAGAACGCGACGGGCCAGGCGCAATTTGTGAGCAGGGGCCGGCGACAGGAGCGGCGCTTGGAGGTGGTGGTCGAGCTCGACGCGGCGGCGCCCGACAAATCGCGCGTATTCGGCCAGCAGGCAATTGAGCCAGGTATAGTCCTGCGCGCTCAAGTACCTCGGAGTGATGGTTCCTGAGCTAATCAGGGGGGAAGCGTGACACGGGAGCACTCAGACCTCTCCTTCTCTTGTTGGCGAGCCGAGTCTCACTCGTTCCGGCCGTTACTAGCTCGTAGATGACGGCGCGTTTTCCGGGGCGTGGACGTAACAACCTGCCGATGCGCTGAACGTGCTCTCGCTCACCCAGGGTGCCGCCCACGATGATCGCCACGTCGGCATCCGGCACGTCCAGCCCCTCGTTCAGCACGCGCGACGAGACCAGCGCGCCGAGAGCGCCTCGCCGAAACATATCCAGGGCCGCGTCTCTCTCCGTGCGGTGGATGTCGCAGGTGAGCGGCATCAGTAGATGTTCCCTGGCCACGGCGTATGCCGTTTCGTTGTTCGGCGTGAAGACGAGCACCTTATTGCCCCGATGGCGGGCGAGTAGCTCTCCCAGGTGCCGCCGCTTGGCGGCAGGAAAAGCCTGGATGCGCTGCGACTCCCGCCAGGCCGCGAGGGCCTGCCGGCCCGTGATGGACTTCATGGCGGCCCGGACGAGCTCGATCCACGAGGCCTCGGGCGAGATTCGCCGGAACGCGCGGTTGAACGTGCGAAAGGCCATGACCTCGCGCTCGTAGCGCTGCCTCTCATCGCGCTCGAGGTGCAGCTCGATCACGACCAGGTCGTAGCTCGCGAGATACGTCCCAGCGAGATCGTCGATGGCCAGTCGATAGACTACAGGCCCCAATAGCTCCGAGAGGCGCGCGGCCTGCACCGAATCGGTCGGCAACGTACCGGTCAAGCCAAGGCGGAAGCCGGCGGTGAGCATCTCGAGCGCCTCGTCCTGGATACCGGCGCCAAAGTGATGCGCTTCATCGACGATCACGGCGCCGAAGTGCGCCCCAAAGCGGGCAGCGTGACGCATCGCACTCTCGAACGTACACACGGTGATCGGCTCGATGCGGCGCTGACCGTCACCAAAGCAGCCGATAGGACCCGGATGCCACTGACCGAGCTCTTTCACCCATTGCCAGAGCAGCACCCGCGTGGGCACTAGGCACAGAGCCGGCCTTTCGAGGCGCGCCAACGCAGCGACGGCAACGCGAGTTTTGCCACTGCCCGTCGGCAGCGCGATGACGCCGCGCCGCCCCGCAAGCTCCCAGGCCGTCAAGGCAGCCTGCTGATACGGCCGGAGCTCGATGGGAGCCCAGCTCCGAGCGAGCGCGGATGCCTGCGGCAAAACGAGATCGCAGACAGCATGGCCGAGCTGCTCGAGGCCTTGCACGATGTCCCGGTACTTACATGCAGGAGCGCGATAGGAGCCGACGCGCGGATCCCAGATGACGCCCGGCAACCACTGCACGGCGTTGGGCTCGACTCCTTCGATGACGAGCGTGCCCCGATCGAAGCTGAGGCGCGCGGCTCCTACTCGATCGTTCCGTTCCCCCAGGGGTAAAGCCATCGATCGCAGCGACAGCAAGGTCGGTGCCAGCGCTCGAGTTGGAGGAACCCCGCCTCCGCGTCGTTGGCTGGCCTGGCCATGCCCGGTGCCGCCATGGCCAGCGCGACTTCAGGTCACGCGCTCGACGCGATCCAGAACGAGGGCGAAGGTCAGACGGGGGCGCGCGGTGAGGGGAAAGTAGTCACTCGGGCATTGCCGACTCATCAGGTACGCTTGCGCGGTACCTGTAGCTGGCGAATCGGGACCGTCTGACGACGGCTCGGAAGAACAAGTCATAAGTGGGGACTCGCCTACGTCGACGCGACGCCTGCCAAGGCCGGGGTGAGCTTCATCTGGGAGGGGTCGGACGAGCACGATCCCCTGAGCGAATCGTCGGGGGGCGGAGCTCGTCAACGCCCGACGAGGCACAGAGCGCCGTGAGCTCGAAGCGGGGGCGGTGTGCGGCTCAGGTCAGGCGGCCCCAGAAACCTGGTGGCGCACGAGCGGACGCGCTTCGCTCTGCACGGAGGGTCATGCGGTAGCGCATCGAATCGAGATTCGCTTTGCAGCCCCTTCGTTCAAGTGCCCCAACGTGCGGGGCTTTATGGTCGAGCCTTCTCCAACCCCGAGGTTTCGATGGCCGCTGCACCATTGCCTATTTTTTCCCAACTGTTTCGCTACCTGCCGACGGCGAGCCTGCTGCTTTCCTTGCGTGCCCTTGCAGGCTGTGGGACGAGCCCGGACCCCACCCCCAACCTGCTCTCCGACCACGCCATAGAGGTCGTCGAGTACGGCGAGGGTGATACAACCGTCGTCTTCGAATCCGGGCTCGGCAATGACTGGACGCCGTGGGATGAGGTGGCCAGTGAAGTGGCCACCCAGGCCCGAACGGTCGCATACTCGCGCCCGGGCTACGGACACAGTGAGCCTTCCCCGGCGCCACGGGATGCCGCGCACATCGTCGATGATCTCAGGGCACTGCTGGCCGGGCGGGGCTTGGCGCCTCCGTACGTGCTCGTGGGCCACTCGTTCGGCGGCGCCTATATGGAGCTCTTCGCGAAGGCGCATCCGGAGGAGGTCATCGGGGTCGTGCTCGTGGATCCTCGTCACCGCGATTTCACGACCAGCTGCGAGAGCGCCGGCCTCGAGGGGTGCACTCTTCCAGCCTCCGTCGTGGCCTCGTTGCCACAGGTGCAAATCGACGAATTCGAGGCGTTCGCGCGCGCTTCCGAAGAGATTGACGCCGTCGGCGTGTTCGGGGGGTACCCTGTGCGTGTGCTCACCGCTACGGCGCACGGATTTGCGCCGGAGCTCGAGGGCCTGTGGCAATCGATGCTCGCGTCTCTCGCGGACGAGGCGGTGGACGGTGACCAGAGCCTCTTCGTCGGAGCCGGCCATTTCCTGCAGGTGGAGCGCGCGCACGAGGTCGCCGAGGTGATTCTGAGCCTTCTTCCAGCGCCGAAGGACTGATGGCACATGAGCCTCTCAGGGGCGCCACGTCATGACGGCGTCCGAGGGGGGCGCCGTGACGGCGCGCGCGTCGAGGTGCACGATCCCGCCTCGTCGTGGGTCGTTTCCGGTAGTCTCGCCGGAATGGGAACGAAGGCGCACGGACGCATTCTATTCTGGGAGGGAGCGAGCATGTGGATCCTGAGCGCGCCTCCCGGCCAGAAGTATCCGAAGACCGATCCGCATCGTCATCACGTCGTCCAGGTGACGCTCGCCCTCACCGGGCGGGTCAACTTCGACGGCGGAGCCGAACGGGCCTCCGGTGAGGCGATCGCTATCGCGCCCAACGCGCTGCACGCTTTCGAAGGAACGGGGCTCGTCGCTCACTTGTTCGTCGCCTCGGACGGCAACGCGGGTCGGCAGATCGCGGGCAGGTTCCTTTCAGATCGGCCGATTGCGTCGATCCCCGCCCAGCAGCTGGGTGATCTGCCTGCTAGGCTGAAGGCGACCTTCGAGGACCCTCTCCACACGGATAACGACCTGCGCGCGTTGGGCCAAAGTCTGATAGTGAGGCTGGCAGGTGAAGGCGCGCACGCAAACGCGGCCGATCCACGCATCGTAAAATTGCTCGCGTGGGTGGCGCGGCGGATCGATGAGCCCGTCAGCCTGAGCGACGCCGCGGCGTTCGTGGGCTTGTCGCCGGGGCGGGCACGCCACCTGTTCGTCGAGCAAACCGGGCTCCCGTTCCGTACGTGCCTGCTGTGGCTACGACTGATGCGCGCCGTCGAGATCTACTCCGGAGGCGCTTCCCTCACCGAGGCGGCGCACGGGGCTGGGTTCGCGGATTCGGCGCACTTTAGCCGGACGTTTCGCCGCATGTTTGGCATCGCCGCCGCCTCGCTCCGCGTGTCGTGACCCGATGCGGTCTCGGCCGCGCCGAGAGCTTGGGCTGAGGGCAGCGCGCAGCTGCCGATTTCGCCACGACGCGAGGAGGACGGCCCGTACGGCGCGTTTGAAGGGCGCGGACGAAATCGCGAGGTCCCCGGCAGAATCTGCGCTGAATCCGATGCAGTCAGCGGATACAGTGGCGCGGCATGCCTCTGGTCGCCCTGTTGCTCTTGCCATTCCTTGGCAGCCTGGTCGCTGCGATGCTGCCGACGCGGGCCCGCACGGCGCTCGCGAGCTGCGCGGGGCTCATCTCGGTTGTCGCCGCGGCCTGGGTCATCGGTCTGTTTCCACAGGTGCGTGACGGCGGCGTCATACGCGAGACGATCTCCTGGGTGCCTTCACTCGGGCTCGACCTGACCCTTCGCATCGATGGCTTTGCGTGGATGTTCGCCGTGCTGGTCACCGTGATCGGCGCCCTCGTCTCGCTGTACGCGCGCTACTACATGTCGCCTGAGGATCCGGTAGCGCGCTTCTACGCTTTCTTCCTCGCCTTCATGGGGGCGATGCTGGGCGTCGTCACGTCGGGCAACCTGGTTCAGCTGGTCGTCTTCTGGGAGCTCACGAGCGTCGTCTCGTTCCTGCTCATTGGCTACTGGCATCACCGGCTGGACGCGCAGCGCGGCGCGCGCATGGCGTTGACCGTGACCGGCGCGGGCGGGCTGGCGCTCCTCGGCGGCGTGATCATCCTCGGGCAGATCGTCGGCAGCTACGAGCTCGATGTGGTCCTCGCGTCAGGTGACCGCGTGCGGGCGCACCCGCTCTACCCCATCGCGCTGGTGCTCATCTTGCTCGGGGCGTTCACCAAGAGCGCCCAGTTTCCATTCCACTTCTGGCTGCCGCGGGCGATGGCGGCGCCCACCCCGGTGTCCGCTTACCTGCACTCGGCGACCATGGTGAAGGCCGGTGTATTTCTGCTTGCGCGGCTCTGGCCAGTGCTCTCGGGGACAGAGCTTTGGTTCTGGCTCGTCAGCAGCGCGGGCATGCTCACCCTGCTGCTCGGCGCGTACCTCGCGATGTTCCAGAACGACCTGAAGCGCATCCTCGCCTACTCGACCGTCAGCCATCTCGGGCTCATCACGCTGCTGTTTGGGCTCAACAGCCCGCTCGCGGCGGTCGCCGGCGTGTTTCACATCATGAATCACGCGACGTTCAAGGCCTCCCTGTTCATGGCCGCCGGCGTCGTGGACCACGAGACCGGCACGCGCGACATCCGGCGCTTGAACGGCCTGATACGTTCCATGCCGCGCACCGGCGCGCTTGCGCTCGTCGCCAGCGGGGCGATGGCGGGTGTGCCACTGCTCAACGGTTTCCTTTCGAAGGAGATGTTCTTCGCCGAGACCGTGTTCTTGTCCTCCCACCCGTTGGTAGAGGTGGGGCTGCCGGTGCTCTCCACGGTCGCAGCGAGCTTCGCGGTCGTGTATTCGCTTCGCTTCGGCTACGATATATTCTTCGGGCCGCCGTCGACCGATCTGCCCCGCGAGCCGGAGGAAGCTCCGCCCTGGATGCGCACGCCGATCGCACTGCTGGTCGTCAGTTGCCTGATCGTCGGGGTCGCACCGGCGATCTCGATCGGGTCATCACTCGCCGCAGCGGCTCGGCCCGTGGTCGGCGGGGTGCTCCCCGACTACAGCCTCGCGCTCTGGCACGGCTTCAACATGCCCATGCTCATGAGCTTCGTGGCCATCTCGGTCGGGGTGGTGGGCTACCTTTGGTTGCGCAAGCAGCAGGAGCGCGGACGGCTCCAGGATGCGCCTCTGGTCGCGCGGCTCAACGGCAGGCGCCTGTTCGAGGCTTGCCTGATCGGGCTGACGCGCTTCTCGCGCCGGGCACTGCGCGTGGTCGGAACGCAACGTCTTCAGACCCAGCTGTTCGCCGTCATCGCGGTGGCGCTGCTGTTGGCGCTGCTCGCGGCGCGCGGCGTCCCACTCGCGTGGGGTGAGCGAGAGCGGCTGCCCGCGTCGCCCGCGTTCGTGCTCTTGTGGGTGATCGGCGCGGTCTGCGCGGTCGGCGCGGCCGTGATGGCAAAGTTCCACCGGTTGGTCGCCATCACGCTGATGGGCGGTGCCGGTCTCGTGACGTGCCTCACGTTCGTGTGGTTCTCGGCGCCCGATCTGGCGCTCACCCAGATCGTCGTCGAGGTGGTCACCACCATCTTGTTCCTGCTGGGGCTGCGCTGGTTGCCCATGCGGCTGGCAGAGATCCCTGCCCGAGTCACCCTCCGCGACACGGCACGGCGCGCCCGCGATCTACTACTGGCGGTCAGCGCGGGCAGCGGCCTCGCCGCGCTCTCCTACGCCATGCTCACCCGGCCAGCTCCCGACAGCATCTCGCCGTTCTTCCTCCGCCGCGCGCTGCCGGAAGGGGGCGGGGCCAACGTCATCAACGTCATGCTCGTCGACTTCCGTGCCCTCGACACGCTCGGCGAGATCACGGTGCTGGGCGCCGTCGCGCTCACGGTATACGCCCTCTTGCGCCGCTTTCGACCGCCCACCGAGAGCATCGCGCAGCCCGATCAACAGCGAGCATTGCCGGCTGACGTCGTCACGGACCTCGTCAAGCCGCGCACGGCCGGGGACGCGGCGCGCGGCTACATGCTGGTGCCGTCGGTCATCGCGCGGCTGCTCCTGCCTGTATCCCTCGTGGTCGCGGTCCACTTCTTTATGCGGGGGCACAACGAGCCGGGCGGCGGCTTCGTAGCGGGGCTCGTTGTCGCGATCGCTATGCTCACGCAGTACATCTTCTCGGGGACGCACTGGGTCGAGGGGCACACGCGCCTTCGCCCGGCGCGCTGGATCGCCGTGGGCCTCTTGCTGGGGGCGGCCACTGGCCTCGGCGCGGTCGTGCTCGGCTATGCTTTTCTCACGACGCATACCGCGCACGCATCACTGCCGCTGGTCGGCGAAGTGCATCTGCCAAGCGCTACCTTCTTCGACCTCGGCGTCTTTGCGGTGGTGGTGGGCTCGACGCTCCTCATCCTCACGGCGCTCGCGCACCAGTCCGTGCGCGCTCACCGCCACTCGGTGCCGCCACCCCAGAGCAAGGCAGGAGCCCGCTAGATGGAAGCCGTTCTCGCGCTCGTCATCGGCGTGCTCGGCGGAGCCGGCATCTGGCTCGTGCTCAGGCCGCGCACCTTCCAGGTGATCATGGGCCTCACGCTGCTGTCGTACGCAGTGAACCTGTTCATCTTCAGCATGGGGAGCATCTTCATCGACAAACCGCCGATCTCCAGGCCCGGTGTGCCCGGCGACCTCGACCACTACACAGATCCGATGCCGCAGTCGCTCGTGCTCACGGCGATCGTCATCGGCTTCGCGACCACAGCGCTCTTCCTCGTCGTGCTGCTCGCCTCGCGCGGGCTGAGCGGCACGGATCACGTCGACGGAACGAGGGAAGAGCTGTGAGCCGGCTCTTTCCCCACCTGATCGTGGTGCCCGTCGTTCTGCCGCTCGTGGCATCGGCGCTGCTCTTGCTGCTCGGTGACCAGCGCAGGCGTTACATGTCGCTCGTCAATATCGCGGCCACCTTGGCAGGCCTCGTCACGGCGGCGACGCTCTTGCGGCGTGTCGACGGCGGCGGCGTTGCCGGCGAGATCGGCGTGTACCTGGCGTCGAACTGGGAGGCGCCCTTCGGGATTGTGCTCGTCGCGGACCGGCTCTCTGCGCTCATGCTGGTGTTGGTCGGCGTGGTGAGTGTCTGCGCTGCGCTGTACGCGGAGGCCGGCTGGGCGCGCGCTGGCGTGTACTTTTATCCGCTCTTCCAGATCCAGCTGATGGGCCTCAACGGCGCTTTCCTCACCGGGGACCTCTTTAACCTCTTCGTGTTCTTCGAGGTGATGCTCGCGGCCTCGTACGGCCTGCAACTGCACGGGTCGGGGTGGCTGCGGGTGCGCTCCGGGTTGCACTACATCGCTGTGAACCTGCTCGCGTCGTCTCTGTTCCTCGTCGGCCTCGCCGTGATCTATGGGGTGATGGGCACGCTCTCCATGGCAGACATCGCCGACAAGCTCGCGCACGTCGCAGCGCGCGATCGCGGGCTCTTGCATGCAGGCGCTGCCATCCTCGCCGTGGCGTTTCTCGTCAAGGCCGCGATCTGGCCCCTCAACAACTGGCTCGTGCCGGCCTACGCGGCCACGAGCGCGCCGGTGGCGGCGCTGTTCACGCTGATGACGAAGGTCGGCATCTACACCCTGCTGCGGCTGTGGACCCTGTTCTTCTCGGGGGACAACGCCCCCTCGGGGTCCTTCGGACAACCGGTTCTCCTCTGCGGCGGGCTCGCGACCATCGCCTTTGGCGCGCTCGGGCTCATGGCCTCTCTGCGCATCGGCCGCATCGCGGGTTTCTCGATCATCGTTTCGTCCGGGACGCTCCTCGCAGCGCTCGGCCTGGGTGCTGCCTCGGTAACGTCGGCAGCGCTCTTCTACATGCTGAGTGCCACGTTGGCGGTGAGCGCGCTCTTTCTCTTGGTCGAGGTGATCGAGCGCCTCGGTGCCGATGGGGAGCCCAAGTTGCCGGAGGTCGACGTCGTACCTGGCGAGGATACCAACCTCGACGACGAGGAGGCGCCGCTCGTTGGCCGTGCGTTTCCGATATCGCTCGCGTTTATCGGCCTAGCGTTCATGTCCTGCACGCTGCTCGTCGCGGGGCTGCCGCCGCTGTCCGGCTTCATCGCCAAGCTCTCGCTGCTCCGCGCCGTGCTGGGCACCGAAGCTGGCGAGGGCGCGAGCGCCAGTCATGGCATATCGACCGCCGGGTGGATGCTCTTTGGGCTCCTGCTCCTCTCGGGGCTCGCCGCCACCGTTTCGCTAGCACGGGCAGGCATTCGGCACTTCTGGTCGAAAGGTGGCCGGTTTGCCCCGCACCTCAGGACCGTCGAGGCGTTCGCCGTGCTCTCTCTCGTTTTCTCCTGCGTCTTGCTCACCCTGTTTGCCGAGCCCGTCATGCGCTACACGAGCGCCACCGCCGCGGGTCTGCACGCACCGAGGTCATACGTCGACACCGTGCTGTCGACGAGAGCTCGATTGGGGCCCACGCAATCAGGGCAGCGGGAGGGCTCGCTCCCGTGAAGCTTCTCGAGAGGCTCGTGCCCGCTCCGCTGGCGTCCGCGGCGTTGCTCGTGTTGTGGCTCGTGCTCGCGCGCGCCGTGAGCGCTGGGCAGATTTTGCTGGGGCTTCTGATCGCGCTCGCGGTCCCACGCCTCACGGCAAATTTGCGACCGACCACGGTACGCGTGCGGCGCCCGCTGGTCGTCGTGCGTTTCATCTTGACGGTTGGCCGCGACGTGTTGCAGTCAAATTTCGAAATCGCTTGGGACGTTGTCACCTGGAGGTGGCGGCGGCCCCAATCGAGGTTCATCATCGTGCCGCTCGAGCTGCGCGACCCCCTCGGGCTCGCGGCGCTGTCGATGGTCACGACGGTGGTCCCGGGCACGGTGTGGTCGGAGCTTGCGCTCGATCGCAGCGCGCTGCTGCTTCACGCGTGGAACGTCGGCGAAGAAGGCGCCTTCGTCGCTCACTTCAAGGCCCGCTACGAGCGGCCTCTCAGGGAGATCTTCGAATGAGCGGATTACTCTCCGGCGCAATCGCCTTCGCGCTCGGCTGTTACGCCCTGGCGTCGGTGCTCGTGCTCGCCAGGCTGATCCGGGGACCGCGAGCGCAGGATCGCGTGTTCGCGCTCGACCTCCTCTACTTCCACGCGCTGCTCGTCATGCTCGTGCTCGGCATCCGTCACCAAAGCGACGTGTACTTCGAAGCTGCGCTGCTGATCGCTCTCTTCAGCTTCGTGAGCTCATCTGCGATGGCGAAGTTCATCCTGCGCGGCGAGGTGATCGAATGAGCCCGGTCCCGTTCTGGGTAGAGGCGGTGGTTGCGGCGTTAATCGTATCCAGCGGCATATTCGTCCTCATCTCTGCGATCGGCTTCTTGCGCCTGCCCGACTTTTTTCTCCGCATGCATCCGCCCGCGCTGGCGTACACCTTCGGGAGTTGGTCCGTGACGCTCGGCGCTGTCCTCTACTTCTCGCTGCTCGAATCCCGGGCCGTCCTGCACCCGTGGCTGATCATCATCATCCTCTCGATCACAGTCCCCGTGACCACACTGCTCTTGGCGCGTGTGGCGCTCTTCCGCCGGCGCGCTGCGGGTGCGGCCGGCACTCCGCCCCCGCTCACGAAGGCACCCGACGCTTAGGCAGTGGTCGAAGCCAATGAGCGAAGCTCAGTGGCGGGTCTGGAGGGGAGGCGGAACCATGAGCACGTCGCACTTGGCTGCACGCAGCAGATCGCCAGCGACAGTCCCCAAGAGCACATAGGCCGCGCCCGAATAGCCGTGCGTGCCGAGCACGAGCAGGTCGGTTTCGGCCTTTTTCACCGCCTTCTCCACGACGAGGCGCGCAGAGCCGTATTGGAGGTGCGTCTTCCAGAATGGCGCCCACTCGGGTCGGACGCCCGCCGCCGCTAGCGAGGTGGCGAGCAACTTTGCCAGTTCCTGGGCTGCGACTCCGCGAAGCTCGTGCTTCGCCTCCTCCGCCTCCTCTTCGGTGAAGCTCGCGTAGATCATTCCCCGATAAGGAGCATCGAAGGCATGGATGACCTCGACCTGAGGACGCGGCGGGGGCAGCACGAGCAACATCACACGCACGATCTCGACAGCTGCCTGATCCAGATCGAGCGCGAGCGCCGGGCGGCTGTAGGCCCTACGCGCGGCCAGCCGAACCACCAATACCGGGACCTGGGCTTGCCGAATGACGCGCTCCGCGGTTGAACCGAGGAAGACGTCGCGCAGCGCACGCCCACCGCCTCGGCCCATGACGACCAGATCGGCCTGCATCTCCGTCGCGCGCGCCGCGATCTCTTTCGCGGCAGCGCCCACCGTCACCAACGGCTCGACGCTAATCGCCTTGGAGATCTGCCCCCGTAGCTGCCGCACCTCTTCCGCGAGCGCCTTGCCGGCGTCACGCCGCGCACGCCGCTGCTCGCTCGCTGAAAGGGTCCCGGGGACGACGTGCAGGAGCGACACGCGGGCGCCGTCGGCCAGAGGCAGCCGCGAAACGCGGCCCAGAACCCGATCGGAGCCCGCCGTGAGATCGACTGGAACGAGCAGTGAGTGAAACGCCCCCGAGGGCTCCGCGTCTTGGGCCCTCGGCAACTTCCGCTTCGTGGTGGCCTCCGTCATCTGCAGGCTCCTTGCCGAGCGACCTTTGCACAAACGCGGATTTCGGTCGACCGCGAAGAACGGCAAGCGGCACGACCTCGAAGCTCGGGGCCAGGATGGCGTGCCCGGGCCATACCTGCAGCCCCCGACGTCGCCCCTGCCGCTGCGAATGGGGCGCGAGGCCGGGCTCGACGACGAGGGCTCGCGACGTTCTCTTGGCGCAGTCTACCGGGTACGCGCTTCCGTTCAGGCGAGCTGCTCGTGGGAGAACGATGTCAGCTCGTCCCAGGAAATGAGCTTCAAGTCCCGATGCCGACACACCGCTCCCCCGTCCGCGGCAGACCTCGCGTGCGCAGGCCAGGTAAGCTAGCGTTGGCCCATTCAGATGCAACGCCAGACCGCCAAGATACTCGTCGTCGACGACAACGCCCAGAACCGCGCGCTAGCGAGAGAGACCCTCACGGACGAAGGCTACAGCGTCATCCTGGCCGAGAACGGCGAGGAGGGGCTACGGGCCGTCGAGCGCGAGCGGCCCGATTGCGTCCTGCTCGACGTGCGCATGCCGGGCACGGACGGGTTCGCCGTTTGCGCGCGTATCCGAGCGCTGCCGGAGGGCGCCGACACTCCGGTCGTGTTTTTGACCGCCCTGCGTGACGTCGATACGTTCGATCAGGCTCTGCGTGTCGGTGGCGACGACTTTTTGACGAAGCCCGTACGGCCCACCGAGCTCGTCTTGCGGGTGCAAGCGGCGCTCAAGCTGCGCAGGATGAACGACGAGCTGCGGGCGCACTATGACCTGGTGCGCCGGCAACGAGACGACCTGATGCGCTTGCAGCTGCAGAAGGAGCGGCTCTCGGCCTTCGTCGTCCACGACCTGAAGAACCCGGTCAACACGCTCGACTTGCACGCGCAGCTGCTCCTCCGAGACCCCACGGTACCTGCCCGCGCTCGACAGTCGGTGCAGCACATCCGCGACGAGGCGCGTTCCCTGTTGCGCTTGATCCTCAACCTGCTCGACATCAGCAAGAGTGAGGAGGGGCGCCTCGTCGCACACCCGCTCACCCTCGACCTCGGCGTGCTCACGGCCGAGATCTTCGAGGCCTTCGAGCTACGTGCGACCAGCGCGAAGCTCACGCTGGAGAGCCAGCTGGATGTGCCGCACGTGAACGCAGATCCGGACCTGCTGCGACGCGTCCTGGAGAACCTGGTGGATAACGCCATCCGACACGCACCAGCGGGTTCGACAGTGCGGCTCAGCGCGGTGGCGGCAGAGGGAGCGACGATACTCCGCGTCGCGAACGCCGGCAGGGGCATTCCACCCGAGCAACGCGAGACGATCTTCCAAGCCTTCGTTCAGGGCTCGTCGGAGGACGCGCTGGTGGCCAGAACGAGCCGAGGCCTGGGCCTGGCTTTTTGCCGACTCGCCGTGGAGGCCCACGCCGGCGCGATCTGGGTGGAGGATGGGGAGCCCGGGGCAGTGTTTTCGGTGAGCTTGCCCCGTGGACCTTAGCGAAGCCAGGACCGGGACCGACGCTGAGATCAGCGGAGGCTCGCGGCTCTGCAGGTGTTCTTTACTCACGGGCGACTTCAGCATCTTTCCAGGTGATTCCGTGGAAATCATGGAGTGCCTGCCGCTGCCGGCGAGGTAACTCATCGCCGCACTCTTGCACACGACGCCTCAGCTCGAAGCCGCCCAGAGGTGCGTCACCACCGTCCTGATCCCCAAAGAGATCAGCAGCACGCCCCCAAGCACTTCGACCGCGGTTCCGAACCGCTCGCCCATGCGCCTACCCGCGTACGCGCCGGCGAGCGAGAACGCGAAAGTGAACACGCCGATGGTGCTGCTCGCCTGCCAGTAGCCGAGGCCCAGAGCTGGCAGGGTGACACCTACCGCCAAGGCGTCGATGCTCGTCGCGAGGCCGAGCATGATGAGCTGGGAGCCGACGAGGGCTGCCGGCCCGTCCTGATGGACGCCGCCGCGCGCCTCCCAGATCATCCTGGCGCCTACGAAAGCCAGAAGAGCAAAGGCGATCCAGTGGTCGACGGCCGCGAAGTAGCGCGTGACGACCGCGCCCCCGAGCGCCCCCGCGAGCGCCATCGCGAATTGGAACACGCCGAACACGCTCGCCAGCGTGATCAACTCGGCGCGGCTTGCGCCTCGAATGGCGTACGCCGCCGCAACGGCCGTGGCGTCCATCGAAACGCCAATCGCGATAAGGATCAAGGCCCACACTACCGCGTCACTTGGCTCGCTGCTGGTCTTGGCTCACGGCGCCCACGAGGCCGCGCAGTATGCGATGCGTATACCATCCGGCCGAGAACGGCCAAGGTTTGAATGACCTTACCCTTTTGCGGTCGGGTGGCCACTTTGAGCGCACCGTCGCGTCGCGCAGGCGGACGCCACCTGAGCGGGCGTCAGCCCGTGGCGACGGGATGTAGAAACATCACGACCGGAGTCCAGATCAGGTGAGCGAGCAGCGGCGATAGCAGCGAGCAGGTCAGTCGGCGTTGCAGGGTCCAGATGCTGCCGCACACCGCTGCGAGCAGCATGACGATCCAAGAACCGGTCCCCAGTTGCGCCAACGCGTAGCTGGAGATGCTGAGCGCCATCGCCGCGGATTGTGGCACGCGCGCGGAGAGGACGTGCAAGAGCGCGCCGCGCCAGAGCAGCTCCTCTGCCAAGATAATGGCCGGCATCCAGACCAGAGCCTGACCGGGCGTCGCCTGCCGGGTTGCCGCGTACAGACTCGCGACCTGCGCGCCGAGCTCGGGAAAAAGCGCTGCCGCCAGCTCATATGCCGGGTAAGTCGCGAGCGTCATCAAGAGCCCCACCGCGATCCCGCTGCCTATTCCCGCGCGGGTCGGACGCAACCACCCGCGCAGCTCTTTTTGAGTCACCGCTGCGACGCCGAGCAGCACGGCCAACGCAAACGGGCCCATCACCCGATAGATGCCGCCGCCAAAGTGGCGCATGAGGACGCCCCAGCCGCAGATCAACACCAGCACCAAGACGAGCAGGCGAGACGACGCCGCGGGCAGCTCCCTCGACGCGAAGCCCGCGGGAAACGCCTCCTCTGCCGGACGTGACCCGAGCTCATTCATGCATCGGCCCGAGGCTCACGAGTTGCGCCCGCCGGCGCTCTTAATCGAACCGAGCGCTAGGGCGCGAATCACGACCTCGGCGACGCGAGAGCGGAAGCTCAATCTGAGTTGCTCGTCGAGCAGCGCAGCCTTGGCGGCGTCGTCGAACGCGAGCCTGGCGTGTTCCGGAGCCAGGCGCCAAAATCCCTCGTCGCCGGCGACCAGGTCGCTACGCAGACCTTCGACCAACTCCTCGCTGATGCGTTGCTCGGCGCGTGTCACCAACGTGATCCAGTAACTCGAGAGCCGTGGCGTTACGAACGGAACGCGGATGGCGATCGGATGACTGCCGAGGAGCCTGGCGGTGCGCATGATGATGTCCCGCGCCGACAGCACCTCCGGGCCCGGCAAGGACAGCGCCTGGCTCCTCTCGAGCGGCAGCTCCAGCGACTTCTGCAGCGCGAATGTCACATCGTCTAGCGCGATCGGTTGACTCAGGGTATCGAGCCATTTTGGAAACACCATGAGCGGCAGGCGAGCCGCCAGGTCCCGCACGATGCGCCAGCTCTCGCTGCCTCCGCCGATCACCATCGAGGCCTGCAGCTCCAGCGTGGGGACCTTGCCGGAGCGAAGGATTTCCCCAGTGCGGAGCCGGCTCGTGAGGTGCCGCGAGGTCATGCCCAGCGGTCGGACCCCGCCGAGGTAAATGATGCGCGCAAGGCCGGCGCGAGCGGCAGCGTCCCGAAAAATCGTGGCGCTCCGCTGCTCCACCTCTTCGTACCCGGCGCCGCCCGCCATGCCGTGGATCAAATAGAATGCCGCGTGGCAACCCTGCATCGCTGCCTCGACGGAGTCTGCGTCCGTCACGTCGAGCCGCTCGAAGTCCTGCTCGGGGAAGGCAACACGTGCGGCGTCGGGATTGCGGGCGGCGCTGACTACGCGGTAGCCGTGGCGGCGCAGCACGGGATGCAGGTTCCGTCCAACGAAGCCGGTCGCGCCGGTGAGCAGCACTTGCTCGATGGGCTGGGTCCCGGCCACAGCGCTCCCTACTGTGGGTTCCTCCCGATCAGGTTGAGATGTCGACACGTAGTTGTTCTCCCTTGGTCGGGTCCCGGAATTTTGTTCACGTCGTGGGGCGCCGGGCGGGCAGACGCGCCTCGTCGAAGGCAGCTGCCCGTCGAGAGCCGACCAGCGCTCCGGGCTACTGTCCCCCAATAGGTCAAAACGGGCCGCCTGCAACCCCCCTCGCTCGATGTCCGGCGGCGCTCTCCGCCGGCGTCGTAACAACCGGCTAAATGCCGCGAAAGTTTCGCTGGAAAGGCTCCCCAAGAACGGGCGTCGCTGCACGTTACTGTCATCACTACATGCCCCTCGATGGCACACGCAGTCAATCGGCGAGCTCGAGCATCGGCGGGAGCAGCAGCGGGAGCGCGGCGGTGATCACGAGAACATTGCCGCGAGGCGAGCTGAACCGAGCGCGCGATGGTGTCCGCGCCAATCCTTCGGCTGCGGTGTCACGCCATGGGGCGGCAGCTCTGAGTTGCTTTCGTTACAGCGGTTGGACGGGGGTTTTCCGCGGACGGGCAGCGTAATGCCGCCGTTGGCGCACCGTTCGGCTAGCCTGTGGCACCGGTGCAACGTGAAATCAGTGTTCTCGCCCGGCGACTTGACATAACAAGTGCCCGTACCAGGCTTGTCATCGAGGAGCTTCAAAGTTGGCCTATTCATCTTCGATGCTGCGAAACACGATAGCCGGGCTCGAGCGCGCGGATATCACGCCCCGATTTTTGTTGGACGGCATCGTCGACGGTTCGATGCTCGGGCAGGAGTTCTGGCTGCCGGATGACGCTTACTTCGAAGTACTCACCCGCGCGTCGCGGCTATCAGCGGATCCTGCGCTAGGGTTGAGCATCGGGCAGCGCGGCGGTGACTGGGCGGGTTTTGGCGAGCCCGGGCTGTATATACTGCTGGTGCGGTCATTTAGTGCCGCCGTCGAGGCCCTGGTGCGTTTCAATCGGGTAACGCGTGACCGCCAGGACCTGTTCAGAGCTCAGGACGAGCAGACGCTCAGCGTGCAACTTGGGCCCTCCGACGCGCCGCTGCCCGCACGCCAGCTCCTCGCTGAGCTATTTCTGGCGGCCGTGTGTGAGCTCTTCAGGCGCTTCGCCGGACCGCGCGCTAACCCGTTGGCGGTCTGGTTGGATTACCCCAAGCCAGGGCATGCTGACGAATACTACAAGCTGTTTGGGTGCCATGTTCAGTTTGACGCGCCGTGCTCCGCACTCGTCGTTGCGCGAACACTCGCCGAGAAGCAGCAGCCGTTCTTCCGACCCGAGCTCGCCGAGCAGCTGGAAAGGCTCGCGGAATTACGTGTGACGGCAGGCGAGGCTGCCGTCTGCATTGCAGAGCGGGTGCGCTCTTGCATGCGGCGAGGTTGGCAATCCGACGCCCCCAGCATGAGCGTGGTCGCGCGCGAGCTCGGGGTGAGCGAGCGGTCCCTCCGGCGGCATCTTGCCAGCGAGGGGCTGCACTTCAGGAGCATCTTGGCGGAGAGCCGGCTGGAGGTTGCCCGGGAGATGCTGCGCAACGGCGTTGTCGTCAAGCAGGTCGCCGGCGAGCTCGGCTATCGCAGCACGAGCGCATTTCACAGAGCTTTCAGACGCTGGGCAGGTGCAACGCCGGTGGCCTTCGCCGCCGGCGAGGGCCGGAGCCGCTAGGACCCACTCTCGACCGAGTGAGCCCAGAATCATCGGCTCGTCGAGCGACTCGGCGGCGTGGAGCTGCTCTGAAGTGTCGCCAGGGTGCGCGCTTCGCTGTAGAGGCGCGTGAGTAGCTCGAGCTCTCTGTTGCATTCCCGCTCGAGCCAAGCTCGGGCGCTGGCACGGGTCGGGAACGCGAGCATTCGCTGTTCAGCTGCCGGGGACCGTATCCAGTCGACGGCCGTCATGAGCCCGCGATGGACGACGGAATCCGTGACGATAGCGCCACGAAACGGCCCCGCGAGCCCACGTTCGTCAGCGAAGCGTCGGCGCCAGCGCGCGTCGGGTATGGGCCGGCCGGGGTCGATGAAGATGACGATCGCGGGCATGATGCCAGGGCGCCGCTGCGTCACGAGCTGCAACGCCTCGAGCAAACGCTCGTATTCGACGTCGAGGGTGCATGCACCGGCGCTGTCGACGGCGACCAGGGCGGCGTGCGCCACATTGATCCCGAGGGTCAGCATGCTGGCGCCTCGGCCACGTTGGCAATATGCGCTGCGCGATTGCGACCCGAAGCCACGTCTCGTCCTCCCATTACCACTACCCGCGTCCGCCGCGAGCCTCGCGTCGCCTACTAACATGGCGCGTGTCTCGGATCAATCGGTCGACGTCCGCAGCCACCGCACGTCGCCGAGGTGCGCTTGGACGTGGTCGACGAACGCTCGAACGCGGGGCGCCAGGTGCCGGCTGCGAAGCCACTGCAGGTGCAAGTGCAGTGGATCCAGCGCCCATGGCTCGAGGACCGGCTGCAGCAACCCCTGCTCCACGTAGGGTTGAGAGGCGTGGTACGGCATGATCGCAATGCCCGCCCCCGCGAGCACCAGCGCCGTCAGCACGCTGCCGTCATTGCTGATCATGACGGGACTGAGCGGCACCTCCTCCTCGCGGTTGGCCGCGTCGCGAAGCAACCAGTGGGTGCTGTATGGGGGGGTGGCGACCGATAGGCACCGATGCGCCCGGAGCTCCGCGAGGCTGCTCGGCACGCCGTAAGCTTCCAGGTACTTCGCGCTTGCCACCAGCCCCATCGGGACTTTGCCGAGCCGTCGTGAGATCACATAGTCCACGTCGACCGGCTCGCTCCGATCCAACCCCACCGAGAAATGGAAGACCACATCGCTGCCGTCTTCCAATAGGTCGAGCCCTGTATGATTAGCGCGCGACCCGCGCAGCTCGACTTGGACGCCGGGAGACTTCAGGCTGAACGAAGTGATCAGCTCAATCAAACCTGCAGACCCGCTCGCCTCGATGGGCAGCGCGATGATCAGCTTGCCAGTGGGGCGCGCGGTGCTGTCCAAGATGGTGAGCTTTACCGCGTGGATCTCCCGGAGCGAGACGGCGCAGCGTTCGAAGAGCGCTCTGCCGTCATCCGTCAGAGACAGGACTCGACCGGTGCGCTGAACGAGCGCGACGCCGAGCTCGGCTTCGAGCCGCTCGACCCGCCGGGCCACGGTGGATTTGGGAATGACCAGAGCCCGGGCGGCGGCGGAGTAGCTGCCGAGGTCGGCCACGTACACGAAGGTCTCCAGGTTCACCAGGTGCACCGCCAGATCGTTGCATTACCGCAACTGGTCGTCCAGCAATCGCCACCTGGTGCGCCCGGGCGCAGAGGCTAGACCTGATTTGCGGCACACCGCCGCTCGAATTTAACCCGGGAGCCACCATGAACGACAGGACGCATAGCCCAGATCAGGGATTTGACGCCAAGGAGCCAGCAATCCCGCTCCAGCGGATTCCGACGCCATTCGTGTGGGCTCCTCGCCGGCCCACCAACACCCGGGTCGCGCTCGTCGGCGGAGGCAGCTGTGCCGAATCGAGCACGATGAGAGCACTGCGGGCCAGCGGGCATCGGGTTACGGCCTATGCGTCCGCTTCCGTGCTGGTCGATCAATGGCAGCGAAAGCCCCAACCTCTCGACGTGATCGTCCTGGATTGCGGTGCGCAAACGCACGCCATCCTGCCGGCGCTCGAGCTCTTGCGAGCGCAGATCGGTGGCCTTTCGATTGTGCTCATCTCCGAGGACGACCCCACCGTGCTCACCGAGGCCAGGCGGCTCGCGGTCGAGGAGGTGCTGGAGCGTCCCGTGCACCTGGTCGCGCTGAGAGCAGCGCTCGCAGCCGCCTCATTTCCACGCTTGGATGAGCTCGGCGCCCATGGTGACACGTGGAAGCTCTAGCCTCCAGCGCTGCGCTGCATCCGCTCGAGTCCTTGCGGCGTGATCACCGGTTGATTTTTCAGCTCACCGACGCGCTCGACGCATACCGCGCGGTGCTGCTCGCTGGGGCCCGCATGCCGCCTGGAGACCTCGGTGCCCTCACGCTCGCTCTTCGCACGCTGGCTGACTACCGCCATTTCGAGAAAGAGGAACAAGTGCTCGAGCAAGTGCTGGTTCGTAACGGCTACAACCGCAACCTAAAGAGGCTGCTGGATGCCCGCGAAACGCATCGCCACCTGCGAGATCTCATGGATGTGCTCGAACATGCGGCGGAGAGGGAATCGACTTGGAGCCAGCCTGATCGGTGGACGATTGCCGAAACCCTGCTCGATCTCTCGCGAGAGCAAACCAAGCTCTCGATGTCGCAGGAAATTGAGCTATTTCCGGAGCTTTTGACGCGCCTCGAGCCCGCGGCGCTCGCCGAGCTCGCTCTGCAACTCGCGCGCTTCGATGCGCAGAGTGAAGCGTGGCTACCCACCGTCGACGTCGGCGAGCTCTGTCGATCCATCATGCAACACTGCGTCCAAGCATCAGCAGAGCGTCTCGTCTTCCTTTCGGTGTAGGCGCGCCCGCGCCGGCTCCTAGCCCTCCCCATCCCAAGCCGCCAGCAAGGTGTCCCTGTGAACGACGATCGAGTTACCATCCCTATCCGGCGGCGACCGGGCTCGGCCAACGCCGATTCGACAGTTCAAACCAGGCGCATGGCACCAGCCGCGCCGGCGCCCGATGACCCCTGGCTCGATGTCTCTTTGGACGGCGGCGGTCTGTCGCTTCGCGAGCGGCAGAGCCGCCTGGCGAGCGGTCTCGTGCTCTGGGCTCGCATCAACGGGCTGGTCGTGTTCTCGCTCACGCTCCTCACAGAGGTCTTGAATCGCGCGGTGTCAGGCTCCCTCGGGGGGGGGCCCGTGCCCTGGGTGGAGCTAGCTATGTGCGCGTATTTTGCAGGTGCCAGCCTTGCGTTGAGCCGCCTGCGCCTCTACGCGCGAGGGCTGGAGATCGCCGATCTCGTCTCGACCATTGGCAGCGGCATTGGATTTGGGCTTTTGGTGAGCACGCTCGCGATGCCAGTGGAGGGACGAGAGCTCGTGTTCCAGATCACGATGGCGCACGTGCTCATGATCCGGGCCGGCGTCGTTCCGAGCTCCGGGCGGCGCACCTTGTGGGTCGGGCTCTTGACGGTGGTTCCAGGTCTGTGGCTGTGCACGGCGGGACGCGGCGATAGCGGCGTCGCGTTGCTCGTGGTCATCGCCCAGCTGGCGATCCACTGCACCGCCACGATCCTGGCTTCGGCGCTCGCCTCTCGGCGCATCTACGGGCTGCAAAAGCAGGTAACGAAGGCCCTCCGGCTCGGGCAATACACGTTGCAGGAGAAGGTGGGGAGTGGCGGAATGGGCGAGGTCTTCAAGGCCAGCCACGCCTTGCTTCGCAGGCCGACGGCGATCAAGCTGCTACGCCCCGAAGAAGCAGGCCAAAGCACGCTGACGCAGTTCGAACGCGAGGCACAGCTGACGAGCCTGCTGACGCACCCGAGCACGATTCAGATCTATGACTTTGGGCGCAACGAGAGCGGCGTATTTTACTACGCCATGGAATACCTGGAAGGCCTCACCTTGCATGACCTGATCTCGCTCACTGGGCCTCAGTCTGCGTCCCGAACCATTGCTCTCCTGGGGCAGGTCTGCGGTTCACTGAGTGAGGCGCACGGGGTCGGGCTCGTGCATCGGGACATCAAACCGGCAAACATCATGGTGTGCGAGCGCGGTCGAGTTGCCGACGTCATCAAGGTCCTCGACTTCGGCCTGGTGAAGAAGCACGGCCAGGCGTTAAATACGCTGGACGGTCGCGCCGGATCGATCGCGGGTACCCCCGGCTTCATGTCGCCCGAGGCGATTGTCACGCCGGAGAGCGTCGACGCCCGCAGTGACATCTATGCCCTCGGCGCCGTCGCCTACTATCTAATTACAGGACAATATCTGTTCGCTGACGGCAACGACGTCGTTGTGTTGTTGGAGCAGGTGAACACGCCACCAGTGTCGATGTCCGTTCGGCTCGGCGCTCCTGTTCCTGCCGATCTCGACGAGGTGATCATGAGCTGTCTAGCGAAGGACCCCGCACGGCGTCCACAGACGGCCGAAGAGCTCAGCGAACGGCTGGCCGCGTGCGCTGACGCACAGCGTTGGTCTCAGGCCCACGCGCGGGCGTGGTGGGCGTCCCATCGCGAGCTCGTTCAGCATAGGGTGAGCGAGCGAGCGGCGAGCATTCAGGGGTCCTTCCCCGCCCGCCCTCGCCGCGCTGCCCAGCGGGGCCGGGCGATGCACGTTTCGAAATGACGCGCTCGAACGCTATCCAGGGCCGGTCGCAGACGCTCGTCCGGTGGCTGGTCGCGGCAGGTGTCCGAAACGGCAATTGCATTGGCCGATTGAGACGCCTCACCACCCTTATCATGTGGGCACCGGGGGCTCTACTTTCATCCATGGCACACGTAAGGGCTGCCCCTCCGCTCGATGGCCTGCATGTTTACTGAGAAGTCAACTTTCGAGCCTGGTATACCAGACGCGCTCGTCGACGATGAGCGGCTGCTACCCGGGACGGAGTTCGGCAGCTATCGGATCGGAGACGCGATCGGCGCGGGAGCCATGGGGACGGTGTATCGCGCCGAGCACAGCGTGCTCGGCAAGCAGGTCGCGCTGAAGCTCATGGCTCCTGCACTTCGCACCGAAGCGGAGTCCCGACAGCGGTTTCTGCTGGAAGCAAAGACGACCGCGGCGATCAAGCACCGGCACGTGATCGAGATCTTCGATTTCGGCGAGTGCCAAGGCAACCCGTATATCGTGATGGAGCTGCTGCAGGGGCAAGATCTGGATCGCTATCTCCAAGCGCTAACGCGCCTGTCGTCTGAGGAGGCCGCCAGCCTGTTGCTGCCGATCGCGGCCGCGCTCGCCTCGGCGCACGACGCCGGCGTCATTCACCGGGACCTGAAACCAAGCAACATTTTTCTGCATCATGATCCCGACGGGACGCTCGTGCCAAAGCTCCTGGATTTCGGCATCTCGAAGCATACGCTCGAGCCTTCGCGCGGCGATTTTCAGGGCTCTTCCAATCAGCTGCTCGGGTCACCGCACTACTTGCCTCCGGAGGCTGTCAACGGCTGCCGCGACCTGACACCTCGGTCGGATCAATACTCGTTCGGTGTGGTGCTCTACGAATGCGTCACCGGTCGAGCTCCGATAGAGCGCGAGACGCTGTACGCTTTGTTGGCCGCCATCGCGCACGGGGAATTCGCCCCACCGAGTCATGGCCTGCCGGATGTTCCGGGCCCGATGGAAAACGCCATTCTGCGCTGCATGCAGCAGAATCCTGCGGCCCGCTTTGCCGACATGCGAGAGCTCGGAAGGGCGCTGCTCTTGCTCGCCGACGGCCGCGCTCGACTCCTCTGGCAAAACGCATTCAACCCCCAGCCCCAGAGCGGAGCGACGGCGGCGTTGGTGCTGAAAGGGCGCGCTTCGAGCGGCTCAGCGACGCTGCCGCCGCGCCGGGGCCCGCTCTCCTCGCGTCGGCGGCTGCTGTCGCTCGCTGCAGCTTCAGCCTGTGTCCTCGGCGTGGCCGGCGTGGCACTGCTCGCCACCGCGCCCGCGGCACCGCAGGTCGAACCTGCACTCCGTGCCGCGCGCGAAGCGTCACCTCCCGGAGCGGAGCCGCCGACACCCGACTCTCCTCGCCCGCTTTCGAAATACGCACCTGGGCCGGAGCCTGTTTTGCACCTGGCCGTGAGCGGCAAAGACGATCCCGGGCCCGAGCTGGGCGGCGCGACGTCTTTGCGCAGCGCGCACAGCGCCTCGAGCGAGGGCCGCGCGGAGCGCGCTTCGGCCTCGAGCGAGGGCCGCGCGGAGCGCGCTTCGGCCTCGAGCGCGCGCGCAAAGCGCCGAGCCAGATCGGCGCAGCGGTCGGCGGCGACAGCGGCGGCTCGTGTCCGACAACCCGGCGCCGAGAGCGGGGCCGCTGCCGGCGACCCCTTCTCGCCCCGCAGGGCCGACGCCGAGAACGGCGCTCCGGCGCCGGATCAGCGAGGTGCGTTAGCGCCGCCCGGCGCCCGCGATCTCGGGGCGTCAGGCGCGAATGAATCATTGATCTTCGACTGAGTGGGCAAGTGAGGCAAATGGTGGTGCGGCATCAGCGGGTACGGCAGCCAGGGCGCGTCACTGCACTCTGCCTTTGCGCCACGGGGTGGCTCGCGTGCTCAGACTTCGCGAGCGAGTACGATAGACTCTCGCCTGACCCTTCCCTACAAGCAGCGATGTTCGTGGCGGGCACCTGGGACTGCACCAGGGGCGGCGCTACAAACGACCCGCTGGTGTATGCGGAGGCAACCAGCTTGGCGCTATCGATCCAGGTGATCGACATCTTTACGCGCGCTACGCCGCCGAACCTGAAAGTTCGTGCCTGCCTTATCACGGATCTGGCATGCGAACGGCCCATCAGCGTCGACCTGGCGCCTGGCGTCGATGGCATCGTGAACATACCGTTGGCGATCGGTGTGAGCGGCTTCCTCGAGCTGACGGCGCAGGGGATGGCACCGGGCCTGCTCGTCTTGCCTGGGCCTTTGTCTGTCGAGCTGTCCTTGCTGCTGGCGAGCCGGGCGGTGGTTCTCATCCCGAATGAGTCCAGCACAGCGCCAGGGCTGCGAACGCAATCGGCGCCCGACACCGGAACGGTGCTCGTCACGGTGTTTGATTGCACAGGGAGTGGCGCCGCCGGCGTGCGGGTCGAGGTCGATTCACCCGCAGTGCCCTTCGCTATCATCGACGGCCTCCCGATTACCAACCAGAGCACCACGACGAGCTACGCGACCGTCGGGTTCTTCAACGTGGCGCCCGGTGTCGCCGTCGTTAGCGGCTACCGCGCCGACACCGGTGGTATCGTGGGTCGAGACGCCATCCCCGTGCGCGCCGGCTGGGATACGCTGGTCACCATGTTGCCAGAGCAGGGCCTGGCACCGTGATGCGTCCGTCGCTAGCGAGTGCCGGGGTGCTGATAGCGGCGCTGCTGATGCACGCCGTAGCCCGGGCCCAGCCAGTGGGCGACGCCAAGGCCGCGGCCAAGCCCACTGCCGAGCTCCCAGCGAGCGTCAACGACGTCAACGCTACAGTCAAGCGAGGCATCGAGCTCCGCCGCGCCAGCAGGGACGAGGAGGCGCTCGAAGTATTTCGTGACGCGCTCAGGCGGGCACCGGGCTCCAACAGGATTCGCGTGCACCTCGCCTCGACTCATCAGGCGCTAGGGCAATGGGCGGAGGCCGAACGCTATCTGCGCGAAGCCATGCAGCACACCGATGACCCCTACATCGTGCGACACCGTATAGCGCTCGAAAGGTCTCTCGACTACGTGACCGCGCGGCTAGGCAGCTTGGAGGTGAAGGGCAATCCGGCAGGTGCCGATGTATTCTTGAGTGGCCGGCACCTGGGGACGTTGCCCCTCGACACCCTGGTGTTGCCGACGGGCTCGTACGAGCTCGAGGTGCGCAAGGACGGATACTATCCCGCGATTCGCCCGGTCACGATCGCTGCGCGCGGACTGCTGCGCGAACAGGTTGATTTGATCGCTGGTGGCGTCCCGCGGCCCCTTTCGAACCTGCAGTCTCGCTCCGCGCCAAAGCAGGCTTCTCCTGCCCGGCCAGGGTTCCCTTGGCTGGTGACGACGCTCGCGGTGGTCGGCGCCGCGGCGGCCGGGACCGCAAGCGTCGCCTGGATCGTGCGCGAGTCGTATGCGTCACGCTGGAACAGTGCTGACTGCCTCGCGGGCCAGCGCACCCGCGGCGACAACTGCGCATCGGATCTCCAGCGTGGTCGCGTAGCGGGGCGCGTGGCGCTCGTGAGCGGAGTCGGCGCCGGGCTGATGCTCGGGACCGCGGCTACCCTGCTCTGGCTTTCGGCCGACCGCGATAGCTCACCCGAGGAAGCACGTTCTGGCTGCTCCCTCGGGGCTTTCGGCGTGAGCTGCGTCGGTTCCTTTTGAATGCCTCAATCAAGGTGCCGGCGGGGTGGCCTCGGCGTTCGGATCGAGCAGCATGATCTCCACCTTCCGGAAGTCGGTCGGGTGCGACTCGGCCTGCAGGGCGATCATGCCCTCGCGCAGCGTGAGATCGGCGGACTGGATCAGCCGCCGCGCGTTCGCGTCGTTCGGGTCGTACTGCAGGTTCGTGTAGTGCGCGGTCACGGTACCGTTCACCGTGTGCGTGACCGATTCGTTCCCGCGGACTTCGACCTCGATCGTCACCCATTCTTCGCCGCGGATGACCAGCGAGCTGGTCAGCACGCAATGCTCGGTGTGGAGCTGGCCGTCGAGCACTAGGTTTGTCCCTGGCGAGCACACGTTGCCGGTCGGACGGGGCGTGCTCGCCTCCCCTGCGTCACTGCCGAGGAATTGCACCTCCATCGAGGTCGGGAATTCCTGATCCAGAGTCATGCTCTCGGGTGACTCACTGTGAATCATCACGCCGTTGTTGCGGTACCCCCAGTCAGGCGCACCGGCGATCTGGGCGCCGACGATGCGGTACTCGATCCGCAAACGATAATGGGAAAAGACCCTCTGGAAGCCGGTGTAGAAGATGTGCCCGAACTCGCCCCCGAACGGGGGGGTATAGTCGGCGTAGACGACACGCAGCAACCCGTCCTCCACCCGGAAGGTGTCGAGGTAGTTGTCGTTGATCGGGTGGTGCGTCATCTTGATGGTCCAGCCATCGAGGTTTTCGCCGTTGAACAGGCTGATCCATTGCCCGATCGGCGGCGCGCCGGGTGGCACCATCGACGCCGGCAGCACTGCGGCCGAGCCCTCCCCCGCTGGAGCCGCCGCCAACTCCGCAGCTGATACGGACGGCGCGGACGCCGAGGGCGCAGGTGCGGAGCCTTCAGCTAGAACGGGGGGCGCTTGCCCCTCGGTTCCCGCTGCGGTCGCTGGGTCGGCGGGAGCTGCCGGTTGCCCATCGCTCGCCGCCGGCGCAGCCCCAGAGGGCGTGGGCGCCGCGGGCGCCCCTGGCTCGTCTCCGAGGGTGGGAGGTGCGACGGGGTCTTCACTGCAAGCGCTGAGCAGAGCAGGAAACAGGGCGAGCATCACGAAAGATCGGGGCATATTTTAGTCCGGGCGCGAGCGCGACACAGCGCTCAAAAGGTCAGGTTCTGAAGGTAGGTCAGACTGTTTTGCGCGGTCTGCATCGCATCTGCCGGCGTGTCGTGCTCGACGATGTAGTGCTCGATGCCCGCAAGCTCGGACTGGGCAAAGACCGCGGCAAAATCGAGACCGCCCTGCCCGACGTCGACGATCGCCTCGTCGCTCAGGCGCATGTCTTTCACGTGCGTCAACGGGAAGGCGCCCGGGTAAGCCGCGAACAACTCGGCCGGGACGCGGCCAGCCTTGGCCAGCCAGTACAGATCGAGCTCCATCTTGACCAGCTCATGGTCGAGCTGCTCGAGCAGCAGCTCGTAGGGGACGACGCCCTCGACAGCGGTGAACTCGAAATCGTGATTGTGATACGCCAGCTCGAGCCCTGCCGCGCGACACGAGGCGCCCACCTGGTTCAGCACCGCCACCCAATTTTGCCATTGGGCGAGCGTCTGCCCCTCCGCCTCCGGCAGGAACGGGAACACCAGGTAGTGGCTGCCGAGCGCGAGCGTCTCTGCGATCGCCCCGGTAGGATCGTCACGGACGCGGTTCCAATCGACGTGTGACCCGACCGCGCTCAGCTTCAATTCGACGAGCAGCTGCCTGACATCTGCCGGGTCGTGCCCGAACAAGCCAGCGAACTCGACCTCGCGATAACCCATGCTGGCGAGGCGGCGCAGAGTGCCCTCGAAGTCCTGCTGCATGGGCCCGCGCAACGTATACAGCTGGATGCCGATGGCATCCAAATGCCGTTGACCGGGCGCAGCGGGGCCAGCCAGCGGAGGCTCCATCCCGGGCGCACCATTTGCTGCCGGATCGGCAGAGCCAGAGACCGCAGGGGCAGCACCGGTTGCTCCTGGAGCGAGCGCCGGCGCCGGACCGCCCTCGTTGATGCTGCTCGCTGCGGGAGCAGCGACGGGGCTCGCCCCGGGCTCCGCCGGCGGTCCCCCGGATGGCATGTTGGCCGTAGGCGCCGCGCTCGGGCTGGGGCCAGCTGCCGTGCGCCCGCCGTCACCACACGCCGCGATAGAAAGCAGGATTGGGCAGAGAGATGGTGAAAGCCAGCGCCAGATGGAACGACTCATGATGAATACTCGGCAGCGACGCTACGCCCGTCTCGCTGCGCGCGCAAGGTAGCTCGCTGCAACGTCGCTGCGAACATAGGCAGGAGCTCAGGCTGGCCAATGATAGGCGTATTCGAATCCGACAGGCGCCTTGTAAAGCGTCCACGTGGATCGCTCGGCACTACCAACGTTTTCGCTCGGTGGCTCCGTTACCGCCGATGCGCGGCGCCCGCCTCATTGCCATCGCGATACGACTGCCCACGTCACTATCGCCCGCGGCTGGCTGCTCAGTGCTCGGTCTTGCCAGCCCATGGCCGCGCGGCGGACTACGCGTCTAACATTGCCCGCCGCGCCTGCAAGTCCGGCTCATCGCGCACCTACCCAAGGTGCGCGATGGTCGTCAGGGCTCGAGGTCGATTTGGACGACGGTGCCTCTGCTCGTTTCGGGCACCACGAGCAGACCGTTAGCGACGTCGACGCCGAGATCGGCGCTGTTCGCGAGGCTCTGGCGGAGGATCTGCGCGTCGCCCTCGTCGAAAGTCGGCGCGCCCACCGTCGGCGTCAGCCGCATCACGCGACCCGCGAAGAAGTCCGAGACGAGCAGGTCATTCCCGTAGAGCTCGATGCCGTCGAGGTTGCCAATGCGTTGCGATAGGTAAGTGGTCTCCACCTCGTCATCCCCGTCGTTGAGATCGGCGAGGTCGATGGCGATCACGGCGCCGAGCTTGGCGGTGACGCCGCGCATCGGGTCGAGGCCCGGCCCGAGAGACGCGATCAGCAGTCGGGGAGCAGCTGGATCACGATTGTCGATGAGGAGGCCGTTGGGCCCCTCGAGCACTGGGCCGCGAATCAGCAACTCGGGCGACGCGCCATTCGAATCAAAGCGATACAAGATGTCATTGCGATTGTCGGACACGTAGACGTTGCCGCTCGTCGGGTCCACCGTGACGTCGTTCAGGGAAGACTGCTCGGGCACCCGCGGGTCGATGCCGACGATCGTCGTGGTCGCGAGCGTCGCGCCTGTCGCGAGATCGGCCGTTACGAGCGCATTCACGTCGGACACGTAGAGCTTGCCGCCGTTGACTCGGATGCCCTTCGGCTCGTTGAGCCCGGTAACGAATTTCGCCGTGACGACCTCCGTTGCGCCCGCATTCAGCTTGGTGACATAGCCATCGCCGGGCATGTCGTTCTTGGCCATACACGACACGTACCAGGCGCTCGACCCCGGATCGAAGTAGGCGCTTTCGGGCCGCTCACACACGGCGAACGTGCCGGGGGGCAGCGCGGGCGCCGGCGTCGCGGGGGTCGCCGGGGTCGCCGGGGTCGCCGGCATTGCGGGGGTCGCCGGCATTGCAGGGGTCGCCGGCGTGGTCATCATCCCGCCCGCGCCAGCGAGGGCTGGGCTGCCAGTCTCGGGCTCGGTCGAGCCGTCGTCTTCCCCACAACCGGTGGCCGCAGCGGCAACAACGATTAAACAGCCGAGCGCCGTGTGGGACAGACGCGGAGCAAGCTCGAATAGTTTAGTTTCTTTCATGAGTTCACACTTGCCGCTAGAGGGTTGGACTGCAGCCCGCGCGGTCCATCCGACGCGAGCTTGCGTCGTCTCGAACATCGAACGGCGCCCAGAGAGTTTGCGCAGGTCAGCTCCGCAGCGAATAGAGGGCAGGAGCCGCAAATCCGGCCAAAGGCGCGTCCATCGCGGCCACGGGTGCGACGCCGAGACCCATTCGTATCGAGTCGGCACGACCCGGCGTTCCGGAAGTAAACGCGGAGCGATCGCCAGAAATTCCCGCGGCATCAGCAGCCGCGAACGAACTGATTCGCATCGCCGCCACTTTGACTATACTCACCGGCACATGGGCCGTTACCTCAGGGACTCGTGGCCATGCCGCTCCCACCAGTACAGGACGTCGCAGCGCGCGAACGTTATCACTCAGCTGGGCCCCGGTCCTGGTTAAACCCCTCGTGGCCGGTACCATCGACATACAGGAGTCACTCGCGCCCGTGTACGTCGTCACGTTCAACGGGCAGGTGACGGACGAGCAGTTCCGCGCGTATCTTTCGGCGCTCTCCGCGCTCATGGGGCGAGGCGGCTGGCGTGTGCTCGTGTATGACGCGCGGCTCGCGGCACCGGCGCCGGCATCGCAGCGGCGAATGCAGGCCGAGTGGATGAAGCTCAATGATGCGGGAGTTCGCCGAAGCACGGCCGGTATTGCGTTCGTCATTCCCTCCGCCGTCGTGCGCGGCGTCTTGACCGCCATCTTCTGGTTGCAACCGCTGGCGTGCCCGCACCTGGTGACTGAAAGCTTCGAAGAAGCCTTCCGTTGGGCTCGCGGGAAGCTGGCTTCCACGCCGCGAGCGGAGCCGGCTCCTCCTAGGTAAGGAGAGCCCACCGAAGGCCGTAAGGGCCAACCGCTCGGGCGCAGGTGATGGCCGGGGTTCATGAGCACGGGCAACGGAGCCTTGGCCGCGAGCTGCACGCTCCGCCGGGTTCGCAGGCGCACCCGTTGCTTCGGCCGACCCTCATCTACCGGCGCGCGCCGCCAGGTGCGCGGGATAGAGATCGCCCTGGATGGGCACGACCCACGCTTGTTTGCCAGCAACCACGCGAGCGCTACCTGGGCGGGGGTGGCTGCTTCTTCGCGGCAATCGACCCGAGCAGGTCGATCAACACCTGGTTTGCCTTGCGGGCTTCCGGAGAAAAGCGCGGCACGATGTTGCGGAAGTCATCCTTCGCGAAGGCGACTGTGCCTATGGCGAGCGAGTCACGAGGCAGAATTGCGGCCGGAATTCACGTGGCTCGGGTCGAATTGGCGCGCTTCCCGCCCTTCCAAATTCATTTGAGCCTGACGCTGCTCCACGAACGAGGCGCTGGGCGTGTCGCCGCTGCTCGACGCAGCGTTCACTCCCGCGTCCTTGGCGAGGTAGCCCGACAGCAGCTCATACACGCGCGAGGCGGCGGCACCGTCGAGCAGCCCGCGGTGATCGGCGTCGACTTCTGCGAGGTCGAGGCGCCCAGCGATCAGCTGTGTGAAGCCGTAGTCGTGCTTGAGGCTCGCGCCGATGCCGAAGGTCTTCTGCGTCGCCTTGATCAGCAGCACGTTGAGGAAGTACCTCTTGTGGCTCGGGTCATACGCCGCGGTCATCTTCCGGAAGGCTTGACCCTGCACTGACTCTCGACGCGCCACCGCGCGTAACGGGAAGCGGGTGAGGTCCATCGACACGGACGCCGCGACGCGCGCGTAGGCGCGCCCGAAGAGGTCATGCAACGTGTCGACCGCGCGGCCTTCCGCAAAGCGCTGTGTGAGGTCCGCGATGGTCTTGCGGAACGTACGGACATACGCGCCGACGGGAATGGAGTCGAAGAGCGCGACCTCCGTGATCTCGAAGCCTCGCCGATTCAGCTCCGCTGCGACCTCGAGCGCCATCAAGCCGCCGAACGAGAGCCCCAGCAAGACGACCTTTTTCTGGGTGGCGTGGCGAGCGATCGCCTCGGCGTAGATTTGGGTCAACGACTCAACGGGAACCTCGACGGCTCCGCCCGTGTCCTGGGCCTGAATCCCCGCCAGCTCGCGCTTGGCGTACACGCCGAAGACTGGCGCGTCCAGGAAGTGCTCGGCGAGCTTCTTGTAGAGCTGCACGCCAGCCAGGCAGTAGATGGGAACGCCCGAGCGCGCCGAGTTCAGGTGCACGATGCTGGCGGCGCGCTCGGCGGCCTCCCCGACGCGAGCGACCAGTTGCCGAATCGTCGGCGCGGAGAACAACGCCGATAGCGGGTAGTCGATGCCCGTAGCTCGCTTCAACTCCTTGACGAGCCGGATCGCCATCATCGAATCGCCGCCGAGCGCGAAGAAGTCATCATCGATGCTGATGTGGCTGCGGCGGAGGACGTGCTCCCAAACGGCCAGAAAGCTCCTGTCGAGATCATCGCGCGCTCCGCCGCCCCCGTGCAGCGGAGGAGGCGATGGCTCCGAGTCCACGGGCGCCGGCAGCTGCTTGCGATCGATCTTGCCGTTAGGTGTCAGCGGCAGCGCGTCCAGCGTCACGAAGACCGCTGGAATCATGTAGTGCGGAAGCAAGGCCTTGAGGTGGGCATGCAGCACGTCGGTTGCGGCGCCCGCGCCCTCCGGCACGCAGTAAGCGACGAGCCGCTTCTCACCCCCAGCGTCCTCCCTCGCGACGACCACCGCTTGCCGTACCCCTGGGTGGCCCGCAAGCTGCGCCTCGATGTCGCCGAGCTCGACGCGAAAGCCGCGGATCTTCACCTGATGGTCGGCGCGCCCGAAAAATTCTATGCCGCCGTCGGGGCGACGGACGGCGAGATCGCCGGTGCGATACAGCCTGCCGGTCGAACCGAGCGGGCTAGCGACGAAGCGCTCCGCCGTGAGGTCTTCCCGACCGAGGTAGCCCCGCGCCAGGCCGTCTCCACCGATCATGAGCTCACCCGGCACCCCGATCGGTTGCACGGCGAGCGCCGCGTTCGTCACGAGCAGCTGGGTGTTGGCGATGGGGCGCCCCAGGCAGCGGGCGTCGTCCTTGGCGCGTATGCTACCGACGCTGGACCAGACGGTGGTCTCCGTGGGCCCGTACACGTTCCAGACTTCACAGCCGGTACCGAGCAAACGCTCGGCGAGGTCGGCGCCCATGGCTTCGCCCCCGCACAACACCTTCACCTTGGGTATCCCGTTCCAGCCGCCGTCCAGCAGCATGCGCCAGGTGACGGGTGTGGCCTGTAGGATGGTGGCCTGGTGCTGGCGCAGGCTCGCCTCGAGTGCCACTGGCGACAGCGAGACCTCGCGATCGCGGATGATGACGCGGGCTCCAGCGATCAACGGCAAGAACAGCTCGAGCGCCGCGATGTCGAAGCAAACGGTCGTGAGCGACTGGACGACATCCGCGCTCGTGATGCCGGGCTCGCGTTGCATCGAGCACAGGAAATTGGTGAGGCCGCGGTGTGTGACCTGCACGCCCTTGGGCTTGCCGGTGGAACCCGACGTGTAAATCACGTAGGCCAGATCATCGGGTGCCGGCGCGGCGTGCTCGCGCTTCGAACGCACGACCGTCGCCGTTTCTGGGAGTTGATCGAACAGCAGCAGGCTGGCGGTCGGATCGCTGAACCGATCGATGACGCCCGTCTCGCACACGAGCACGCGCGCCTGGGAGTCCTCCAGCATCGAGGTGAGCCGCTGTGCGGGGTACTCTGGGTCGAGCGGCACGTAGGCCCCCCCCGCCTTCAGAACCCCGAGGAGCGCCACGAGTAACCGCGCCGAGCGTTGCAAGCACACGCCGACGAGCACGTCCGGCCCGACGCCGAGCGCCCGGAGCTTGTCGGCCATGCCCTCGGCGGCCGCGTCGAGATCCCCATAACAGAGCGTTCCGTCGTCCGCGACGACCGCGATCGCCTCGGGCTGCAGGGTCACTTGCAGCCTGAAGAGGCCCGTGACGCCGAGCTCGGCCGGATAAACGACATGCGTGCGGTTCCACCGGTTGATAGCGAGCTCCCGCTCGGCCTCCGAGAGAACGTCGAGCCGGGCGACGGGGATGGTGGGCGTCGCGAGCGCCGCAGCCAGCAACGCGAGGTAGTTCTCGGTCAGCCGCTCCATGCTCTCACGCTCAAACAGGTCGGAGCTGTATTCGAGCGTGCCCGACAGCTCGTGCTCTGTCTCCAGGATGGAGAGCGTGAGATCGAACTTCGACGTACCGTGATGCTCGACGAGCGGCTGGAGCTCGAGCCCAGGCAGCGCCCACGCGCTTTGACTCGCGTTCCGGTGAATGAAGAAGTGGCGAAAGAAGGGCGGGGCGTGCGCCGTGCGAGCCGGCGCCAGCTCCGCCACCAGAGACTCGAACGGCACCTCGTCGTGCGAGAAGGCATCGATGCACGTCTGCCGAACCTGACGCACGAGCTCTTCGAAATTGATGGCCTCGGGAAAGCGCGCCCGGAGCACCAGGTTGTTGATGAACAACCCGATCATCCCTTCCGTCTCCGAGCGATAACGCCGCCCCGTGGGAGTGCCCACGGCCAGATCCTCCTGCCCGCTATAGCGGTGCAGCAAGAGCTGCCAGGTGGCGAGCAGCGACATGAACAGCGTCGCGGAATGGCGCCGGTCGAACGAGAGCAGCGCGAGCCGAAGCTCTGCTGGAACCTTGAAGGCGATCTGGCCGCCTCGAAACGACGGCTCGTCGGGGCGCTGATGGTCGCTCGGCAACTCGAGACTGGCCGGCAGCGCCTCGAGCTGCTTCCGCCAATACCCGAGGTGCTCGCCGAACGCGCCGCGTTCAATGCGCGCGTGCTCCCACGCCGCGTAGTCCAAAAAGCGAAACCCGAGCGGCTCCAGCGCTGGCGCTACAGCACCGGCAACGGCGCCGCTGGACAGCCCTCGATAGAGCTCTCCGAGCTCCCGAAAGAAGATGCTGGAGGACCAGATGTTGTCGTAGACGATGTGATTCAACGACAGGCACAGGACGTGCTCCTCTGCGCCGAGCACGAGTAGATGGCAGACGAAGAGCGGGCCCTCCTCGAGATCCAGGCTCCGGCTCGAGTGCTCGCGCACGAGCCCGAGCGCGAGCTCTTCTCTGACCGAGGGATCTACGCCGGAGAGGTCCGTCCGGGGTAGCGCGAACGCGACGTGGGGCCTTTCGATCTGCCACAGGACTTCTCCGTCGGATTCAAAGCAGGTGCGCAAGGAGCCGTGCCGAGCGACGACTTGGTTCAGAGCCCATTCGAGCGCGTCGGCGTTGAGCGCGCCGCGCAAGCGCACGGAGTTCGAGATGTTGTAGGCCGCGGTACCCGGGTGCAGCTGCTCGACGAGCCACATCCTCTTCTGGGCCGGCGTGGCGGGGACGCGAGCGCGCGTCGTAACTTCGAGCGGGTCGCTGGACTCCGAAGGGGCTCCGGAGCTGCTGTCGATCTCCTTGGCCAACCCCTCGAGGTCGCGCGCGGAGAACACGGAGCGCATCGACAGCTTGACGCCAAGGTCCTTGTGGATGTGCGCGACGAGCTTCGTCGCGCGCAGCGAGTCACCGCCGATGTCGAAGAAGTTCTCGTTGGTGCCGACCTCCGGGCGCCCGAGGAGCGCCGTGCACAGCTCGACCAGGGCTCGCTCTGTCGCCGTGGCCGGCGCGACGCGCCGCTCGTCCGAGAGCTCGTTGCTGGGCAGCGGCAGCGGCAGCGCAGCAGCATCGACTTTTCCGTTGGGTGTGCGCGGGAGCGCGTCGAGGCCCACGAAGAGCGTGGGCACCATGTAGCTCGGCAGCTTGGCGCGGGCGAACTCGCGCAACTCGCGCGCGCTGATCGGGCGATCGTTCACGGCGCCGGCGCGCGGCACCACGTAGGCCACGAGCTGGGTGTCACTGCCGATTTCCTGCGCCTTGACGGCTCCCTCGCGCACTCTTGGGTGGCTCTGGAGCGCGGCTTCGACTTCGCCGACCTCCACGCGGAAGCCGCGGATCTTCACCTGGAAGTCCTTGCGGCCACGGTGCTCAAGGCAGCCGCCGGGCAAGAGCTCCGCCAGGTCACCCATGCGGTAATTGCGGATGCCGGCCTTGGCGTCCACCACGCTGAAGGCGCGCTCGGTGGCCTCCTCGTTGTTCCAATAGCCGAGGGCGAGGTAGCGGCTGCGGACGTTGATCTCGCCCACCTCTCGTTCGTTCACCGGCTCACCCGTGGCGCCGGTGAGCACGACGTCTACGCCTTCGACGGGATACCCAATCGGAACGACGCGTGACGCGAGCTCCGTCTCAGGGCCGATCAGGAAGTGCCGAATCGTACCGGTCTCGGTCGAGCCGAGACCCGTGAAGAAGGTGACGCGCGGCGAGAAGACGCGGCGCGCCGCCGCGATGTCGCTGACGAAGACGCGCTCTCCACCGAAGATCACGAGCCGTACGGCGGCGCCTGTGATTTGACCGTCGAAGCCGTTTGCAAATTGACGGAACACCGAGGCGACGGAGTGAAAGACGCTGACTTTGTGGCGGACCAACCAGTCTGCAAAATCGACCAGGCCTTCCTCGCGAAAGTCGTACGGCAGCAGCGCTGCGCCGTTGAGCAAGGCGCCGAAAATGCAATACACGGACCCCATGACGCTACACGAGTAGAAGAGCGTCATCCGATCATCCGGCACGATCTGCTGCAGATGAGTCCGCCGCATGCAGCCGTGGAGCGTGTTGCGATGGTTCTGCATCACCCCCTTGGGCCTGCCCGTCGAGCCCGAGGTGTAGATGATGTACGCCAGGGCGTCCGGCGAGATCGCGAGATCGAGGTTCTGCTCGTCGGCGGCGCGCGGCTCGAGCGCGTCGATGTCTATCACCATCGCAGCTCCGGCGAGGTCGCTGAGCCCGCTCGCATGCGCGGCGCTCGTCAGCACCACGGGCGCCCTGGCGTCCTCGACGAGGAAGAGGTTTCGATCGCGGGGGAACGCTGGATCGAGCGGAACGTAGGCGTGCCCAGCCTTCAGCACGGCGAGGATCGCGGCGAGGTACGCCGCGCCCTTGTCCAGATAGATCGCGACGCGTGTCGGCTCAGGCCCGGTGGCACGTGAGAGCGCGTGACCGATGGCGTTCGCGGTGCGATTGAGCTCGTCGTACGTGTGCTCGCGCTGCTTGTCGATGACCGCGACGCGCCGCCCGTGTAGCTCCACCTGGCGCTCGAAGCGCTGGACGATGGACCCTTCGACGTCTGCCGCCGTGAACTCCGATAAAGTAGTAAGCTCCGAGAAAGCAATCACGATTCAGCTCTTCTTGCTGTAAATGGTGCAGTACTTGCGTACCCAATCGCCTGACATCTTGAGCGGTTCCCTACCCCAATAACTGTCGGCCCAATTGGCCCCGCGGTCCGAGCGGGCGTCTTCATGGATCTCGGCGATGCGCTGCGTGACGGGCTCGAGCCCGTACTGCCGGGTGAGCTTTGCGCGCATGTCCGTATCCATCCCATTGACAAATAACGCACCGCCCGAGCTCAACAGGCTCACGAGGTTCACGAACGCGCGCTTCGCGACGGGCCGCGGCAGGTGAAAGAGCACGTTCTGCGCGAAGACCAGATCGCTGCGCGGCAGCCGGTCCATGAAGGCCGAGTCGGTCATGTCCCCCAGCTCGAAGCTCACGAGCGAAGCAAACTGCGATTTGACCGTGCGAGTGTCACCTCGAGTGTCGAACAAGCCAGCCACAAACGCGTCCGTCACGAACGGGCCGGAATGGACGTGCTCGCGCGGATACGAGCCGAGCCTCGCCTGTTCGATCACCTCTGGCACGATGTCGTAGCCGCGGATCCTGAACGGCAGCCCCGGCGCGCGCGTCGCGAGCACATATGCGAGCGTGTAGGCCTCTTCCCCGCTGCAACACGCGAATACGGCAATTTCCAGGGGCCCCTGCGTCGCCGAGCGCTTCTCCCAGAGCCGCGGCAGTATGTGCTCCACGAGCACCTCGCATTGGCTTGGAAAGCGGCAAAACTGGGTATAGATGTGGTTTTGCCGGGGCTGAAAGTGGACCCGCAGCCGGTAGCGAATCGGATCCGTGAGCCCGCGCAAATACCGCTTCGCGCGCGAAACGAGCGCCGTCGATCCCGCTGCACTGACAAACTCTTCAATCATTCTGTCCCGAATACCGTTCTGAGGTAAGCCGCACCACGGCGACGCGCTCGAGCCCACTCTCGTGAGCGGCAGCCGCGAGCCGCTCCCAAGTATACTTTCGTTCGGGCTTGCGGATGGGCGGCGCCCTTCGACCTGGAAAATTCAGTCTATTATTTGGACGCGACGTCTACTATTAGATGAAAATAGTTAGTCTAGTAAACTCAAGTTTCTGGGAGCGCAGGTACGGCTACCAGAGCAACGAGTCGACGCCTTTGTCGCGTAATGGAGCCCTGTGGCGCTACCGGTGGACGAGCTCAAAGAAAACACCAGGAAACTCTTCACGAAAGAAGAGCTGGGGCAGTATTGGAACGATCTTTACGCAAAAGTGGAAAATTGCCGCGACTTCCACTTTGTACAGCGTCTCGAGATCGTGTCGGCGCTGATCACGGAGCGCTTTCCTCGCAGCACGAGGCTGCTCGACCTCGGCTGCGGTGCGGGCGTGCTGACGGAGCGGCTCGTCGCGGAGGGTTATAACGTCGACGCGGTCGACATGTCGCCGGACATGATCGAGTTCTCGAAGCAGCGGCTCGCCAAATTTGACAGCTCGACGTATCGCCTCGCGAGAGCGGAGTGTCAGTCGCTGCCCTTCACCGACGCCGCCTTCGATGTCGTGGCCTGTATTGGCGTCTTTGGCTACATGGACGACGTCGATGCAGCCATTCGAGAAATCAAACGCGTGCTCCGCCCCGGCGGCACCCTGATCCTCAGCATCCGCAACCTCGACCACGTCACGGTTTTCGATGGCTTTTTTTGGCTCAAGGCGCCGTTTCTGGCGCTGCCGAAGGCCGTCTGGCGGAGGCTCAGCGCCAAGTACGCCCCTAAGGATACAGCGGCGTACCCCGGAAAGAGCTCGGGGAATGGCGGCGCTGCCAGCGGTAACGGTACGAGCGCCGGCTCGCCTCGCCATGCCATCGCCATCTACGATCGGCCTCGGAAGGTCGAGCGTATCTTCGAGTCGTTTGGCTTTACCCTGAGCGACTTTCGTGGCGCGGGTTATGGGCCGCCGACGTTTCGCGGCAAGGCTCTGGTTTCGGAGGACGGCGCGAAGAAGCTCAGCCGAGCGCTGGACCGTGCGGTGCACGCCGCGCGTATCGAGCGGCACGCGAAGTGGTATGCCGATATCAGCGTTTACGTGTTCGAATATTTGGGTTGATCGGCCTCGCCACCAGGCAACGGTTTCGCAGTGAGTCGAGCGGCGTGGCAGGGCTCGAATCAGGCTGCCAGCGCGGCGTCCGCTAGCGTTTTTGCGCGAAGAGCCAGGGGAAGAGGTCCGGCTCCGCGTAGGCCCGGCTCCAGCTGTCGTGGCCCACACCGGGATATTCCGTGTACCTCACGGGGCTCCCCAGCGCGCGCAAATTGCTGACCATCTCACGCGTGTTTTCCACCGGCGACACCTCATCCTCAGCGCCGTGGAATGCCCAGATGGGCAGGCGCGCGATGACGGCAGCCCGCGAGGGGTCGTTGGCGCCGGTGACGGGGACGGCCGCCGCGAAACGTCCTGTGCCGTTGCGCGTGATGAGGTCCCAGGTTCCGGCGCCCCCCGCTGACGGACCCGTCAGATAGATGCGATCGGAGTCGATGGCGTACTTGGCCTCGAGCTCGTCTATTCCGACCAGCACCAGCTGCGCAGCTGGGCTCTGGGGGCGCTCCGCTTGACGATAATTGCGAAACGGCGGCCTAAAGCTGCCGCTCACCCATTTGTCACCGTCTGGCGCTTGGGGGACCAGCACAAACGCAGGCTGAATGCTCTGAACGCGGCCGAGCATGACTCCGATCGAAGGCGTGAGCTGGCGCTGGTTATCCGTCCCATTGCTCCCCGACGCGTGCAAAAATACGATCAGCGGGTAACGCTGCGCCTGCGAGTAGCCCGCGGGGACGAAGAGCCTATAAGGGAGGTCGTAGGCCATGCCGGGGCGGCTGAATTTACCGGCGAGCATGCGCGCTGCGAGCTCCGGCGCGCCGGGCGGAAGCGGCGGCTCATTCCGGCAGGCCGAAAGCGCCACGGGTAACAGCATCGTGCCGAGCTTTGCCGCGAGCGCCCACGCGCTGCGGAGGCCCCGACGCATCGTCGGCGGAACGAATTCGTTGATGAGCCTGTCGAGCATGAGGGCTGAGGTTTCTATCCTTTCCGGGATCCGCCTGCCGAAGAAGCGCGAACCGGCGCTCGGGCCGACACGGGTGGCAGGTGTTGCTCCTACTAGATATCGATGTCCGCGTTGTCGCGAATAAATTAGCCGGGGCGGGAGCCAGTGGTGTTGGGGCTTTGTCCCGCCGCGTTCAGTCCGTAACGTGCGCTGATCCCGTGTTAGAGCCAAATCCTTCGCCCTCGGTCAGTTTGGGTTCCGATGCAGCCGCGGCCGTCGCCTCGGAGGAGGGGGGCGACGAGAGCCATAGCGGGCGCGCCGTCCGCGGCGGCGCCTACACGCTGGTCGGCTACGTCGCGCTGCAAATCCTCAAGCTCGGCGGCAACATCGTGCTCACGCGCCTGTTACCACGCGAGGCCTTCGGCCTCATGGCCATCGTGAACACCGTGCTGATGGGCTTCGGCCTGTTCTCCGATCTCGGCATAGCGCCGAGCATCGTGCAGAACCCGCGCGGCGATGATCCCAGTTTTCTCGACACGGCGTGGACGATCCAGCTGTTCCGTGGCGTGATGTTGTTCGTGCTCGCGAGCGCCGTGGCTCTGCCCGTCGCAAATTATTACGATCTACCCGAGCTCGCTCCGCTGATTTCGGCGTCCGCCTTGATGGGGGTGATCGGCGGGCTGGCCTCGACCAAAATCGAGACCGCCGAGCGGCATCTGAGGCTCGGCCGCATCACCCTCATCGACGTCTCCGCGCAGGTCATGGCCACCATCGTGATGCTGGTCTGGGCTTGGCAAAAGCCCAGCGTCTGGGCCCTGGTGGGGGGTGGCCTCTCGGGCGCGCTGCTCAGCTTGATCCTCGGTCACACCATCCTGACGGGCCATAATTCGCGACCCGGCTGGGACAAGTCGGCGGCACGCGAGCTGATGCGCTTCGGGCGTTGGGTGTTCTTGAGCACGGTGCTCACGTTCTGCGTCAGCTACGCCGACCGCCTGATCTTCGGCGCCCAGATCCCGGTGGCGATGCTCGGGGTGTACAGCATCGCCTTGACCGTCGCGACCGTGCCGAGCTCGGCGCTGCGCTCGATCACCAGCAAGGTCATGTTTCCTTTGTTCAGCCGCGTCACGGCGGGTGCCAAGGAGCTCGGCGAGGTGTTTCGGAACGCGCGGCGGCTGCACATGGTGCTGAGCGGCTGGACGCTGTCGGGGTTCATCGGTGGCGGCTCGGTCGCCATCCACCTGGTCTACGACGCGAGCTACGCGGACGCGGGCTGGATGGTGCAGCTGCTCGCGCTCGCCGGTTGGTTTGGCACTCCCGAGGCGGCCAACACCGCCGCCGTGCTGGCGCGCGGCAAACCCGTGTGGATGGTGATCGCGAACGGCGCCAAGCTGATCGGCATGATCACGTTGATCCCGCTCGGGTTCTATCTCGGCGGCTTCCCGGGCGCGCTCGTGGGCTATGTGGCGTCCGAGCTGTTCCGTTACGTCTGCTCCGCGCTCGCGGTGTACCGGCTCGGCCTGCCCGCCTTACGGCAGGACGCCGGCTACAGCGCCGTAGTGGCGGTGGCATCGCTCGCGGGCTGGCTCTCCGCGCGTGGGTTGGACGCGCTCGGCTATCCGGTATTCGTCCAGGCGCTCGCGGTGTTCGTCGTGGTGTCGGTGATCTGGCTGCCCTGGTTACGACCTTACCTGCGCACCGTCGTGGGGAAGCTCCAGGCGCGCTTCGCTTGAGCTCGCTGCCCAGCGGCGTCCAGTCTCGCAGGTCGGCGGCGGCGACTCTGCCCAGGGGCTGACGGTCAAACGAGAGCTCCCAGCCTACGGTTGGAAGCGCGCCGAGTCGTTCGACCCACACGCCTCCGAGCAAGCGCCGTCGGGGGAGATCGGCGCCGACACGGACCCCTCCCGAGCGCGGCTCACGTCGACGAGCTGCAGCGTGCCGAGCGAGGAGCGAAAGGCGACGACGTCGGAGCCACTCGACCAGGAAAGGTCTCGGGCCTCTGCCTCGCCGCCGCACCATTGACCCCTGCCCTCCACGAAGCGTTCGCTGCAGCTATCGTTGATGGCCGCGCTAGCGCTGAGCACGAGCAACGACGCGGGGCCCTGATCTAGATTCAGCAAGCTGACCACGTTGCCGGCGCCGATCAGGAGGAAGCCCTCATCGGGAGAAAAGGCCAGGGCGCCAGGCTTCGTGCCGAGCAGGGACGCCGGCAGCGTGGCACGCAGCCGCGAGCCATCGGCGTCCAGTCGCGCGACGTACAGGTCGTCGTCCGTCGTGAAGGCGAGCCAGCGCCCGCTCGAAGAGAGCAGGCGCCGGCGGCCGCTGTGGGCGCCGGCCGGGTACACGTAGACGTCGCGCAGGCGCGGGAGCTCGATCAGGCTCGGGCTCGGCGCCGCCAGCAAGTCAAACAGCGCGACCTGGTTTTCGCCGTCGCGCTCGATGGCGCAGGCGAGGCGATCTCGCTCGCTCGCCCAGGCGAGCAGCGTCGTGCATCCGCTCGCAGCGAAGGACGGAGGCGCGCCGAGGCCGCTCGCCTCGCTGGCGCGAAAGATCTCCAACGCCGCGTCGCGAGCCAGCCCGGTAAACGCTCCAGCGGGCGAGATCACCACCTCCGTTGCGTGGCGAATCGGGGCCTCGCCAACACTCGGGAAGAACGCGCTCTCACCCGACTCGGGTTCGGCGACGAACACGCCGAGAGGCCCTTCGAGCAAATGCGCGCCCTCCGAGAAGTCAGCTTCCATATGCATGGACGGAGCCGCAAATCTGGCGGGCTCGAGCGCGGTCGTGACGAGGCGCCGCCGCTCGGGCGCCAGCGGATCGCGCGTGAGAAAGCCCAGGCGGCGGTCGCCGTACCAAACCAAGTCGGAGTCCACGCTCGGCACGGCGCTGCGCTCGAGCCGCTCGACCTCGTCGAGCCCGAGCTCGGGGCCTGGCAGCTGCGCCGGATCCACCGCCGAGACGTCGACGCCGCCCAGGAACGTTTGCGCGTTCGCGGTGAACGCCACGGCGAGGGTCGAGGCATCGCTCGACCAGGCGTAGCGCGCGACCGCTCCGCCGAGGTCGATGGCCCTCTCTTTCCCGTCCGACAGCCGGACCAGAACGAGCCGGAGCGCGCTCGCGTCCCGCCCGAGCCGGTAGGCGAGGAAGCGCCCCTCGGGTGAAAACGCGAAGTCGAAGACCGCGTCCAAGCCAGCGTCGGCAGGTAGCGTCCGCCGGGCGCCCTCCGGTTGGCGCTGGAGCAGGCGCCCGTCGACCAGCTCCAGGCGAGCAGGACCGGGCTCAGCGGCAACATACGCAGTCCAACACTTGTCGCGTGTCTGGATTTCATAGCGCTTCTGGATGGTTCGGAAGCTTTGATCGGTCAGCTCCACGACGAGCGCCCCGTCCCCTCGAGCGACGCCAGAGAGCGTCGCCAACTCCGCGTCAAAGCGCAGGCCGGGAGGTAGCGAGCGCTCCTGCCAGACGTACGGGGGCTCCCCCCCGTCTGCAGTCAGCGCCTCCGCGTAAGAATTCCCGCGGCAGGGGGCGGGCAACGCGTCCTCGAAGGGCGCATCGACGATCTGGATCTGCGGGCACTCGTCGCTTTCTGCTGAAACGACGTCGAGCTCCAGCGCGACCTCAGTCGAGCAACGCTCGTCGTGCACGCGCAGGCTGACGTCAACGGGTGCAGCCTCGTATGCGCTAAAATCTCCCGCGAGCGTCGACCCCTGGATCGCCAACCCGAGCTGAGCGAGCGAGGCAGCCCCGCCGGAGAGCAGCTCACCCGACCACACGTACCCGTCGGGCTGCCCGCCAGTAGCGACGAGCGAAACCGCATACGCTTCGCCCAAACAGATCGGTGGCAAGCGAACGTTCTCGATCTGCGGGCTCTCGTAGACGATGAGCGCGCCAGATTGCACGGTCTTGCCAGTGCTGTCTTCTAGCTCGACCACTAACGCACCTGGCTCCGTGGGCACGCCCGTTACTTCAAAATCGGTGCCCGTGCCTTCCGAAGGCTGAGCCCCCGGAGGCGCTTCGGCCAGACGCCAGGTGTAGGGGCCGACGCCCCCGCTCGCACGCAGCGCGTGGCTCAACTCCCCACCGGTGCACGCACTTGCCGAAGAGGCCGGCGGCGCGACAATGGCGAGCTCCGCGCCGGGAGGCTCATTCACCGTTGCGCCGGCGCCTGATACTCCGGCCGTGCCGCCCGCGGGTCCCGCATCGCCCGAAGAGCCGCTGCCACCCAGCGCTTCGGTGCCGCCGCCCTGGCCTCCCGCTCCGTCAGGGCCCGCGCCGCCCAACCCCGGCAGCCCACCCAGTGGCTCGACCCCCGTGACGTGACACAGGGCCTGAGCACCGAGCGGAACACAACGCTGCGTTTCGGCTTGGCACTCGAAACCGCTTGGACACGCGCCTTGGCCGCCGCATTCGAGCACGCATGCGTCCGGCGATGGAAAGCTGCAGGCCGCGACAGCCAACAGAAGCTGCGTCGCCCAGAGCGCCTTCCATAGCGTGCGTCGAAGTCTCACCAAGAACGTCTATCCTTAGAGCGCATCTCACCAACGCTACGATTGCGCCAGGTTGCTCTCACAGCATTCGAATCTGGCACTTCTAGCGCGAATCTCGCGAAGCGATGCGTTCTTTCGGCGCCCTGGCTGAGGCAATGTCACGATCGATGATGCTGAACACACGCCACGTTCAAGGGCACGCGAGCCACGGAAAGTACTGCCCGGGCTGTCACCGGCGCGCGCTCAGCAGCATACGCTGTTCGTCCGCCGAGAGGGGAGCTCGTGGGCCGCGGCCCAGGCATTCAGGCCTGACGCCAGGTCCAGCGGCGTAGTAGAGTGAAGGTGCGTGGTGGGCAAGAGAAGCAAAGCCAAGGCTGATTCCGCGGCAGACACCGTGACGAGCCCCGTGCTGCCTGCGTACGGGATAGCGCCCTCCCCCGCTGTCGCGCAGCCGTCTCGGCCCGAGCTCGGAGCTCGCTCCTCCGAGCGGGTCGCGCTTGGCGCTGACAATAAACAGCAGGCGCGCTGTCTGTTGCCGCACGAGGCGCTCGTGTACCTCGGGCCGGGTTGTCCGAGGGACCTGCGCGTTCGCGTCGAAGCGCACATCGCGGGCTGTGCTGACTGCCGGAGATGGGTTCGGCACGTCGATGACGAGGTGCTGGAGTACATCGGCGGGCAGTCTTCCGAGGCCGAGCTCGCTCGAATGGACGCGCACCTGGATGCGTGCGACGCCTGTCGAGATCTGGTGCACCACATGCTGCAGAGCATGGCGCCATCCTGGTCCGGAGAAGCGGGCGAGGTGTCCGGCTCGAGCACCACGTTCAACCCGGGCAGCGTCGTGAGCTCGCGTTATTTGATCCGGAGCTTTCTCGGCCGAGGCGGGATGGGAGAGGTGTACGAGGCGATCGATAGGCTGATGGGGACGCGCGTCGCGCTCAAGACCTTGCTGTGTACGGTCGCCGACCGACCGCGTGCCGCGCGCCGTTTCAAAGAGGAGGTACTGAACGCACAACGCGTGGGCCACCCGCACGTGTGCCGGATCAACGAGCTGCAAGAACACAAGGACGGCGTGCTTTCCCATCCCTTGCCGTTCTTCACCATGGAGTTCATCGACGGCGAACGCTTGGAGCGCCGCTTGCAACAGGGGCCGATGCCCCTCGCGGACGTGCGCAGCATCGCGCTGCAGCTGCTCGACGGGCTGAAAGCCGCTCATGCGCGCGGGGTCCTGCACCTCGATTTCAAGAGTGACAACGTGATGCTCCGCCAGGGCACCGAGGTGCCCGACGCGGTGATCATGGATTTTGGCTTGTCGCGAATCCTGGGCAATGAGTCCCGGCTGCGCACGAGCGAGCGGCATCAGATCGCAGGCACGCTGCCGTACATGGCGGTCGAGCAGCTGGAGTGCCGAGATGACTTGGGTCCCGCTACCGATGTGTACGCGTTTGGTGTCTTGCTGTACGAGCTGCTCACGCAAGCCCTGCCCTTTCAAGGCGACTCGCTCAGCGCCGTGCTGTTGAAGCAGCTCAAAGAGCGGCCGGAGGCACCGAGTCGCCGCGCGCCTCATCTCGCTCCCGAGCTCGATCGGTTTGTGCTCAAATGTCTAAACAGCAACGCGCGCTCGCGGTATGCGGACGCGGGGGATGCGCTCACGGCGCTGGAGGCCGTTGGGTCATGGGATCGCGCGCGTGGCACCACTCTCAAACGTTGGAGAACGGCCTTGCCTTTGGCGGCGCTCGCGCTCGCCGGGGGCGTGTTCGCGACGTCGTGGCCCCGGGCACCGGCGCGGCCTGCGGGTGAAGCGGTCCCGGCGTTGGTGGCCGCTCCTGTTGCGCCCGCACGGGGGGACGTGCAGCAGGTGACCCCAATGAGCACACCTGTCCCGGCGCTTCCTGCAAACGCAGCCGTTCCGGCTGGCTCCACAGCTGGGGAGCCAGCGTCAGTGTCAGCACCCCCCGAGCTTACTGCAAAAGAGCGCACGGCCCCCCCGCTCCCAGGGAAAGCGGCGGCGCTCAGCGTCACGCCGCGGAGCGCGCCCGCGCTCGACGGCGCTCGACGCAGCACAGCGGAAGCCGCACCGCCCAAACCCGTGCCGGCGCGCCCAGTGCCCAGCCGTTCCGAACCCACGAGCGCCGACACCGGCGGCGAAGACGGCGAATATGGCTGGAAGCCAGCGCGGGTGCCCAAGAGGCTGATCGTCCCGGGCACCCCCGCGGGTGCGGAGAAAGGCTCCGCGCGTTGAGCGCCACGCGAGGTCGGCTGGGGGCCTTCGTCCTCAAAAACTGCGCTGGTATTGCAGCAGCGGAAGGCCCGACTGCGACACGAAAATGGACGCCTCCGAGCTCGTGTCGAACCACCAGATAGCCGCCCCAATGCCGAGGAAGCCGCCGGACGCCAGCGCGAACCCTTGCCACAAGCGTTGGTAACGGGGGCCCTGCACTTCGCACTCATTGATATAGCCACGGTCGTACGCTCGCGCGTGCGCACAATGGTTGGCACGCTGCGCCGCCAAGATGCCAAACACCACGCTGGTCGCTGCCGCCGCGCCCGACAACAGGAGCGACCCGACCACGAGCGGAGCAGGCGCGGAACCGGACGCTGGCGCAACCCGGGGCAGTGGTGGAGGTGACCCCTGCACATCCTCTGGAGGGGTGAGCGATGGAGGCAACTGCGCCGTGGCCGGCAAGGGACCCGCCGGAGCAGGCGCGCCCGCGGGAACAGGCGGCGCGGAAGCTGACGCCGCGCTGGCCTCTCCGCACTGGCCCTCCACCTCTTCCAGAGCCGCCGTCACCTCCGCGATGTGTTCGCCGTCGGGTGCGACCTGCTGGTAGTGCCTATAGTGCGCGAGCGCCTGCGCGCAATGGCCGAGCCCGTGGTGGATCGCTCCGAGATTAAATGCGCACTCGGCGCGCTCCGATGGCGCGCACGCCGGGTCGAGAGCTCGCAGGGCGCCCTCCAAGTCTCCCGCGACGAACATCCGGTCAGCCTCCAGCAAGACCGCATCAAACTCAGCCCGATCCGCGGGCGAGATGGGTTCAGCGGCCCAAGCAGAAGCCGGACATAGCCCGCTCGCTGCCATCGCTCCGCACCAGCTCGCCCAGATCCACTTCATCACCGGCTGCCTCGCTCCTGATACGCTCGCCGTACGACCCTGCCTTCGCGCGCGCGGCGTGGCAAGCATCAGAGAACGCCGCCTCAACGGCGTTTGCGAACGCCAGCCGCGGAGCCGTTCAGGTGCATGAGCCACGTCGCACGGCACGAATGCGCCGAAATGGCTCAGATCGAGGGGATCCCATCTGACCCAAGTGGAAGTTTCTGGAGAGCGCTCTCCCTCGCAGGTTCCGAGCCGTCGCGGCGCTCAGCGCGGGGCTGGCGAAATCGCTGCGGTTGTGGTTGTAAGGTCGGCGCTGAGATGACGTTCGATAGAGCTTTGGGTTGGGCAGGCAATGGTTCGTGGGTTCTACGTTCCGCCGCGGCTCTGGTCACGCTGACGACGGGCTGCTCGTCGGACGAGCCCTCCGGCGCTGAGGCGGCCGGGCCCCGGCTACAGAGCGCGTCGGACGTGTGCGACACGGCGTTCGTTTGCGAAGGCTTTGATGCACTCCCGGTAGGCACGCTTCCGACCGGGGTGTGGACCGTCAGTCAGAGTCAGGGCAGCGTACGCGTGGACGCGACCCGTGCCTTTTCGGGCACCCAAGCGGTGAAGGCAACGACTCCCGCTACCGAGATCGCTTACAAGGCGGCGCTGCTCGGGTACCGAGACCCGTCGGTTCTGCCGACCGGTAACAACGCGCACTTTGGGCGCATGATGTTCTTCCTCGAGTCCGCTCCGGCAGAGGCGGTTCACTGGACCTTCCTGGCGGGCGCCGGGCGGAGCGCCCCGCAAGAGGGCTACCCCACAGGTTACGAGGTGCTCTACCGTTACGGCGGCCAAAAGCCCGTGGCCGGCGGTAACCAGCTCATGGCGAGCTACGAGACACCCGGCTTTTACTCGGCGCCGCCGACCGGTCCCGACACCGATTGTCACCAGGACTCGGCGGCCGTGACCATGCCCGTGGGGCGGTGGGCTTGCGCCGAGTGGCGGTTCGACGGTGGGACGAGCGAAATGCAGCTCTGGATTGACGGCACCCCCATCGAGAGCTTGCACGTGATCGGAGCCGGAACCCGCTGTCGTACGCTGCCGGGCGACTCACCGTGGATCCCGCCGCTGTTCTCTCGCATCGATCTGGGTTGGGAGTCCTACCAACCCGACATCGAGCGCTCGATCTGGGTGGATGACTTCATCTTGGGCGCGGAGCGCATCGGCTGCCCCGCAGCGCCCTGAAGCGCTTTCAAGCTCGAGGAAGTCACTGATGTCAATTGATCGAGATCGTCCTCTGGAAAGGCTCTGGCCTCTGCTCGCTAGCGCTTTCATTGGCTCGGCTATGGGCGGCGGTTGCCTGCGGCAGGCGGGGAAAAACGCAGACGCCGCTGCAACTCCGGCCCCTCCAGCATCGGAGACGCTGCCACGTGGCAAAGGGTCGATGCTGGAGACGGAGACCAACATCCCCAGCGTCGGCGAGCGCACCTCACCTTTGGCGCGCCACGGACAGCTCAGCGTGAAGGGCGCCCAGCTGCTCGATGCTAGCGCCAAGCCCGTCGCGCTGCGCGGGCAAGCCTTCGGTTGGGATAACTGGTGGCCCCAGTACTACAACGCCAAGGTCGTGCGTTGGCTCTGGGAAGATTGGTGTGTCGACGTCGTGCGCCCGGCCATGGGCATCGAGCCCGACGGAGCCTACCTGAGCGACCCGGCGGCCTCGAGACAGCGCATCGAAGCGGTTATCGACGGCGCGATCGAAGCCGGCATCTACGTCATCGTCGATTGGCACGCGCACGACCTGCATCAGCCCGAGGCCGTCGCCTTCTTCTCGGAGATCGCCAAGAAGTACGGTAGCCAGCCCAACGTCATCTACGAGATCGTCAACGAACCCGAGAAGGACGAGACCTGGCCGCAGGTCAAGGAGTATGCGACCGCAGTGATCGGCGCCATCCGCCAGCACGACCCAGACAACGTCGTCATCGTCGGCTCGCCGGAGTGGGACCAGCGCATCGACCTGGTCGCGGCCGACCCGCTGCAGGGGCAGACCAATATCATGTATTCCGTCCACTTCTACGCGGACACGCACCGCGATTGGCTGCGCAAGCGCACGCAGGCGGCCGTCGAGCTCGGCATCCCTGTCTTCGTCAGCGAATCCAGCGGCTCGGAGGCATCGGGCCAGGGTCAGAACAACTACACCGAGTGGCAGGCGTGGCTCGACTTCATGGACGAGAACCACATCAGCTGGCTCAACTGGTCTGTCTCTGACAAGGCCGGAGAGAGATGCTCCATCCTGGAGCCCGGCGGGAACCCGTCCGGCGGTTGGACCGCCGCGGAGCTCACCGAATCGGGAAAGCACGTGCGCAACGTGCTGCGTTCCTATTGCGGCAAGTGAACGCGCGAGCCCCCGTGGGACTCGACAGTTGGCGTGGGTTTTTTCGCATTCCTGAGCGGCTGCAAGATTTGCTGGTGACCCATGCAGGGTGCGTTGCGAGATCGCAGCTCGTGAGGATGCTGCACACGCAATAGATCTACATCGCAGCTGCAGCGTTTAGCTCGCGCCGCACGCTACCGCTCACAGCGCGCGCTACCGAGCGAGGGCCGGCCGCGAGATCTGTAAGGAACGGCACTGCTTCGTCGACGTCAGCGCGCGTGGCGTGATCCGTTCGCGCTTCATCTGCATGTATGCCCCGAGCGAACGCGGAAAGCACAAAGTCGAACCGTTGCATGATTAAAAGAACACGATCGTCGAAGGCCAGCAGCGAAATCTGCCCTGCCCGTCAACTCGGATCAATAAGGCGTCGGCGCATCGGTGCGCTCTCGACGTGCACCTGGCTGATCGCCGTCGCTAGCGCCTGCGGTGACGGGGAGCTCAGTGACCCGAACCGTGGCAGCGACCCGCTGCCGAGCTTCGGAGGTCCGGCGGCGCAGAACGGCACGCCCGCCCCGATTTCGCCCGTTGGAGCAGGCGGCGGCGGCAGCAATGTCAATCTGGGCGCGGCAGGCGCAGGGGGCAGCACCCCCGCGGCACAGGATGGGATCATCCCGATGACCGCGCAGTTAGTCGGCAGCGGCAACGGTGGGTCCAGCTCCGCCAGCGCGCCGAATAGCTCTGGGGCGAGTGGCGCCGGCAACACCCCGAGCGAGGACGGTGAGGATTCGGATGAAAGCGGCGATGAGGATTCGGATGACGACACGGACACCACGCCGCCGCCCGTCGTCACCACGCCGCCTCCGGTGGTGACCCCACCGCCTCCCGTGGTGACCCCACCGCCGCCCGTCGTCAACCAGGGGCCGGTCGACTGCAACGTGCTGCCCGCCCCGAGCCCGCTCGAAGGCTGGGCCTCGGTGTCGGGTCGCGGCGTGGCGACCACGACCGGTGGCGGCAACGCGAGGCCGATCGTCGTCACGACTCTGGCGCAACTACAGAACGCAGTCACTGGCACGGCGCCGGCCGTGATCCACGTGCGCGGCACGCTGGCTCCTGGAGACGTGAACGTCGGCTCGAACAAGACCATCGTCGGCACCTGCGGCGCGGAGATCCACGGCCACCTGGAGGTGCGCGAGGCGGTAAACGTGATCGTGCGCAACATCACGATCGTGGGATACGGCGTCGGCAACTGCGCCCTCGATCCGGGCTTCGACAGCTCCGTGGGCTGCTCCTCGGGTGACGACGCGGCCATCATCCAGCGCAACTCACACCACGTCTGGTTTGATCACTGCGCGGTGCGCGACGGCACGGACGGCAACCTGGACATCTCGAACGCTGCCGACTTCATCACCATCTCGTGGACCAAGTTCTTTTACACGCCGCGCACCGATAACGTAGGCGACGACTCCACAGGTGCTGCGGGCCACCGCTACAGCAACCTCGTCGGCGGCACTGACAGCCCCACCACCTTCGACGACGCCAACGCGCTGAACGTGACCTGGCACCATAACTGGTGGGCGGACAACGTGGTCGAGCGCCAGCCGCGCATCCGCTTCGGCCAGAACCACCTGTACAACAACTACTACAGCTCGGCCGTCAGCAACTACTGCGTCCGTGCGGGGATCCAAGCGTCGGTGCTGCTCGAGGGCAACTCCTTCGATGGCTCGCGCGACCCGCACGAGTTTAATAACACTGACGATCAGGGGAACGCCAACATCAGGCTCGGGGCGACCAACCTGTACACGGGCACCACGGGCAACCAACAGACGGGAGGCGGGGGCCCTGCCTTCCTGGATCCGCCGTACGACTATAGGCTCGACGCGGCGGCTGCGGTCGAAGCGGCGGTGACGAGCGGCGCGGGCCCGCGCTAATCAGCGCCCGCCTCTGGAGGGCCCAGATAACGTCTGGGCCCGCTCGCGCCAGCCTCGAGCTGTGGCGAGGGCTCGCCTGAGCTCCTCCGGCCGGAAGAAGGCAGGGAAAAGGGCGAGCATCGCAAAAGGGAAGATGCCGAGCTGCATGCTGAGCGCGAGCATCAGGTGAAAGACTACCCCCACGGCGACGTAGACGTTGCGAACCGGCAAGCGATTCACGAGGCGACGCAGGCGCCCGGGGCGCTCAGCCGTTCTCCGGTAATGAGCCGCCAGCACCACGACGGGCGCTGACACCTCCCAGAGATAGGTCGCCGCGGTGGCCACCTGGGTGAAGAAGTAAGGGATGGGCCTGCCGAGCCAGCCGAAGTCGTGAGCCGCGAGGCTAGGATCCTGCAAGATAACGTACAGGGCCCCGTATCCTCCCCACGGGAACCAGCGCGTGCCTCCTTTCGAGAGGCCTGCGGCCGCGTAAATCAGCACGAGTAGACCGAGCAGCAAGTAGCGCGGCCAGGCGGTGTTGGCGGGGCTGAGCTCCCCCACGAAGCTGCCAGTCTGGAGCCGAGCATCCACTGACCAGGCCTTGCCCGCGGCAGAGAAGGCGACGAGGACCAGAGCCAGACGGACCACCTGGTCCACGGCGCGGTCCGCCTCGGGATTGATGTGGCCAGCCTGTGCGGACAAGACGACGAACGCCAGGGCCGCGCTGCGCGTGAAGAAACCAACACCGACGGCGGCGATGCTCAGCGTCATCCCTGACCAGAGCAGCAGGGCCGAGAGCGGCGCCGCCGGCAGTACACGATAGAGCAGCGGAAGGTGACCCGGGTCGAGCACTGCGATACCGCCCGCGCTGCTCGGCGTCCAAAGCCAGCGGGCCAGGCCCGAGCTGCCCACGAACGCCAGATCGGCGAGCACGCAGCTGGACAATAGAATTCGGATCAGCACGAGCAGGTGCGGTTGCTCTCGCTCGTCCCAGAGCGCGACCCAGCGTTCGACGAGCGAGGGGCTTCTGCCGGGCGTGACCAAGCCTCGGGCCAGGCTCGAAAGCTCACTCACGTCCAGCCCTCGAGAAGCTCCGCACATGCACGCGCTCGATGTTGCGATCGGGCAGCGCCCCGGCTTCTACCGTATGACGCACCAGCAGCGACACGCTGACGCTCTCCACGTCCGCCGACTCTGCAAAGGCCAGCTCGCTCAGTCGCTCGGCAAGCGCGGCATACTGGCGCTCATCGGTCAGAGGCGAGTACGCGCGGCGGATCCGCCGGTACTCGATCAAATCCGCGTGCCAGCGGTGAGCCGCGTCGGCGCTGCGGTAGAGGACCTCGTCTCGACCCGCGCGGCGCACGAGCACCTCGAGCGCGCTCGGACGTTCGCGCGGAATGCCAAACAGCTGCCAGCCCTGTCCGGTTTTCGACAGCTCGAACCACCACGCGAGGGGCGCGAGCGCCAGTGTGCGGGCGCGTTCGGCGGCGCTGCAAAAGCTCAGGTAGGAGGACTGCAGCGCCCGAGGGTCGGCGTCGATGCCAACGGCCGCGAGCGTCGCCACCCAGCGCGAGAGCTCGGCCTTTACCTGGGGCCGCTCGAAACGTTCCGCCGAGGCAGACCCGGGCGAAGGCACCGCGGCCAGCACATTGAAGACGACGAAGTACGCGATCAGCGCCGCTCGCGGCCGCTCCCACCCCATTTTACCACGCCACGCAGACCCAGCATTTTCCGTCGAGTTGCCCTGGGCGCCCATCCAACCATCCCCATCTCAGACCGCCCACAGAGCCTCAGATTTCTGCCACGGGGTGTCAAGGGGCGGCAACGAGCGGGAGGACTCGACGTGAGGTCGTCACGAGTCACACGTACAAGCTCGAAAACAAATACGAGCTCCTCGCGGGTGGGCTGCCCGGTGAAGGCCGGCAGGAAACGTGAGCGTGCGCTTTTCGGTGGAAGCGAGCGGCGAAGCGTGCGAGCAGAGGACCCGCTATGTTCAAGAAAACGCTGCAGGCGACCCATCCGGAGATGATGCGCGGCGCTGATGCCGCCACGCTCGCCGATCGGTATCTGGTCTCAGGGATTTTCGAGAGCGACGCGGTCAGCCTCACTTACGCTCACGTCGAGCGCTTCGTGATCGGAGGCGCCGCACCGGTCAACGGGGCGCTCGAGCTACCTGCCCAAAAGAGCGGCGCTCCGTTCCTCGAGCGCCGCGAGCTCGGAGTGGTCAACGTGGGCGGCCCGGGCCACGTCAGCGTGGACGGGGTCACGTTCGAGCTCGCACCCCGGGACGGCCTGTACGTTCCGATGGGCAGCGCCGACGTGCGCTTCACCTCTGCGAGCGCGGGAGCTCCCGCGCACTTCTACCTGGTGAGCACGCCCGCGCACGCGCGCTTCGAAGCCAAGAAGATCTCGATCGACAAGGCCGTGCCGCTCGAGCGCGGCGCTCGCGAAACCTGCAATGAGCGGACGATCTACCAATACATCGTGCCCCAGGTTTGCCGCTCGGCTCAGCTGCTCTTGGGCCTGACCATGCTGCGCACCGGCAGCGTCTGGAATACCATGCCGCCGCACCTGCATGACCGGCGCTCCGAAGTGTACTTCTACTTCGATCTCGCCAAAGGCCAGCGCGTGTTCCACTTCATGGGTCAGCCCGACGAGGTGCGTTCCATCGTGATGAACGATGAAGAAGCGGTGATCTCCCCGCCTTGGTCCATTCACATGGGCGCCGGCACGAGTAACTACTCCTTCATCTGGGCAATGGCTGGCGAGAATCAGGACTACACGGACATGGACGTGCTGGATCTCTGCCAGCTACGCTGAGGGAGCCCTTACTCTGCGCTGCGCCCCCGCTGCCACGACCCCACTTGCAGTGTGTGCCATCGTCAGCGGGGAGCTGTGCCGCAAGCCGAGGCATTTGTGCCCAGTGACACCTCGCTGGGCAGCCCGAAAGCGATGAATATCAACGGCTTGCGGAAGCCCAGGCCACTCGCTGCTCTTGGCACGCTACATGCTTTTCGTGGAACCACTAGCAGCCAGCGCCACGAGAAGGCACACTCCGCTCGATTGAGCGGGGGCCCACAGGGAGTCGCGATGTCAACGGCCAACGATGAGCAGGACTGGAAAGAGAACCCCGAAGGGCAGACGTCATGGGAGGGCTTCGCGACGCACCTCGCCGCCGTCGTCTTCCGGTGGCGCTCGCTTCAGCGTGCCTCCTTCCACTCACGGATGGCCAGCGAGATTTGGATGAGCAGCGACGAACGGGCGAAGGCAGAGCGCAAGCCAAAGGCGCGCGGGGTCGTCCGCAGCGCGCTGCGCTTGCCGCACCGCGCCACGGCACGCTAGGCTTGCCTTACAATCCCTAGCTCGATTCGCCGGGTAGCCCGCCCACGCCCACAGGAGCGTGTCTGCCAGCTTGCTGCGCGGCGCAGCCGGTGGGCGGCGCCGCGACGTGCACGTCGTCTCAGCCAGGGTTCGTGGCGCGCACGAACCAAGTGCTCGATGGTGCCCAGACGCCTCCGTCCCGAGCAAACCCTCCGAGCGCTTCCCGCAGGGCGAGCTCCACCTCCGTCTGGCGAGCGCGGCCTGCTTCGCCCGCCAGGCGGATTATTTCCCCCGCGGGCCCGAGAGCCATCGCAAACTGGACGGCTTCGTCGAGGTCGCGGCCGATGCAGATTTCGGTGTCGAAGCGTTCGAAACCAACGTGGGTATAGCCACTCCCGACAAGCAGGTCGCTGACTAGATCTGGACCCGCCATCGAGAAGGGACCTGGCCCACAATGCACCTGGTCCGTCTCGGTGTGGGACACCACGGGCACGAGCTTGCGTACGCGCAGCTCGGCCTCGTGGAGCCAGGGGTTGTCTTCACGGCGGCGCCACACGATGAGGTGCAGCGCCCCCCCCGGCACGAGCGCGCGCCGCACGTTGCGCAGCGCCGCGCCAGGAGAGATGAAGAACATGGTGCCGAAGCGCGAGAAGGCGTACTGGTACGGCCCCCCGAGCGGCGCCGTCTGCACGTCACCGACGAAGTAGCTCGTGTTGCCGAGGTTCTCGGCTTCGGCGTCGCAGCGCGCGCTCTCGATGAAGTTCGCCGCGCAGTCCACGCCCGTAGCCGAGCCGTGTGGCCCGACCTGGCGTGCCAGCTCCAGCGTGGTGTCACCAAAGCCGCAGCCCACGTCGAGCACGGAGGCGCCCGAGGCCGGCGGGTGGCGAGCGAAGAGCGCACCGCTGTGCGCCGAGAGCCCGTGTGTGAGGAGGTGGCGGAAGCGGCAGAACTTCTCGAACAAGATCGTGTTCCAGGCCTCGATCACGATCGCGTTTTCATCCTTCATGGCGTTATCCTTTTCGGTCAGAGCTGAGCGGGTCTGCGTGCGCCTCAAGCGCGCGCTTCGAAGACGATGTTGAACGGCGTCTCGCTGGCGCGGCGGAAGCGCGAAAAGCCACCTTCGGAGACGACGCGGCGCAGGCGCGTTTCACCCGCTTGGGCACCTAGCGCGAGCCCGGGGCGGCCGTCAGCCAGCGACGCCGGCACGCAAATCATGGTGGATGCGGCGTAGTAGACGCGCCCCACGGGATTCAGGTTATCTTCAATGGCGTCCGCCGCGAAGGGCTCGACCAGCATCCACGAGCCGCCAGGCGCGAGCGTACGGCGCACGTGCCGCGCCGCTCCCACAGGGTCCCCCATGTCGTGCAAGCAGTCGAAGTGAGCCACGAGGTCGTAGCCCGAGCCCGGAAAATCCGTCGCCTTTGCGACCTCGAATCGGACCCGATCACCGACGCCCGCGTCCTTCGCGCGCTGCCTCGCCAGCTCGACGGAGCGCGCGTGCCCATCAAAGCCGACGAACTGCGACTTCGGAAACGCCTGCGCCATGAGCAGCGTGGAGGCTCCCAGGCCGCAGCCCACGTCAGCGACCTTGCCTCCCGCCTCGAGCTTGGCGACGACGCCGTCGAGCGCGGGCAGCCACGCCGCCGTGAGGTTTCCGAGGTACGAGGCGCGGAAGAAGCGCTCGGTCCCATGAAACAGGCAGCTGGCGTGATCACCCCAGGCCATGCCGGCGCCCGTCTTGAAGTTCTCGATCGCCCGTGGGATGGCATGCATCACGGCCTCCGCGACCTGAAAGCCACCGGGCACGAAGGCCGGGCTCGACTCGTCGGCAAGCGCCGCCGCCTGTTCCGCGCTGAGCGAGAACTTCGCGCTCGAGGGAGTATAGTTGACGTAGCCTCCCGCCGCTTGCGCGCACAGCCACTCGCGGACGTAGCGGGGCTGCGTGCCCGTCTTTTCGGCTAGCTCTTCCGGGGTACAGCAGTCGCTCGCGGCGAGCGCCTTGTACAGGCCGAGCTGGTCGCCGACGATGGTCAACGCGGCGTTCATGGCAGCGCCGAGGTCGCCGACGATCCTTCCGAGCAGGGCGTGAAGTTTCTCTTGGTCAGCGGTGGTGGGGATGGTCATGTCTCGTCTCCTCGTTTGCGTTACGTCCGGTGGCTTCGATGGGAGCGGCTACGGCCTTATGGCCCAACCGCCAGATCAGAGCTTCGTCCTCGTCCGTTGGAGCCAGCGTGGTGCCGAGCGTGGTAATTCACGGCCAGTGTCGAAAGCTCTGCCCAGCCACGAGCTCGAAATTCGGCTGCTCGGCGAGCCCGAGGTCGTGGTGGGCGGTCGCGTGCGCCCACTGCCCGCGTCTAAAAAGACGCGCGCCCTGCTCGGCTACCTGGTCACGACGGGGCGGCCCCAGCGGCGTGAACGGCTGTGCGAGCTGCTCTGGGAGGGTCCGGACGATCCGCGCGCCGGGCTGCGCTGGAGCCTCGCTAAGTTGCGCCCGCTGCTCGACGTGGGCGGCTGCGTGCGGCTCGCCGCTGATCGAGAGCGCGTGGGGTTCGAAGAGCACGGCGCGGAGGTGGACGTGCTGGAGGTGCGAGCGCTCATGGCGGCGGGCGCGGGCGCGCTCGAGACGGGGACCCTGCTGTCGCTCGCGGCGCGCTTCCGGGGTCCCTTTCTCGAAGGCCTGGAGCTGGCTTCGTGCCCGCCTTTTCATGCCTGGTGCATCGCACGCCGCGAGGAGCTGCGCGCGCTGCACGTCACGGCGTTGCAAGCACTCGTGGAGCGGCTGCGTAGCACGCCGGCGGAGGCGCTTTGCCATGCGCGTGCCCTGGTCGCCCTCGATCCGCTGCTCGAGTCCGCGCGCTCGGCGGTGTTGGACTTGCTCGCCGCGCTCGGTGATACGCGGGGTGCGCAGGGGGAGTACGATGATTATGCTCGCCTGCTTCAGCGCGACCTCGGCCTCCAGCCTTCCATCGAGCTCGAGCGGCGGCGCATGGCGCTCGGGCGGCCGCCTGCGGCAGGCACGCACGCGGCGCCGGCCCCACAGGTGCACGCGACCCCGCCCGAGCCGCCCCGACCGGCTGTAGTGGAGCGCGCTCAGGTCGTTACGCCGTTCGTGGGCCGAGCGCGGGAACGCGAGCTCTGCGCGCACGCGCTCGACGGCGCCCCAGGTCGGGCACCGGTCGTGCTCGTGCTGGGCGAGCCCGGCATGGGCAAGAGCCGCTTGCTCGAGGAGCTCGGCGCGCTGGCGCGCGAGCGAGGCGGAAGGGTGCTTTCGGGCCGAGCCTTCGAGGCAGAGCTGGTGCGACCCTATGGGGCGTTCATCGAGGCGCTGCGCGGCGGCTTCCCCGATCCGCGTGCCGATCCCAGCGCCGGCGATCGACCGGCGCTCTCACCCTCCCCGTTTGCAACCCAGGCGCCCGATCGCACGCGCCTGTATGACGCGGTCGCGGAGTTGCTCGCCAGCGCGGCGCGCGAGCAGGGTCCGCTCGTGCTCCTACTCGATGATCTGCACTGGTTCGACGAAGCCTCCGCCGAGCTCCTGCACTACCTGGCGCGGGCCCTCTCAGGCTCGCCCATCGTGCTGGCGACCTCGGCGCGCAGCGGCGAGCTGGCGGACAATCCCGCGGCTCAGCGCCTGGTGCGGGCGTTAGGGCGCGAACGCCTGGCCCTCAGCATCGAGCTCGGGCCGCTGTCGGATCATGAGCTCGAGGCCCTGCTCGCTTTCACGAGCCCGGGCGTGGACACGGCGCGCGTGCTGGCCGAGAGCGCTGGCAACCCTCTGTTTGCCCTCGAGGCGGCGCGCGCGCTGCAATCGGGGACCGAGGACCTGGTGCAATCCCTCTCCCGACTGATGGCGGACAGGCTCGGCCGGCTGCAGGACACCGAACGCGGCTTGCTCTCATGGGCGGGGGCGCTCGGACGCAGCTTTGACGTGGACGTGCTCGCACGCGTGACCGGGCTCGCGCTGCCGGAGCTCGTCACTTCGCTCGAGCGGCTCGAACGGCACGCCATCTTGCGCGTGCGCGGCCCCGGCTACGATTTTACGCACGATTTATTGCGGCAGGCCGCCTATCGGCAGATGTCCGAGCCGCGCCGGCGGCTGGTTCACGCGCACATCGCCCGGGCCCTGTCCGCGAGCGTCGACCCAGACGGCGCGCTCGCCGGCGACGTGGTCCATCACGCCAGCTTGGCTGGGGACGGCAGCCTGGCCGCGCGCGCGTGCATTGCCGCCGGGCGGCGTTGCCTGAGGCTGTTCGCGTCCCGAGACGCCATCGATCTCTCGCAGCGAGGGCTGCATCTCGCAAGCTCCCTGCCGGCTGCGGAGCGCGTGCCGCTCGCCGTGGAGCTCCTGGCGCTGGAAGTGCACGCGCGCCCGCGCCAGAGTCTGGAGGCGCCCCTCTCGCGGCTGGCAGCCGAAGCCCACGAGCTCGGGCTGCCCGCGGTCGAGGCGCGCGCGTTCTTCCTGCGTTCCGTGCTGCAGTTCAGCGCCGGTGATGACAAGGGGGCCTTCCAGAGCTCGCTCGCTCGCATCGAGGCGACCCGACACGCGACGCCCGCAGAGCTCGGCCAGGAGCTCGCCGGTACGGCTCGTTGCTTTCTACTTTTGCAGCGCGACATCGCGGCAGCCGAGAAATTCGTCGGGCAAGCTCGAGAGATATTGGGCGAGGGCGCGGAGCAGCTCGACCTGGTCTGGTCGCAGGCCATGCTAGCCGAAGCCAAGGGAGACCTCGATGTTGCGGCACAGCTCACGCGTCGCGCGCTGTCTTTGGCGCTCCGCCAGCACGGCTATTGGGACCAGTGCGAATGCCTGCTGCAGCTCGCCCTGATCGAGCTCGATCGGGGACATTTCGAGAGCGCGCGCTGCTACGCGAAAGAGCTCCTCGCGCAGGCGCTGAAGCTGGGCGAAGGCGCGCATGCGCCTGCTGCCGAGTGCCTGGCAGCCTTGACCCACGTCGCGGACACGCCTGGTCCGCTCGATGCCTCCAAGCTCGACGCCTTCGACGAAACGTTGCCCGCCTTGGTGGCGGCAGATGGCCAGCGCCTGCTCGCGCTCATGCTCAATCGTGCGGCGCGCCTCGCCGCCCAGGCGGGCGCGGACGCTCGCGCCAGGCGTTACGCCGAACGCGCGTTTGCCGCGGCCGAGCGCGTCGATCGAGCCAGTGAGATCGCCCTCGCCCGCGCGCTGCTCGCCGAGCTCTCGCTGCGCGCACACGAGCCGCTGCTCGCCCGCGAGCACCTCGACGCGCTCGCTGTCCAGGCGGCGTGGCCCGATCTGTCCGCGCGCAGCGCCCATGCGGTCGCGCGGGTGCGAGCGCTCGCGAGCGCTCTCAGCGCCGGAGCCGGCGGAGCCGAGATCGACCTCGAGTTGAAGGAGCGCCCTCGAGGAAAGAGCCCGTGAGGGCTCGCCGCGGCACGGGCCTTCACGGCGCCGCCGAGCCCAGGCATACTGGCTGAGTCTCGCCCTTTCTGGGGCTTCGTTTCAAGAGAGGCCTCATGCCCTATCTCATCGTCGAATACGACTTCAACCCGCCGGCCACGGATCAAGAGCTGGCGCGTATGTCCGCCTCGCTCAGCCCCTGCCTCGAGGTCCGTAACGTGAAGCGGATACGCAGCGTGATTTCGGAGGATCGCCGGCGCGGCTTCTGCGAGTTCGAAGCCGCGGATACCGAGACGTTACGCGAAGCCTATCGCAGCGCGCGCGTGAGCTTCCATTCCGTCTGGGCCGCGACCCATTTCTGAGCTCGCTGTTGGCAAAGCAGTGCCAACTCACCGCACTTTGCCGCGACTCAACGCCGACGGCGCACGACGACGATCGCCAAGAACCCGAAGAACGCCGCCTCGATAAAACCCCTCGCTCGCGCATCGCCCCAGCTACTCGGGAACACACTCCGAGACCCGCTCCGCGACACACTCCGAGACACACTGCAGCCTCCGCTCTTCTCGCTCCCATTGCTGGCCACGGCGGCGCTAGCAGAGGGTGAAGGCGTAGCCTCCACGGTCCCGCCCGCGCTGCCGTTCGCTGCCGTGGCCCCACCCGCCCCCAAAGGGCTCGCCACCGGCGCCGGTGCGTCGTCGCTCGATCTATCTGACGCGATCGCCCCGGCATTCAAGGAACCACTCGCGCCGGTGCTGGCCGCGCCAACAGAGCCAGCAGCGCCGTTCTGTGGCGCGGCGCCGGAGTCCGTCGTGCTGCTCGCCTCCTCGATCACCAGATCGGCACACTGGAAGTAATATGGAGCGGCCGGATCGTCGTACATGAACTGAAGGACTTGCAGCGTGCAGTTGTCGCAGGCCTGATCCGGCAGCGTCACGTCGAGCTCGTGGATGAAGCCCAGCGTGTCGTTGTCCTCGCGATGCACGAGCAGCAGGCCCTCTCCGCCCAGCGCGGCTTCTGCAGCGGCGGCCGCCTCTTGGGTCTCTGGCGCCGGGGGCACCTGCGACCTCAGGGGGAAATCTTCACCGTCCAGATCGAGCGAGACTCGAAGGTAGCTGACGTGAGCGTTCTCCTCGCGCACGCGCACCGTGATCGTCTGGCCCGGAGCGTAGGTCGCCACGCGCTGGGACCGCCCCGACACTATTTGTCCACAAGGCCCGCTCTTCAGATTGCTATTTTCGTCGATGTCCGTGTCCCCGCGCGCCGCCGTGCCGTGAGCGCGCGCCTCGGGCTCGAGCAGATCGATATGGGCAAAGGCCGTCGAGGCACTGAGCAAGCCGCAGGCGGTGGAAGCGACCATCAAAGACGCGCGGCGAGCTTGCTGCATGGCGTCGAGCCTAACGCCTCGACCGCTAGGAGGCGATCGGAATAGCGCGTCGGCTCGGTTCGCCCGCGCGGCGCCCGCCTGCAATAGCATCCGATGTTTGCAGGGCCGGCGGACCCGGCCATCGAAGGACGTCAGAGCGTGAGGCTGCCGCAAGACGCGGTACTGGCGCTCAGCTGCCCTTGTTCCTCCGCGCCAGCTCCGCGATCACCGCCACCAGCACCTCGGGCTGAACGGGCTTGGTCAAGTGCGCCTGGTAGCCCGCCGAGAGGGCACGATTGCGGTCCGAGAGTTGCGCGTGGCCCGTGAGCGCGACGGCCGCGAACCAAATCCCGCGTTCGACCCCTGCGGCGCGGACCTGCCGGATCAGCGCATAACCGTCCTCGCCAGGCATGCCGATGTCGCTCACGAGCACGTCTGGCGGCATCTGCAAGAGCAGGTCCTCGGCGGAGCGTGCCGACGCGGCCGTCGTCACCTGCGCGCCATGCTGCTCGAGCAGGATGGCGATAAAGTCGCGCGAGTCCGCCTGGTCATCGACGACGAGGACGCGTACGCCCGCGAGTGTCACAGGTTCGGCGGCGACTACGCCCGGCGCGGGGCGCGCTGTATCGCTTGGCGCGGCTTGCGCCGCTGCTCCCGGCACGCTGGGGAGCGGCAGCGTCACTTTGAAGGTCGCCCCCCGGCCCTCCCCTGGGCTCTCGGCGCTGACGTGCCCCCCATGCAACTCGACCAGGTGGCGCACGATTGCGAGGCCAAGCCCGAGCCCACCGCTGGCGCGGGTCGGCGCGCTGTCAGCCTGTCGAAAGCGCTCGAAGACGTGCGGGAGAAAGTCCGCTGGGATACCTTGACCGGTGTCGCTGACCCGCAGCTCGAGAGTGGAGGCGCCACGCGCGAGCCGAACTTCGACGCGCCCGCCGTTGGGCGTAAACTTGATCGCATTCGAGAGTAGGTTCCAAGCGACCTGCTGGAGCCGCGCGGCGTCGCCGGCGGTCTCCGCTGCGGTGGGGTCGAGCACGCTCCGCAGCGTGATCTCCTTTGCCTCGGCAGTGGGCCGCACCGTATCGAGGGCGGCGACGATGATGTCCGCCAGGTTCACCCGGGTCAGGACCAGGCGGAGCTTGCCCGTGACGATGCGGCTGACGTCTAGAATGTCATCGACGATGCGGGCTTGCGCGTGAGCGTTCCGCTCAATCGTTTCGACGGCGCGCGCCACCTGCCCGGGGCGACCGGTCTTGAGCAGGTGCGTCCAACCGAGGATTGCCGTCAGTGGCGTCCGCAGCTCGTGCGAAACCGTCGCCAGGAACTCGTCCTTGAGGCGATTGGCTTCTTGCGCCTCCCGGTAGAGCTCCGCGTTCTCGACGGCCAGGCCCGCGCGCCGTGCTAGGTCCTCCGCGAGCGCGAGGTCCTGCGTTGCGAAGCGGCGCGCCGACGCGGACTTGGTCAGGGCGAGAGCCCCCAGCACGTTGCCGCGCACGACGATGGGCACGACCAGGTAAGAGCGGATCGCTAGCTCTCGCACGAGCTGCCCAGCGCGGGCCGTCGCGCTCCACGTGGCGCTCACCGCATCGGGGACGTCGGCGAGCATCTCCGCGCGCCCCGTGCGCACGACACGCGGCAGCAAGCGATCGTGCTGGTCGATCCGCAGCGGCAGCAGCCCATCTAGCTCGCGCTGCAGCGCCTCTTCTGCGGTGTCGGCTGCGGCCAATGTGACCAGGCGGATGGCGCCGTCGTGCTCTAGCCGGTAGACCGCCGCGGAGTCCGCGATCCTCGGTACCGCCAGGCGCGCCAATCGCTCTAGAGTCGCCGCATAGTCGAGCGACGAGGCCAGCGCTTGGGTCGCCTCGGCGAGGAACCGGTTGTGCTCCTCCGCCACCTGCGTCGCACGATATAGCCGCGCATTCTCGATCGCCATCGCGGCGCGCCGCGCGAGGTCCTCGGCCGTAGTCAGGTCGGCGGGGGTGTAGCGTGGCGACGCTTCGCCGGCCACGAACGTAATGGCGCCGAGCGTTCGGGCGATCGTAGCGATCGGCACGATCATGGCCGAGCGCAGGCCGAGCTCGCGCAGGATCCGGAGGTGCTCGGGGTCGCGCGCCACGCGTTCGAGCAGCGCTTCGGGGATGTCTTCGTAGAGCTCAGAGCGGCCGCTGCGGAGGACCCGGGGCACACCCTCTAGCGCGTCCGGATCGGGCGGGTAGCGCCGCCGTAGCTCGTTGGCCAACGCCACCTTGGCCACATCCACGTGCGCGACCGCGAGCTGTTTGGACTGGCGTGAGTCGTCCCCAATGATCTCGACGGAGCACCAGTCCGCGAACCGCTGCACCGCCAGCCGAACCACCGTCTCCAGCGTCACCTCATAGTCGAGCGAGGACGCTAAGGCCTCGCTCGCCTGTGCAAGCAGCGCACGGGCGCTATCGGCTCGATTGCGCGCGGTGAGGTCGGAGGCGTAGCCGAGGAACGTCGCCGGCCCGCCCGTGGCCACGCGACGAATGGCGAGCTCTATCGGAAATTGGGCGCCGTCCGCGCGCAGGGCGGCGACCTCGATGCGTGTGTCGAGCACGCGGCTGTCGCCCGTCGCGAGGTAGCGAGCCAAGCCGCGACGGTGCGCCTCGCGGCGGTCAACCGGGATGAGCAGGTCGGAGAGACAACGGCCCAGCACAGCCTCCCGTCCACGACCGAACATCGCCTCGGCGGCGCCATTGAACTCGGTGATGTTGCCGGCGTGATCCATCCCGATGACCGCGTCGAGCGACGCGTTGAGCAGCGCGGCGACGCGGGCCTCGGCCCTGCGCTCCTGCGCCTCGAGCCGGGCCGCCTGTAGGCGAATCTGCTCACGCGCGTGGAACAGCTCCACAAACACGGCAACCTTGGCCCGCACGACGTCTCGATCGAGCGGCTTGCGCAATACGTCGACGGCGCCGTGAGCGTAGCCCTCGAGCGCCGGCGTGTCTCCCGCCGTCATCAAGATGATGGGGATTTCCCGCCCATGTTCCAAGGTCCGAACCAGCTGCGCTGTCTCGAGACCGTCGATGCCCCCCATCATGATGTCCAACAGGACGACGGCGAAGGAGCCCTCGCCGAGCCGCGCGAGCGCCTCCTCGCCCGAGTTGGCCCGCACCGTGTGCTCCCCGAGCGGCGCGAGTATTGCCTCCAGCACGAGGAGGTTTGCCGGGTGGTCGTCGACGAGCAGGATCCGCGCCGGCGCTCGCGGCTCGGGCGAAGCACTCGACAGGGCCGCCCGAGGGGTCAGCAATAGCGCTCGACCGCCGCGAGGAGCTTGTCCACGTTGAGGGGCTTGGAGAGGTGCTCGACCGCGCGCATGCGCGCGTTTCGCGGGTCCTGCCGTGCCACGGCCGAGAGCACCAGCACCGGAATGGCCGCCAAGGAAGGGTCTTTCTCCCTCTCTTCGCAGAAGGTCCAGCCGTCCATCACCGGCATCATCAGGTCCAACAAGATGATGCAGGGCCTGCTGCCGGCCTGCAGTTGAGCGAGGGCGTCGGCGCCATGACAGGCAGCACAGACGGAGTACCCCTCGGACTCGAGGATACTGACCATTGCATCACGAATGTCCGCGTCGTCCTCCACCACGAGAACGGGATGGGCCTTGGTGGTCATGCCCCGCTAACTTGCATAGCGCGGCGAGGGTTTCCAGCGTTTGTCGTGGTCTAAGCGCGATTCCGCGCCCCGTTTCCGAATCGAGGGCGAGCGGGCGCCCGGGCTAACACGGACACCGCTCTTCCGTGCGGGCTCCAGCCTCAAACGCGCCGCGGCGAGCACGACGCGCAGCGTCGCTTCGTTCTGAACGCTTGTTGAACAGTGTGGCCACTGGTATCACCTTGGCCCACAGCCGCTGTGTTGCGAGAGCGCAAGCTCGCTGCTCCCCGCAGGCGCGCCGACAGCGGCTCGACCTCAAAACAGGGCCAGCCGCTTAGAACGAAACCCCCATCACCAAACACGAGCCGCCTCGTGGCAACGTGACTTTGAACCGCTCGGGTTCCACCGTTCGAGCGACGACCAGCGCCTGCTCCCCAAAGGTTACGCCTTCGATGCCGCAGATCCCCTCGAGCACGAGCACGTAGTTCCCAGAATATTCATACTCGGCCCCCGCTGACGTGAGCTCGACGAACTGGGCGCTCATGCCGCCCGCGCTGCTCAGGGGTGCCTCGAAGGCTCGGATGCCCGCTGCCTTTTGCTCGAACGGATATTCGCTCATCACGTTGAGGCCCTGCGTGTCGATTCGCACGGGCGTATACTCTTCAATCAAGTCTGTGCTCGCGAAGTCCGGAGGCGAAGCGTACGCGAGGATGAAGAACCCCGAGCTGTTCATGATCGCGTGCCCACTGCCAGGTGGATTGAAATAGACAGTGCCCGTCGGATAGACCCCCTTGGCGTCCGTCTGGGTGCCATCGATCACGTAAACGGACTCCGTCTTTGAATGAAAGTGCAGCCCGACGCTGCCGTCCGTGACAGTGTACCAAAGAATGGCCACGTGCTCGGTCTCGGCGGCGCCAGACAAGATGAGCTTCTGCACGTTGGGTCTAAAGTCGAACCATTCGTAAGCGGTCGGGTTCGTCTTGACATCGTTGAGATCCAGCACCGCCTTAGAGCTCAGCCCCTGCACGTCGGTAGAATCCGCGGCCTCCGAGGTGCAACCGGCGCTCCAGGCGGTCCCAGACAGGGCGATGTATGCTGCAGAAAATTTGATCATGCTTATGCTGCGAACGTTGATGCGGCCCGCATGTCGCCCGCGTGTCGTGCACGTATCGGCGCTGGCCGCCGCGACGTGAGCTCAGGATTTGGTCAGCTCTCAAAAAAAACGAACGACCCAACAGCGTCAGCGGCGAGCTCGCCGAAAGCCCCTGCCCCGAAAGGCCCCGCTCTTCGACTGAGTTGGCCGGTGCGCGGGCGCGGTAGGGAGGGCTCTGTCCGGAAACACGGCGCCCCAGGCTCGTTTCTGCCAAGCTTCGACGGTGAGCTGTCGTCGTAAGGTGCACGCAAGATCTCTGAGCCTGGCCGCCATGCTCGGAGCGGCGCCCGCCTTCGCCGAGGGGTCCGACGTTTCCGCGACCCGAGCCTCAACCTTCGCGCGGCCCGCGTTACCCAAGCAACGCCGGGCTGGGATGCATCAGCACATTCCGCAACACGTCGACGTCGCGCCAGGCGACGGGCGCTTCGAGCGCGGTGAGCACGGCCTCTATCTCGAGCTCGTGGGGGCCGGCGGCTTGTACAGCTTTAACTACGAGTACCGGCCCAGCGAGCACATCGCGATGCGCGCCGGGATGGCGGTGTTCTCGGTCTTCGACTCAGCGGTCTGGGTCTTCCCGCTCGCCGCCACGGCGCTCTTGGGTGGACGCGACCACTACCTCGAGCTCGGGGGCGGTGTGACGGTGGTGGCCGAAGAGTCGAACGGGCCCCAATTTCCGCTCGTACCGCAGATCGGTTACCGTTACATGGACTCGCGCTCGCGCTGGCTGATGCGGGTGATGTTCACCCCGTGGCTGGGCACGGGTAACTCCGACATTGGGCTGCTGCCATTCGGGGGGTTCTCGATAGGAGCCACGTTTTGATGCCGGGGTGGACGCCGTGCCCGCCACGGCCAAGTTGCACTATGCTCGGACCATGCAGGATGGCGCATCTTCAGTGGCGGCGGCGGGTCTGCTCTTTCTGGCTTGTGGTGGCCACGGCGGGGAGCGTACCAGCGTCGAGGCGGCTGCGGGCGGCGCAGGGCTTGCTGCGGCAAACGTGGTAGCGCCCATGCCGTTGCCGCTTGCCTCGCCGCCCTCGCGCGCAGATGACGCGGTGCTCGAGCAAATCGCGGTCACTCTCAACTTCTCCCTGGGCAGGCCAATGGGCATCTGGGTCGCGCCCGATGGTAAAGAGGTGGTCTTCCGTCGTTCGCCTCCGCGTTCGTTCGTCGCAGATCTGTACGCTTTTGACGTGGCCACGGGCCAGGAGCGCCGCCTCGCGAGCGCCGAGCAGCTCTTGGGCGGCGCCGCCGAGCAGCTGACGGCCGAGGAGCGGGCGCGGCGCGAGCGGATGCGCCTCGTGACTCGCGGCATCACGTCATTTTCGGCCAGTCGAGACGGGGCGCGGCTCTTGATCCCGTTGTCGGGGCGCTTGTTCGTGCTGGAGCGGAGCGACGGCAAGGTGCGGGAGCTCGTGTCACCAGATCACGTGATCGATCCGGGGTTGTCGCCGGATGGGCAGAAGGTCGCCTTCGTCGCGAGCTCCGATCTGTACGTGGCTGACGTGTCCGGCACGGCGCCGCGGCGCTTGACCAAGCGCTCGTCGGACGCGATCGAAAACGGCGTGGCCGAGTTCGTCGCGCAGGAAGAGATGGGACGTCAGCACGGTTACTGGTGGTCGCCCGACTCGACCCGGCTCGCCTATGAAAAAAGCGACGCTTCGCGCGTCGAGGTGCTCCACATCGCCGACGCCACACGCCCCGAGCAGCCCGCCGCTGCGTTCCGCTATCCACGCGTGGGCACGCCGAACGCCGACGTGTCACTCGGCGTCATCGGCGCGGGCGGGGGCAAGACCACCTGGGTCGAGTGGGACCGCGCAGAGTTTCCTTACCTGGCGCAGGTCACCTGGCAGAAGAACGCACCGCTCACGCTGCTCGTGCAAAACCGTGCCCAGACACTGCAAAAACTACTGGCCGCAGACGCAGACACGGGCGCCACGCGCGAGCTGCTCGTCGAGCGGGACGAGGCCTTTCTCAATCTGGACGAGTCGCGGCCATTGCCGCACTGGACGCCCGACGGCAGGTTCTTCTTGTGGAGCACGGAGCGCAACGGCGGGTGGGAGCTCGAGCTGCGCGGGGTGGACGGCTCATTTTCACGCACGCTCCTGCCAAGGGCGCTGGGCTACCAAGCATTTGCTGGCCTCGACGAGCAGAGTCAAACAGCCTGGGTCGTCGCGAGCAGCGATCCGCGCCAGCGCCACATCTGGCGCGTGCCGCTCGACGGGTCGTCGCTGCAGGCGCTCACGCAGGGCGAGGCGAGAAATGACGTCAGCGTCAACGACCTGGCCGGCACTCACGTGCTCACGACGCGAGACCGGCAAGGCACGCTGCGGCAGCTGGTGCGACGCGCCGACGGCAGCGACGCTGGCGAGCTCAGCTCCGTCGCGGAAAAGCCCGCCACCCTGCCCGATCCGGAGCTGCTCGCGCTCGAGCTCGATGGGCGTACCCACTACGCGGCGGTGCTACGGCCGCGCTCCTTCGAGCCCGGTCGGCGCTACCCGGTCTTGCTCTCGGTGTACGGCGGCCCGCACGCGAGCATGGTCTCGCTCGACCCGTACGCCTATTTGCTCGACCAGTGGTATGCCGACGGCGGCTTCGTGGTGGTGCGCGCTGACGGCCGCGGCACGCCGGGGCGCGGGCGAGACTGGGAAAGAGCCATTCACAAGGACCTGATCGGTGTTGCGCTCGACGATCAGGTGGCCATCTTGAAGGCCATCGCTGCCGAGCGGCCCGAGCTAGACCTGGAGCGCGTGGGCGTGACGGGGTGGTCCTTCGGCGGCTACTTCGCCACGATGGCGGTGCTCTTGCGCCCGGACGTGTTCCACGCCGCCGTCGCCGGCGCCCCGGTGACGGACTGGCGCAACTACGACACCCACTACACGGAACGCTACCTGGGCCTGCTCGCGGACAACGCCGCTGGCTATGAAAAGAGCAGCGCCCTCGCCCACGCAGGCAAGCTGACGCGCCCGCTGCTGCTCGTGCACGGCACCACCGACGACAACGTCTACTTCAAACACAGCCTCGACCTCGCCCAGGCGCTGTTCCGCGCCGACAAGCCCTTCGAGCTCTTGCCCTTGGCCGGCTTTACCCATTTGGTGCCCGACCCGGTGGTGAAGAAGGCGCTCTCACACCGCGTGTTCGACTTCTTTCGGACTCACCTCGGCCCGCCCTCGAAGTAGCTGAAGCTACCCGGCGTCCTCGGGCCCAGCGCGCCGCGGCATGAAGCCGAACAGGGGCAAAACCGCCGCGTCAAGTGCAGAGTGACCCGCTCCGGCAGCGTCCGGGTCCCCAAGCAACGTCTCTGTGATTTTTCAAAGGCGTGTGTGCAACATCCAGGCATACTTCGTGGGATGTCGGGTCGATCAAAGCTCGAGCTGGGATTTGCGGCGGCGTTCACGCTGGCCTGTTCCGGAGGCGGAGAACCGACCCTGTTTGCAGGGGGGGCCGGGGTGGAGTCGCCCAATGGCATGCAGCCGGGATCCTTGGCGGGGTCCTCCGCGGGTAACCAGGGGGGAACGGCAGGGGCCGCGGGAGGCGGCGGCTCGCTCTCCGCTCCGTCGGGTCCTCGAGGCGGCGCCGTGCCTGGGCCAGACGACGAGAGCGCGTGGGTTTTCGATGAAAGCGCACTACGCACGTACACGCTCACCCTCGATCCTGCAGTTTGGGACAACCTGCAGGCGACGGCGCAGGACGAGGTGTACGCACCCGCCGAGCTCCAGGTCGACGGCGAGCAACTGCCGCAGGTCGGGCTGCGCTTCAAGGGTGCCGTCGGTACCCTCGAAGCGTGCTTCGATGATACTGGCGCGCTCGTCTGCTCGAAGCTCAGCATGAAGATCAAGTTCGACGAGTACGACCCGGAGCAGCGCCTGCACGGCCTCAAGCGTCTGAACTTCAACTCCATGCGCACGGACCGGAGCGAAATGCACGAGCGGCTCGCCTATCGGCTGTTCCGGGAGATGGGTGTGCCTGCGCCGCGGGCCAATCACGCGCGGCTCATCGTCAACGGTGAATACCGGGGCGTCTTCTCGCTGGTGGAGGAGATCGATGGGCGCTTCACGAGCAGCCGCTTCGCGCCGGGTAACGGCAATCTCTACAAGGCGCAGTGGCCCAACACCGATAACCTCGCGACCCTCACCGAACACCTGGAGACCAACGAAGACCAGCCCGAACATTCTGCCATGATCGCGTTTTACGGCGCGCTGCGCGACGCTAGCCCGGAAGACCTCGCGCAGGTGCTGGAGCGGTTTACCGACGTGAACCAGCTGTTCGCTTTTGTGGCCGTGGACCGCGCGATCAACAACTGGGACGGCATGACGGGGTTCTACTGCTTCGGGGACAGCTGCAATAACGACAACTACTACTTCTACCAACACGATGCCGAGCCTCGCTTCACGCTCCTGCCGTGGGATCTCGACAACACCTTCACGGTGCCGAGCCCGTTTGAGGCAGTACCGAGCGCGCTCGCCATCCCGGCGGATTGTAGCGCGCGTTACTCGGTATTCTCTGGTGTCTCCGTGCAGGCGCCCGCGTGCGATCCCCTGATCGGGGGCGTCGCGCGGTCGGATCCCGCTCGCGTCAGGGCGGAGATGACCCGCTTCTTGGACGGCGCGTTCACGCTCGAGCGCATGCACGGCTGGCTCGACGCCTGGCAGGCGCAGATCGACCCGGCCGTGGCAGAGGACACGCACGGCCCCCGGCTGGATGCCTTTCGCGCCGCGGTTAACCGCCTACGCGGGGACCTGGGCTTACTCCGCTTGCGCAGCATCGCGGAAAGAGACGAGCAGCCGGTCGGGCGCTTCGCGCTGACGCCGAATGCGCTCGAGGGTTTCGAATCCACCACCGAGCTAGAGCTCGGCCTCGGCGTCTTGCGCTCCTCGACCCCAGAAACGACGGTTGCCGTCGCGCTCGAGCAGGCAGGCGCGCTCGCCGGGGCGCACGACGCGCGCCTCAGCTTCGAATTTCGAGATGGTCTAGTCCCCTGGAGCCAGTGGGCTGAGCTCCGGATGCCATTCGCCGGCGTGGCCGACTTGAGCCGGAGCTCGAGCTTGCGGCTCGTGGTACGTTCAGACCGCCCGCGCATGCTGCGCATCAGCGTGGACAGCCCCGCGTACACCGATCGCGATCTGAGCGGTACGGTGAGCTGGGACGTGCAGCTAAACGGCTCGCCCCAGGAGCTCGAGCTGAGCTTATCGGACACCGGGTTTTCTGGCGGCGGCACGCTCGTTCCGGAAAGACTGAACGACGTGCTCGCGAGCGCCACGGCTCTGCTGTTCGAGCCCTTCGCCGAGGGGCGCGGAGAAGAAGGCTATCTCGGCGCCGGTATGAGCGACTCGGGCAGCATTCAGGTCGACGAGATCCAGTTCACGCCCTGAGCTGCCCCGAAATGGCCCGACTGCGTCGGATGAAAGTGCGGTGAGGCGAACGGCCACGGGGCTTTCGTCGAGAGGCGAGCTAGGCTCGAGGACGTGACCGTTGTCTCCAACGCTGCCGAGCTCCTGCTGAACGGACACGAGATCTTGCCGGCTCTGCTCGCGGATTTGCGCGCGGCCCGGTCGTCGATCCACGTGTCGATGTTCCTCTGGTTTCACGATCCGATAGGGGACGAGCTGGCTGACGCGCTCGTCCTCAAGGCAAAGCAGGGCGTGCGCGTGCGCGTGTTATTGAACATCCAGAAGACCGGCATGGGTGATCCATTCTCCACGGGCGAGAAGGAGATGATGGATCACGACCCCGCGATGAAGCACAACCCCCTCGACGTCAGCGTGCTTTGCCAGCGCATGCGCGAGGCAGGCATCGAGGTGGTGGACACCAACATCGACTACGACAAGGTGCTTCCGACGCTCAGCCCGAGGTTGCGATCCGTCGCTGCCCAGATCCGCGGCTCTATCGCCATCGACGACCTGCACATCGACCACCGCAAGATCATCGTGATCGACGCCTGCGTCGGCTACGCTGGCGGAGCCAATATCGGCGCGCAGTACATGTACCACGTCGCCTTCATCCCAGAGAAAGATGCTCGGGTCGAGGGCGAGGAACGGAAGACCCTTGGCCTGCCGGAGCCGTGGTGGAAGTGGCACGATAGCCTGACTCGCTTCGATGGCCCGGTCGTGCGGGAGCTCGAGCGGCACTTCCATGAGCGCTTCGTGCTCGACGGCGGGCAAGACTACGACTTGCCGCCCCCCGACCCCGCGCGCGGTGCGCACCTCACGCGGGGGGTGTCCGCGAAGGGCAGCAGGCGCTTCACGCTCGAGAGCGCACAGGTCGTCACCAACGAGCCCAATGATCGCCAAAACGCCGTGCGCGAGCTGTACGTCCGCCTGATCAGCGAAGCCCAAAGCTCGATCTTCATCGAGAACCCGTATTTCTATCATCCCGCGTTGGTCGACGCGCTGTGTGAGGCCAAGCGCCAGCGGCCTGCCCTCGACGTAACGCTCGTCCTGCCCGCCGGAGAGTGGAACGACAACAGCTTCGCGCACGATGCGCAGCAACACGAGTACGTGCGCTACCTCGAGCGCGGAATCGCCGTTTACGAGTACCAAAACCATTTCAACCACCTGAAGATCGCGGTCTTCGACGCGCGCTGGTCGATCCACGGCTCGACCAACGGCAACTTTCGCAGCCTGGAAGACGACAAGGATTTCGAGCTCAACGTCCTCATCGATGACGAGCCTTTCGCACGTCACGTCCTCGAGCGCGTCCGCGACGTCGACGTCCAACACGCCCGCCAGATCACGCAGGCCGACGTCCACGGCTCGCTCGCGGCCTTCCGCATCCGCCACCGCGATCCGAGGACGCTCTTGCTCCTCTCGAAGCGGCTGCTCTGAGACGTCGGCGGCAGGAGCCTGCCCGGCCACGCCACCCGTACACTAGTAGGAGGAACCCGAAGTCCGCGCCGGGTTTCTCCCACTAGCGGCAGGGGCCGAACGACGCGCGGGACGCGTGGGCCTCAGGCTCACGTTGGACGCCACGGGCAGAGTCACTGACGCGGAGGTGAACGAGCCCGCCGGCCATGGCTTCGACGAAGCCGCAAGCTCGGCGGCGCTGCGTTTCGTTTTCGAGCCTGCCCGGCGCGGCGGCGCCCCGATCGCCAGCCGCATCCCGTACACCCACGTCTTCGAGCCCGCGGCCCCTGCCGAGCTCGAGCCGACCCTGCCCCCCGCTTCCCCTCCGCCAGCCCTGCCGGACGCCCCCGTTGCATCCACGTTGCCTGCAGCGGCTGCATCGGCGCGCCTGACCCCTCCCGAGCGCGCCGTCGAGGTCACCGTGAATCAGCTCGGCGCCGCTCGAGAGCTCGAAGCTTCCGCGCAGGCGGTGCGCGTGATCGAGACCGAGCGAGCGCAACGTCAAAGCGCGGACCTGGGCGAGGTGCTGGCGCGCTCGGAGGGCGTGGGAGTGCGCCGCAGCGGCGGCCTGGGCACCACGGCGCGTTTCTCGCTCAACGGCTTGACCGACGACCAGATCCGCTTCTCGATGCTCTACCGCTCGAGCTCGCCGGCTATCCTTTTGGAATCGCCAACGTGCCGGTCAATCAGATGGAACGTGGGGCCTCGCCTTGACAGCAGCACGACCATTATTGAAACTGAAATTCATATCAAAAATCCGGCCGTATTTAGCGACCCTGAGGCGCAGCTCCGCTCGAGCGCGCAATTACACGCCAAATCGATGTTCCACCGGTGGTACGGTAAGCCACGGCTCGTCACGTCCGAGCTCGCTTTTTCGACCAGGCGCCAGACGCATGCTCATGACGCCTGGATACGCTCAGCGCGCCGTCGGTAGGCTCGGCTACAGCTTGGATGCTGCGCGGCGCGTTCCCCAACCGACCTCTCTAGCTGGCTTTTCTCAGCGCCAGGGCGACGTCCTCTTTGAAGAGCGAGGCATGGCCGTCGGCCGCGGCCAGTAAAGCCAGGTTATAGAGCTCCTGCTCGGCGAGCGACCCCACACCCGCCTCCGCCAACGACTGGGCAAAGCGCTGTTGGTCGAGTTGGATGCGCCCTGCAGCGTCGGCAGTGCGTGCCGCCAGGTACATCTCCTGATACTTTGAAGTCACCACCACGTTGCTCGCGATCGGCGCGACGTCGCTGCCCGAAGCAGGCTTACCGCGGAGCTCAGCCGAAGACTGCGCTCGGCCCTCGGAGCGATGACGAGCGTTGCGGCGTCGGACCTGCGTCACCGGTGGAACCGCGTCCGATGACGACGCATCGCGCAAGGGTTTTGATTGCGCCGTCACCTTCTTCTGCTTCTTCATTTCGGATGACCTTTCGCGAGTCAGCGCCGGATGGTTTGCGCCGCAGAGGACGCCTGGAGGGGACGTCAAAGCTCGCGAAGGCTTGCTGGAGCAAGCTCGGTGCCAGGGGGGATCCGCTGCTAAAACGGCGACGGTCGCGGACCCGCAGGCTCGCCCATGGCGGTCGACCTTGCACGGCACCAGAAGGCCCACGGGGCGTTCCGACTCTCGTGCCCCGCGTGTGGCGCGCGTGCATGAGGCAAGGAAGCCGGCCCGCACCGGCTCGAGAGCGAGCCCGGCGCCCGCCAGAAGGGGCGACGCTGAAGCCGAAGCAAGCCGACGCCGTGGCCGCCCTGATTGCCGGTCGTTGCGACAACAGGGACCTGTGGAGACCCGCTTTGGGTAAGCGCGACCGGGTGGCGCCGCGACTACAACGCGCACTCGGAAACGAGCGAGAGGTCGTCGAGGAAGAAGCTCGTGCCCGGGCCCACGCCGATGGAGCTTTCGATCTCGAGGTTGAGGGTCTGGCCGGCGTACGCTGCGACGTCCAGCGGCGGCAGCGCAAGCTCTGACCAATCATCGGCGGCGTCGCCGTTGTCGAATTCAAACAGAGGGATACGCTGTCCGGAGCTGACCAAGCTCGCGCGTATGAAATCGACGATGCTGTGTGGTGTGTAGATTTGAATGCGCAGGGCGCCCCGCAAGGTGACGCGAGTCACCGTGGCGGGCAGGCTCACGTTCTGAGAGAGTCGGTTGACCTCGCTGGGCACGCCCCCGAGCCAAGCCAGACGCTGCCCGCTGTGAGGTCTGACACCCTCCTCCGTGCTGTCGGCGGCGTCATAGGTCAGCGGATCCACCCCTGTCGTGAAAGCAACCCACGGCGCCAGGCCCACCTCGAAGCCGCCGTTGCTCAAGAGCTCACTCGGGCATGCCGAGGCATCGGAGCTAGCACCGGCGTTGCTCGCCGATCCGCCCATGTCGCCGCTGCTTGCGCCACCCGCGCCGCCCTCTATCGCCGCAGGCAGCGAGCTCCCCCCCACGCCGCCCTCCCCCGCCGCGGGGGCCGAGCTACCCCCGGCGCCGCCGACGCGCGCGACCCCACCGACGCCCGACCCGCCACCGACGCTCGCAACGCCATCGGCACCCGCACCGCCGCCGACCCCGAGCGGATCCGAACCCCGTGGCGTAAGGCCTAGAGCGCCGTCCGCGCCCCCCATCGCAGCGCACGCTTCATTGGCGGGACAGAGCGCGGTGCGCTCGCTGAAGTCCCGCTCGTCAATGGCACACGCCGTGCCCAAAGCCGCCGCCGCAATGAGCAAAATCGCCGCGCGCGGCCCTGACGACAATTCCGAATGGGCAAGCATCGGGCCCTAGCCTATCCCCAATGCTCGGCGGACGCACCACGAAGCGGCGAAGGGCGCTGCTTTGAGCCCTGGTAGGAGAAACCCCAAGTCCGCGCCGGGTTTCTCCCCAATCGAGGGCGGCCCGGGCGCTCTTGACTCGCGCGGACGCCGAGGCATTCGGCGCAAGCTTTGCCGCGGAGCTCAGCTCGGGCTCGACCACTTCGAGGCCGCCTTTCGAGGCTGGCACCCTCAGCCCAGCGGCCCCAAAAAACGTGACGTCGGGTCGAGGGGTGCCCACCACACTTATGAACACACTCCGATGGCCGTGCAGTACGGCAATGGAGCATGGGGATGGGTCCCTCGCCACGCCACATCAGGCGGCGGCGCTCGACACGAGTGGCCACGGCAGCTCCGGCTCGAAGTCGAGCTGGCTCAGCGCGTTCGTGACTTTCGCCGACCACCTCCCGGGGGCGTGGTGGGTGAAGAGCTCAGCCGGCGCGTACCTGTACGCAAATCGCACGACCGAGGTCAATCTCGGAGCGGCGTCTGGGGGCGTCCTGGGCAAGACAGACTTCGACTTCTTGCCGAGAGAAGCGGCACAGGCGCTGCGCGCCCACGACGCGCAGGTGCTGGAGACGGGTGAAAACCTCGAGGTCATCGAACAGATCACCGACGCCAGCGGGACGACGCGCTCGTGGTTCTCCGCCAAATTTCCGGTGCAGCTGGGCGAGCAGCGTTGCTCCGCTGGGTTCGCGATCGAGGTCACGGCGGTCTCGAACGCGAAGCACGACGCCGAAGAAATGCTCCAGCAGATCCTGGATGCGATCACCGACATGGTCTTGGTCAAGGGCCCGCATTCTCGGCTCCAGTGGGCAAACAAGGCCTTCCTGTCGGTGTACGGGATGACGAACGCGCAGCTGAAGGGCATCATCGACGCACCCTTCAGCGAGCCCGACCTGACGCAGCAATACGTCAAGGATGACCTTCACGTCTTCTCCACCGGGCTGCCGCTCGAGATCCCCGAAGAGCCGATGATCCGGCACGACGGCAAGGTGCTCACGTGCCACACGGTCAAGTCGCCCATCTTCGACGCCGGCGGCAAGGTCATCAAGACGGTCGCCGTGATCCGGGACACGACCGAGCGAAAGCGGCTGGAGCTCGAG
>JAYTOL010000140.1:0-2494 GCA_043747815.1 Deltaproteobacteria bacterium
CGGCAGTGCGGGGGCCGCGGCCGTTAGCGCCTGAAGTGGAAAAAACTCGGCGCCCGCGATGTGACCGAGCTCCCCGCGGAACTCGTCGGGCTCTCGCACGTCGAGCACGACCACCTCGCCCAGGTGTGGGTGTAGCCAACCCCCGAGTACCTCAGGTACGCCAACGGGCGAGAGGCTGATGGGTGCCCAGCTCTGATCGAGAAGCGCGGGCGTGCCGGGTTCGGCACGGGCAAGGCCGCAGTTGAAATTGCTGGGCACGGCCACATCCATCTTCCGTGGATAGGGCAGCTGGAGCTCGCTCATGATGCGGCTGAACTCCTCGAGCGACTTGCCCTGGCCGAGGCGCGGGTTAAACCGCCTCTCTTCCGCGACGCTGCTCACCGTTCGGCCCTTGTAGTCGTGAGCGGGGTAAAGCAGCGTGTCCTCCGGGAGGGAGAAGATCTGCTCGTGTACCGAGCGATACAAGGTCGCCGCGCTGCCCTGCTGGAAGTCGGTGCGCCCGCAGCCACGGATGAGCACCGCATCGCCAGTAAACGCCAGCCCAGCGCTATCACAGACGTAGGAGAGGCAGCCGCTCGTGTGGCCCGGCGTTTCCCGAACCTCGAGCTCGTGTTGGCCGAACGTGATGCGATCCCCTTGCTTCACCAGCCGATCCGCGCATACCGCGCCACCGCGCTCGGAGAGCACGGTCCGAGCTTTGAAGCGCTGATTCAGCAGGCCCAGCGCGGTGACGTGATCCGCGTGCACGTGGGTGTCGAGCGCCCACACGAGCTCGAGCTCGAGCTCGTCGATGAGGGTGCTGTCACGGTCGATTTGCTCGAATACCGGATCGATGATGAGGGCTTTGCGGCTGGCCTCGTCGGCGAGCAGGTAGGTGTAGGTCGACGAATCCTGATCGAATAGCTGACGGAACAACATTGCGTGATTTCGCTTCCTCCGGGTCCCATGCCCGGTGGCCCCCAGGGGCAACACTCTGTCTCTGTGAGAAAGCCATCCATATCGCCATCCCGTGCCTGGAACACCAAGTTGCTGCACACACCCGGGGCGAGGGGTTTGAGGGGTGGCCTCTCGCCCGGAGATGGCTCGCGATAGAGTTCGCGCTCTGCCGAATGGCGAGCCGCGCATCACATTCGCCCCTCCCCCGGTCGGCGCAATGCTTGCGTCGGCGCCAGCCTCTCGATTGCTCATCGATCGAGCCTAAACACCGCCGAGCCCTTGGCTGAATCAGGAGGTCGGTGATGCGCTAGTAGCCGTTGGGCACGTGGTGATGCCCGCCGCCCGGTAGAGTGGGCAGAACCCCCAGAGGCCGGTCACCAGCGGCACGAGCCCGACGAGGCCCCACCAAGTCTGGGGCCCAACGATTATGAGTGAGAGCAGCACGAGCCCAAGAACCACTCTGAGCCCGCGGTCCCAAACAGCTTCATTGATCTTCATGGCCAGTCCCTGACTGCAAGTTGTGAGCCGCGAACCGATCTGCCATGGGGCGGGCAGAGCCGACATCGGTACAGGCATCGGTCAAGCTAGGCCTGCGAGGCTTCCTCGGCGGATGAGCGTGAACCCTTTGGCATGCAAGCTGCTCTTGCGGGTATGGAGACCACAATGGCAACAGTGCTCGACATGAACGAGGTGCAGCGGACCCTGGGTGCAGAGGGCCGTGGCGTGCGGCGCGGCGCGTCAGCGCAGGCTACCGCACAGGAGAAGGCGTGAAGCCCATGCTGCTGGCAACCCTCGTCGCCGCAGGGGCTGCCGTCACGGCCGCTGGCTCTCTACTCGCCTCGCGGGCTGGCGAAAGCGCCGGAGCAGAAGCGAGGCGCCTGGTCGATGCAGGCGCCCAGCTCGTCGACGTGCGTACGCCCGACGAGTTCACGGCCGGTCACATTCCCGGAGCCGTCAACATCCCGCTCCAGGAGCTCGAGCACCGCATGCGAGAGCTCGAGCCCAAAGAGCAGCCGGTCGTCGTCTACTGCCGAAGCGGAAGCCGCAGCGGTAGCGCGGCCCGCCTGCTCGAGAGCGCGGGCTACCGAGCAGTCTTCGACCTGGGGCCGATCAGCCGCTGGTGAAATGTGAGCGGGAACGAGAGGTGGGGTGGTCACGTGGCGGTCCTGACGATGCGTCGAGCGCTCGGCGCCCTGCGACGAGGTCTCTGGGTCGTGCTGCTCTTGGGAGCTCTGCTTGGCGTGGCTTGGTTTCGGCTCTGGTCCCCCGCTCGGGTTGAGGTGGTTCGTGTCGATCGCGGCACCATCACGGAGGAGGCGTTCGGGCGCGGGACGATTGAGAGCCAGCGTGAGGCGGCCGTGGGTTTCGACCTGGTGGGGCGGCTCAGCGAGGTGCTCGTCGAGGAAGGGGCACGGGTGACCCTCGGGCAGGAGCTCGCGCGCCTGGAGACCGACCAGGCGCAGGCTGACCTCCGCTCGGCCCAGACGGGCATCGCCGCCGCTCGCGCCTCACTCGCGCGACTAGCCGCCGAGGAGGAGCGGGCCCGGGCGCTGCTGCT
>JAYTOL010000141.1:0-1292 GCA_043747815.1 Deltaproteobacteria bacterium
CGCGGTGTTCCCCAACAGATTCTGCCTCCCCTGATGCAGGTAGAGGAGCGGCGACGCCAAAGCATAACCCCCAAACATCCCGAGCGATAGCGGACCCTCACGAAACGTTCCGACCCCTAGGCCAGTGGCCCTGGGGTGGGCCTGAGGCAAGGCGAGATCTACGCCACGCGAATCGCGCGTCCTTCTATCGCAGCATGCAGAACGACCGGATCCAAGTCAGCGCCTTTGGGCCGCAACGGCAACGACATCAATGATCGTGATGAGTCGGGCCAGCTCCGTCACTCCGTGTCCAGAGCTCGAATCCAGCCCTGAACACGCTGAACGAACACGCTCCGCCTCGGCGTACCGCGCGACGCGCCAGGCACTCGCCTGCGCGTCCGCAACGCGCGCCCGTGCGCGCTGACGGCCAGCGCCAACCCTCGCCAGATGTCCGCCAGCTCTAGCCCCTCGAGCATGCGCGACAAACGCTCGCGGCACACCGCTTGCTCCCCACGCCAGCGCCGCGCCCTCCCATGCCCTCCCATGCCCTCCCAGCTGCACGAAGCCTGGCTACTGCTCTTCCGAGAATCTCCGGAGCTCGCTCCCGAGCTGTTGCGCGATGCCCTCCACCTCCAGCTCCCGCACTACTCGGAAGCCCGCATCCAATCCGCCGACCTCACCGATGTCGCCCCCACCGAATATCGCGCCGACCTCGTCGTCCTCCTCGTCAAAGAGCAACCCGTCCTCGGCATCGTCATCGAAGCTCAGCTCCGCAAGAAGGCAAACAAACGCTTCGCTTGGCCCGCCTACGTCATGACCCTGCGCGCACGACTGCGTTGCCCCTGCTGCCTCCTCATCGTCACGCCCTACGCCGACACTGCCCGCTGGGCGAGCCAGCCCATCGTCACCGGCCCTGGGAGCCAGCTCACCCCCCACGTCATCGGCCCCGACGCCGTCCCCATCGTCACCGACCTGGAGCAGGCCCAGCGCCACCCCGAGCTCGCCGTCCTCTCCGCCATGGCACATGGCCGGGGTGACCCACAAATTGCCCTGAAAATCGCGCTCAGCGCCCTCCACGCCAGCGCAGGTCTCGATGAGGACAACCAGGTGCTATACTATGACCTGATCGAGAAGGCGCTCGGCCAAGCCGCCCGAAAGGCTCTGCTCATGCTCCACGAAGGTTACAAGCTCCAAGGTCCAACGTTCAAAAAGGGCGAACGCAAAGGCCTCGCCGAAGGCAAGCTCGAAGGCAAGCTCGAAGGCGGGGCCGCCGTCCTGGAGCAGCTGCTGGAGCTACGGTTTGGAGCCTTGAC
>JAYTOL010000142.1:0-1724 GCA_043747815.1 Deltaproteobacteria bacterium
GCGAGTACGCCGCGACGCGAGGCGCTGGCTGCAGCAGCCATAGCGTTTGCTTCATAGAATTCTAAAGATCGCTGTCTCATCCGCGTTGACAAATTCCGCGGCGAGAATCAGAGCGATGGAATATCCCAAGCCAAGCTTTAAGGCCGAGAAGGCCTCACTCGTGGCCGCAGCCACTGGCCAATGGAGAATGTAAGCTCCGTAGCTGTATTTTCCCAGCATTCGGAGAGAACGCATCCTGATTATCGTAACCCATCCAGCTACGGCGCCTGGGAAAGCGGCGGCATTTCGGGCACCGGGACGGGATGGGACAGAAAACAGAAGACGTAACGTGGGCTAGCATTCGGAGCGCGGGGCAATGGTCGCCGACACAGGCGCAGTGGGTCATCGCGGAGCTCGAGCGGTCGGAGCTCAACACCAAACGCTTTGCGGCGCGGTACAAGTTGGGTCTACCACGGATCTACTACTGGCATGCGCGCTTCAAGGCTCAAGGGTGGCCGAAGCAGCTGCCGACTGGATTGGTGGAGGTCCGAGTGACGCAGCCAACCGCTCGGAGCCTCACGGCAGCGCCGGCTACGCCGACGCGCATCGAGATTGAGTTGCTGAGCGGCAGGCGGCTGAACGTTGCGGAGTCGGTCGACTTGGATAGGCTGGGCGAGCTGGTGACGCTGCTGGAGCGACGCTGATGTGGAGTCTGCCACCTAGCGTGCGCTTGTTCATCGCGACACAGCTCGTGGATGGTCGCAAGGGGCCAGACAGCTTGATCACGCTCGTGCGCGACGTGCTGGGTCAGGACATCTTCGACGGACATCTCTTCGTCTTCTTCACGCGCCGCAGAGATCGGGTACGCATCGTCTACTGGGATCGCAACGGCATCGCGATGTGGACAAAGCGGCTCGAGCGCGGCCGTTTTTGCTTTCAAACGGAGGGCGACGTCAGCATCGACGTGCGGACGATTGAAGCGGCAGAGCTCGGTCTCATCCTCGAAGGGATCGACCTCGACGGTGCTCGAAAGCGCCCGCGCTGGCAACCTCGCGACCGAGTTGGTGATGGTCGTAGATCGGCTGATCGGGTGACGTCGAATCTGCTCACGAGTCCGTGACTAAAAGGGGTGCGACGCGGTAAGTAAATAATCCGTGTCGAGGACTGTCGCACCGAGCAACATCGAGGAGCTGCAGCACTGGCTGCAGGAGATGGTCAAGCAGTTGGCCTTTGCGCGACTGGTCGCTGCGGTCGTGACCTTGGTGGCGCGGCTCAGGGATCTGAATACGGAGCTTACCAAGCAGCTGGCCCATCTGCGCCGCGCCCGTCCTCGTTCCGAACGGCTGCGGGCGCTCGCGGGCCAGCTGCTCTTGCCGTGGGCGATGAGCTCGGCGTCGCGCGACGCCAACAGCTCGGCGCCGCCGGCGCCCGGCGGCGATGAGCCCGTGAAGTCAAAGCCCAAGAAGGGTCGCAAGGGCACGCACCCAGGGCGTGAGCCGTTTCCGTCAGACTGGGAGCGGGTACCCCAGTACAACGGCGTGCCGCAAGGACTGCGGCGCTGCCCCAAGTGTGGCATCGAGATGGTGCGGCTGGGACACAGCCACTGCGAGTACCTCGACGTCATTCCGGCGCGCGTGGTCGTGGTGCTGCGCACGGACGAAGCGCTCAAGTGTAAACTGGACGGCACGATCGTCTCAGCGCCGCCGCCACCGCGCATCGTCGAGCGCGGAGTGCTCGGCAATCGG
>JAYTOL010000143.1:0-104528 GCA_043747815.1 Deltaproteobacteria bacterium
GTCGTAAGCGCTCTCTGTGCACCGCTGGGCGGCGGCAGCGGGTCTCTTTCCCGCGAGTATCGCAAACGGTCCGTTTGTTCAGCGAAACGCTGTAAATTAAAATCGTCTCGGGAGGACTCCTTCGTGAAACTCATCCGTGAGACGGCGGCAGGAGTGACCTGCGAGCATCGCGTCTCTCGGCGCAGGTTTCGCTTTCGACATGCGAGCGGTCTCTGTCCGCCAGGTCCGCGTCGCGCCCACGGAGATTACGGCTGAAAAGCACGTCAAGCCGGCGGCCACCCCACGGAACCTGCCGGAAAACATCAGGTTGCAATTCCGTCGCACTTGATACATCACGGTTGGGAGCTGACCCATGAAGTCGTCCACTTTCCGGGAGGCTGCAGCCGGGTTTGGCTCGATGTCGACACTCGGTGTGTCGAAGCTCAGGCATTTATCCGTTCTCGCCGTGGAGAGCGACGCGGGCCGCAGCCTCGAGATCGCGGGCCTTTTGCGCGATCTGGGCGTGCGCGACGTGGTGCGGGTGCACAACCTGGCTGTCGCGCTCGAGTGGCTCAAAGGTCGAGCTCCCGACGTGCTCATTTGCGCGGAGCGCCTGGATGACGGGGATGGCCCGGCGCTGGTCGAGGCGGCGCGGCACGTCTCTCCTGCCACCCGCTCGCTCGTCCTGCCCGAGGACCAAGGGCGAGGTCCCTCGAGCGGAGGCGGCTTTGGGCGCCTGGAGCTGTCGGCGTGGGGAGTGATGTTGCAGGTGTTCTTGAACGGCGCCGTCGCCCCGCGAGGCGGGTTTTGGTGCGACGTGCCCGACCTCTCGCTCTGTGACGTGCTGCAGCTTTATCACCAGCTGCGTGGGACGATCGCCGTGCTCGTGTCAGGCCCCATCGCCGGTTACGTGCGCCTCGAGGCGGGTGAGCTCGTGGACGCTGCCACCGAGAATCTGGTGGGGGTTCCGGCCCTGACACGGTTGCTGGAAGCCAAAACGGGGCTGCTGCGCACCGATCTGTCGGCGGCACGCTACACACCCACCATCGGTGCCCCCTTCCAACGCGTGATCCTCGACGCACTGGAGAAGATCGACGAGCGGCGGCAATCTGCTCGAGTCGAAAGAGCGGTGGTCGAGCCGATCCCCCTCGGCGTGGAGAGCCGCCCCGCTTCGAAGAGCGGCATCGAGCTGAAGAGCGGCCCCGATTCGAAGAGCGGCCCCGATTCGAAGAGCGGCATCGAGCTGAGCGGTTCCGATTCGAAGAGCCGCGCGGATTTAAAGAGCGGCATCGAGCTCAAGAGCGGCATCGATCGGAGTACGGTCGAAGCGCAGGGCCCGGTCGAAGCGCAGGGCCCGGTCGAAGCGCAGGGCCCGGTCGAGGCGCAGGGCCCGGTCGAAGCGCAGGGCCCGGGCGAGGCGATGAACGCGGTCGACGTGCAACCTGCGCTCCCGCTTGCCGCGCTGTCTCTCAGCCCCTCAGGCACGGGCTCGGCGCCGGCGGCGCGAACGGCGGATCGCCGCCCGAGCCCGGTGCTCATCGCGGCGAGCGCTCTGATTTTTATGGTGCTCGTCTTTGCGCTGGCCATCTACTTCGCCAAGCGCAGCGAGCGTTTGAGCCCGGGCGGATCGCCAGCGCCCTCGCTCTACCCGGACGCGCCCTGAGCCGGCAGGGCTCTACCAGGGCGCGTGCGCGTTGGAGCTCAGGTGGGGGGGTGCCAACCCCGCCCGTTGGCGACCAGCCTATCGGCTTGCGGCGGCCCCCAGCTTCCGGGTTCGTAGTCGTGGACGGGGAAAGAGCCACGGATCGTGGGGTCGACGATGGCCCACGCCGCTTCGACGATGTCTTGACGCGCAAAGAGCGTCGCGTCCCCTTCCATCGCGTCGCCGAGCAGGCGTTCGTAGTCACCGAGCCCTTGCGTGGCCTGCTCCATCACCGACAGCTCGACGGGCTGACCGAGCATCCCTTCGCCGGGGCGCTTGGCGCACGCGCCGATCGCGATGGCCACGCGCGGGCTGAGCCGGAAACCCACGTAGTTGCCGCCGACGGGTGGCGAGTCGGTGAACACGACTCGAGGCGCGTCCTTCAATTGTACCCTCACCTCGGTGCTCGTCGTCGCCAGCGCTTTGCCTGCGCGTACCAGAAAAGGCACCCCCTGCCAGCGCCATGAGTCGATGAACAGGCGCAGCGCGGCGTAGGTGGGGACGCTCGAGTCTTTCGGCACGTCCGGCTCGCTCTTGTAGCCTCTGAACTGCCCGAGGACGAGGTCATCCACGCTCAGGGGGCGCACCGTGCGCAGCACCTTGGCCTGCTCGTCACGAATGGCCTCGTCATACGTGCTGGAGGGCGCCTCCATAGCGAGGTAGCTGATGATCTGCAGCAAGTGATTTTGGATCACGTCGCGAATGACGCCCGTCTCTTCGTAGAATTTGGCGCGGCCTTTCACGCCGAAGCTCTCCGCCATCGTGATCTGCACGTACTCCACGTGGTGCCGGTTCCAGATCGGATCGAGGAAGGAGTTGGCGAAGCGGAAGTACAGCATGTTCTGCACCGCCTCTTTGCCGAGGTAGTGGTCGATACGGAAGATGTTCTCCTCGGGGAAGGCCTCGTGCAGCGTGCGGTTGAGCGAGCGGGCTGACTCGAGATCTCGACCGAACGGCTTCTCCACGATCACGCGGGCGTCGTTCGTGCAGCCCGCCAGGTGCAGATTGGACACCACGGAGGGGAAGACGCTCGGAGGGATGGCGAGGTAATGTGCCGGGCGTTGCGCGTGGGCCTTTTCGAGCAAGGCGTGCAGCGCACGGAACAGCTCGGGGTCGTTGTAGTCGCCATCGACGTAGTCGAGCTTCTGCGCCAGGGCTTCGAACGCCCGGCGGTCGAGGGGGCCGCCGTGTTCGTTGATGCTGGCCTCGGCGCGCGCCACGAGCTTCGCCCGGTCCCAGTTGGAACGACCGACGCCGATCACTGGAAAATCGAGCTTGCCCCGGCGCGCCATGGCGTGGAGCGCCGGGAAGATTTTCTTGTACGCGAGGTCGCCGGAGGCGCCGAACAAGACCAGCGCGTCGGAGCGAGGACGATCGCTATTCATTTCTTCTCCACGTGACCGCCGAAACCAAAGCGCATGGCGGAGAGGACTTTGTTTTGAAAGAGGTCGAGGTCGCGCGAGGCGAAGCGCTCGAACAACGCCGCCGAAAGCACGTGTGCGGGCACCCCCAGCTCGGTGGCGGCCGCGAGCGTCCAGCGGCCCTCGCCCGAGTCGCTCACGTTGCCGCCGAAGCCGCTCAATTGTGGATCAGCCGCGAGGGATTGCGCCGTGAGATCCAGCAGCCACGACGTGACGACGCTGCCGCGGCGCCAGAGCTCCGTGATGTCTGCCAGGTTGAAGTCGTATTGATAGTGCTCCGGGTGGCGCAGCGGCGCCGTCTCGGCGTCGTGCGTTTGGCTTGCGTGCGCCTTGCCGATGCCGGCGCTCTTCAGCACGTTGAGGCCCTCGGCGTACGCTGCCATCAGACCGTATTCGATGCCGTTGTGGATCATCTTCACGAAATGGCCAGCGCCGGCGGGGCCGCAATGCAGATAGCCGCTCTCCGCGGTGCTCCGCGCCTTTTCTCGACCCGGGGTGGCAGCGATCTCGCCGGAGCCTGGGGCCAGCGTGGCGAAGATGGGGTCGAGCCGCTGGACGGCCTCTGTGTCACCGCCGATCATCAGGCAATACCCGCGCTCGAGCCCCCAGACGCCGCCGCTCGTGCCCATGTCGACATAGTGGATGCCCTGCGACGCGAGCTCTCGCGCGCGCGTGATGTCGTCCTGATAATTGGAGTTACCGCCATCGATCAAGGTGTCGCCCTTGGCGAGCAACGGGCTGAGCTCCTCGATGGACCCGTGCACATACGCGGCGGGCACCATCAAGCACACGGCCCGCGGCGCCTCGAGCCGCTCGACCAGCTCGCCCAGGCTGGCGGCGCCCTTCGCGCCGTCGCGCACGAGCGCGGCCACCGCTTCCGGAGCGCGGTCGTACACGACGAGCTCGTGTCCACCTCGCATCAGCCGACGCGCCATATTGGCGCCCATACGACCCAGACCGATCATGCCGAACTGCATGTGTCACTTCCTTTTGCTGGTGGGTGATGAGCTTTATAGGCCCGCGGCCGCAGCGTCGAGCAGCCAAATCAGATCGCCGTCCGCCGGCCGAATGTATTGGACCGGCAAGAGATCGGGCGGAGCCTCGCTGAGGGAGCCTTTCGACTCCGCGTTCGATCGCAACACCTGGCTGAGGCGCGCGGCTTTGCTCGCGCCCGCTACCAAGAACGTGATCTGCCGAGCGGCATTCATGATCACTGGCGTCAGGCTGACGCGCTCGCCGCGGGCTTTGCCGCCGTCGCTCGCGATCACCCAGCGCTCTTTCTCGAGCAGGGCAGGCGTGCCCGGGAAGAGCGATGCCGTATGCCCGTCCTCACCCATACCGAGCAGCACCAGATCAAAGGCAGGGGCACGCTCAGCCTCGGATTGCGCAAAAAACGAGCGGAGCTCTGCCTCATACAGCGCCGCGCCTGCCGCGGGCGGCAGCTCACCGCGCATGCGGTGCACGTGGCTCGCCAGCGCGCCAATCGGCGCGAGCAGGGCCGCGCGCGCCATGTCGTAGTTGCTGTCCGGGTGGTCCGGCGGAACGTGGCGTTCGTCACCCCAGAAGAAGCACACGCGGGCCCAGTCGATGCGTGACGCATAGCTCGGCGTCGCCAGGAGCGCGTACAGTTGGCGCGGCGTGGAACCCCCCGCGAGCACCCAGGTGAAGCGCTTGCGGCTCTCGATCGCGAGGGCCGCGAGCTCGACGACCTGCTCCGCCGCGGCTCGCATCAACGCAGCCGTATCTGGAAAAACGCGTACGGGCGGCTCGAAGGAGGGCAGGGCCACACTTCAGCTTAACACCGGGACCCCGGAGCGCGCGAGGCATCCTTCCCCAGCCTTGCTTTCTCGGCCAATCGGACCCATCGTGGCGCTCTCGCATGTTTCTGCAGTGTTTGACGGCCCTGATGGGTCTGGTGGTCGCGTCGCTGGTCGCGCTCGCCACTCGGGCAGCTCCGGATCCGGGGCGGGTGAGCGGGACATCACTCGCGTCCGCTCGCCTCGACCCTGCACCCAGAGCCCGAGCTTCAGAACCGGCGGACGCGCGGCTGGCGCTGCACACAGATCTCGGCGCCCAGGCGGCTCGGCATCAGGCTGAAGAGGCGGGCGGTCCGGCAGGCGAGCAGGCACGCTCGCTCACGTTCGACGCGGGCGCCGGTTGCGCGGGTGCGCGCTTTGCCTCAGGTCGGCAGCTCCTGCCGCGACGCGCGCTCGAGACCCCGTCCAAAGCCGTGGCGCGGCGCGCGTTCTGGGCCGCTACGGGCGCGCGTGCACCGCCTCGCGCCTGAAGCCACCGAAACCAGGATACGCGCCGTGCGGGCGCAGCTCTCGAGGGCGCGGCGTATGCGCAGAGGCGCCCACGCGCGGCGCGCCCGACTCTAAAGGATGATAAAAGCCATGAGCTCAAAAGAAAAAAGTGTTCTGATTGGGGCAGAAGCCAAGAAGCCGCCACCGTGGCGCAGCAGCCTGTATGAAGAGCCGCTCTGGGTCTCGCTCGCCTGGATCATTGGTCCGACGGTAGCGGCAGGGCTGGCGATATTCTTTGCGGTGCGGTGAGCTAGCGGTGCCGTTCGAACCCGGCTGCGCGCACGCGGAACGCTGCCCCGGCTGTCCGCTCATCCAACTGCCCTACGCCGATGGCCTCGCTGCGAAGGCAGCGCGGCTCGCTCGGGCTTTCGGGCGTTACCCGGAGCTGGAACAGAGCGGGCTCGCCTCGGTCGTCGTGGGAGCCGAGTCCGTCACTGACTATCGCACTCGGGCGAAGCTCGTCTCGGACGGGGAAGGGCGCCTGGGTCTGTTCGCCGCGGGCAGCCACGACGTCGTGGATAATCCCGAGTGTCGGGTGCTCAGTCCAAAGCTCGCCGAGGTCGCGCGAGCGCTGCGCGCCCTGCTGCCGCTCGAGATCCCGCTGCGCGGTGTGGACTTGCGTCTTTGCGATCGGGGGGTGCTGGTCAGCCTGGTCGTGCTCGGGCGCCCGGAGCCGAGCGCGCTCGGTCGCGTCCAGGCCCGGGTGCTGCAGGCGCTGCCCCACGTGGTTGGGCTGGCCGTCAACATCGCACAGCCGGGCAGCGTGCAACTGCTGGGGCCCGAGCTCGAGGTCTTGCACGGCACCGGCGCGGAGCGCCACCATCTGACCCTGGGTGCTCCCTGGCACTACGCTTCACACGGCGCCTTCACGCAAGTGCATGCGGGGCAGACGGCGCGTTTGCATCAACGCATCGAAGGCTCGTGTGCGGAGCGTCTGGGCGGGCTCTCGGGTCGGCGTGTGCTCGAGCTGTATGCGGGCTCGGGCGCGCTGGCGCTTCGGCTCGCGGCGCGGGGCGCGCGTGTGACCGCGGTGGAGGCCTTCGAGCCCGCGGTGGCGCGGTTGCGGGGTGCTGCGCAGGCTCAGGCCCTGGACGTCGAGGCCTGGGTCAGCGACGCAGAGGCGTTCCTCGCTCTCTCTGGGCAGCAGCCAGGCGCCGAAGCGGCGTTCGATGCCGTGCTGGTCAACCCGCCGCGTCGAGGGCTCGCGCCCGGGGTACGAGCTGCGCTCTCCAGGCTCGCGCCGAAGCTCCTCCTGTACGTATCCTGTGAACCGGAGACGTTGGCCCGAGATCTCAGCCATTTTGCGCTGCTCGGCTTGGGCACCGAGCAGGTCGCCGGCTTCGACATGATCCCGCTCTCGGATGCCGTGGAGGGGTTGGCGCGGCTCGAGCCGCGGACGCCCCCCGCGCCGCGCGTGCTGTTCGAAGATGCGACTTGCGTCGCGTTGTACAAGCTGCCGTTCGAAGCGACCACGCCGGCAGGCGGCTCCGATGTCAGCTTGCTGGATCGGGCGCGGCGCGGCCTGGCTTTGTCAGAGCTCACCCCCGTGCAACGGCTCGAGGTGGGGACGAGCGGGGTCTGCTGGTTTGCGCGGCGCCCCGAGCACGTCGCGCCGCTCGCCCAAGCGCTCGAACGTGGAGCAACGACGTACCTGGGCCTGGCCCGCGGCATCACGCACAAGAAGGGCAAGATCGCTCGGCGCCTGCGCGAAGGTGCCACGCTCACGCGCTACCGGCGCACCTCCGTTCTCGGCGGGCACAGCCTGCTCGAGCTCGAGCCCGAGCCCGGGAGTAAGCCTCAGCTGCGCGGGCACCTCGGCTCCATCGGGCACCCCATAATCGGTGACGCTCGGCACGGGCAAGCCTTGACCCATCGCCATTTCGAGCACCGGCACGGGCTCGATCGTCTGTTTTTGCACTGTGCTTCGTCGCGACTCACGCTCGCGTCGGGGCCTGTCGAAGTCCAGGCGGCGCTCGCGGGTGACCTAGCGGCGGTGCTGGCTAGCCTGCAAGCTGGCTGAGCTCGAGGCTCTCGGCGCCGCGCCTGCCGAAGGCGTTGCCGCTGCCTCGGCGCGGAGCGCGGGTGAGCGCCGCCACAGCTCCGCAAACAGCACGCCGGCGGCCACGGCGACGTTCAACGACTCCAGCGCTCCCGAGCCGTGGATGGCGACCAGGCTGTTGCACTGGGCCTTGACGCGCGGGCTCAGCCCTTCGCGCTCATGCCCGAGGACCAGGACGTTCGACGCTTGCGAGGGCATCGACTGTAGGTCGAGCTTGGCGTGGGCGTCCGTACCGATCACGTTGACGCCGCTGCTTTTCAGGCGGCCCAGCGTGTCGGCGAGGTCTGTCGTGCGGCTCACGACCAGGTGCTCGGCGCTCCCCTCGGCCACGCGCAGCGCAAACGCGGGGAGCCCGGGGTGCGGCGCAGGCGCGCCGAGAATGAGCACCTTGGCGCCGAAAAACGCGGCGCTGCGGATGATGGCCCCGATGTTTTGCGGATTGCGCACGCGGTCGAGCGCGACACACAGCCCGGGGTTCGCCGCGACAAAGCTCGCCAGCTCTTTAGCGGGTAACCAGCGCCGCGGGGCGACGTCCAGCACCAACCCTTCGTGCTGGTTCGATTCCGAGCGGTGCGTGAGCTCCTTCTCCGTTTCCTCCCGGCACGGCACTCCCTGACTCGCCGCCCAGCGCAACAGCTCCGGCAGCTCCGGACGGAGGCTCGCGTCGAAGCCGATACGCCGGATGTCTTGCCGCCGCCGCTCGAACACGGCCAACCCGCTGCGCAGGCCATACGAGACCTCAGTGCCGTCGGTTGGGAAACGGCTCTTTGTGCCGGGTTTTGTCACTTTCTTGGGATCCATCATCGCAAAAGCATCGCGGGCGCCGGCAGCGTGCGGCGCCCGCGCAGAGCCCCTCAGCCATCCAGCAGGTTGAGCGCGCCGATATAATCAGCCTTGCCGATCTCGACGCCGCCCTGGCGCAGCAGGTTGTAGGCAGTGGTGACGTGAAAATAGAAGTTGGGGATCTGACGGCCGAGCAGATACTCGTCCGCGTTCAGCGCCTTGCCCGCGGGAAACGGGATCTTGACGATGGTCTTGGCGGTGACTTTCTCGAAATCGGCGGCCGTAAAGCCCTCCAGGTAACCGACGCAGCGGCGGATGCGGGCCCGCAGCTCTTCCACCGTGGTCTCGTTGTCCTCGAATTTGGGTGCCTCTTTGCCGGACAGGTTCGCGGCGGCGGCCTTCGCCATGTCGGTGGCGACGCGAATTTGACCCGTGAAAGGCAACATGTCCGGGAACAGGCGCAGAGCACAGTAATTGTTCACGTCGAACTTGCGGGCCTCGGCGTGGCTGACGGCCTTGCCGATGATGCTGTCCAGGTTCTTCAGGCTGCGGGCAAACTGACGGATTGCGAGATAGTACATATTCACACCTTTTAATTGGAGTCCCCTCACGTGGCGGCTCCCCGACGGGCTGTCTAGTGCAGGCCAGGCAGGGTTGCAAACCTCAGGGGCCGGCGTGACCGAGCAGCCGTCATTGGGCCGCCGCGAGGCTCGAGGTTTCCCCGGTCTGGATCCTCCACAAGTTCGCGTACTGACGCCCCTGGCGAAGCAGGGAGCCGTGTGTGCCCGATTCGACGATGCGGCCACCTTCGATCACGAGGATGCGATCGGCGTGCCGGACCGTGGAGAGGCGATGCGCGATGATCAAGCTGGTGCGGCCCACGACCAGCTTCTCGAGCGAGCGTTGGATGGCGGCTTCGGTCTCGTTGTCGACCGCGCTCGTCGCTTCGTCCAAAATCAGGATGCGAGGGTTTCTGACGATGGCGCGTGCCAACGCGATGCGCTGACGCTGCCCCCCCGACAGCTTCTGACCGCGCTCGCCGACCTCGGTATCGTAGCCATTAGGCAAGGCCATGATGAATTCGTGGGCTTCGGCCGCAACGGCTGCGTTCGTCACGTCGGCTCGCGAGGCGCCTCCGAGCCCGTACGCGATGTTCTCCGCCACTGTGGCGTCGGCGAGGAAGCTGTCCTGGGCGACGTAGCCGATCAGGCGCCGCAGGTCTTGCAACGCGAGCTCGCCGATCGGCACCCCGTCCACGCTGATCACGCCCGACTGGGGCTCGTAGAAGCGCAGCAACAACTTGACCAGGCTGCTCTTGCCGCTGCCAGTGCTGCCCACGAAGGCCACGCTCGTCCCCGGCTCGATGTCGATGGAAATGTCGGTCAGGGTCGGCAGCTCTGCGTAGGCGAAGCTCACGCGTTCGAAGCGCAGCCGGCCTTGAACGGCGCTTGGCGCGAGCGCCTTGCCCGCGTAGGAGATCTGCACGGGCGTGTCGAGCAGGTTCATGACCCGTTCGACGGACGCCATCGAGCGCTGATACAAATCCGTCATGTCCGCCAGCCGTGTCATGGGCCAGAGCAGGCGCTGCGTGAGGTACACGAGCACCGAATAGCTACCCACACCGAGCTCGCCCTCGAGCGCCAGAAAACCACCGTAGAGCAGGGTCACGGCAAAGCCCGCGAGCACCGCCATGCGGATGATGGGCGTGATGGCGGCGGAAAACCGGATAGCCCCGGCGTTGGCGGCGCGATAGGCGTTCGAGCTCTCCCCCACGTGAGCCGCTTCGTAGTCTTCGGCGGCGTAGGCCTTGATCGTGGCGATGCCCAGCAGGTTATTGTTCAGCCGCGAGTTGAGGTTGCCAGCCGCTTCGCGCACGCTCGCGTAGCGCGCCGCCAGCCTGGATTGGAACCAGAACGCTCCGTACACGATGAGCGGCACGGGGAGCAGCGCCAGCACGGCGATTTTGCTGGTCAGCGCGAAGAAGACGGCACCCACCATCAAGGTGCCGGTGACGACCTGGATCAGGTCGTTGGCGCCGCCGTTCAGGAAACGCTCCATCTGGTTGATGTCGTCATTGAGCACCGACATCAGGTTGCCGGTGCGGCGCCGTTCGAACCAGGCGAGCTCCAGGCGCTGCACATGGGTGTACGCTTCCATGCGTAGATCGTGCTGTAAGTTTTGCGCCAAGTTGCGCCAACGCAGCGCGTACAGGTACTCGAACAAAGACTCGAACACCCAGATCGCGATAGTCAAGAGCGCTATGAGCACCAGCTGGTGCTTGGGCTCCTCGACGCCGAACCGCGCCACAAAAGACGCTTTCCGGTTCACCACGACGTCTACCGCCACGCCGATCAAGACCTCGGGCAGCACGTCGAACACTTTGTTCAGGACGGAATATAGCGTGGCTAGCGCCGCTTGACGGCGGTACGCGCGGGCGTGCCGAAACAGCCGGCGCAAGGGGTTTTCCATGTACGTCGGCGGTCTTGCCACCGCCACGGGCTTGGCACAAGCCGAGCCTGGAGCACGCGCTCAATTCAAGCTGCTTCGCGGCCTCCCCCAGCGGACTCGAGCAGCTGGCCGCGGAGCTGCGGATCGACGTCGTACTGCGAGCGGCGGGTCGCTCGCCCCCGGCCCGCCGGGCACGTTGCGCCAAGCACGCTCGCGGCACTATGTAGCTTCGGATGGCGAACAGAGCCGAGTCTCAGTCGAGGCCGAGCGGCGTGCTGCTCCTGACGGCGCTATCGGCGTCCCTGTGCGGGCTGCTCAGTTGCAGCGGCGACTCCCCGGGCGGCGCAGCGGAGGCGTGTCCTGCGCTCACGGCGGACTGCAGCGCGCCGGTGCCTACCTATGTGGGGACGGTGCAGGCGATCATCGACCTCAGGTGTGGCAGTTGTCACAGGGCGGACAACCCCAGCGGCCCGTGGCCGCTCGACAACTACGAGGATGTCGCCGATTGGAGCCTCGTCATCTCCAACCAGCTCGACAGTTGCATGATCGACTCACCCCACTTTGGCAATCCCCTTCCGGACGGCGAACGCCGCGCTATCGACACCTGGCTCGGGTGTGGCGTTCCGGAGAATTGAGCCGAAGCGTCGAGTGGACTCGGCCGAACAGGTGCCGTGTACGCACACGGCTACGTGAGCAGCCTACGCCGCTCTGCACCTTCCCTTCGCCGCAGCTTTGAGACAACCTTCGGCTATGTTCGTCATCGAGCTCAGTTACAAGGTCGACCTCGCAACCATCGATCTGCACATGGCGGCGCACGTCGCGTTCTTAAAAAAATACTACGCGCTCGGCAATTTCCTGGTATCCGGCCGGAAGATCCCTAGAGACGGAGGCATCATCGTCGCCGTGGGCGAGAGCCGGGCGCAGATCGAAGAGATCATCCGCATCGACCCCTTCCACGTGCATGGCCTCGCGGACTTTCGCGTCATCGAGTTCCGAGCCAGCCAGCGCGCGCCAAACATCGACGCGCTGATCGATTGAGCCCGCGCTCAGGGACGACAAAGCGTGATTCGGGCCGTGAGCTTGCTTGCGTTCCGGCAAGAACCGAGGGAAGCAAGGCGCCAGTATGGTACAGACAATTGCCCTCGGTGTTGCCGCTGTGTACGGCCTGATTGCGCTGCTCGGCGGGGTGATGGGTTACCTCAAGGCCGGCAGCCGCGCTTCGCTGATCGCTGGCAGCGTGTCTGGCCTTTTGCTCATGGGCAGCGCGCTGCTCGGGCTTAGCCACGCCTCGGCGGGTCTCGTGCTGGCGTCCGTCGTCAGCTTGGCCCTCGTCGCCCGCTTCGCCAGGAGCGCGCTGAAAAAACAACGGGCGGGCAGCATCGCCTATGTGATGATCGGCGCCGGCTTGGCCGTGCTCGTGACGTCGGGTTTGGCGCTGGCCCCCTAATGAGCCCGACGCGCGCTGCTGCCAGCTGAACACTGGCTCGCGCAGCGCGCGTATCCTAGGGCACGTAGCGTTGCGTACGCATCGTAGCGTACGTAGCGTAGGCAACAGTAACCAGGCTACTGAGAGGCGACGGCGGGCACGGGCTTGGCCGCTTCCGGCTCGTCCGCGTACATGGCGACGCTCGCCATCAATAGCACGCCGAGCGCGACGATGAGCCCGCCGACGGCGACGAACACTTTCACGTGACGCTGCCGATTCAAAGCAGCGATCATCCCTTCGGGATCTGCAGACGAATCCATATGATCCTCCATGTCGTGGCGCGCCCCTCGCGCTCCACGTGCGAGTGAAAACACCCGCTACCATCTCTTATGCGCCCGCCGCTCCGATCTTGCAAGCTGCCCCCGATCTTCGCGTGCGAGCGAAACTCGCGGCCAGCGCCTACCGCCTCGCGGTCTCACGCTAGGCGACGCGGTTAGACCTTTCGAGCGCCACGTGGGCAGCAGCGGCTCGCACTTGTGGCGATTCACCTCGGTGACCTGCTCAGCCAGGCTCCAGACTTCAGGCTACGGACTCCAGGCTGAAGCCCGAAGCCCGAAGCCCGAAGCCCGAAGCCCGAAGCCCGAAGCCCGAAGCCTGAAGCCCGAAGCTCGAAGCCTGAAGCCTAAAGCTGAGGCCTGAAGCTGAGGCAACGGGGGCCTTCCCGTTCGAGCAGCGCACGCAGATTGGCGCTCCGGCCCTCGCTGGGCAAAGCAGCTTCGATGAAGCGGCACGCCAGCGCCATATCGCCGGCCGCCACGGCCGCCTCGACGACGAGGGCGTGGGCGCGCGGTGTGCGGCGCAGCTCGAGGTTCTCTAGCGCCAGGGTCAGGGCCCGCGTCGGATCGCCAGCTGGGCCAGCGAAGAATTCGGCGGCGTGATCCAAGAAGGCGGAGCGATGCTGGAGCAAGAGTTGGTCGTAGCCCGCGCGGGCGCTCGCGAGCAGCTCGAGGCCGCGAGCATCGTCCGGGTGCTGCGCGAGCAAGAGGGCGCCCAGTTGCCCGTAAGGCTCGGGATCGCTCGTCTGGTCGACGATACGGCGCAGCCGTTCGATGGCGGAGGCACGTGCGCCGCGCGCGACCTCGAGCTCAGCCAGGTGCACGTTGGCCGCGACGTATTGCGGCAGGCGACGCACGGCTTCCGCGTAGCAAGGCAGCGCGCGCTCGGGCAGGTCGGCCATTTCCGCCCACATCACGCCGCGCTGAAAGGACACGTAAGCGATAGGGAAGGGGGCGACGTCGTGGTAACTCGCGAGCGCCGCGAGATAGTGAGCGTCAGCTGCCTCGAAGTTGCCCAGCGCGGCCTCCGCGTTTGCCCATAGGCTCAGGTGTGTGAGGCTCGGCGCTGCGACCGCCCGGCGCTCCGCAAACAGGAGGGCCGCCTCGAGCTCGCGCGCCTCGGCGATGTGAATGGTCACGCGCTGGGCGGCGGAGTCAAACCCTAGTTTATCTGCGGCGTCGAGCTCGCCCTCCGCCTCGGCAAAGCGGTGCACCGCGCCCAACGCTCGGGCGTAGAGGGCGTGAGCCTGCGCTTGGCCGGGCAGCTCCGCCGCCGCGCTCTTCCCGATCTCCAGGGCTCGAGCGAAGTCCGGGAAGGTACCCAAAAACTGCGCCCGCGTGAGCAAAGACTCGGCGAGCCGCGAGCGCGTCCCGAGGTCGGTTTTGCCGCCCGCCATTCGCTGCTCGAGCGTCTCGATCCGATCGCTCAGGTTACGCAGCGCGATGTCACCCCGTGTCGTCTGTTGCGGCACGGACGGCGCGGCGAGAGCGACGCCTCTCGATGCGGAGCCCGTGCCCGCTGCGCCATCGGACGGAGCAGCCGCCTTGCTGCACGCGAGGCTCGAGCCAACGAGAGCGGCGATGAACGCCGCCGAGCTTTTGGAGTAGAGGCTCGAAATCGGCTGCCTTCGCTATCTCGGCGCGGCGAGGAAGGGGAAAACGTCCTGATCGTGAACGGCGTCATCTCTCGGCACGCCGTCGTCGAGGCCCGACAGCTCACCGGCAACTAGCACGGAAAAGCTGCGCGCGATGACGTCATCGCCCGGTATGCGCCCGCCGCCTGCGCCCTGACCCGCGTTGATGGCGTTCACGGTCTCGGCTTCCAAGCCCAGGTACACGCTACCGGACCCCGCGCGTTGGCTGTGGACGTAGAGCTGGTCGTCAACGAGCACGTTGGCCAGCGGCGCATACCTACCGCGCGGATCGCCATTGCCAGCCAGCAGCTGATTGCCGCACGCTTCGTCCAGCCCGTCGAGGATGGCGAGGCTCGTGACGATGGTCGGCACGAAGGCTGGGTTGCTGTTGCCCGACGTGTTGTAGCGATCGCGTTCGGCGCTCTGCGCCGCGGGGTCGGGGTTGAACGTGGAAATCAGCGCTGCGGTTATGGCGGGCCGCCCCGCCCGATCGATGCGAGCACCCAGCGCTTTCGGTGGGTTGGCCTTTCCGAGCGCGCCGTCGACTCGCGGCAATAGGTTGTTTGTCGCGCTGTCCGCGCCGTCATCGCTCGTGCAGGCGCCACAAGCGAGGCTCAGGCAAAGGCCGAGCACCCGCATCTGGTTCGAGTGTTTCATCAGCGGCCTCCTTCAGTTGCCCGCGTGCGTGCTGACCGAGACGCCGAGCACGGGGCCGTTGCCGTCGACGATAGATTTGTCGACCTGCAGCACGAGCGCTAGTACGCGTTGGCCAGCAAACGTGTTGGTCGCGGGCGCCCCTTCGGCGCCGCTGGCCAAGAGCCCGCGCAAGCCTGCACCTTGCGCCGGGGTGAGCAGCGGGCAGCGCTGCTCGTCGAAGCTGACCTCATCGGCGCCCACGGCTCTCACGGCCTCGGTCACCGCTGCCGCAAAGCCCGTGTATTCTAGAAAAAATGGGTCGTCGCGCAGCCCAGCGAAGACGCGGAAGCCACCGCTGTCGCTGACGATGCCCGCCGGATCGCTGGGGTCACCGAAGACGTAGTCCGCGCCCGCCCAGCACTCGATGCTCTTCTCTTCGATGAACTTGCAGATGATGCGCGTCGACTCCTGTGGCTGCCCGTAGCCTTGCGAGCTGGAGACCGAGAACACGTACGTGACCGCGTCCGAGAAGGTGGCGTTGGGGCCGGCGTCGCTGTTGACGGCTGCGATCAAGTTGAGCCGCGTGGCGTCGGCCGACATCCAGGCGTAAAGGTCGGTGAGGTCTGCGGTCGGCTCCTCCGTGGCAGCGGCGGTGGGTGAATCACCATGATCGGCCGCGAATACCACGACCGGCAGGGCCACGAGGGCGGCCAGCGCCGCGAGCGCGCGAATCGGTCTCTTCATAAGCAGGTTTCCAATTTGGGCAAAGCTCGGCCCCCGGGCAAGCTCATCGGTCGGGCCCGTCCTGACCGCGGGACGCTCCCGACGCCCACCCTCTTAGCAGTGTCACCGGCTGCTTGCGAGCGTGAGCGCGCTCTCGCATACCAGGGGGTGAAAGCCGGACGTATGTTTGCCGTGGGAGCAACAATAGAGCCGCGTTGCGCTGCGCCGCTCCTTGGCTGCTTTCTCGCAGCCCCATGAGCGTGCAGTCACGAAAGAAAGCTTCACGCGGCGTGGTGTGTTTCGACACACGGGGTGCGCGCATGCCGCGTACCAGGATGGGACGAGCCCCCAAATGCGCTGCTTCAAATGCATTGCGCCAAATGCACTGCGCCAAATGAAACTGCGCCAAATGAAATTGAGCCCTCGGAAACGGCTCCGAGGGCTCAATCATCACGTGGCTTACGTGTCGTCATCGCGCAGGATGACCCATGGCGCTGCTTCTAGTTGTAGTTGCTGCGAGAGAACCGTCAGTTCGCCTTGACTGCTATTTTTACCCTCCGCGCCGAGGCGCTCTTTGCAATTCTAATTTCGAGCACGCCAGCTTCGAGCTTGGCGCTCGCGCTGTCGACGTCAACCTCCCCAGGTAGCTCGATCTGGCGTTCAAACGCCACGCGCGCTACTTCGCGCTCGGGATCCGCAGCCGCCTGCTCGGCCGTGATCTGAACCCGCGTGCCCTGCACCTGAATGCTCACGCCTTCCGGCGTTGCACCGGGCATGTCGAGCAGGATCAGATATTCACTCCCGCTTTCGAACAGATCCAACTCGGGGGTGACGTGCCAGAGAGGAGACTTGGCTATTCCATTGCTTTGAATTTTTTCAACCTGCAGCTCGGACATGGTCAACTCCTTTCTCTCTCGAGACCCTGGACGGGTATGCGCATGGGCTTGGCTTCGGGTGCCTTGGGGAGGGTCACCTCCAGGCGCCCATGGCGGAGCGTCGCCGACGCCGCCCCGGCGTCGATCGGATAGGGCAGCGCGAACGACCACTCGACGCCCTGATGAGCGCGTTCGCGCCGCACCAACTCAAAACCCTCGGGCACCTTCGGCGCCGCCGCCGCCGTCCGCAATGTGACGGTGGTGTCTTCGATGCTGAGGTCGATGTCCTCGAGGGAGAGGCCCGGCAGATCCACCAGCATGGAGATGGCGCTGCCAGTATCGCGCAGCTGAGCTCGGGGGCTGCCGGCGAGCGCCGCGTTTTGATAATATGCGGCGGGTCGATCGGCGAGCTTTCGAGCGCGCTCTAGACGGGAGGCGGAGCGGTGGAAAGCCGTCTCGAAGTCCTCAAACAGCCGGTTCATCATGCTATGGGTATTAGTCCCTGAGCTCGTTGGAATACCCCACATGGGCAGCAGGGCGTTTGATACGTCGTAGCGTGACAACATGGGAAACCTCCTCGGTGCGGTGTTCGCCAACCAGGCAAACCCTGGGTGTTTTGGATCTTCGCGCCCTGGCCGAGCAGCCCAACGTGGCCGCCCCGCCAGCGGGGAACACGGGGAAAATATGCATCGGCTATTACCTCGCAAGAGCCCGCGCGAATTTTTTTTGCGGTCCCCATCCCTGCTGCAACTCAGCTGGGTTCTGATCGTTCTGTGCGCGTGTTCCGCAAACAGCAGCGCCCCGCAGTTGCCCCCCGCGGGGACCCTGGGCCCAAGCCTTTCAGGGGCTGACGCGGAGCCCCAGGCGCTCGGCATTGCTTATGCAGGCCCGCGCGGCGCTGCGAGCATCCAGAGCAGCATAAATGTTTTGTTCAACAAGCCAATGCACGCCCTGGGCGGTGCCGCCGCCACGCCACCGGGGCTCCTGCTGGAGCCCGCCGTAGCGGGGAGCTGGCAGTGGCGGGGCGCCCGTGGGGTAAGCTTCGTCCCCACGGCGTTGCGCTTGCCGGCGGCGACGGCGTTCAAGGTGAGCGTGCTCGCGGGCACCCGAGCCCTCGACGGTACGGAGCTCACGAGCGCGTTCGAGTTTCAATTTGAAACACCGGCGCCCGAGGTCGTGAGCAGCACTCCCGAGCCGGGGGCGGCGGCGCAGCAGCCCGACGTGCGCCTCGCGCTGCGCTTCAACCAACCGATGCTCCCGGCCGCGGTCGAGCAAGCAGCGCAGCTGCGCGCCTGGCGCGGCCAGGTGCCCGAGGCCATCGCGTTCAACGCGCGCCCGCACGCCGGCGCACCCGAGCAAGTGGACATCGTGCCGCGCCGCGCCCTGCCGCTCGGCTCTCGCATCGAGCTGACGCTCGGTCCCGGCTTACGCGGGAGTGAAGGGCCGCGGCCCATGGCGGCCGCGCACGCGCTCAGCTTCGAGACCTACGGCCCGCTGGGCGTGGTGGGCTTTAATTGCGATGTCATCCCCCAGGGGGGCGGCTGTGATCCGGAGGGCTCGCTCTGGGTCGAGCTGGTGAACCCGGTCAAACGCAGCGCCTTCAAGCAGCACTTTCAGAGCGAGCCGCCGCTGCCGCTGGCGTGGCCCGAAGAGCTCGAGGACGAGAGCCGCTACATCTATCTGCCGCTCGCGAGCCCGTTGGCGCCCGCCACTCGCTACCGCCTCAGCGTCAACGCCGGCCTGGTCGATGCGTATGGCCAGCGGCTCGCCAAGCCTTCCGAGCGCGAGCTATCGACCGGCAACTTCGCGGCGCGAGCCCAGCTGCCGATCCAGGGCGAGGTCTTCGTGGCCCCGCTCTCGGAGCTCAGCCTCGTCTCGCGCAACGCGCTCGGCCTGCGCGTCTTTAGCCAGCGCCTCGATGCCGACAAGCTGCTCGATTATTTCCAGGCGCAGAACGACTACGAACGCCGGCAGCGCTGGGCAGAGCGCCTCGGCGCGAGCGGGGTCGCCGTCTCGAGCGCGCTCGACAACCAGGTGCACAGCCACCCGATCGCCCTCGGTGCGCTGCTGGGCGGCGGCGCGGGACGCGGCGCCGCCTGGCTCGGCTGGAGCTCGTCCGGCAGCGGGGTCGAGGGTCAGCTGGTTCAGGTGACGGATCTGGCGCTCACCGCCAAGCTCTCGGAGCAGGGCTCGCTGGTGTGGGTGACGCGCCTGGGCGACGGTCGTCCCGTCGCCGGGGCCAGCGTCGAGCTGATCGGGCGCGCACCGAAGATCCAGAAGCGTTATGTGACCGATGCCGAGGGCCTGGTCTCGATACCCAAGGAAGATTTCCGTCCGCGTTTGCAGGACTACGGCTCCGAGGACGACACGTTGCTCTTCGCCCGCCACGAGGGCGACTCGAGCTTTCGGCGCATCGCTGATTTCTTGCCGCCCTGGCGCATCGAGCCTGCCATGCGGCTCTCGGTCGCGGAGCGCGAGTATTCGCTCCTCTTCTCGGAGCGCGGCATCTATCGCCCCGGCGACAGCGTGCGGGTGAAGGGTATCTTGCGGCGCGAGGCCAAGACCGGGAACACGCTCATCGCGAGCCGTAAGCTGGGGCTCGAGCTCGCCGATCCCTTCGGTGAGGTTCTGGCGAAGCAGAGCGTCGAGACCACGCGCTTTGGGACGTTCTCTGCCGATGTGCAGGTCCCGGGCAGCGCTGCTCTGGGCGGCTGGCGCATTGCGCTCGAGGGCTTCCCCGATGACGCCCTGGTTATCGAGGTTGCCGAATATCGGCCGGCGGAGTTCAAGGTGGGGGTCGAGCCCGCCGCGCCGAGCTACGTGCGTGACGAGGCCGCGCGCTTCCGCGTGCGCGCCGACTACTTGTTTGGCAGCCCCATGAGCGGGGCGCACCTGGGCTACGGCGTCACGCGCCAGCGCACGTCGTTCACTCCCGCGGCAGCGGCGGGCTACGTCACGAGCGAAGACGCGTACCGGCAAGATCTCGAGCTCGAAGCGCTCGATGCGTCCGTGTTGGGGCGCGCCGAGGTCGAGCTCTCGGCGCAGGGCGAGCACGAGGTATCGGTGCCCTTGGCCCTGCCCGGGCAAACGGGGCCCGAACAGGTGCGGCTCGACGCAGACGTCAGCGACGTCTCACGCCAGGTGATCTCGTCGAGCGCGGCGGTGATCGTGCACCCCGCGAGCTACTACCTGGGCATCGCCGAGCTAGACAGCTGGTTCCAAAGTACGCCCTCCGTGCTCGAGCCACGCCTCGTAGCTCTGAGCCCAAGCGGGCAAATCAAGAGCCAACGCGCGGTCAAGCTCGAGCTCGTGCGCCGGCGCTGGACGCTCGCTCGCGAGAAGACCGCCGATGGCTGGCGCAGCGTGTCGGCTCCAGTGGACGAAGTGCAGGCCGCCTGTGAGCTCGTGACCGCCGCCAAACCCGTGAGCTGCAAGCTCGGGCTAAAAGAGTCGGGGCAGTTTTTCGTGCGCGCCAGCAGCAAAGACGAACGCGGCCGTGTCGCCCGCGCCGCGCTCGGTTTTTATGCGATCGGTGCCGGGCGCGCCGGTTGGGCCGACAACGATCGGCGCAAGCTCGAGCTCGTGCTCGACAAGCCTCGGTACAAGGTCGGTGACACGGCGCGCTTGCTCATCAAGTCGCCCTTCGAACGCGCCGAGGCGCTGCTCACGGTGGAGCGCGCGGGTCTGTACGAGCATCGCCGCCTGACGCTCGAAGGGCCGACCCCGACCGTAGAGATTGCCATCGACGAGCGGCTCCGTCCCAACGCCTTCGTGAGCGTGCACCTCGTGCAAGGCGTCGTGGCCAACCCGCTGCCCGCCGCGCCCGAGGTGACGCCGGAGCCGGGCTACCGCATGGGTTACGCCGAGCTGCTCGTGGATCCGGAGGCGCGCCGGCTCGCCGTCGAGCTGAAAGGGCAAGCCGCGGAGTATCGGCCCGGGCAGAGAGCGCGCTTCGAGCTCCGGGTGACGCGTGCGGGCGGGGTGCCCCATCCGGCGGAGCTCACGGTCTACGCGGTGGACGAGGGCGTGCTCTCGCTCATCGGTTATGAACCGCCGGATCCGGTGCGCGTGTTCACCGCGCCGCGTCCGTTGGCCGTCGCGACGCTGGAGAGCCGCGACGCCCTCGGCAGGCTGCTGCTACCGGCGCTCGGGTCCGACAAGGGGATGGATGGCGGGGGCGGTGGCGCCGCGGGTGCGCGCAGCAATTTCAAGACGACCGCCTTCTTCGATCCGAACGTGCTGACGGACGCCGAAGGCAAGGCCGTGGTCGAGTTCGATCTGCCCGACAGCCTGACCACGTTTCGCGTGATGGCCGTGGCCGTCAGCGATGACGATCGCTACGGGGTCGGTAGCACGCTCCTGACCGTGAACGAGCCGTTGATGATCCGCCCGGCGTTGCCGCGCGCGCTGCGGGTAGGGGATCGCTTCGAGGCCTCTGCCATCGTGACGAGTCGTAACCTCGAGGCCGGCATGGTGAAGGTGAGTGCCAGCGTCACGGGCGCGACCCTCGAAGGCCCAGCGGAGCGGCAGGTGCAGCTCGACAAAGGTGCATCGGCGGAGGTCCGCTTCAGCGTGCTCGCCCTCGAGCCTGGGGAGGCGCGCTTCGAGTTTGCGGCCGTGGCCGGCGCCGAGGCGGATCGCGTGGTGGTGAGCCGCAAGGTGGCGAGCCCCACGGCGCTCGAGGCGACGGCCCTGTATGGCCGCACGGAGCAGGCGGAGGCTCAGGCGCTCGGTGATCTCACGCCGCTGCGCAAGGACGTCGGTGGCCTGAAGATCGCGCTGGCCTCCACGGCGTTGGTGGGCCTCGATGCCGGCGTGACCCAGCTGCTCCACTACCCGTACGCTTGCACTGAACAGCTCGCGAGTCGTCTCTTGCCGCTCGCGCCGCTGCGAGGCCTCGCCGAGCGTTACGGCATCGCGCTCGACCAGGACATCGGGGCGGCGCTGGAGGCGCAGGTGGGCGAGATCTTGCGCCGCCAACGCGGCGATGGCGGCTTCGGTCTGTGGCCGAGCTCGGTCGAGTCGCAGCCCTGGGTCTCGGCGTATGCCCTGTGGGTGCTCGATCAAGCCAAGCTGGCCGGGGCGCGCATCCCTGCTCGGATCTTCCAGCAAGGGGTGAGCTACCTGCGTGCCAGCCTCGGGCAACCGCGGACGACGCCAGAGGCCTGGGCCACGGCGGCCTTCATGGTCGACGTGCTGTCCGCGCTCGGGCAACCCGACCTCGAGTACATCAGTCAGCTGTTCGAGCGCCGCGCCGAGCTACCGGCCTTCGCGCGCGCCCTGTTGCTGCACGCCTCGAGCACTGGCAAGGCCGACGCCAGCGTCGTCGCCACGTTGACCGCGGAGCTCGAAGCCCTGATCGGGGTGCATGGCAACAAGGCTCAGGTGACGGAGGCCCAGCGCGAGCCTTTTCCCGAGCTCTTCGACTCCGAGGCGCGCACCGAGGCGCTCGTGCTCTGGGCGCTGATCGCGGTCAAGCCCGACCACCCGCTGGCTGCCGCCTTGGCTCGAGGCGTGCTCGAGCGGCGCGCGTCGGGTCACTGGCGGAGCACGCAAGAGTCCGCGTACGCTCTGCTCGCGCTGGATGCGTATCGGCGCGCGCAGGAGCCGGCGTCGCCGCAGTTTGACGCGGTCGTGTGGTTCGGTGAGCGTCGCCTGTTTCAGGCCGCGTTCAACGCGGCATCCCCACAATCCCAGGCCCACGAGCTCGGCATGTCGGAGCTGCGCCAGCTCTCGGGGCCGCTCAGGTTCGAGAAGCAAGGCGCGGGCTCGCTGTTCTACGAGGCACGCCTCACGTATGCGCCGGAGCGCTTGCCCGAGCAGGCGCTCGAGCGCGGCTTCTCCTTGCAAAAGAGCATGCGCAGCGTGTCGATGGCGACGCTGAGCGAGGAGCTCGCGCGAGCGCCCCTCGGCTCGGAGAACGCGGCGAGCCTCGCGGCGGGTGATCTGGTGCTGGTGGATCTCGTGCTGGCCGCGCCCGAGCGGCGTCATTTCGTGGTGCTGGAGGACCCCTTGCCCGCCGGGCTCGAGGCGGTCGACGCCAACCTCGCCACGACCTCGCGCGCGCTCGACGTGGAGGCGAGCCCAAACCCCTCCGAGGCGCCCGAGAGCGGCTTCCAGAGCGCCTGGTATCGGCGCGAGCTGCGGGACGACCGCGTTCTCTTCTTCGTCGACCAGATGCCTGCCGGTCTGTATCACTACCGGTATCTCGCGCGCGCCACGGCCCTCGGCCGCTTTGTAACGCCACCCACGAGGGCCGAAGAGATGTATCAACCGGAGGTCTTTGGCCGCACGGGCGCGAGCCTGGTGGAGGTGCATTGACGCGAGCGAGGGCGAGAGGGCAGCGGCTATTGCGCTGGGCCGCCGGGTGTGTCGGCGCGCTCGCGGCGCCCTGGCTCGTGCTCGTTGTGTATGCGGCGTCGCTCGACGCCCCGAGCGCGGCGCTCGTGCCGGAGGCGAGCACGCGGCTGCTCGATCGCTCGGGCCAGCACCTGGCGACGGTGCGCGACGCAGATGGGGAGTTGATGGAGCCCGTCCGTCTCGCCTCCCTCTCGGCGTGGGTGGTGCCGGCGCTGATCGCGGCGGAGGACGCTCGTTTTTATGCTCACCCGGGCATCGATCCTCTCGCCATGCTGCGCGCCGGGGCGCAGGCGCTCAGGCGCGGGCGCGTCGTCTCTGGCGCCAGCACCATCACTCAGCAGCTGGCTCGCACCCTCTTTCCACGGCCGCGGACCCTGTGGGGTAAATGGCGCGAGCTCGGGCTGAGCTTGCGCCTCGAAGCCGAGCTCGACAAAGCGTCGATCCTGGAGGCGTACCTCAATCGGGTGGGCTTTGGCCCGCGGCTGCGCGGGATCGGCGCCGCCAGCCGCCACTATTTCGACAAGCCTGCAGGCGCGCTGAGCCTGGGGGAGGCCGCCGCGCTCGTGGCCATCGTCAAGAGCCCGGCGCGCTACGATCCGGCGCGCTTCCCCGAGCGGCTGCGCCAACGCCGCGACAGCGTGCTCCAGCGCATGCTCAGGCTGGGCCTGGCGGAGCAAGGCGCTGTGGACGCCGCCGAGCGCGCCCCGATCGCTCTGCACTCGGGTTACGTGCTGCCGGGGGCCTTCCATTTCGTGCGAGCGGCCGTGCGCGGCGACCTTGGTCCGGCTGCGCAAAGCCACGGCGTGCTCCGCTCTACGCTCGATGGTGCTCTGCAACGCGAGGTCGAGGCCAGCGTGAAGAGCTTTGGTGCGCGCTTCTCCGAGCACCGCGCGAGCGCGGCAGCGGTGCTGGTGGTCGACAACGAAGCAGGGGCGGTGCGGGCCTACGTCGGCTCACCCGACTATCGCGCCCGCGAGGCGCTGGGCCAAAATGACGGGGTCCTGGCGCTCCGCCAACCGGGCTCCACGCTCAAGCCCTTCGTGTATGCCCTCGCCATGCGCGATCTGGGCCTACACGCCGCGAGCGTGCTGCCGGATCTCGAGCGGCGCTTTGCGAGCCTCGATGGTCAGTTCGTGCCTCATAACTACGACCGGCGCTTCCACGGTCCCGTGCGGCTCGGGGCGGCGCTGGCCGGGTCGCTCAACGTGCCGGCGGTGACGTTGGCGGAGCGCCTGGGGCCCGCGCGGGTCGTGGATTTTCTGCGCAGCGTCGGCTTTTCGCACCTCGAGGGGACGGGGCAAGGCTACGGTCCCGCGATCGCCCTCGGTGTTGCCGAGGTGCAACTGTTCGAGCTCGCGGCGGCGTACGCGACGCTCGCGCGGGGCGGCAGCTACCTGCCGCTCTCGAGCTTCGAGGCGGACGCACGCGCCACCCCGCGGCAGGCGTTGCCGCCCGAGCTAGCCCGCCAGACGCTCGCGATCCTGGCGGACCCGCGCGAACGCGCCGCGACCTTCGGCCGCGATGGCCCGCTGGAGTTTCCGTTCGCGGTGGCGGTGAAGACCGGCACGTCAAAGGGCAACCGGGACAACTGGGTGGTCGGAGTCACGCCGGCGCTGACGGTGGCGGTGTGGGTCGGCAACTTCGACGGCAGCCCCATGCTGCGCTCGTCGGGTGCTACCGGAGCAGGGCCGCTGTTTCACGCGGTAATGGAGGCGGCCACGCGGCAGCTGGATCCGGGTGCGCTGAGCACCATGATGACGGCGAGCTCGGTCACGTCGGCGTCGAGCGCGCCGGCGGAGGAGCGGGTGGTGTGCACGCTCTCGGGTGAGCTCGCGGGGCCAGATTGCCCGGAGCGCTCAGCCGCCCGCTTCTTCACTCGCGATGTCCCGCATGAGCTCTGCTCGTGGCATCGGCGCGTGTGCGAGGGATCCGGCGCGGGCGGGTTGCGCCGTGGGGGCGCAGTGAGCGGTGGGAGCGCAGGGGAGTCCGGGTGCAGCGCGGTCGAGGTGCTGCCGGATCGTTACGCGGCCTGGGCTCACGACAGCGGGCGGGTGCCCCCGTCGAGGCGCGCGGCGCCCGGGCTCTCGCTGCCGCTCGCCCGGCGCGAGGCGACACAGATTGTGTTTCCCACGGCGGCGGCCCGTTTCGTCCTCGATCCACACCTCGAGCCAGGCCGGCAAGAGTTGCTCTTGTCAGCTCGAGCCGCGCCGGACGCGCGCCTGAGCTTCAGCATCGATGGCCGTGAGGTGTGCACGGCGACGCTGCCCTTTCGTTGCACGTGGGCGCTGCAGCGCGGCGGGCACGAGTTTATCGTGCGGGAGGACGGGGGCAGGAGCGCCAGCGTCCGCTTCAGCGTGGATTGAGTCTGGGTTGCGCGTGCGCGGCGTGGCGTGAGCGCCTCGGTGCGCGGGGCAATCTGCCGTGCCGACGCCGTAAGCTCGCGTATTTACGTGACTAGCACCCGCGAGACCACTGGCGTGCTCAGGCGAAGCAGGCTAAAGCTCCCGGTCGACGCCGTATCTTCCTGCCGGTCCGTTCAAGGATGACGATCTGTGTTCTCATGCCGGTATTCAACGAAGGGCCTTCCGTCGAGGGCACCTTGTTGAAAATCCGCGAGCTTGCCCCGGAGCTCGGAGGTGTGGAGGTCATACTGGTGGACGACGGCAGCCGTGTTCCGTTGCCGCTAGCGGCCCTGCCCGCCCCGACGGGCGCCTTCTCGAGTGTGCTGTTGCGGCACCAGATCAACCTCGGGCAGGGAGCGTCACTCGAAACGGCGCGTCAGGTCGCGCTTGGCCGCGGCCCCTTCGAAGCGTACGTGACAATGGACTCGGACGGCCAGCACCGCCCGGAAGATTTGAAGGTGCTGCTCGCCGCGATCCGGGGCGGGGCGGATGTCGTGTTTGGCAATCGCTTCCTCGGTGAGTCCAACGTGCCGCCCGTGCGCAAGGCCGTGCTGCTGCTGGCCACCCTGTTCGAGCGCACGGTCACGGGTTTGGCGCTGAAGGACGCGCACAACGGCTTCCGCGCCTTCAACCACAAGGCGATCGAGCTGTGCGTGATCACGCAGGGGCGCATGGCGCACGCTACGGAGATCAAGCAGCGCATCGCGGAGGGCAGGCGCGAGCGGGGGCTCGCCATCGCGGAGGCGCCGGTCTCGATCGTATACAGCACAGATAGCTTGAAGAAGGGCCAATCGAGCCTGGGCGCTTTCACCATCCTGAAGGACCTGATCTCCCGCTACCTGTTTGGAGACGGAGTGTCGTGACGATCGCGTCCGTCCTGTTGTTTTTGCTCGTCGCGCTCGTGCTGCTGCTCGACGTCGTGACGCTGCGGCGTGGCGCCCGCAAGATCCTGTTGCTCGAAGTCATGGCGCTCTTGACCGCGCTGCTGTTGATCGTGCGTCAAGATCTGGCGAACTGGATCGCGCACCGCGTCGGCCTCCAGCGCGGCGTCGACTTCGTGATCTACCCGGTGATGGTCTGGCTGTTTCGCGAGGCGCTCCTGTCGCGGCACGCGCGCTGGGTCGAAGCGCAGCGGCTGAACCGCTTGGTGCGCGCCGTGGCGATCGAGCAGGCCAAGGTGTTCGAGGCGCCCGGAGCTAAAGGGCCGTGACGTGAGGAGTACTTCGAGAATGGCTCAGAATGAATTGTCCGTCGTTTTCGTCGAGATCAATGAAGCCGACCGACACTTTCTGGAGAAGTTCATCGAGGCAGGCAAGCTGCCCACGTTCTCGCGCCTGCGTCGGGAGGGCGCTTTCGTCACCACGCGCGTGCCGGGCTGGTCGTACAAGGACGAGCGCTCCTGGCGCGAGATCATGCCGTGGATCATCTGGCCCAGCCTGTACACGGGCATCCCGGCGAGCGAGCACGGCATCCTGGCGTTCGGGCAAGACACCAAGAGCATCACCGGCAAATGCATCTGGGACGTGCTCGACCAGCACGGCGTCTCCGTCGGCGTGATGGGCAGCCTGCTCTCGTACCCGCCGAGGAATCACGGGCACGCGGCGTTCTACATCCCGGAGAGCCTCGCCGATGACGCCGAGTGTTTCCCGCCCGAGGCGCGCCCGCTGCAAGAGTTCTGCGTGGCCTCGAGCCGCAGCTATTCGGAGCAATTTTTCCGGCAGGCCATCTCGGGGCTGGTGCAACTCGCGCAGACGCCGCGCTGCGGCGTCACGCTAGAGACCTTGGCGCGCGTCCTCGGCCAGCTGCCTGCAGAGAAGCTCTTCGGGAAGACGCGGGAGCCCGAGCGGGCGATGCTGCTCAGCTACCTGGTGTTCGACGCCTTCAAGCACCTGTACAAGAAGCACCGCCCGCGCTTCGCGTCGATTCACATGAATCACGTGGCGTACATGCAACACCGCTATTGGCGCGCCGCCGAGCCCGAGCGCTTCCCCGAGGGGCTGAGCGAGACGGACGCGCGCTTCTTTGAATCACCCGAAGAGCGGAGCGCGTATGAGCGTCAGCTGGCGCCGTGCATCGAGCGTTCGTTCGTCCACACGGATCAGCAACTGGCTCAGCTGGTCGAGCTGGCGGGCGACGACACGCTGATCGTGGTCGGCACGGGGCTCGGGCAAGCGCCGCTCGACCCGATCACGGAGATCCACAACCCCGTGGTGCGGCTGGTGCGCGAGGTCGAGCTCTTCGACGCCGTCGGCCTCACGGGCTACCGGGTGCTGCATCAAATGAACCCCGACTTGACCATCACCTTCAAGGACGAAGCGGCGGCGTCCGAGGCGCGGCCCGTGGTGTCGGGCTTTTACGTGCGGCCAGGCAAGCCCCTGTTTAACCTGGAGCAGCGGGGCCATCAGCTCTTCTGTGAGTTCGTGATGCCGAAGGGTCTGTTCGGGAACACGGACGGTGTCTACATCTCCCACACGGCCCAGCCGGAGCTGAAATTTCCGTTTGCCCGCCACGTGTCCCAACACCCGACGAACGACCAGAGCACGGCGCAACACCACGACGCGGGTTGGCTCTTGCTGTGGAGCAAGCAGCGGAAGGTCAGCGCGCTCCGCAGCAGCATCCCGGTGACCGAGGTGGCCCCGGCGCTGCTCGAGCTGTATGGGATCGCGCCGCAACCCTGGCAAGCGCTCAGCGCGCCGGCGTTTTCCCTCTCGTAGCTCTGCAGCGTGTCAGACCCTATCAGCGCCGACGGGTTCAGCCATGCGCCGCCCGGCTACGTCTGCCCCTTCTGCGCGCTCGTCGCAGGTGCGGACAACCCCGCTCCGCACAGCTGCCAATCCGATGTGATACTGCGGACCGAGCACGCCACGGCGTTCATCAACGCGCGCTGGTGGTCGAACAACGCGGGTCACGTGCTCGTGGTCCCCAACCAGCACATCGAAAACATCTACGGCCTGTTGCCCGAGCTCGCCGTGCACGTCCACGAGGCGGCGCGGCAGGTCGCGCTGGGCTTCAAGCGGGTCTACGGGTGCGCGGGCACCTCGACGCGCCAGCACAACGAGCCCGCTGGGAATCAAGAGGTCTGGCACTATCATCTGCATGTGTTCCCGCGCTACGAGCGAGATGGGCTGTACGAGCTCGACCATTTGCACAGCTACACCACGCCCGAGCAGCGGCTGCCCTATGCCGAGCGGCTGCGCGCGTATTTTGCAGCGCAGCGCGCCTGAAGGCCGAGCGGGCCCCTTTTCGCGCGCGGCCCGTCTAGTGTAGGCTGCGCGGGTGAAGTTGCTCATCACCGGCGGCGCGGGTTTCATCGGCAGCCTCCTCGGGCGCACGTTGCTCCGCATCGGCAGGCTCGACGGGCGCGAGCTCCAGCGAGTGGTGTTGGCGGACCAGGCCCAGCCGCCGCCAGATCTCCTCGGGGATCCCCGCGTGGAGGCGCGCGTCGGGCCCCTGCTCGAGCAATGCGGCGCGTTGGCTGCAGAGGGCTTCGACGCCGTCTTTCACCTGGCGTCCGCCGTCTCTGCGGAGTGCGAGGCGGACTTCGACCTGGGCATGCGCTCGAACCTCGAGACCACCCGAGCGCTGCTGCTCAGCCTGCGGGCGGCGGGCAACGTGCCGAGGCTCGTGTTCGCCAGCTCTGGCGCCGTGTTTGGCGGTGACCCGCCGTCCTTGCCTTTGCCGCAAGTGGTGAGGGACGACACCTTGCCCGCGCCGCAGACCTCGTACGGGATACAAAAGTTCGTCTCCGAGCAGCTGATCGCGGACTTCACCCGCAAGGGCTTTCTGGACGGGCGCGCCGTGCGCCTGCTGACGGTGACGGTTCGGCCCGGGCGGCCCAACGGCGCTGCGTCGGGCTTTCTGTCCGGCATCATTCGCGAGCCGCTCAGCGGGGTCGAGGCCGTGTGCCCCGTGTCGCTCGATACCGAGGCCGCCCTAGCGTCACCCCGCCGCACCATCGAGGCCCTGATCGCGGCGTATGAGGCCAGCCGTGACGCCTTCGGCGGCCGCACCGCCTTGAACCTGCCGGCCTTGAGCGTCCGCGTCGGCGACATGTTGGACGCGCTCGAACAGGTGGCGGGCCCCGCCACGCGCGCCCTCGTGCGCCTCCAGCCAGACCCGAAGATCGAACGCATCGTCTCGACCTGGCCCGCGCGCTTCGACTCCCAACGCGCCGCCCGCCTCGGCCTCACCCCCGACGGGAGCTTCCGCGCCATCATCGAGCAATACGTCGCGGACTCTGCGCAGGCGAGCGGCTGAGCCGCCGTCGCAGCACCAATTGCGCTGTCAAGTAGGTGCGACGACGCTCAGGCCACCTGCCTTTGCTGCATCCGCGAGCCGCCTGTCATAGGTGATCAGGGCATCGAACTCGTCACCCGCGTCGGCTGCGATGCTACGCGCCGTAGACAAGTGGATTGCGTCCAGGCTGCGCAGGCTGGGCTCGGCATAGGCACCCGCCTGGACGAGGATCTCCTCATCCAGATTCCGCAACGTGAACCTGCCGAGGACGCTCGCAAAATCCGGAAGGCTGGAGCCAGGAAGGATGCGGCGTAGGGCGCGGGGTACTTCGGTCAGGACCAGCGCTGATGACACCCACGCCAAGCTACCTCGGCCCGGTGCGCCGAGCCAAGCTCGGAGGCTCTCCGAGTTGAGCTCGATTCGAATCAGCTTGATGATCGCCGAGGTATCGAAATACGCGATGCTCATGCTTCGTCACGCAGGTTGCGCACCATTTCGGTAGAATCAATCGATGGATCTCCGAAGGCCACCGCGGGCGGCAACGGACCTTTGAACCGCGCAGGGATCGCCTTGCCCGCCCCGACGAGCTCATCGAGAACCGACGCCGTGCTTCCAATCGGTACGAGGCGCGCGATCGGCTCGCCATGATCAGTCACGATTACCGTTTCCCCTCGCCGCACGCGGTCGAGAACCTGACTCGTTTGCTGGTTGAGCTCACGGATGCCGATCCGAACCATGAGAGAGATAGTAGAACAATTGTTCTACGTGGTCAAGTAGACGCGAGCTTCCGCGCCATCATCGAGCAATACGTCGCGGGCGCTGCGCAGGCGAGCGGCTGAGAGTGGGGACAGCGCCTACCTTGCCGGCGCAGCCTCGGCGTAGTCATCAAGCGTCGTGGCGCAGTACGGCTCGTGCCGGCGAGAGGCTCACGCACGCGAGATGATGATCTCACCATCCCGCAAGGCTTTGAACGGCATCTTGTTTGCCACAAAGTAGTCGACCACAGCGTCGATCGCCTTCGAGTCAGAGTGAGCAGACTTGTAGTGCGGCGCGAGGCTGTACGGGATCAGACCCACGCCGTCCCAGATGACCTCCTCGTCGTATCCAGCCGCGGTGGCGCTTGGAGGATCGACGAGCTCGATACCTCGAAGAGTCGGGGTCACGACAATCGCACCCGCGCTATAGCCGCCGTAGACGATGGAATCGTCACCGGTGCGCGCAAGCAAGTATTCATCCAGCCCGCTTAATTTGAAGGCGCGCCGGAGCAGGAAAGCGTTCCCGCCCATGACCCAGATCAGGTGGTCGCCCGCGATGTCTCGGCGCAGCGCTTCCGATCTACCGAAATAGGCTCTGAGATCGATTTCTCGCGCGCAGAACCCGAGCTCGCCAAGTCCTTCGACTTCGCGCTGGGTGCCAGCCCGCTTTCTGGCCACGTCGTCCGAGTAGTCCAGCGCGTTTGCAATGACCACGGCCTGGTCCCCGTGAGCCAGCTTGCGCAGCTCGCTCGCGTGGTCGCCGAAGCGGAAGGAAGAAAGGTAGAGATGCATCTGCGGCCGTCTTTCAAATGGAACCCGTGGCCAATATGGCCGGGTTCGGTGGCTGCCAAAGTATCACGATCGCCCGTGGCCTTCGCCGCCTCGGCGCATTGCAGGGGTTCCCAGCTCGCGCTTCTGCGATGCAGCGAGTCAACCCAGTTGATGCGAGAGCACGACTCTCATCGAGGGCATCAAGATCGATCGCACCGAAGTAGGCGTACCGAAGCCGGCGAGGCACGGGTGGAGACTCTTTCGCGGGGTCGCTTGGAAGTTTAATCTCCGTCGAAAACACGGCGATGATTTGCACCCTATGCTGAATCGCATCGGAGTCGGGGGTGTGAGCGCTCATGCTCGCATCGCCAAGCGGTCGCGTGCAGCGAATCGGGAGCAGACGCGCCGCAGACGGCCCGGCAACGCCTCGTGTCGCATGCTTAGCGATGATTTTGCGCGGGGCAGAGCATCGTTTTTGAACAGGCGCGGTTCACGGTGAAGCTCAGCGAACACGGGCTCGACGCACCCTATGGTCGAGCCAACGTTCATGGCGCGGGTGGATTGTCCGTGGAGCAGATATCCGGGGCTTTGCGGGCTTGGTCGTATGTTAAATTCTTTGTATTCGATCAATTGGGCTTGACGAGATTTTGGGCGACCTGCGTCGGTGATTGGCGCCTGCTCACGGTTGGCCCCATGACGCCACGGCATCGCTGCTACATTGCGACTTGCGCGTCAGAATGAGCTCGATCGTGATCGACGGGAGAAAATGGCCTCTGGCGTGCGTTTCATGGGCCTTCAGATCGCCATGCTAGCGTCGCGACCATGCTGCAAGCCAACGGAACAAAGCAGGAAGAAGCCGAGCGCGATTGGGTGCGCGCCCACGAAGCGCTGTCCCGGCTCGCGCGGGAACGCGCCGCCGCGGACGCGGAAGAAGGTCGTTGGCTCTTGGCCGCGCTCCGTTCGGCGGCTCACGTTCACCTCGGCTTCGGCAGTTTCAACGAATATATCGAGCGCATGTTTGGATACAAGCCGCGCTCAACGCAAGAAAAGCTGCGCGTGGCAGAGGCGCTCGAAGAGCTGCCAAGCTTGAATCGAGCTCTGGAGAGCGGAGCACTCGGCTGGTCTGCAGTACGCGAGCTTACGCGCGTGGCCGTGGCCGACAACGAGCAGGAATGGCTCGACCTGGCGCGGGGCAAAACGGTGCGTCAGCTGGAGGAGGTCGTCGCGGGCAAGGACCTTGGCGACTCACCATCCGCACCGAACCGCTCCGCCGCGCGCCGACACGTGCTGCGCTTCGACGTCGCGCCAGAGACCTTCGCGCTCGTTCGCGAGGCCATCCGCTATCTCCGGCGTTGCAGCTCTGATCCCCTGGATGACGACGCAGCATTGCTCTCGATGGCTCGCCACGCCCTTGGTGGGCCTCGAGACGATGGTCGAGCCAGTTATCAAATCTCACTCACGGTGTGTACGGCCTGCGGCGCAGGCCAGCAGGAGGCCGGCGGCGAGCTCGTCAAAGTCGGCGAGGCCATCGTCGCGATGGCGCATTGCGACGGACAGCACCTCGGCGCTATCACCCCGCTCCCCGCCAACGAGAATGCGCGACCTGTACCCGCTAACCGAAGCGAACCGTCGACCGCAAGCATGCGCCCGAACGACGCGCGCCCGAGCGCAGCGGGTCATGCCGAGGAAGCGCCGCTCGGAAGCGAAGAGCTGAGCCCTGAAGGCAGTGGCGGTGATGCCTCCACGATCGACCCACGCAAGGCCGAGAGCGCCCACGTGGGCGCCGTTGCAGGCAACAATGCCGTAGCTCCGGCGGGTGTGGGCGGCAGCAGTCGAGGCGAAGCCTCCCGGAGCGTTGCTCGAAGGCCGAAGGCGACGCAGACGATCCCACCCGCCCTGCGCCGCGCCGTGCTCTCGCGCGACGGGCACTGTTGCCGCGTGCCGGGCTGCAAAAACTCGACGTATCTCGACCTGCATCACATCGAGCTGCGCTCGGAGGGTGGCCGCAATGTGCTAGCAAATATTATTACCCTGTGCGGAGCTCATCACCGAGCGGTCCATCATGGGTCGCTGCTCATCGAAAGAGACGTGAGTGGTAGGGTCAGCTTCAAACATGGCGACGGCACCCCGTACGGTCAGGCACCGGTGCCGCAGGCGCTGGACGTCCGGGCCAAGGCGTTCTCAGCGCTCCGGGGCATGGGCTTCAAAGAGGGGGAGGTCCGAGCGGTGCTCGCAGAGTTACGCCGAGAGGAAGACCTTCGAGATGCGAGCCTCTCAGACCTGCTACTCGAAGCCCTCCGCCGGATCCGTCCATCTCGCGCAATGAACGTGCGCAGCTGAGAAACAGCCCGTCCGCGCGCCACGTCCGAGACACGGCCTCCGAGCGTGCGGCCTAGCCGCGACCAGGCCCGACTGCCGTCTTCTGCCCCGCGATCGCCAGATACTTGTTGCAGAAGCCGTGTCGCAGCGTGGTCATTAGCCGCTTGGCGAGCAGTTGCGGGTGCGCGAGGTAGTAGGGCACGAGGCCTTGCCGCAGCTGGTGGCGGCGCGACGGGCGAGCACCGAATGGCAGCAGCGCCCACGGAGAGAAAGGCTGATCTTGCGGAAGCTCCGCCAAGGTCTCGAACCCGAGGGAGCTAAAGAGCTCGCGAAACTGCCTCGGGCTGAAGTCGTGCAGATGAAAGGGGTTCACGTCGGTCGATAAGGTGGTCGGCACCGAGCCGATCAGGACGCCTCCGGGAGGGAGTAGGCTCGCCAGGTGGGCGACAAACCCATGCGCGTCCGGCACGTGCTCGATCGTCTCCAGGCTGACGATCACGTCACACCCGCCCGCAGGCGTGAACGTCATGCCGTCAGCTTGCAGAAACTCGATGCCCGGGCGCGCGTAGCGCTCGCGCGCGTAGTGAATGCAGTCGGGCGCTAGGTCTACGCCGATGACTTCGGCCGCGCCAGCCTCTTTCAATATGACGCTCCCGTAGCCCGCGCCGCACGCCAGGTCGAGCACGCGTTTCCCGCGCACGAAGTTCGCCGCAAACGCATAACGCCTGAGGTGCAACTCCAGCATGTCGCGCTCGATGCTGTCTTTCGACAGCAGGTCCGGCACCATGCGTTCGAGGTCGAAGGGGGCCGCCGAGCTCACGAGCAACTGATAGCGCGGTCCGCTTGCGGCGGCAATTGCAGAGAGCGCGCTGCACAAGCGCGCACATCCCGGCGAAGCCCGCTGGGCCTAAGGCACATCCTCAGGCCACGGGTAGAGCGCGAGAGCTGGGTGGGGAGCCTGGGTTCTGGGTTTGGTCATGGTGATAACCTTGGAGAATTGGCCGGCGAGCGCGCGGGACTGGAGGCTCATCCCGCCGCCCCCGTTCACTAGCCCAGCACCGGCCGCGAGAGGGAGTGTCAGAAACAGCACCCCCGCGGAGCTCCTGCGCTCAGAGCAGCCCGAGTTGGACCGGCACCGGCGCTGTGGCTTCGAGCACCCGCTCGCCAACGGGCTCCACGGGCCGCACGTCGGGCAGCGTGGCACGCCGCCCCGTCACGAGGACCTCTTCGCGCCCGTCTTCGCTCACTCGGCGCACCAGGCGGTAGGTGGTGTTGCCTTCGGCGCGCGCGACCTCGGGCGCCGCGATCAAGAGCTGTAGGTCGAGCCCCTGGCACAGGTCGAAGAGGACTCCGAGGTTATCCTGCGATAGGCGGTTGGCTTCGTCGAGAAAGAGAAAGCGCAGCGAGCCGACCCGGCGTTCCCGCCGGAGCAGTTGGTCGTCGCGCTCCCACTCGGACAAGATCACCATCATCAACGCGGCGCCGATGCCGATCGCCTCACCGGTCGAGACCTGGCTCGGGTTGACGCGCTCCCACGCCTGCTCGGGGCGGCGTTGGATCTGGACGAAGAGCTCCAGGTATTCGCGGTAGTCGACCAGCTTCTGGCCGCCTGTGCGCCCGCCGCCGTGCCGCCGAAAGATTTCGTCGAGCGCGTCTTCGATGGGCAAATTGGACTGAAACAGCAGCTCTTGGGTCTCGCCCTCGCGCAAGGCGCGGAGCACCTGGTCCATCTTGTCGACCCGCTCGAGCTGGACGCGGATGGCGTGGATGCTGCCGAAGCTGACGCCCTCGAGCGCGCGGTTGAGCCGCTTGACTTGCAGGGACGCGCGCCGCAGCTGCACGTCGATGCTGCGCGCCACGTCCGTGGAGGTGCCGCGCAGCTCTCCCTCTTGGTGGTCGAGGCGGCCCTCGAGCTCGCGCAGGTCACTCTTGAGCCGCGATAAGCCGAGCAGCGGCTCCCCGAGCTCGGCCACAGGCGCGGGCAGGCGCCGCATCAGCCACGCGCGCACCTGGAGCCACAGCTCGAGGTGGTGAGCGCCACTGGTCGTCTGTGAGCTCGCGTGAGCGTTCGACGTGTTCGACGTGTTCGACGGCGCGCTGATTCGGGGCAAGAGCTCGCTGCCACCGCGCGCCGCTTCCAGGCGGTCGGCGAGCAGCTCGCGTTTGCTCTGCGCCTCGAGCCAGCGCTGGCTGCTGGATGCTGCCGGCGCCGCGCCGTCGAGAGCGCCATCGCGGTCGAACACGCCTGCCTTTTGCGCCGCGTTCCATAGCGCCTGCCAGCTCTGCTCGCGTGGCTCGGCACGCTTCCTTTCCTGACTGAGCGCAAGCTCGGCAGCGCGCCGGCGTTTTTCCGACTCACCGAGGCGCTCCCGCCCCAGCGCGAGCTCGGCGTCGATGCTGCCTGCATCGCTCTGTAGACGATTCAGGATCGCCGTCTGATGCTCGACGTCGCGTGCGGCCTGAGCCAGCGCGTCCGGGGAGGGATCCTCAACGCCGTCGGCGCGCAGCTCTTCCTGGGCGCGGGCGAGATGCGCGTCGATGGCGGCCAAACGGGCGCTCACCACCTGGGTCTCGAGGGCGACCTGCTCCCAGAGTGCCTCGCTCTTCTCGAAGTCGAGCTGCGCGCCCTCGAGCTCGCGCAGGGCCCGCTCATGCTGCGCTTCGAGCTCCGGCACGAGCTCGGTGCGCTCTCGCAAGGCTCGTTCGGCGTCTGTCCAGGTCAACGCGGCGCGCTCGGCGTCGACGACCGCGAGGGCCTCGGCAGCGGCAAATAGCCGATCGCGCTGCGCCTCGAGCTCGGTGCGCTCTCGGTGCCAGGTCTCGAGCTCGGAGCTCGTGGGCGGCGTGTCGCCGAGCTCGTGCATCAACCCGATCAAGACGCGACGGGCTCGTTTGGTGCGCTCGAGCTCGGCAGCGGCGCCTTTGGCTCGGTTCAGGCTTTGCCGAGCGCGCTCGGCCTCTTCGGTGTAATCGGGGGGATCGAGCAGGTGATGATCGCCGAGTTGCGCCCGGTAGGCCTCTAGCTTGGCGCCGAGCCGCGCGGCTTCCACCCTGAGCTCGCGGGCCAGCTCCTGCTCTCGCTGGCGCGCGACGTTCGCCGCGGCGATGTCCTCGCGGCAGCGTTCGATCTGCGGCGCTGGATCTCCACCCGCCCAGCTCTCCCAGTGTTCTTGCAGGGTCTCGAGATCGCGGCTGACTTTCTCTTGGTCGCGCTGCCGCGCGTCGAGCTCCAGCATGGCGCGGCTGGCGGCTTCTGCGTCCGCCCGCAGCCTTTCGGCTCGGCGCTGGCGCGCCGCTCGCCCCAGGCTCACGGTTTGCGGCAGGCGCGTGATGCGCAGCCCGTAACCGAGATCGACCACCACCTGCGGAGCAGGGGTCGTGCTCGCTGCGACGCGCGCAGGGCTCGCATCGGGCGCGGGCAGGAGCCGCGCCGTGGCACTGTCGGGCGGCGAGAGGGGCCAGGCCGCGCCCGCCTGCAGAAGCCAGAGGTCCGCTTGCTCGTGGGGCTCCGTGAGCAGCAGCGGCAGCGCACGACTCGGGTCCTCCACGACGATCGCCTGCGCCAAGGGCCCGAGCTCGGCTTGTGTGCGGCGCGCGGCGTCCACGTCCAGATCTTCGTAGCGAGCCGAGAGCAGTTGCCCGTCCACGAGCTCGGCCAGGCGCGCCAGCTCGGCTTGGGGTCCGCCTTCGGCGACCTCGGTCTCGAGCGCGAGCGCGAGCGCCGCCTGACGTTCATGATCGAGCTCGTTTGCCCGCGTCTGTAAGGCGTGTCGTGCGTCGTTGCTCGCCCGCAGCGCCTGGCTCAGCTCGGCCCGGCTCGGAGGCAGCGCGAGGCCCGTGCTCTCGAGCCTGGAGGCGACCGCTGCGAGCCGCTGGTAGGCTTCACTCCTCGCTGCGAGCTCGCGCTCCTTCGCCCGGGCCAGCAGCTCTTCATCGAGCTGGCGCTTTGCGCTGGCCTCGTGCTCGCGCTGCTCGTGCTCGCGCGCCCGCAGCTGGGCTTCGAGCGCGCCCACGCGCTGCACGAACTCGCGCGCCGAGGGCAGCGGCTCCCCCCCCAGCGCTCGCACCTCCGTGTAGAGCGCGCTCTGCCGTTCGGCGCGCTCCGTGAGGCGCGCACAGCTCGCGCCGAGCTCTGTCAGCTGCGAGGCCAAGAGCTCGAGCTCGTTCAGACGGGCGAGCTCCTGGCGCGCCCGAGCCGCGAGCTCCGACTCCACGGGCTCGCCGCACAAGGTGTGCAGAGCAGCGCGCGCCTCGAGCTGATCCTGGCGCCGCCGCTCCGCCACCTCCGCTTGGCGGTCGCGCTCGGCCCGCGTGCGATCGAGCTCGCTGAGCTGCTGCTTGATGCGCCGGAGACTCTCGGACAGAAGCTCCGCGCTCAGCGCTGGCAGAGCCCCCGGGTCCGCTTCCGAGCGGAGCAGGCGGGCGAAGTCGCGAAGCCAGGCGTGAGCAGCGGGCTCGTCAGGGGCCGTTGGCTCTCCGCTCGTGAGCTGCTCGAGCGCGTCGCGCGCTGCGGCCAGCTTTTCTCGCACCCGCCGCTCCGCGTCGGCCTGGCGATGCAGCTCCTCCAGGCCTGCCTGCAAGCTGGCCAGACCCGCAGCCGCCAGGAGCTGCGTTTGTTGGGCCTGGTCGCGGTGCTTTTTTGCGTGCTCGCGCGCGCTCGCCGCGGCGGCCTTGGTGGCGTTCTGGGTCGCCATTTCGGGCAGCGCGTGGCGCTGTTCGGCCTCGATGTTGCGCAGGCGTTCGGCGGCGCCGAGGGCACGGGTGACGCGTGACAGCCGCAGCCGGGCAAGAGCTTCCGCTTCGCGCGCCCGCTCCACGCGCGGCGCCAGGCTGTCCTTGCGCAGCTCCGCTTCGCGCCGGGCAGTGTCGTACTCTTGGCAGGCGCCGAGCTCGAGCGCGAAGGCTTGCTCCGCGTGCGTCAGGGCCCGCCGGCTCTCCATGGCCTCTTGCCGGCTCGCGTCCAGCGCGGCTTCGAACATGGCGTGCCCGGCCGCGTAGATGCCGTTGATCTCGTGCTCGAGCACGCGCGCCTCGACCACCTCGAGGCGCGTACGGCGGCAGGCCTCGAGATTTTTGCGCATGCGGCTCAGGGTATCAAACAGCCCCGTCTGTTGCTTGAACAGGAATGAGCGCAGGTCACTCGTGAGCGTGCGCGAGATGCCGCCCGTCATGCTGGTCCGCAGCATGTCGTTAAACTTGTTGCGCTCCTCTTCCAGGCTCAGGCGGAGCGGGCTCACGCCGCGCTCGAACAGGCTCGAGAAGTAGTCCTTGACGCTGCTGAACACTTCGAGCGTCGCGCCCGCCGCCGCCACGCTGGCTGCGATATCTTCCATCGTCGCGACGTGCTCATGCGTGCCCCGCTCGCACAGGAAGATGCGTTGCGCCGTGAGCTCGCTCGGTAGGCCCGACACGACGAAGGTCGTGAGCGAGAGCGCGGGCGCTGTCTTGCGCTCGAGATACACGCCCGCGAGCAGGCGCTCGCCCGCCTCGAGCTCGATCTCCAGCGCGGCGTAGCTCGGCCCGGGCTCGCCGAGGCGCCCCCAGATGCCGCGATCGCCCCCGGTCGCGCCGGTCTCGCCGAGATTGGTGAATTTCAGACGCGTCAGATCGGGCAAGAGCACGACGTACGCGGCGATCATCACCGTCGTCTTGCCCGCGCCGTTGGCGCCTTCGAGCGCGGTGACGTGTCGGTCGAGCCAGTAGCGCTCGAAAAAGACGCCTTTCCAGTTGACCAGGATCAGCGCGGTGGCGCGCGCTCGACTCATTCCTCCTCGTCGGGGATGGCGTCCCAATCGAGCTCGATCTCTTCGTGTGGCACGTCACGCGTCCCGGACGGCGCGGCGTGCGCAGGCGGCTCGTCCAGCGAAGCGTCTTCGCCAAAGCCGTCGTCGCTGGGAGCGTCCTCGTCGAACAGAGCGTCCTCGTCGCTGGGAGCGTCCGCCGCCAGCTCCTCGCCGCCGAGCGCGCCCTCCACGTCAGGATCCGCATCCACATCGGCTTCCACGTCAGGCTCTGCCTCCACGTCAGGCTCTGCCTCCGCGTCGCCTGGGCCGAGGCTCACTTCACCGCGCTCGAGCAAGCGTTTGAGCGCCTCCGAAGGCGCGTCCAGACCGCGCACCGGCTCGGCAAAGCGCATCAAGCTCGGTGGCAGGCGCAGCTGTTCGCCCTCGAGCAGCTGCACGAAGCCGAGCTGCCCCAGGCGGCGCAGCGCCTCGTTCACCTTCAGGCGCACCGTGCGCTGCATCACGCGCTCGTCCGGGCGTTTGCGCTTCGGATTGAGCGTGCGCATCAGCGCGTCCGTGCCCATCACGCTCGCCAGCTGGTTCAAGAGCTCCTCACGCGTCACGACGCCGCCGTTCTGCACCGTGCGCGGATCCAGATAGGCGAGCGCCAGGCCCTGGCCCACGATCATTTCAGCCACCGTCAGGTGCCGCTTGCCCAGACCGTCAGCCAGCGGCAGCAGAAAGAAGTAGCCGTCCGTACGGTGCGTGAGCTCGCAGCCATAACGCTGATAAAACGCCTCGAGCAGCGGCTGCGCGTCGCTCAGGAAGGCGTACCAGAGCTCGTCGTCCTTGTGGATGTGCCGGCCCCGGCGCAAGGCCAGGTCCACCTCGGGGAAGCGTGAGTCCAGGATCACGTCCTGTAGCTCGGCGAAGCGCATGGAGCTAAGCCGCGTGACGTCGCTCTCGTGTTGCGGGTCCGTGAGCGGCGCCCGGTCCGCGCGCTCTCTGCTCGAGTATTCGGTGTGCTCTTCACTCATGGCTCGTGCTCGCTGGGCTGATGCGCCAATCTTCGATGACCAGGCCCTCGCGCACGCGCACCCAGGGCCGTTCGCGCTGCAGCTCCGGCTGGCCCAGGCGCGCGGCGAGCTCGGCCACCTTGCCCGCGGTGGCAAAGCTCTGCTCGGGCGGCAACTTCGACGTCGCCTGTGCAGTCACCTGGCTCAGGTCCTGAGGGCCGCTCTCCAGCAGCTCCCGCACGTGCTCCGCCAGCGCGTCTGCAGGGTTCTGCCCCGGCGCTTCATCGAGCTTGGGTGTTCGTTCCGCGCGCGGGCGGCGCACGGGCGCGGGGGGCGCAGGTGGAATCACGCTGCGCAGCACACTGAGCGGCGGCGCGTCCGCGACCGTGAGCGAAAAAGGCGACCCCGCATGGCCGCTCAGTTGCTCGCGCAAACGCTGGGTGAGGGCCCGAGACGGGTCGAGCCGCACCACGTCGCGCAAGTAGCGATGCACGTACTCGTAGTACTCGGACCACGCTTCCTGGCGCGACGCGCCCCAGGCCGCGACGCGGTCGATCTGCCCCATCACCCGCTGCGTGACGGCTTCGGCGGTGGGCACGCCCGCGGCGCTCGCCAGCTCCAGGATATCGTCGAGCAGCGCCTCGAACTGGTGGGCGTAACGCAACAAGAGCTCGTTCAGCTGGCGCAACGTGCCCGCAGTGCTGTCGAGCAACTCCTGGCAGCGCTCGACGGCGTTGAACCAATCGGTCTCGAGCAGCGCGGAGATCTGGTGCTGAAATTGCTCCTGCTGCACGTCGAGGCCACGCTGCCGGCGCTCGATGCCCAGGATCAGATCGCTAGCCGTGATGCGCAGCGGCCCCACCACGCCGGATTGCCAATCTTGCGGGCGTTTGGCGCGGCGCGCGCCCTCGCGCACCTCGTTCAGGCTCACGAGCAACGTGCGCGCCAGCAGATCCAGGCTGTCTCGCGTGAGCACCTCGTCTTCGACGAAGAAGTCCACGATGGCGCTCGCCAGCCGCGACAGCGCGAACTCGCCGGCGCGCGCGACCCCCGCGCCGTCCACCCGGAGCAGCAGCCGCTGCTCGCGCAAGCGTCGGATGGTGTGGGTCGCCCGCACCGCGACTTGCTCCGTTTCGGGAGCGACGACCTGGCAGACGTGCTCGAACGTATCGACCAGCTGTTCTTCGCGAAAAGAGGCCAGCCCGAGCTCGTGCGCCTTGAGCTGCAAGGTGACCACGAAGCACAGGTCCAACGTGGATAGCTCGAGCGCTGGCCGGCGTTCGAAGAACGTTTTGAGCACGCGTTCGGGGGAGTGGTCGGGGAAATCGTGCAGCACTAGGTCGGGGCAGGGCTTCGGGGAGGCAGCGGATTCTCGGCGCCAGGGCGCGAGCCGGGCGCCTTCTCTGCCCACGATTGCGCTCGCAAGTCCATGGCCCAGGTGTGTGGGCACCAAAGCCGCGGTTTTGATGCCTCGGCCACCCGAGCGCTGGCGGATGGGCTCGGCGGCCAGCCCCCTTTGCAGAACACGGGTCCGAGCTTGCGCGGAGCGCCCGATTCTGGTGCGCCGAATTTCCCGTCGCGTCAGCGCGTTCGGAGCGCTAGAGCTGCGGGATGAGTGTCGAGGCGGAGGTGTGGGTGCCGACGGTGGCGGCGCGCCTTTACCGGCCCATTGCGTTGGCGTTAGAGGCGCGTGGCATCGCCGCCGATGCGCTGTTTGCAGAGTTTGGCATGCCCTCGCCGGCGACGGCGGGCTGGGACGTGCGGCTACCATTGCCCCAGATCGCGGGCGTCTGGCATCGGCTGCTCGAGGTGACGGGAGACCCTTGCTTTGCGCTGCGCGCCGCCGAGCACGTCGATCTGACCACTTGCGATGTCATCACGTACCTCGAATCCGCTGCCTCCACGGTCCGTGGCGCGCTCGAGAAGAAATTCGCTTACCTCTCCCTGATCACCGACGCCGTCGAGTGGACGCTGGAAGATTCGGGAGTGGACGCGCTGCTGACCTTACACGAACGGCCGGCGCGGCCTCCCCTGGCGCCGGTCGCCGAATACCTCTTGGGAGCGCGGCACGTCTTTTTTGCTCGCTTTGGCCCGCCGGGCTGGCAGCTCCGCTCCGTCAGCTTTCGGCATGGCGCGCCGGCGGACACTCGCGAGCACGTGGCCCTCTTTGGCGTCGAGCCTCGCTTCGACGCGGCGTTCGATCAGCTGGGGTTCGCGCAGTCATGGCTAGATGCGCCCATGCGCAATCGAGACGCTGCGCTCGCCGAGCTCCTAGTGCGCTATGCAGACCAGGTTCTGCCCGCGCCGGTAGCACAGCCACCGAGCTGGCAAGAGAGAGTCCGGCAAGAGCTGTGTAAAGGAGTGGACCCTGGCATCTCGGCGGTCGCGCGCTTGCTCGCCGTTTCCCCCCGCACGCTGCAACGCGCTCTCGCCAGCGAGGGCACGACCTACGCCGACGTGGCCCAGGCTGCGCAACGAGGCGTGGCCGAGCAATTACTCGGGCGTCGAGAGCTAAGCATCACCGAGATCGCCTTTGCCCTCGGCTTCAGTGGCGGCCCCGCGTTCCACCGGGCTTTCCGTCGTTGGACGGGGCTGTCTCCCAGCCAGTTTCGTGCTCGAGCGCTGGGGCCCAGCTTCGTCGAGCCTCGCCTGGGGGCCCTCCGGGAGATTCAGCGGGAGCTACCGCGCTCCCCGTCCCACGGGCCCTAGGCAGGCTCACCTCCGCCTGCAATGGCTGGAAATCATTCGCAAAGGTGACGCTTGGTCGGCTGGTGCCCAGCCCCGACCGCAGATGCGCGCGCCTCACGCCTCGGCCCCTCGTGCTGCTCGGCGGCACGAGCTTGTCCGCACATTGGTCAGCGACGGTTCTCAGATACGCTGCCAGCGCCGTGTCGGACGCTAGCGCCCGGTTGAGATCGAGTGAGGGAGAAATCACGAGCTCTCCGTTCATAGAAACGTTGTCCCCCCCCGGTTCCGCCCAGGAGTAGCCTATCGGGCGCCTCCACCTCTGGCCATCACCGAAGGCGACAAAGAGTTAACTCCGCGCGACATGGGGCGGCGCCTAGGCGTCTTGCATGAGGCCCGGTGCCCAGCGACGCTGTTTTAGGGAAGCTGCTTTAGGGACAGGCTGCTGGCCGGTTGCGCGTGCCCGCGTGAAGCGCGCACAGGCTAGAGCGGAGGGCGTCGGTAAACGTGGCCCGTTCCACGCTGCCGTTCGGGGCGCCGAGCGCGCTGAGCCGCGCGTCGAGCCGACCGAGGTTGGCCAGGAGCGCGTCGCGCGGGACGCCGAGCTCGGCGGCAGCCCGGTCGAGATCGAGCGGGTCGAGCTCGAATTGCAGGTAGACGCGCGATATGGGGTCGGGAGCGCCGCGGGGCACACCGGCGCTCTCTACGGCGCGGAGGTGGACCTCGCTGTCCTGCGCGAGGAGCGCGTCGAGAGCGGCTTGCTCCGGATACTGAACGAGGACGGAGGCCAGAGTCTCAGAGTCGAATTGGCGGGCGTACTCCTCAGCGAAGCTGCGGACCCGGTCTGTAATCGGGATGATGCCGATGCTGTGGCACCCATGACAGCCAGCGGCATTGAGCAAGGCAGGTCGGCTGCAATTGCCGACGCAGCCCATCGCGATCTCACTCAAACGTTGACCCTGACCACCTGCGACGTAGTACGCCTGCATCCCGTTAGGCAGATTGAAGATGAGCTGATGCGGCGCGCCCCGGTCGGAGCCCAGGGGATCGTCGTAAATTGATTCCGCGTCGCCCCACTCCTGCAGCTCGAGCAGCCAAAGAGCGCGATCTTGGACCGGTTGTTCCAAACGCAAGAATGCCATGTCATCGTGTGACGAGGGCGTAGCATGCGAGAAGCCAGCGCGCTGAAGGTCGTCATCTTCCTCGGCGGCTTGGAGATCGATGCCCAGCGCGGCCTGCGTGTCGTCGACATTGGCTCGTGCTCCGATGAGCGAGTAGTAGAGATCTCCTAGTGTCGAAGCCTGAACGAACGCGTGGGCGGGCAAAAGGGGGACCGCCACTCCCGTTTCGCGCTTCACCGCGTCCGCGTCAGGCCCCTGAAACTCGGGCGCGTACGAGCCAACTCCGCTCACTATCGCGCTCCAGCCGTCTGGAAAATCCACTGTCGCGTCATCCTCGAGGTCGATGGCGCGGTTCCAACCATAGCTACGCAGGTCGATGCGATACACGAGCCCGCTAGAGTCGATGGCCTCCGGAACGCTGACCTCGGTGGCCGTCGACACGCTATTGAGCAGCTTGAACAGCGCGTGACGCTGGACCTCGAGCGCAGGGCCACACCGCCGCGCGTTGCTGGCGTAGGTGAGCCCAAAGTAACGGACGAACGGGCGCTCGTCCGCCGGCCGCGTGGAGATGTCTGCCGACATCGCCGCGTAGACGTCGTCGTTGCTGACGAAGGGGAGCGCGTCGCACACCGGCGCCGGCCCCGAGCGGAGCTCGTCGATGAAGCGCTGCACCAGCGAGATTTCGCCACTGGTAAGCTGTACGTCGCGGACGCCCGCGGGCGGCATGCTGCCGTCGAGCATGCGCGAGAGCAGTGGCGACGTCGCGCTCGAACCAGGCACGACCTGGCCGCCTGCGATGAGCCCTGCCACGTCGAGCACGTCGCCGAAGCCGCCTTCGCGTTGGCCGCCCCCGTGACAGGACGCGCAGTAAAGCTCGAGCACCTGAAGCGCGCCCTGGGCCAGGATGTCGGTGAGCGGTGGATCACCGCCGGCGACGTCTTCCTCCTCCGCGATGCCATCCGCGACCGGCGGCGCACTCACCACCGTAACGGAGCCATTCGGGGCGGAGCCGGCGCCTGGGGCGCCGTCCGATGCGGCGCCGGCGAACCCGTCCGCCGGCGCGCGCTGATCTATGACGACTGTCTTTCCACCGCAACCCCACAGCGCCGTGTAGGTGGCCAACAGCCAGGCAGCGGAGGCGCCCTGCCGCCGCCGGCCTAGCCTGGGACACCTCGATGCAACACCTCGACGCATCCGCTCATTGTGGACGCCCGAGCGGCACACGCCAGCTCGATCCGAGGTGTAAGACTCCCCAAACGGAGCGGTTCACCGCGCCTCGACGGCCGAGCTTTCAACCTCCGAGCGCCGCCAATGTCTGTGCCACCCCGGGATAGCCCTGAAAGTACCACGCCCACCAACCCAACATCATCGTGCCATGGCCGCTGAGGATGCCGACATGGCTCCACATCTCGACGCGATCGGAGTGCTGGCGCACATAGCGGTGCCAGTGAAAGGCCTCGTCCACCAGGCTGTAGACGAACGACAGCACGGTGAGCACCAGGGCCGGGACCCAGGCGCCCACGTTCGAGTAAGCGGCGCAGAGCAGCACGCAGCTCGCGATGCCGCATAGGATCGTGATGCCGTGCACCAGGCCCTCGGCGGCTTGAATCTCTTTCTTGTAGATGGTGCGGTGGCCGATCGTGTCGATCGCGATGCTGATCGAGAACAGCAGCGCGCCGGCGGGGACCCACCACGCCGCTTGAGGATAGCGAACGCCCGCCATGTGACCGCTGAGCAAGAAGCCGCCGGTGGACAGCACGAGCCCGAACATCAAGCCCACCCAGGACACGTAGATCAGCCAGTCTTTGCGGCCAAACTCGCTGACGCGCCCGACGTACGTGAGAAATTCAGAGGGAAATGAGCTCTGGGCCATGTTGCACCGCGTGCAGGCGAACTGCTTCGAAGGGACGGCTGAGGGATCCCAGCCGGTGGGTCAGGGTGGAGGCGGCCGCGGCCGCGCACGACCAGAGCTTCTCGTAGCTGGGGACGACGGCTCGGGGCGCGCGCACGTCGTAACCTTGACGCGCGATCACGCGGCCAATCCCCGAGTAAATGCGGCGAGCCGCGTTCACGGCGAGGGCGCAGCGCGCAGAGAGGTAGTCGAGCCCAGCGTCGCTCGACACGTAGTACCGCTCCCCCAGCGAGAGCAAGTCCTGAAGCGCGCCGCGGCAGCCGTCGACCGCAGTAGTGGGGAAGGGCTGCCCGAGCGCGAGGCCTAGCCCTGTCACGCCGTGGCGGCGCAGCAGCTCCTCCGGAAGGTAGAGGCGCCCGCGCTGCCAGTCTTCCATCACGTCGCGGCAGATGTTGGTGAGCTGCATGGCGAGGCCGAGGTGCGCGGCATGGCGCAACCCGAGCTCGCTGCTCACGCCCATCACGTGGCACATCATCAGCCCCACCGTGGATGCGACGCGATAACAATAGGTGAGCAGCTCGTCAAAGCCATGATAGCGTTGGCCGAGCACGTCCATCTCCATACCCGCCAGCAAATCAGCGGGGTACTGCCGCGGTATGCCGCTCTCGAGCAGCACCTCGCGGAAGGCCACGAGCACTGGGTCCCGCTGCACCCCGCCCGAGTAGATGTCCGCGAGCTCGTGGCGCAAGCGCGCGAGAGCCACGTCGGGCGGCTCCGCACCGACCACGTCGATGGCGTCATCGGCGCGGCGGCACCAGGCGTAGATAACGGCCGCGTTTTCCGCCGTACGGCGCGGCAACAAGCGCGACGCCAGCGCAAAGCTCTTCGAGTGGCGGGTGATGGACGACTGCCAGGGCGTGAGCGCCTGAGTCATGCTGCCGACTCTGCCCGCCGCCCCCCGAGGATCAGCCCCACCGTGGCCTTGGCGGAGTTGATGACGCCGGGTAGCCCCGCGCCGGGGTGCGTGCCGGCACCGACGATGTATAACCCTGGGATCTTGGGGTCCTTGTTGTGCGGCCGGAACCAGGCGCTCTGCGTCAACTTGGGCGCGACCGAGAACGCGGAGCCCTGATAGGCCGAGAGATCGCGCCGGAAGCTCTGCGGCGTGATGAAGTGCTGGGTGACCAGATGTTCCGAGAGCCCCGGCAGCACCCGCGCTTCGAGCGTCTCGAGGATACGCTCGGCATAGCGCGGCCCCACGGCGTCCCAGTCGATAGCGGCTTTGCCCAGGTTCGGCACCGGGCTCAGCACGTAGAACGCCGAATGCCCCGCCGGAGCCATGCTCGGATCCGTCGCGCACGGGGCGTGCAGATACAGGCTGTAGTCGTCGGGCAAGCCAGGGCCCTCGAAGATCTCTTTCAAGAGCTCCTTATAACGTGGCCCAAACAACACGGTGTGATGCGCCACGTCGGGGTAGGTGCGCTTCACGCCAAAGTAGAGGACGAAGAGCGACATCGACCAATCGAGCCGCTCCAGCTTGCGCGTCGTCGACCCTGCGGCGTCGTTGCCTCGATACAGCTTGGCGTAAGTGTGGTGCAGGTCCGCGTTTGACACCACCAGCTCGTAGTCTTCGCTCTGCCCGGCAGCGCGCACGCGGTGGCGCTTGCCGCGAGGCCCGTCCACCAGCTCGATGTGCTCGACGGGTGTAGACAGGCGCAGCTCCCCGCCCAGCTCGCCAAACACGGCGAGCAGACCAGCCACGAGCGCGCCGGTGCCGCCGCGCGGGAAGAACACGCCCCATTTACGCTCGAGGTAGTGAATCAAGGTGTAGATGGCGCTGGTGTCGAAGGGGTTCCCGCCCACGAGCAGCGAATGAAAGCTGAACGCCTGGCGCAGGTGCTCGTCCTCCACGAAGCGAGCCACGGTGGAGTACACGGAGCGGTCCGCGCGCAAGCGCGCCAGATCGGGGGCGACCCTGACCATGTCGACGAAGCGCAAGAAGGGCGTCGCGGCGAGCTCTTCGTAGCCTTTGATGAAAACCCGCCGTGAATACTCGAGGAAGCGCTCGTAGCCCGCCGCGTCGCTCGCGCTGCGCGCCCGGATCTGCGCGAGCATTTGCTGCCCATTGTTGTCGTAATCGAAGCTGTCCCCGTCCGCCCAGAGCAACCGATAGAACGGGCTCACCGGCAAGAGCTCCACGTAGTCCTGCATGCGGCGCCCCGCGACGGCGAACAGCTCTTCGATACAGTGCGGCGCCGTGATCACGGTCGGGCCGCCGTCGAAGCGAAAGCCGTCCTTCTCGTAGACATAGGCGCGCCCGCCGGGCTTGTCTCGCGCCTCGTACAACACGCAATGGTAGCCCGCCGCTTGCAGGCGAATGGCCGCAGCCAGACCGCCAAAGCCGCTCCCGATCACGGCCACGCGCCGACCGCTCTCGCGCGCTGGGCCCGGCGCCTCAACCATAGCTCTTCTCCATGCGGTGCAGATCGGCGCGCATGTCAGAGAGCACCAGAGAAGGGCCAGTGACGCGCTCGAGCCGGGCGAAGGCGGCGTGTATGTGGCGCCGGACCCGCACGCGCCCCGACCCGCGCAGATGCCCGCGCAACCGCCGCGCCAAGACCTCCGGATGCAGCTTGCGCCCCGCCACGGCCAGCCCGAGCTCCACGAGCTCGGCGAAACGCTCTTTGGAGAGCTCTGCGCAGAGCCAGGCCCAGGGCCAGGTGGGCCGACCCCAGAGCAGATCCTCGTGACCCTTGTGGCAGCGCTTCTCGCTCACCAGCCCGCCCACGTCGTCCAGCATTTGCAGGGCAACCCCCACCGAACGCCCAAAACACGCGAGCTCTTCCACGAGCTTCGGCGGGGCGCCCGCCGCGACGGCGCCGAGGACCGCCGAGAGCTCCATCAAGGCACCCGTCTTCAGCTCCGCCGTCGCCGTCACCACTTGCGGCACCTCGCTCTGCGCGAGCTCGTACACGTTGGCGGTCAGGTCGAGCCCCTGGCCGTGATGGCAACGGAGCAGGGTGCGATGCGACCAGCGATACAGAGAGAGCATGACGTCACTCTCGACGTCGAGGTGCTCGATCAGGGACAGGGCCCAGAAGTACATCCAGTTGCCGGCATTCAGCGCGACGGGCAAACCGTGCAAGGTATGCAGCGCGGGCGCGCCGCGCCGCGCCGCGGACTCATCCTCGATGTCGTCGATAATCAGCGAACCGGCGTGCAAAATCTCGACGATGGCGCTGAGCCCTTCAGGGCAGGTGCCGCGCCCGCCGACGAGCTCGAAGCAGCGCGTCACCAGCTCTGCGCGAAACGCCTTGCCGGGCCGCTCCACGAAGTCGAGCACCGGCCCTTCGAGGGCGCGGCTCCAGATCGAGCGCCCGAGCGCGGCCGACTCCGGCCCCAGGAGAGTGGCCAGGTTGGTCGCGGAGAAATGTTCCTCCAGCAGCCGTTGCAGGGCATTTTTGGGTGGATCGGCAAGTAACGCGTCGTTCATGAGGGTTGTCCTCCCGAGAGTAAGCGGCGCAGCGAAAACCCGGAGGGGGGCCGCCCGCAGAGGATCCGTGCCCGATCGGCCGCGTGCGTCTCCAGCGCATAAAATCGCCGGATGGTCGGGAGCGGCAAGCGATAAAAGCGTTCCAGCACGCGATAGCGCTCTTCGGGCGCGAAGCCGCCGAACAAAAGCCGATTGAGCCGCAGGCAAAAGCGGACCTGGCGCTGGTGTTCGGCCATCAAGCAAGCGTATTCAGCGCCGAGCGCGTCCGCCGCGGGCCGGCCTGCGATGTGCAAGGCAAAGCGCAGCGCGACCGGCAATGAATAACCCGTAGTAGGGTGAAATAGGCCGCCCGCGTAGCCCGCTCGCACGCTGCCCCGCGGCACGGTATTTCCGGGCACTGTGTCGAGATCGAGCCGCGCCGGGATAGGCAACACGCCGCTCTCCTCGCGCAGCACGCCCTGGACGCGCAAGCCGGCCGCGGCGGCGTATTCGAAGATGCGCTGGCGCAGCACGGGCAAGTCGAGCGCGGCGTTGGTAGAGTAGTAGGTGTCTTCGACCAGCACGCGGTCGCTCGCCCACGGCAAGACGTAGACGAAGCGGAAGCCGTCAATTTGCTGCACTGTCGCGTCCATCAAGATCGGGAGCTCGGGCGCCGTGCCCGAATCCACCCGCAGCTCGAGCCCGACGAACTTCTGATAGCCGCCCCCGAGCGACGCGCGCCCGTTCACGAGCGGTGCGGGCGCGGGGCCGCGCGCATCGATCACCAGCTCTGCACCCAGCTCGAGCCCGTCATCCAGCGTGACCGAGCTCGATCCCACGGCGCGCACGTTCGCGGTCAGGATGCGGGCGTGAGGCGCGCCCAGAATCCGCGCGCTCACCTCTCGATGCAAGCGCTCACTGGTCAGCGCGTTGTACTCGTCCGGCATGCGCCGCCGGTGGCTGGGGAACATGACGTCGTGCGCCGGCCAGCGCTTGACCACCAGGGGCTCGAGAAATCCCCTGGCGCTCCGCGGCACGTCCGACGCGTGAAAACACCAGGTGTGGTTACCGCCGAGCGCCGGCTCTCGCTCCACGAGGGTCAAGCGGGTGTCGGGGCGCCGCTCCAACAAAGCCAGCGCGATCAACGCGTTTTGTAGGCCGCCACCCACCAAAATGTATTCGTCGCGGTCACCCGCTCGCGTGAGCGTGTTCTGGAACGGGCCGACTGATGGTTTCACGCGCTGATCTCGGGGGTGGGTTGCTTCCGACGCTCTCCTAGTAGGAAGTGCACCGGTAGCGTCAAGGCCGTCAACTCTGAATTAAGGTCAGGCTCGTGCGCGCGTGAATCACGCTTGAAGCTCCATAGGCGCGCCCCAGCGTAGAAAAGGAATCTGGTGAGCACAAGGAAGCGAATCTTGTTCGTGGCCGAAAATGTCACACTTGCGCAGATCGTGCGGCTCGTGACTCTCGCGCGCGGTCTGGACCCGGAGCTCTACGAGGTACATTTCGCCTGTTCCGATTTTCCGGATCTCGTGTTCCTCAATACGCAATTCGTGCGCCACCCGCTCGACACCTTGGCGCCCGAGCTGGCAGCACGCGCGCTCGAGGCAGGAAAGCGGCTGTATGAGAAGCCCACGCTGCTGCGCTATATCGCGGCGGAGCGCCGGATCATTGAAGCCATCGACCCCGCCTTGGTGGTGGGGGACTTTCGGCTATCACTGCCGACGAGCGCCGAGCTCTCGGGTGTTCCGTCGGCGGTCTTGATCAACGCTTATTGGAGTCCCTACGCCCGACGCGAAGGCTTTCCCGTGCCTGATCATCCGATCATCAAGTGGCTCGGCGAGGCGCGGACCGAGCAGTACTTTCCTAGAGCCATCCCTCGCGTATTTCAGCACTTTGCGAGCCCGATCAACGCGGCTCGGAAAAAGCACGGCCTGGCCCCCGTCGGTAGTCTGCTCGAGGTGTTGACGCACGCGGATTACACCCTCTATCCCGACGACCCCTGGTTGTCGCCGCTCGACGGCGCTCCCGCGTCGCATCGCTTCCTTGGCCCCGTGCTCTGGCAGCCCGATTTGCCGGATCGTCCGCACAAGCCCCTGGAAGGGGTCAGCTCGCCCGAGCGCGGGGGCCCCTCGGGCGCGCTCGACTTCGAAGGCGACCCTCGTCCGCTGGTCTACGTCACGCTGGGGTCCTCGGGTGGGGTGCAGCTCCTGCCCACTATCGTGGAGGTGCTCGGGCGTCTGCCGGTCGTGGCCGTGGTCGCTACGGCAGGTCGTATCGAGCTCGGCGAGTTGCCAGACAATGTCGTGGCGCGTACCTTCGTGCGGGGCAGCGATCTGGCCGCTCGGGCCAGGCTCGTCGTCTCCAACGGCGGCAGCACGACGGGCTACCAGGCCCTGAGCGAGGGCACACCCGTGCTCGGCCTGCCCAGCAACTTCGATCAGTACCTGGCCACCGAGGTCATCGTGCGCTCGGGTGCCGGTATCTGCGTCAAAGCTCGACAAGCCGACGCTGGCAACCTGCGCGCGGCGCTCACCCGAGCGCTCTCCGACACCGAGCTCAGCCGAGCCGCCCAGGGCGTTCGCGAGCGCTTCGCCCGACACGACGCGCTGGCCACGTTCCGTGCATTTGTCGCGGAGGCCTGCCAGCTCAAGGCAAGAAGTACCGCATCGTGACGGGGACGAAGGAGGCTCGGGCCTTCAGTTGGAAGGCCGCTGCCTCGAAGCTCGGTGGCCCCAACACGCCTGATGCATCGTTCGAAAAACCGTAGCCCTCGAGCGGCATGCCGAGGAAGTTGAAGTCCATCTTCGAGTTTTCGTTTTCGTCGTGCAACACGGCGACGGCGTAAAGGCCGGGCTTCAAGTCGCTGAACGTCACCCGTGCGCGTTGGTTTGCGCTCTTCGTGAGCTTACCCGCAATGGCGTGTTTCTGATCCGGGAAGTCCGCGGCGGACGCAAAGAGTGCCACGGCCACCCGGCCCTTGTCGTTATTGAGCTCATTGACTCGCACCGTCAGCTCGAAGCGTTGGCTCGGCTCCTGTTTGTCTGCGGTGCCTGCGCTAGAATGGCTGGACACCAGCGAGACCAGGCAAGCGACCCACAATCGAGCCATGCCAACCCCTGTCATCGAGTCATGCCCACCTTTCCTCTGCGCCATCTCTAATCTCCTCGGCCTCGTGCGTCCTATCGCTCTACCTTCCTAGTCGAATTCGCGAGCCGTCAAGCGGGGGGCGGCATTATTTTTGCCTCCGAGCTGGGGTACAGACCCTAGCGGCTCATTTCCAGCCGCCGTTGCCCAAGCTCATACGGAGTCGTTCGACCGAGGCCCTCGATGGGAGCCGCAGCTCGAGGCCGCAGCTCCCTCGGTTCGCACTCACTTCACTTGTGGGGCTTCGGCGCGATCGGATGATGCGTCTCGGCGGGGAGCTTGCTGATGAGCTCGAAGCGACCCGCATTGGCGACGGCTGCCTTGAAGGCAGCGTCCGTCACTTTTTGATCGTCGAAGGTGGCTCTCACGGTCGACATGCTGACGAGTGGGTTTGTCACACTCGGGAGCTTCACGAGCGCTGCGCGGATCTTGGCTTCGTCGGCGCTGTCGTGAACGCCCTTCACCTGCCAGATTTCGGTCATCACTCTTGCAGAAGCGACGCTCGACAACAGGGTCAGGCCCATAAAAGGTGCAAACAAGCGGAATGCGTAGGTTCCAAAACGGTTCATGATGTTGTCCTCTCGTCGCAGAGCGCCTCTCTAGGTGAGCGATCGACTCTGCGCCATTCGAGTCCATTCCACTGCATCCGGCGTGCCGCGCCGAGGCGCACCTGTTTCGCCTCGCGCTGCGGGCGACAAAACCACGTCGCGACGCGAAAAATGGCGGAGTTTTGTCCACTCTAGCGCAGCTTTTGTTGGGGTCCGGCGCTTGGGGCTGAGTGTGGGATTTCTCCACAGAGGTGAAATACAACGTTTTTACCCGCTGCCCCACGGCCGCATTTTTGGCTGCTCTCGACTTCCCGCGGCGGCTTGAAACTCGCGGTTGCTCCGGCCGCGGCGAGCGACCAAGCTCGCGAGCTTCGTGATATTGGAATCAAGTCTTGATGCAGGGCAAACGGGTCTCGCTCGGCAGCGACGTCCTTGCCTGGGGGGCTCGCCGCTGCGGCTGCGCGTTGGTGCCACGCGAGGCGCGTTCATGTTGGCGCGCCCCGTGCGAGCCAAGTCTGCCGAGCCAGGATGACGGCGTCTGCCTCGCTCAAACCTTCAGCGGCGGAGGCGACTCGCCTCCACCAGGTAGGGACCGGAGAACACGACTGGCAGCTCTGGGGCCCGTACCTGGCCGAGCGGCAGTGGGGCACCGTGCGCGAAGATTACTCCGACGATGGCGAGACCTGGAGCCACTTCACTCACGATCATGCGCGCAGCCGCGCCTACCGCTGGGGTGAAGACGGCCTGCTCGGGCTGACCGATCGAGGCGCTCGACTTTGCTTTGGGCTCGGGCTCTGGAACGGCCGCGACCCCATCCTCAAGGAGCGGCTTTTTGGCCTCTCCGGCATCGAAGGCAACCACGCCGAGGACGTCAAAGAGCTCTATCACTATCTGCAAGCCACACCCACGTATTCATACTTGTCGGTGCTCTACAAGTACCCGCATGCTGCCTATCCCTATGTGCAGCTGCTGGAGGAGAACCGCCGACGGAGCAAGCTGGATCCCGAGTTCGAGATCGAGGAGACGGGGGTGTTCGATGGCGGGCACTACTCCGACATCGGCGTGGAGTACGCCAAGCTCGCGCCCGACGACATCCTGATCCGAATCAGCTGCCACAACCGCTCCACGGACGCTGCGGTGCTGCATGTCTTGCCGACGTTGTGGCTGCGCAACACCTGGGCCTGGGGCAGAACGGGCAACGGCTACGCGCCCGAGGGCCAGATCCAGCTGGCCGCGCCCTGCGTCCTGTCTGCCGATCACCCGTCGCTCGGCCGCTACGAGCTGTCCTGGCTTGGCGCTCCTACCCAACCGGTGGCGTTGTTTACCAACAACGAGACCAACCACGAACGGCTCTTCAACTTCTCGGGGGGGGCTCGCTACACGAAAGATGCATTCCACCGTTGGCTCATCGACGGCGAGGCGGGCGCCGTCAACCCGGAGCAGCGAGGCACTAAGGCCTGTTTCTGCCAGCGCTTGGAGCTGGCCGGTTCGAGCAGCCAGGTGTTGCGCTTGCGCCTGGCTACGCCGGCGCGTCGACAGGCGAGCTCCTACGACGTGGAACGCTGCGATGCCACGTTCGAGCGACGCAAGCAAGAAGCGGATGAGTATCATCTCGAGCGACGCAGCGCCTTGCTCAACCCCGAAGAGCGGCGCGTCGTGATGCAGGCTGACGCCGGGCTACTGTGCTCCCGCCAGTTCTATCACTACATTGTAAAGGACTGGCTAGAGGGCGATCCGGCTCAGCCTAGGCCGCCCGCCGGTCACAGCACGCTCCGTAACCGCGAGTGGCAACACGTCTGGGCGAGCGATTTGATCTCGATGCCCGACAAGTGGGAGTTTCCCTGGTTTGCCGCCTGGGACCTCGCATTTCACGCGGTGGCGATGGCGCGCATCGATCCTTACTTCGCCAAACAGCAGGTGCTGCTGCTCGGGGACGGGCGTTACATGCATCCCGTCGGCCAGCTGCCAGCCTACGAGTACTCATTTGGAGACGCCAATCCGCCGCTGCTGGCGTGGTCCGCCTGGCGCGTGTACCAGCTGACGGCACAGCAAGAAGGCGGCAAAGATCGCGAGTTTCTCGAACGCGCCTTCCACCACGCACTGTTGAATTTCTCCTGGTGGATCAATCGCAAGGACGTCGGCAATAACCACCTGTTCTCGGGCGGGTTCCTCGGGCTCGACAACATCGGCGTGTTCGACCGCTCCCAGCCGCTGCCCGGCGGCGGGCTGCTCGAACAGGCCGACGCCACCGCCTGGATGGCATTTTATGCGACGACCCTGCTGGCGATGTCGCTCGAGCTGTGCCGGCATGACATGGCGTATGCCGACATGGCAGCCAAGTTCTTTGAACAGTTTCTGGCCATCGCGGAGGCCATGAACGCGTTCGGTGGGCACGGGCTGTGGGACGAGCGCGACGGCTTCTACTACGACTGCGCGCTGCTCGATGGACGCGAGGAGCTGCTGCGCGTCCGATCCATGGTCGGTCTCATCCCGCTGCTCGCGGCCGAGACGCTCGACGCGCGTTTGCTGGCGCGTTTGCCCCAGATCCGGGAGCGCTTGCTGTGGGTCTTCCAGAACCGTCCACACCTGACGCGTAACATTGCCCTATTGCACCCAGACAGCAGTCGAGAGAGGCAGCTACTCGCAGTGCCACCTAGCGACCGGCTGGTGCGCGTGTTGCGTTATATGCTGGACGAAGCAGAATTCCTGTCCCCGTACGGCATCCGTTCTCTCTCTCGGTATCACGCGGAGCATCCGTTCCAGCTCGCGTGTGACGGAGTCATTCACAACGTACGGTATGCGCCCGGTCCTTCAGAGACGGGGTTGTTCGGCGGCAACTCTAACTGGCGGGGGCCAATCTGGCTGCCGATGAACTATCTCCTGATCGAAGCGCTCAAACGCCACCATCATTTCTACGGCAAGACCTTACAGGTGGAGTGCCCGGTGGGCTCGGGGCAGTTCATGACGCTCCTCGGCGTCGCCGAAGAGCTGGAGCGCCGGCTGTCGCGGCTGTTCCTCGGCTCTGGCTCGCAGACGGCGCCCTGGCGCGGCAAGGACCCGCGCCTCGCGGGGGATCCGCACTCGGCCGAGCTACTGCTGTTTCACGAGTACTTCAATGGCGACACGGGTGAAGGGCTCGGGGCGAGCCATCAGACGGGCTGGACCGCGCTCATCGCCAACGTGATGGAGCGCGTAGCGATGGCGCGTGAGCGGCACTGAGGCGTTCCCGATGACGGAAGGCGGCGATCCTACGCAACTTCTTCGAGCGGCTCGCTGGACGAACGCCGGGCTTTTGCTTCGAGATCCGTCGAGAAGGCCGCTAGACAGACTAGTTTCTAGCCACCTAGACGCCCGCTCGAAATGCTCTATGAAGGCCGCGAGCTGCCGTGTCCCCGCCCGAGAAGCCCTTCGAACCCGTGGAATTGAGCATCGGCACGCTGTCGAATGCCACGGGCGTCCCGGTGGAGACGCTGCGCACCTGGGAGCGCCGCTACGGCTTTCCGACCCCGATCACGCGCACGGAGGGCAGCCATCGCCGCTACGCGGCAGAGACCATCGGCGTGGTCCAGTTGATCGTGCGTGCGCTCGACCTCGGCTATCGACCTTCGGCAGTGGTTGGCAGGGATCCCGAGGCGCTCCGGCGGCTCCTCTGGGACGCATCGAGAGAGCCGCTCTCACAGGGGGACGCAGCGGCGCAGGATCGGCCGGGGTTACAACGCTGGGTCGAGCTCACGCGAGCGTTCGACGGTGACGGGTTGACGAGCGAGTTCCACCAGAGCCTCGCAGAAATGGCCGCCATAGAGTTTTTGGAGCGCTGCATGGGCCCGTACCTCGTCGAGATAGGTGAGCTCTGGGCGCGCGGAAGCTTGCGCGTCTCGCACGAGCATTTCGCCAGCGAGAAGGCGCGCGAGTTCCTGAGCACGCAGTGGAGGCTCCTGAGCGACGCCGTGCGGCCCGATCGTCCGAAGGTCGTGCTCGCGACCCCGCCACGTGAACGCCACGTGCTCGGTCTGCACATGGCGGCGTGGGTCGTCGCGCGCGCGGATGCGGAGGTGGTTTTCCTCGGTGCGGACACCCCGATGATAGAGGTGGCCTTCGCGGCGGAACGCTACGGGGCCAGTGGCGTGGTCCTGAGCATCGCCGCCGGTTACGGCGGGGACCTCGAAGCGCAGGCGCGCGAATTGGTGGAACGACTGCCACCGGGCGCCCGCGTCGCGATCGGAGGGGCCGGCGGGCGTTCCATAGAGGCAAGCGGTGCCCAGTATTTGAATGGCTTCCGGGACCTGCTCCGCTGGGCCAATGCGCTTACCATTGGCCCGAAGGACGTGCTGCCTTCCTGACATGCGGACTTAACTATATATAATGAATACAGATTTTAGAATTAATCCAAAACCTGTTCATTTTATAGTTCACGCCACTTGAATCTGTTCAAAATGTGTTCAATATGGAGTCTGCAGCGCAGTCACCAGGGCGTCCTGGTGAGCTGGCGAGAGAGGCAGATCCAGCATGTCCGTCGACCCCAACACCCAACGTCTGATTGATCGCGCCAAGCGCGCCCCGCGGTTATCCGCGGACGAAGAACTCGAGTGTATCCGAGCCTGGCAAGAGCGGCGTGATCGGCGCGCCGCCGGCCGCGTCATCGAAGCTAACCTGCGGCACGTGGTGTTCACTGCGCTGAAGTTCAAGAACTACGGCATCCTGGTCGCCGACCTGATCAGCGAAGGCAACGTAGGCTTGATGAAAGCGCTCGACCGCTTCGACGCTGATCGCGGCGTACGCTTCTCCACTTATGCTATCTATTGGATACGCGCTCAGGTCGTGACGGGTGTCATGGATTCCTGGAGCTTGATGTCTGGACCCCGAGGAGCTCGGAGCTCGCGGGTCTTCTTCCGCCTCCGCCGCGAACGAGCGCGCCTCGGTTCCGAGCGAGACGCAGCGACGGATTCTGCGGCTTCTGTCAACGAGCAACTGGCGACGTCCTTCAACGTCAGCGAGGGCCGCATGCAGGAGATGCTCAATCAGATCGATAGCCGCGGCATATCCCTCGATTCCCCAGTGCCCGGCCGCAATCACAGCTTGCTCGACGAGCTGCGTGGGCATGAAGATCAGGGCGCAGTGCTCGAGCAAAAGGAACAGCTCGCGAACCTGGAGCGCGTCCTCGAGAGGGCACGGACGGAGCTCGACGCCCGGGAGACGTTCATCCTCGACCGGCGCTTGATGGCGGACCCGGAAGAGAAGCTCAGCCTCGGGGAAATTGGCGAGCACTTTGGCGTTTCCCGCGAACGCGTCAGGCAGCTCGAGCTTCGGGCGCGGGCCAAGCTCCGGGACGAGGCGTTGCGGGACGCCAGCGTGGCCGCCGACGTGTGCGCGGCCTGAGCTCGAGAGCGGCGAGGACCTACCGTGCCCGACATTGTCGCGCGGGGGCTGAAGGCTCCGGCGGTTCGTCTAGCCCACACGGAGTGCCGGTTTCCAGTACTGACGATGGTATATCCGGAGCGTGAGTAACCAGGTCATCGCGAATCAGTCTGCCGATCAAGCATCGCCCTTCATAAAATTGAGTGAAGCCATCGCCAAACGCGGTGAGCGCGAGGCGGCCGAGCTCTTGACACACGAGTCGGATCCGACCATCGCCAGCGTGCTCGCCGAGCAAAATCCCGGCACTGCCGACGCCATCCTGTGGGCGTTCTCCGATCCCCGCCGGCAGTCGGTCCTGGAGGCTGCTCCGCCCGAGTACCGCGAGCAATGGCAGCGCAACCACGCCTATGCCGAGGACAGCATCGGGCGGCTCATGGATCCGCCGCTGGCGTTGATCCACCCTACCCAGACCGTGCGCGAGATCGTCGAGTGGCTGCGACCGATCGTGAAGAAGGCGCTGGTCACCTACGGTTGGGTCGTCGACGCGAACGGCGTGCTCGTGGGGGTGCTGGTGTTCCGCGAGCTCTTGTTCGCCACTTCTGAGCAGACCATCGCTGAGCTGATGGTCAAATCGCCGTTCTCCTTGCGGCCCGAGCTGTCCTTGACGGACGCGATGCGCGAGGCCCTGAAGCGCCATTTTCCAGTGTACCCGGTGTGTGACGCCGGGGGGAAGCTCGTGGGCATCGTGCGGGGGCAGACCCTGTTCGAGCATCAGGCGTTTGAGCTCAGTGCGCAGGCCGGCACCATGGTGGGCGTCGAGCGAGAGGAGCGCCTCGGGACGCCGTGGCAGCGCTGCTTTAGATTTCGTCACCCCTGGCTGCAGCTCAATCTGCTCACGGCCTTCATCGCCGCCGCGGTCGTGGGCGCTTTTCAGGCGACCCTCGATCAAATGGTGATCCTCTCGGTGTTCTTGCCCGTCTTGGCCGGGCAATCCGGGAATACGGGTTGCCAGGCGCTGGCGGTGGCGCTGCGCGGCATCACGCTCGGGGAGCTGCACGCGGGGCGCGCGACCGCGATGGTGGCGAAGGAGGCGTTGCTCGGCTTCATCAATGGTTGCCTGGTGGGTGTGACCGCCGGCATCGGCATGTTGATCCTGGCCCGGGCGCAAGGTAACCCGGCCGCGGTGCAACTGGCCCTGGTCGTTTTGTGCGCCATGGCGCTGAGCTGCACTGTTAGCGGCATTTCCGGTGCAGTCGTGCCCTTGGTCCTGCGGCGCCTCGGGGCGGACCCGGCGACGGCGTCGAGCATCTTCCTGACCACGGCCACGGACGTGGTCAGCATGGGTGCTTTCTTGAGCCTCGCGACCTGGCTCGCGCTATGAAAGCGAGGTCTTGGCTAATCTCATGCACCCATCGTCTGAGTCTACTACGGCATCGACGTGCTCTGGCCGCCCCCTCGTCTCCGGCCAGCCATGGCGCGCCCTGTTGCTCCTCGCTGCCGCCGCCTGCGGCGATAGCCCCACGCCTCCGACGGGTGTTCCCGCTGGAGGCAGCGCGGGTAGCGCTGGTTCTGGAGGCTCCAATCTGGGAGGCTCCAATCTGGGAGGCTCCAATCTAGGAGGCTCCAATCTAGGAGGCTCTGGTGCAGCAGGCTCTGGTGCAGCAGGCTCTGGTGCGGCAGGTGCGGGCACGGGCGACGCGGGTTCGGGGGCGTGCGGGCTGAGCGTCGAGGCGAGCCCGCCCACGTCGGCTGCTCACGTCACCCTGTGCAGCGACGTCACCTACGAAACCAACCCTCCGAGCGGTGGGTCGCATTATGCGGTCTGGCCGGCGTTCCAGAGCTACGACTTTGCGCTGCCCGCCGGCTTCCTGGTGCATGGGCTCGAGCACGGCGCGGTGGTGTTTTGGTACAACTGCCCAGACGGCTGTGCAGATGAAGTCAGCCAGGCCGAAGCGTTGCTCGCACAGCTAGCGGAAGATCCCATGTGCGCGGGCACCGGCGCCGACCGGCGCGCCATCGTGGTGCCCTATCCCTCGCTTGGATCGCGCTGGGGCGCGAGCGCCTGGGGTTTCGCGCTGACGGCGGATTGCTTTGATCCGAGCGGCTTCGAAGCGTTCTATATCGAGCACTATGGCAACGGCCCCGAGGCCCTCTGCATCCCGGGCCAGGCCTACACGGAGGACCCCTGCCAATGAGCCACCCCCGGGCGTAACCGCTGCTGCGCGTCACCGGCTCTGGCAATGAGCCGCGGCCTCAGGTCGCTTGTGGCGGTGGATCCTCCGGCTGCTCGTGATAGGGCGAATGCAACTTGACCGGCTTGGAGTGTGCGCGGCGCAAGCGCATGTTGATCACCTCGACCAGCAGCGAGAACGTCATCGCGAAGTAGATGTAGCCCTTCGAGATGTGCTGCCCGAGGCCGTCGGCGATGAGCACCACGCCGATGAGCAACAAGAAGGAGAGCGCCAGGATCTTCATCGTCGGGTGCTTCTCCACGAAATTGCCGATCGGCGCGGCAAAAACCAGCATCACCCCGACCGCTATGACCATGGCAAACATCATGATGATGATGCTGGGTGCCATGCCCACCGCGGTGATGACCGAATCGAGCGAGAAGACGATGTCGAGCAGCAGGATTTGCACCAAGATCGCCGCGAACGACGCGCCCCGGCGCACGCCCGGTGCATGTTCTTCGTGGTCGGTCTCGAGCTTGTCGTGGATCTCGTAGGTGGCTTTGCCCACGAGGAAGAGCCCACCGACGAGCAGGATCAAATCGCGCCCCGAGATGCCGCGTTCGAGCACAGTGAACAGCGGCTCCGTCAGGCGCATGATCCAGGAGATGGTGAGCAACAGGCCCAGGCGCATGAACAGCGCCAGCGTCAGGCCGAGAGAACGCGCCCTGGGCTGCTCAGCCGCCGGGAGCTTCCCCGCGAGGATCGAGATGAAGATGATGTTGTCGATGCCGAGAACAATCTCCATGAGCGATAGGGAGAGCAGGCTGATCCAGCCCTCGGCGGTCCCAAACACGCTGAAGTCGAACATGCCGCGGTATAGGCGGAATTTTGCGCGCCCGCCAGATACATGCGCCCAGAGGCTGCACCCACCCCTTCTGGGTGCAGGCCGGTCACCCCTCTCGAGAGCTCTGCTCAGCTCAGCGGCGACCGCCACCAGCGGCGTTGGCGGCCCGTGGGGTACCGAAGTTCTGCGTCCAGTAGTTGCTGCCCAGGCCCCGCATCCCAGCGCCCGGATGGTAGCCAATGCCGATGACCGTGAACTCGGCCTTCATGACGTTACTACAGTGCCCGTCGCTCTCCATCCACGCCTCCATCACTTCCTCGGGCGTCCGTTGCCCGAGGGCGATATTTTCGCCCAGGAAGCTGCCCGAGAAGCCCGCGGCGGCCATGCGTTGAAAGGGATCGAGCCCGTCCAGGTTCGTGTGCTCGAAGAAGTCCCGCTCGAACATGTCGAGCGAATGCAGGCGCGCCGAGCAGCGCAGAATCGGGTCCATCGCGACCGGCGCTGCCGCGCCGAACTGCCCCTCCACGCCGCAGTCCGCCGCCCGGGCCCGATTCTCGTTGACGAGCAGCAGCACTTCTTCTTCGAACTGCACCCATTCCGGGTCCCAGTCCGCGACCGCCGAGCAGTAGTTACCGGCGGGGACGTCCAGGGCCGCGACCGGCAGCATCGGCATCTGAGCTGCAGGCATCTCCGGCTGGGGGCCAGCGGTAGCGCCCGCGCCCGCGTTGGGATCTTCTGAATCGTCGAGCTCGGTAACTTCCGGATTGCCTTCTGTGACAGGCCCTTCATTGGCCTCGGTCGCGTCCGCAGCCGGTGCTGCCTGGCTAGGACCGCTCGGGCTCGGATTCATGCCGGTCAGCGCGGGGGGCATGGCCTGTGGCGTCGAGCCGTCGTCGCTGGCTTCTGCGGATGGCTCCGCGTCACCCGAGCACGCCGTGGTGCCGAGGCTCACGCTGGCGAATAAAACTAGCCCGCCGAAGCGTTTGGCCAAGCCCTCACTGCGAAGTCTGATGGACATGTGCTGCCTTTCGAATCGCTGCTCCACGTTGGTACAACCCTTCATGCCTAGCCCGTTATGGACCAGCGGGCAATTGGCCGGGCCCCGCCTTTTTGTCGCACGCCGCTGATTTACTGCGATTTTACTGCGATCGCCCTTGGCGCTGCGATCCGTGCTGCAAGGTTTCAATCTCCGCGTACCTCAGGTCGCCGAGCTCCCACATCCTGACCGGGTATGCAGCAAGTATGAGAATTTGATCGAGCGACCCGCCGCGCCACCTCGGCGCAAGCGACGCCTGCTTCAGCTGGCGCGAGGTCTTGCTTCGGCCTCGGGCACGAAGCAGAGCAGCCCGCCACCTGCCGCGAACAAGACGACCAACGACAAGATCGCGAGGCGCGAGCTGCCGGTCGCGAGCGCCACCCAGCCCGTCAGCACCGGGCCTACCACCGCGGCGAATTTGCCCATCAAGCCGAAGAAGCCAAAGAACTCCCCCGCTTTGTCAGCCGGCACGAGGCGCCCATAAAACGAGCGGCTGAGGCTCTGAATCCCGCCTTGCACCAGGCCGATCACCACCGCCATCGCATAGAAGTCTGCCACGGTGTCGAGCCAGTACGCCCACACTGTCGTGAGCAAGTAGACGCCGATGGCGAGCAGCAGCCCGGTGCGCGTGCCAAAGCGCCTACCGATCCAGCCAAAGACCAGCGCTGCCGGAAAGGCTACGAACTGCGTGATGAGGATGGCCGTGATCAAGCTCTCGGCCTTGAACCCCAGCGAGAGCCCGTAGTCGACCGCCATCTTGATGACCGTGTTCACGCCGTCGATGTACAGCCAGAAGGCCACCAAGAAGATGCTGAGGGTGCGGTACTGCCGTATGTGCCCGAGCGTGGTCCATAGCTCCGACCAACCCGCGCGCAACGCCGCCAGCGGCGCGAGAGGCTTTGCCGGCTGCTTTTCTCTCACCCAGAAGAGCAGCGGTAGCGTGAACACGGCCCACCAGACCGCGACGCTCAGAAACGAGACGCGCACGGCGGCGGCAGCGTCCTTTAAACCAAAAAGCTTCGGGTCGACCGTCATCCACACGTTGATGGCGAAGAGCAGACCGCCGCCGAGGTAACCGACGGCGTAGCCGTACGCCGACACCACGTCGAGCTCGCGCTCTTCCGCCACGTCGAGCAGCAACGAGTCGGCGAAGGTGGCACCCCCCGTAAAGCCGATGGACGCGATGGCGTAGACGAGCACGGCCAGCGCCCAGTCGCCCTTTTCCACCCAATACAGCCCCGCCGTCATCGCGACACCGAGCAGCGTAAAGAACGACAAGAGCTTGACCCTGGCACCGCCGCGATCGGCGGCGGCCCCCAGGAGCGGCCCGAGGAGCGCGATGGCAAAGCTAGCGATGCCGTTGCCGAGCCCGAGGCGAAACGTGCTCAGTGTCGGGTCGGTACCGGCGCTCCAATACTGTTTGAAAAAGACCGGGAAGAACGCGGCCATCACCGTGGTCGCAAACGCAGAGTTCGCCCAATCGTAGAGCGCCCAACCGATGACGGAGCGACGCAAGAGAGGAGACGACATCGATGGTGTTACTCGTGCCGAGCCGCGCTATCGACGAGAGGCGCGGCGGGCGGCGGTAGGGTAGGGGACGGGCAAAGGCTAGTGCACTGAATTCAGCGGCGCTCGGCGTGCTGCGCTTGGGAGGACGACGACGTGCTGATCCGCTGGGCCTCGCCCGTCGAGCACAGTGCGCGAGGGCCTGGAAAGCTGCGCCGTCGTCCTTGGTGTTGCCGCCTCGGCGCCGTCAGCGTAGTCGAGTTTGATGCGACACTGTTCGAGAATCAGCCGAGTCGTGCTCTGCCTTGTCGCCGCGGGCTGCGGGGAAGGGGCGGGTAGCGTCGCCGATAGCCTGGGGGGAGGCGGTTCGGCGGGGCAGAGCGCGGATCCCTCCCGAGCGGGCGGCCCTGCCGGGCTCGGTGGGTCAGCGCAACGTCATCCGCTCGTTGCGGACGCTAGCGGTTGGGTGGCGAGCGGCAGCAATCCCCTCGGCGTGCAGGGCTCGTGGTCGACGCGCGTGGGGGCGAATTCGAGCCTGGCGCTGACGTTTGAGGGCGGCGCCGTGTGTTTGCGCGGTGAAGCCGCCCAGGTCGTCGGTGCGGTGGGTCAGCAATCTGGGGTAGCGGCGACCTTGGATTTCTGCCGGCCCGATCTCGACACGGCTCCGGAAGCGAGCGCTCCGCTCCGCGCGTGCCCGCAGTCGCCGGGGCTCGATCAGAACCTGGTGGGCGTCGGCTTCTCCGTCGACGGCAGCTTGCCGGCGGTGTTGCGCGCCGGGTTCCGCGAGCTCGGGCGCATGGACACGCCCTACGTGGTCGTGCGCCAGCCGGGTGAGGTGGTGGCGCTCTTCGAAGATGCGTTGGTGCGCAACAATCCCGAAGCGGCTTTCTCGCAGCCGGGCGAGGTGCAGTCGCTCGAGTTTCTGGTGCCCGGCGGCCGCCAGGGCCCTCGCCCCTTCGACTTCTGCGTGCGCGATCTGGCCGCGCTGACGGGGCAGGGCTGGGTATCGAAAGAAGTGCCCGACTGGGCGCGCGAGGCGGGGCCGGGGCGGCGCGTCGATCTGGTGGGCGTCAACCTGGCCGGGGCGGAGTTTGGTCAACAGAACCTGCCGGGCGAGTACGGGATGGACTACGTTTATCCGAGCGCGAGCGACGTGGATGCGTTTGCTGCACGCGGCATGAACCTGATCCGGCTGCCTTTTCGCTGGGAGCGGCTGCAACCCGCCCTCGGGCAAGATCTCGACGCGCTCGAGCTCTCGCGCCTGCGGGAGGTCGTGGCCTACGCGACGGGGCTCGGGGTGAATCTGCTGTTGGATCCGCACAACTTCGCGCGCTACACGCAAGCCGGCGTCGAAGGCATCCTGGGAGAGGGCGTCGACGTGGCGGCGTTCGCCGACTTCTGGCGGCGGCTCGCGGAAGAGTTTGGGTCAGACCCCAAGGTCATGTTTGGCCTCGTCAACGAGCCGCACACGATGGCGACGGAGGCGTGGCTCGGCGCTGCCAACGCAGCGATTGCAGCGATTCGAGCCGCGGGGGCAGGAAACCTCGTGCTCGTGCCGGGTAACCAGTGGACCGGCGCTCACAGCTGGGGGGAAACGTACTACGGCACGCCCAACAGCGTGGTCATGACGGGGGTGATCGATCCCGGCAATAACTTCGCCTTCGAGCTCCACCAGTACCTCGACGCGGATTCTTCGGGTACGGCCGCTGCGTGTGTGAGCACCACGATCGGCGTGGAGCGCATGGCATTCGTTACGAGCTGGCTGCGGGAAAATGGTTATCGCGGTCTGTTGGCGGAGTTTGGCGGCGCGCCCAACGACACGTGCCTACGCGCCGTGGATCAGCTCTTGAGCTACGTCGGCGACAACGCCGACGTCTGGATGGGCTGGGCCGCGTGGGCGGCAGGCCCGCGCTGGGGAGACTACATGTTCAGCGTGCAACCGCTGCCGAACGGCAAGGACCGCCCGCCGATGTACGTGCTCAAACGCCACTTGAACGACGGTAGCGTGACGGTGTCGTCGCTCAATTGACCGAAGATTGCGCGGCGTTCCGACACCGTCTTCGCGTCGATCGGCCCCCTCGACGCCAACGCGACGTGCGAGCCCCCGACACGGATGCACCCTGCGCACCAGGGCACTAACGGAGTGCGTGCCGCTCCTGGCGGCGTCCGCCAGCCTTGTCTCGCTCCCGAATCTCGGACCTGCACGACACGTCGCCGGTCTACTTGGGCGCCGGACGAATCCTGCGGAGTGCTTCGCGGAGCAGGCCTGCAACGGTCAGCTGTGGAGGGTCGTCGCTTTGCAGCTCGGCGAGCACCGCTCGTACCTCTCGCTCGCGAAAACCAAGGTGGCGCAGGGCCCAGAAGGCCTTGGCATGCACGTCGACGGCGTGGGCGACGGTGGGCTGGCCGTAGAGCGTTCCGTCGGCGTGCCGAAAAAGAATGCCCGACTCGCCGTCGGGAACGATGCCGAGCTCGCCGCGGTGCACGGCCCGATGGTGCCCTCCGCAGATGGTCAGGAGGTTTGAGGGATCATTGCTCCCGCCCTCGGAGCGCGGCACGATGTGATGGACGTCGACGAACGTCGCATGGGTGCAGCCGGGAACGCGGCAGCGATGCTGATCGCGCGCGAGGATGGCCCGGCGCAACGCCGGCGGAATGGATTGTTTTGCGCGCGGGCGCGGCTGGCCGCCGTGGCGGGGGTCGTGATTCCTTGATATCTGTTGGCCCGGGGTAGAGTCGCGATCGTTCGCAGGACCTGCTGTCGCGCCCATGTGGGCGCCAAGGTCCGCGGGCGACGCGGTCGCCATGCTCGCGCGCATGCGGGCGTGCACGCCGCTCGGTGCAGTCGACTCGCTGTCGGGCATGCTTGGCTGCGCTTTCGAGCGCGAGCTCGCGTTCTCGTTGGCGGCGCGCGGCAGGAGCTGACCCAGGTGCTGCGCGTCACACTCGGCCATGGCGACGATCTCCGCGCTGACCGGCACGAGCTCGCCGGCTGACGCTTGGCTTGCGCTGCCGCACGCGGCGCAGACGGTGAGCGAGACCTGGTAGCTGGCCCGCCCGTCGTCTCCCGGTCCCGCGAGGACCTGGCGAGCCATCGAGAGCATGGCGGCGTCATCATCCAGGCTACCGCCAGCGGCGCGCCGCAGCCGGTGCATGGCCTCGCGGAACAGCGCGAACGTCTCGGGCGCCACCGCAAAGCGCAGCACGCGGGACAGCGGTTGCGTCGAGCTCGTCGCCGCGGGCTCGTCGCCTGGAACCTTTCCAGCCACCAGCGCCTCGATCTCGCGGGTGGTCTTGCCCTGGGCGGCGGCGAGCCAGGCCTGCTCGGTAGCGGCGACAGCCACACGGGTGAGCTCCCGCGCAGCACACCAGCTCAGCGCACCCGTCTCGAGCGAGCGGGCCAGGCGCGGCAATTGCTCGAGGGCCTCCGCGACGCGCAGCTTCTCCTGCGTCGAGCGTGGGCTGTAACCGAAGATGCGCTCGATATACTGCGAGAAGCTCGCATGGCCGAGGTGGACATGCGCGGCCGAGCGCAGCGCGCACAAGAGCCAGCGCCCTTCCTCCGCGTCGGCCGCAGCGCGTTCGCGCGCGAGCCGAGACAACGCTGCGTGCGCGCGCATCCACTCACATCGCTCTGGACCCAACGGAGCTGCGTCGACCATCCCCATGCGCAACAGGCTAACACGGCGGATTTCGACCTCTAACGCCCGGCGAGGAGCGCCTTTGTCGACGCCCATCGCGAGCGTCCGCGTCTCGAAGCTCAAACGCTTCGCAAGCGGCCCCTGCGTGCGCCGATCGCACCGAGATCGCGCAGCGCCCGAAAATGGCCGCGCTGCGCTCCCCAGGCCGTCAAGGCAAATCATCCGAGCGCGTGCGAAATCGTCCCGTCTGACCGGTTCGCGAGGTGCACGGCTCGACGTGCAGCGCTGGTGGTGCTCAGACCATGTCTCGAGCTCGGGCTCCGAACCTCGCTCCGACGCCAGGCACGTGCGCCCGTGCGCTAGACAGCACCACTTCCGGATGTCGTGTTCGAGGGGTACCAAGAGCTGGCGCCGCTGAAGCGCCTTCGCTTTCTCGCTGAGCACATCGAGCGATGCTCGAAGTTCGTCATCTCCGACTCGTTTCGCCGGTGCGCGATCGGACGAACGAGTCTGGTGCAGGTCGTTTCCGGCACGGCGGGCGCTCGCCTATTCTCGGAGGCTTGCAGGGGCCGGCACTGTGCCCGGTTCTGAATCGGGAAAGAGCTCCATGTCACCGGGGGCACCCACGATGGGGCCTGGGTTGCGCCAACCGAGGACGTGGCCGTCGATCAGCTGGCAATTGTTGCCTGGCCCGCAGAGGCGATTGACGTTCAGGAAGGTGTCGCCGGATACATCGAAAGCGTAGTCGCCGCACGGGCCTGGCTTGTTGCCGGCATCGCCTCTCCAGTGGTCGCCGGGCAAGGGCGAGGACCATTGGTTTTCGCGCGGGTCGTGGAATAAGCAGAAAGGATGCCAGCAATCGCCCAGCAAGCTGGCCGCGAGCACGAGCTCGAGATCGTGAGCGCCAAAGCGGACGACTCTCCCGCACTCGTCGTCAGACACGCCGCAGCGCCAGATATCGGCCGGCACCTCGATGCGCGACTCGCTGGTTCGCAGGTTGTAGTCGTCCTCGGCGCTGATGCGCGCCGGGCGCTCGAGCTGAGCTCGCAGCCACTCCTTTGACTCGAGCGGCAGCTCGCTGGATTGTTCGGCAACGCGCTCGAGCTTGGGGTTCTCGTTCCAGGTCAGGGAAGCGAGGTCCCCGACGTCGCAGGTTTCGTTACTGGAGACGAGCGAGGCAGGATGGCTGATGGATAGGGAGGACGTGCCGGGCCACTCGCGAACGATGACGATTGGTTCGGCGCCGGGCACGCGCAGGTCGACGACGCCCAGGCTCTCGCCTTCGACCCACACGAGCTCGAGCGTCGGATCGTACAGGGCGTTCGCGACATCGCGCGCGAGCACGCGCAGGGTGTGCTTTGCGGTGCGCAACACGAGCTCGTGTTGATCGGTGACGACCAAGAACTGGTCGTTGGCGCTCGCCGAGGACTCGGCCGTTTCGGCGTTTGCCACAGGCGCCGGCTTGGCAGAGGTCGCCGGTGGGCGTGGCGCCTCGGCTCTGGGCGATCTCGCTTCGGGGCTCAGGCCGCAGGCGGCGAGGTACATCGCGCACGTTGCGCAGCGAGCTAGACGGATGATGCCCGATGGGAGTGGCGCCATCCGCCTAACATCTCGTGGGTTCGCAGCGCACGTCGAGCACTTTCGCTCGTCCTCGCCTTCGCGGCCAGCATGCGCGCCAGCGGGTCGCAGGTCAATCAGCGCGGCGTCTGCGAGCGCCGCTCGAGCTCACGTGTGTAGACACTTCCCGGAAATTTCCGCGTCAGAGCCTCGAACTGCGCATGCGCCGCTTGCTTCTTGCCCAAACGCGAGAGCACGTCGAAGCTGAGAAACAGCCGTTCGGCAACCAGCTGACCGTCGGGAAAGCGCCGGCGGTGTTTCTCTAGCAGCGGCCAGGCCCGCGCAGGGGAGCTGGACGCAAGTACGCGCACGCGCTCGAGCAGAGCTTCTTCCTCCGCCAAGAGGTCTCGAGCCGCCGCCTTGCGACGCGGGTTGCTGACCGCCCCAGGCTGCACGCGCGAGCCACCCGCGTCCTGACGGAGCGCGCCATCCTCTCTCGGCTCTGGCTCTCTCGGCTCTGGCGCTCGAGGATCTGCGATTCGCCCTGGCGTGCGGCTCATCTCGGGCCTCTGCGCGTCGACATCGGAGGGAGAGCTGACGGGAAACTGGGTTGCCGCGGTGATCGCCGCGCTATCGGACGCTCCCGGCATGGGACGGCGCATGGCAAGCCACAATGCACCCCCACCTAGCAACACGCCGCACACCAGCGCCACTGGCAACCAGGAGCCGCCCAGAGCCGGCGCCGGCAGAGCGCCCGTTGAAGCCGTAAGAGTGGCGAGCTTATGGGCCAGCTCGAGCTCCTTAGCCGCATCGGGCGGCCTCGGAACGTCGATCGCGAAGAGCAACTTCCGCGCCGCATCGGGTGCGTCGCCGTCGACGAGCCGCTTGGGATCAGTCATGCGACACGTCCGGAGGCTCGCTATTGAGGCGAGCCACTCGCTCGAGGAAAAACTTACGCGCGGAGTGCAGCCGCGAGTACACGGTACCCACCGGCAGGCCAAGCTCGGCCGCAATGTGCAGGCAGGTGAGCCCTTCGATCTCGAACATGACAAACACGGCGCGCTTCACCGGTGTCATTCGCGAGAGAATGGACTCTGCCAGCTCGAGAGCCCGTCGACGTGCGAGCTCATGATCGGGACGTTGCATTTCGGGAGCGACCGCCGCATCGTCGTCTTCTCCGTTCGGCAGGCTACTCGACTGTTCTAGCCGCACGTGAGCCTTGCGCCGATAGTTTGCTGCGGTCCGTGCACAGATCGAAAGCAGCCAGGGCTTGAGCTTTGCGCCCTGTCGGAATTCCGGGAGTTTGCGTTGAACGATGACAAACACGTCATGACACACGTCGTCGAGGTCGGCCTGCCGCACACCCGCCCGCTGTAGCGTGAGCCAGACGAACCTCGCGCACTCCGCGTAAACGGCTTCCAGGTTCTCAGGCACCTCCGGTGGATTTGGGCGCGTCACCTTTTCGAGGGGTTCTGCCAGTGACCCATGCACCTGTGGTGTCGTCGTCTCCTTGTAATTGTCAGCATCAGCAGGATCCTTCAACAGGCTCGCTGTTTCCGCTCGGCCGGCGAGACAATTGGCCGCATCTGAGATGCGACGTCCCTTCCCGATCAAAAGTGTACCCCCGCTCCCAGGGCGCTCAGAGCGCCCAACGGCTCCTCTGTGTACAAGGACACCGTTCCGGGCGGATCAGCCCGCTCGACGACGTAGTCGCGCCTCGCTAGAAGAGCGAGGGCTTCGACGCCGCCCTGCAACTCCAGGGCTCCGACCTGCCACGTGAAATGGAGCCCCAGGCTACCTGCCCACCACCATCTCTGCCCCGCCGTGACGGGCGTTGGGTTTTCGACCGTGACGTACAACGCGCCCAGGAGCAGGGCTGCGCAGGGGGACACGGACCATGACTGAGCCAAGACGAGCCGATAGCAACCGCCGAGCGCCGCAGCGGTGAGGCCAAACCCTACGCGAGCTCCCGAACGCGCGAGGGTCTGTTCCGGCAAGACACTGACGGTGACCGATGTCAGCAAACGCCGATCGAGCACGATGTAGGTTCGCAAGGTCGGCCCGCACGCGAACCGAGGCAACACTCCCGCCATGCAAACCACACCCGCGGCCAACCCAAATTCCGGCCTTCCCTCGACTGCCGAGCCTGCCGAGCCTGCCGAGCCGATCGACTCAGAGGCGACCTGACCCGTGCCCTCGACGATCTCGCGCTCCTCCCGCGGACGGGCTGCCTCCGGTCTGCGCTCGACCTCCGCAGGCGAAACCGACGCAGCAGTGAGTTGCCGATCGTCCGGCGCGCTGCCGCCACCTCCGCCCGCTCGCGCCGCGATCCGGTTCTTTGCTCCGGCTTCCAGCGCGGAGCGCCGTCGCGCGTCCGTCAGGTCCACAGGCGCGTTGGCGATCATCAGGACGATGGCCAAGGCACTGGCTTTGGCGAGCGAATCACAGGTTGGGGACTCGCTCTGCACCTCTCGTGTCCCGAGATCCGCGCCGCTAGGGCCACGCATGACGATGGACGCTTTCCAGACGGCTGCGCTGCGAGTCACCACGGCTTCGATCGAGGCGTTGGGTCCCTGCCCAGCAGTGAAGGGAGACCAGCCGAGGCGGCGTTCGACGTCCGCTTCGACGCGCGTCGCGTCCACGCACGCCACGGCCTCGGGCGCGCGCACCCAGGAAAGATGAAACCCTGGCTGTGCATCGGGCGCAGTTTGCGCGAGCGCCAGCCCCGGCAGAAACACGCCGAGGCTCTGCAGCAGGCCCCTCGGTTTACAGAGCCAGAGGCGGGCCCGCCCGCGCCCAGCGCGACTCACGGCGTGCGACACGTACCCGCAACCAGCGGAAAGTTACCCCGATCCGGGCACCAGCCGACGCCGGCGTTAGCCGTCTCCTGCACGAAGCTCGCGGCGCTGAGCTGGGCGGTGAACCAACGCAAGTGGAGCCATCCGAGCCCGTACTGCTCGTAAGCCGTGACATGCTCGGCCCAACCCGCATCGGGAAGTTGCGAAATCAGAAGCGGTACGCCGACGGAGCGCGCGCTGGAAAGTACATCACCGAATTCAGCCAGAGGTATACACGGCGTGTCCGCGTGCAGAGCGACCGAGGCATGGGTCCAGTCTACGACATCGCTCACGCGAAGAATTGCATCGCTTAGCACGTCAGACCGAGGAACTGCGACCGTGCTGAATAGGATGACGTGGCTGTCGGGTGCGAGTGAACGGATCAACGTATAGGCCTGCCGCTCCATCTCGATGGTCTCCGCCTGCATGGGGTCGGCACAGACAACTTCGGGGTTGTTCTGGATCTCGAACAGCACGTGCGTGATGTCCTTGTAACGTGCAGCGTACAAGCTCCAGAACGAGAGCACCTTCTGCAGGTCGAACCAACCGTTGCCGGGATGATCCGCGGCGCCAGGACCACCGCCGATACCGAGAATGAGATACAGCCCGGCTTGCCCCGTCAGGCTGACCAGGGCGTCGGCCTCACTTTGCCGCGTCCCCGTCGGCTCCGTCCAGTTCTCCAGGTACACGTGCACGGTGTTCAGCCCGGTCGTGTCGGCGATGGTATCGATGAGGCCAAAGTCGTCGAGCGCCCAACCCGCATCCACTGGTAGGAGAAGACCGCGCAAGGGCGTGCCCAAGTCGCTCCGCAGCTCGCCATCGATCACGGAAACGCGATCGCGTGGCCGGCTCACACTGGGTGAGGCGGGCGGAGTGATCACAGCGGGCGGAGTGATCACAGTGGTCAGGATTTCGCGCGCCACGAGCTGCTCTGGCGGCGCGCCACAGCCAGCGCCGCAGAGGAGGGCGCCGAGCACAGCCCAGGTGGCCATAATCCACGTCCTACGAGAGGGCTGGAACATCGAGGGTTCGCGAACCAGCATTGTCGGAGGGGACACCGCTTCTGACTGTAACATCCGTGCCGGCCAAAAACACGGGCCGTCGCGCGACCCGGCCATTTCCGGAACACCGAGGAAACAGCGGGAGTCACGCGGCGTGCGCCAGGGGCTCGTCAGTCCAGCCTCGAAAAATCACAGGGCGTCGAATCCCGCGGGCGACCGCGGATATTCTGAAGGTTTTGGCGCCAGGCGACAAGCAGGTCCCGCGCGCGGCGCCGGCGAATGTTTGAAGGATTGTTCGCGAGCCCACAATATTCGACAGCGGCTCGACACATGACCCCAGGTCACGCCGCCACGAACGAGCACCCATGAGGCTACACCGATGAGAACGTTGCAACCTGCTCTCCTGTCGTGCGCTTGGCTGTGCGCCTGTTCGGGCATATCGGGGCAAGGCACCCTCGAGCCTGTCGACGCCGACGAGCCCAGCTCGACCGGTGCTGAAAACCGCCCGGCGCCCGCCGCTGCTTCGCGGGTGGCGGATCAGAGGCCGATCCCGCCGCTGGTCGCGCCCGAGGCCGCATCTACCGCGCCGGTGGCCACGCCCACGCTGACGCGACTGAGTGTGCTCCAGTGGGCCAACACGATCCGCGATCTGCTGCCCTTGTCTGAGCTCGGTGATCTGGACGACGCGCTCACGAAGGACGCCGTGGTCAGGTTCGACAACGAGGCGGATTCGCTGTTCGTCGGACAAGACCTGCACAACGACCTGCAACGCGAGGCAGAGCGTCTGGCCGCGCTGGTGGTCGCCGACGCGGCAGCGCTCGCCCGCCTGCTGCCCGCTGACGCCCCCGTCGACCCCTCGGCTCAGGCCGAGGCTTATGTTCGTGCTTTCGGGCGACGCGCCTATCGCCGGCCGCTCAGCGCGGACGAGGTGCAAGACTACCTCGACCTTTACGAACAGGGACCCACGCTGGCCCCAGGCTTGGGCGCGTTCGAGGCCGGGGTGCGAGTCACCCTGGAAGCGTTTCTGCAGTCGGTCCCTTTCCTGTACCGGACGAGCTTGGGCGTTGACGCGCTGTCGGAACGCGCGCGCTTGACCGACTACGAGGTCGCCAGCAACCTGGCGTACGCGCTCACCGACCACCCGCCGGACGCGCTCTTGGCAGAAGCGGCAGACCTTGGGGCGCTCGGCTCCGCGGATGCCATCGCGGCCCACGTCAGGCGCTTGCTCCCCACCCCGGCAGGCAAGGCGGCCGTCGATCGCTTCTTCTTCCAGTACTTTGGCCTGGGCCAGTACGATACCCTGCAGAAAGATCCGGCGATCGCGCCTCAATTCACCGATGCAACGGGGCCGCTCTTGCACGAAGAGGAGCAGCGGCTGCTGCAGTACCTCTTCAGCCAGGACCTCGGTTTGCGCGAGATCTTCACGACACCGGTCGGCTTCGTCAATGCGCCGCTCGCGAAGCTGTACGGGTTGCCTGGAACCTTCGCCGAGGACACGTGGACCGAGGTCGCCTTCGACCCTGAAGAGCGCCCCGGGATCCTCACGCGCCTGGGCTTCGTCGCTTACTTCGCCTACCAGGATCGCCCCAATAGTATCAAACGCGGGGCAAACCTGAATAGCCGCATCCTGTGTAACGAGCTGTCACCGCCGCCCAACATCGTGCTCCCGGCGTACCCCGAGCCTGATCCGACCCTGTCCAATCGCGAGCAAATCTCGGGCCTCACCGAAGGCTGTGGTGCCACCTGCCATGTGCCGTTCATCAACCCCGCGGGCTTCGCCTTCGAAAATTTCGACGGGCTCGGCAACTATCGAGACACGGAAAACGGCAACCCCATCGATGCTTCCGGCGAGTACGTCTTTAAAGAGGGCCCGAAGCAGTTTGCCAACGTGGCCGAGTTCAATCAGGCGCTCGCCGAGAGCAGCCAGGCGCACGCTTGCTACACGCTGAAATGGGCTGCAAACCTGTTTTCTAGGCTACCGCGCCAGGGCGACGAAGAGCTCGCCAAAAGGCTCGCGCAACGCTCGATCGCCGAGCACCTCTCCAGCGCCGATGTCGTGATCGCGCTGCTCACCGACGAAGCCTTCGTCACCCGAGTGCAAGGACCCAAATGACCCGAGTGCAGAGCACAACCGACAAGAAGCTGGGGCGCCGCCTGTTCCTCGGCGGCGTCGGGGGCGTGACCCTGGGGCTGCCCATTCTGGAAGCCTTCGCCCCCCGGAGGGCTTCGGCGCAGGAGCTGTCGCCTCCGTTCCTGGCCCTCGTCGCTAGCGCCAACGGCGTGGTGCAGGCCCGGCCGGGCGAGGCCGAGGCGTGGTGGCCGAGTCAGCCGGGCAGGCTGACTCCGGCAAGCATGGCGGCGGACAAGGCCACGCGCGCGAGCGGTGAGCTCGAGGCGTACGCTGACCGCATGCTCGTGGTGCGCGGCGTGCAGCACGCGCTCGGTTCCAATGGCTGCAACCACGCCTCTGGCTGCGCGCAGCTGCTCACCGCCAGCCCATCGCTCAGCGGCACGTCGAATCAGACCGCCGCGGACAGCGAGTCGGTCGATACCACGATCGCCAGGAGCCTCAATCGACCAGGCATCGAGCCGCTGTTCTTGCACATCGGCATGTACCAGGCCGGAGGCTCCGGCTTCAACGTGCCGTCCTATATTTCCTACGCAGGCCCGCGGCAACAGCGCACCGGGCTCGACTCACCGCTCAAGGCTTACCGCAAGATCACGGGCACCTCGGACGCTGCGGCGGGGGGTGTCAGTGCGGATCCGCTGGAGTTGCGCCGGAAGAGCGTCAACGACCTGCTGCGAAGGCAAATCATGGCCCTGCAGGCTAGACCGGAGCTCACGCTCGACGATCGTTACCGGCTCGACCAGCATTTCACGACCATTCGTGACCTGGAGCTCAAAATTAGCGAAGCCGCCGTGACCGAAGCCCAGCTCACGTTGATGAACACGGTGGAGCCCCGGCTCTACGACACCAACAATCACGAAACGATCCAGCGGCTTCACATGGACCTGATGGTTTTGTCCCTCTCCTCTGGCTACACGCGCGTGGCGGTGTTGCAAGTGGGAGACCGAGAGGACGACCATGAATATGTGATCGACGGGCTGAAGACTCAGTTTCACACCGCATCACATCGAACCTTGCCCAACTCCTACGAGCTCTGCAAAAAAATTGATCGCATCCAGATCAACCACTTCAAGTACCTGCTCGACCAGCTCGCCGCCACGCGCACGCCCACCGGGTCGCTGATCGATCAGGGGGTTACGGTCAATACGAACCAGCTCGGCACTGGCCCGGATCATTCGATGCAGAACCTTCCCTACATCATCGTGGGCAGCCAAGATGGACCATTGGCCAAGGGGCAGTTCGTCGATCTTCCCGGCGCAGCCAACGCGCGCATGCTGAACACGCTGGCCGCCGCCGTGGGAGTCACGACGAGCATGGGCGGGGATGCGGAAGTGCTGGGGGAGCTGCTCGCCTGACACGGCGCAAAGTCGCGAAGCGGCTTGGGTCGTCGCGCCAAACTGCTGTGCTTCGGTAAAGAAGAATGACCCTAGTGGTGCGGCGCGTTCGTCCCGCGTCGCACCGCTTCGGCTGAGCGCCCTTCGCCGACAACTCGGCCCCATCGGCTGCGTCAGCCGATGAACTGTAGCTTGCCGACATACCTGTGTTTGCTCTATGTACTTCGAGCACAGCAGGGGCGTGAGCGTCCCAGCGCTGAGGCGGCGCGTGGCGCAGCTGCCCTCAAATGCGTTTTGGCTTGGCCGCCTTGGGCAGTGATCTGGCCGAATCAGTCGCGTGGCAGGCACTATGGTGAGGTCGCTCAGCTCGTCACCACTCGTGCCCGCCAATGGCGCCGTCAAGGAGCCCGTTGCGTGCGCACGACGCGGAGTGTTGGCCCGATGGGCGGATAACCGGCGTTTCTCTGTCCAAAATTCCTGTGAGGCAGCCATGAGTCAAACTTCGAGATGCGAGCGATTGGTGAAAAAGTACTCGGTGAAGAGTGCCGTAGCGCGGGGGAGCCTCTTTGCGGCCTGGGCGCTGGCCTGTGGGACCGGCGGGGACGGCGCGAGCGCGCCCACTGATCCCGCGGTCGAGCCGCAGCCTCGCTCGCCGCGTAGCCAGGAGAACGTCGCCGTGCCCGCCGTGCCGCGCGAGACGCAGCCGGCGGCTGCCTCGACGCCGGGCACTAGCCCGCCCGTCACCGAGCCTGTGCCTGAACCCGCACGGAATTGCGACGACAGCGTGTCGTTGGACGAGCTGTACGCCGCCATTGAGGCGGACTTGCGCCGTGAAGATGAGGATGCGCCCTTCTTCCGCTACGTCAGCTTGAGCAATCGGCTGAACCAAGGCATCTGCCCGGAGGACCTGGCAGCGGACCGCTTGGCACTGTTCAAGGCCGTCAACAGCTTGTCGACCGAAACCAGCATCGTGTTGCCCCAGGCGGTTGATGCGGACAGCGTCGTGTATCGCATCGATCTGCGCGATCTTGGCTGGGATCAGCCCACCAGCGTCGGCGGCGTGGCGTTCATCGACAAGTGGGAGGCGATCATCGCGGCCTCGCCTTACGCGATCGAGCTCGACGGCGACGACGCCGACTCGGCGAAGTTCTCCGCGGTGACGACCGTGCCCGTGCTGTTCTCGGACGCCCTGATCGATGCCACCGTGGTCGGCGACCTGTATTACGCGCTCGTCGGTATCCCGAACAGTGTGTTCGAGCTCTTCCCGCAGCTCGGCATCGACTTGGCGACCCTCGAAGCCGAGGACGTCGTTCGCGCCGGCACGAGCCAATCGCAGATGTCACAGCAGGACACGATCATTCAGCGCCTGGATCAGGGAATTTTCCAGGGCTTCTACTGGTCACGCTTCGACGTCTCCGACACGGCGGCAGGGCAGAGCATATTCGCCGATCCGCTCAACTTCCGAGGCGAAGTCGGCGCATCCATGTTCACGCTCCCCAACGGTATGTTGGCATTTGCCCTGTTCGATGCCGCGGGCCTGCGCGTCGCCGACACCGACGTCCTCGTCGATCGATCCCAGCGGGACGGGCGCATGCAGAACAGCGTCTCCTGTAGCGGGTGCCATTTCGCGGGCGTCAACTCCGTCATCGACGAGGTTCGGACCTTCGTTGTGTCAAACAGCCGTCAGTTCGATGCCGACACCTTCGAAGAGGTGGAGGAGACGTTCCTGCCGCAGCCCGCGCTGAACGAGGTCATCCGGGTGGACAACGAGACCTACCAGGCGGCGCTAGAGCGTGCCGGGCTCGACACCGCGACGGGTGACCCGGTGAGCGCCGCCTTCCGTCGCTTCGACTCAGAAGTGACGCTCGCCGTCGCTGCAGGCGAGCTGGGGCTCACCCCCGACGCTCTCGGTTCTGACCTCGTCGCGGTGAGCAACGAGGCCGACCCCTTGCTGGCGACGCTGGCGGAGGCGAGCCTGCGTCGGGAGCAGTTCGAGGCCACCTACTTGGCCACTCTCTGCAGTGTGCTCATCAGCAGCGAAAACCGGCCGCTGGACGCGACCTGTGACGCCGCCCTCGAATGAAGCGTAACCAGGGCGCGTTTAGCCGCCCTTTCGTGGATTGTGCACGCGCCGCACGCGGCGCTCAGAAGGTCTGCTTTTGACGTCTGCAAGCCCGACAGTACTGGCCGTCCAGAACCGACGGCCGCCGTCGGTGCGACACGCAGACTGTGTCGGTTGAAATGCTCCGCAAGGGGCGAAAGAAAGGTATCGCTAATGCAAGCTGGAACGTTGAAATGGGACCACCTACGGTCAGTCCTGGGTCGAATCGTCGCTGGGTTGCTACCGTGCGCCGCGCTATTGGGTGCGTCTCCGGCAGCTGCCCAAGCCATCCCCGGCAACACCGGCGCGGTCACCGTGCTGGCAGAGGGGCTGGCCACGCCGACCACCGTGGCGGTGCGCGGCGGCGTCGCGTTCGTACCCGAAGGGCAGCTCACGCGCCTGGGTACTCTGGGCGGCCTGTTCCAGGCGCGCGCGATCTCGCTGGAGGGCGCAGGCATCCTCGGGGACGCCAACTTGCGCATCGTGGTGCCGGGCAACGACTACTTTCCGGAGGGCATCGCGTTGGACCCCGTCACGGGCGATCTGTTCGTCAGTAGCATCTTTAACGGCACCATCATGAAGTTTCCGGTCGGCGCTGCGCGCCAGCAGTTCCTCGGACGCGCGGGCGGCGCGGGCACGCTGCAGCGCGCCGCCCTCGGCGTGCGCGTGGACAACGCGCGCAATCTGCTCTGGGCCTGCGACTCGAGCCTGGCCGTCCCGGGCGCCACCGTAACCGGCTTGAGCCTCGTGGATGCCTCGATCGCGGTCAGGCATGAGCTGCCCGACGGCTCGCTCTGCAACGACATCGTCCTCGACGCGGCGGGCAACCTGCTGCTCACGGAGTCACTGGTGGGGCAGGTCTTCCGCATCGCCGCGGCCGACGCGTTGACGCCGAACAGCGCGCAGCTGTTCCTGGCAACTCCCGAAATTGCTCCGCCCACGGCCGGGGCAGCCGGCGCCAACGGCCTGGCTATCGCGGGAGGCATTCTGTTCGTCGCCAACACCAACGCGGGTGCGTTGGTGCGCTTCGACCTGGCAGCAGCAAACGTCGCGGCCAGCGCCAGCGTGGTCACCCTGCGCGAGGGCGCCGTCGCTGCTGCCATCCTCTCCGGTCCCGACGGCGTGCTGCCGCTCTCCGATACGCAGCTGCTCGTGGTCGAGAACGGCTTCGCAGGTGCCGGCAACACCCGCCTGGTGAGGGTCGACCTCGACCCGCAGTGAGCGCCTTCCGCAAGTGACGTCCGTGCGCTGGCTAGCGTGGCCCCGGCTGCGCTAGCCGGCCTAGATTTTGTCGTCAAATCTAGGCCTTTGCGTTGCCGCGGACGCATTTCACCGGCATTTTCGGGCGGTCTCCGAATTATCAAGCCTCGACGAGGCGATCCATTGGATGCTACTCGTGCCATCCATTGTTCGGCCGCGCGGGTGGATTGAACATCCACCTCTGGCGCGCAACGCAGGGGACCGGCCAGCACGAGGAGCCATAGAGTGAAGACCAGCGGAACGTCGGGGCGGAGCGTAGTGTTCCGCGTGTGCTTGCTACTGGGGTTCGCGTCGGCGTGCACGCGGTTGTTTGGGGATCGGGAAAACACGCTGGCTCCGCTGGAGCAGGGCAGGCTCCCCAACGCGGGCGTGCCGGACCCTTTGCTACCTGAGGAAATGGCGGCGGTGGTGTGCTCACCGGGCGAGTCCCGTTGTGATGGGGCGTTGCTCCAGGCGTGCGCCAACGACGGAGGCAGCTGGCTGACGCTCGAGCGCTGCCCAGGAGCGGCGCTGTGTCAGCCGAGCCCGCCTCAATGTCTGGATGCCACGTGTGGTCCCGAAGAGATGAGCTGCGATGGCGCTGTCCTGCTGCTCTGCAACCAGGAGCGCACGGGCTGGCAGGTGTTCGACACGTGTGCCTCCGCGGCGCATTGCAACGCGGACGAGCGCCAGTGCACGGACGGTCCATGCACCCCCGGTGACAGGCGCTGTAACCGCAACGCGAGTCAAATTCCCGTGATCGATCGCTGTCGAGACGATCAGTCGGATTGGGACACGTTGAGCGAGTGTTCGACGCGCGAGTTGTGCGAACAAACCCTGACCGGCTCCGGCGGCGGGCTCGAGCTTTCGAGTGACGGCACGCTAGGGGTGGCGGCGCCGATCGACGAGTCGACCGTCGTCACCTGCAACGCGGCGGCTTGCACGGGCGGCGAGGTCAGGTGCAACGGCGCACAGCTCGAGTCTTGCAATCCAGGCCGCACGGGCTGGGCGCTGGCCGAGCAGTGCGGCTCGCCGGCATTGTGCGAGTCGAGCCTGACCAGCAACGACGCGGCGGGTAATCCGCGCTGCTTGGTCGCCACCTGCACGCCCGGGGCGCATCAATGCACGGAGGTCGGCGCGTTGCAGGTGTGCAACGAAGAGCGCACGGGCTTCCGCACCATCAGCACCTGCATTGGCCCGGCTTTTTGCAACTCCGTGTTGGCCGACCAAGGCGGAAATGGCTGCACCTCGGCGCCCTGCGAGGCAGGGGCGATGCAGTGCAACGGCGCGCAGGTCCAGCGCTGTCTGGACGACCGCACCGGTTTCGAGAACGTGGGCGTGGCCTGTGAGACGGCCGCGCTGTGCAACGACGATGACCCGCTGAACGCATTCTGCGCGGAGCCAGCTTGCCGACGTGGCGAGCTCAGCGCGGAAGAATTCGAGTGCCAGGCTGCGAGCCTGCAGCGCTGCAATGAAGAATTTACGGGCTATGCGGAGATCGGCACGTGCGCCACGCCTGCGCTCTGCGACGCCAGCCGCCGTTTCGAGGGTTGCGCGCCGCCGGTGTGTGCTCCGGGGCAGCACACCTGCAACGGGACCTTCCTGGCGCGTTGCAACGAAGATCGCACGGGCTTCGAAGATGTCGAGAACTGCGGCTCGGCGGGCCAGTGCGATGCCAACGCGGGCAGTTGCGCCGATCCGTGTGAACCGGGTTCGGTGCGTTGCAACACTCAGACCGGGGACCTGGAGGAGTGTCAGGATAGACTGACGGGCTGGCAGGTGAGCGGCGACTGCCTGACGCTGCAACTGTGCGACGCGGGCAATCGTCGCTGCAATCCGCCCGTGTGCACGCCCGGTCAACGTCGGTGCTCGACAGCGGGGCAGGCCCCCATCGTCGAACAATGTGCCCCGGGGCGGGATCGCTTCGAGACGGTGCGTACGTGCGGCGCCGGCCAGCTGTGCGACGCGCAGAACCTGGAGTGCGACAACTGCCAGGCGAACAGCGTGAGTTGCCAGGGAGACACCCTGCTCACGTGCGACGCACGCGGTCAGAATCAGACCCGTCAGACCTGCGGTCGCGGCCTGTGTGACGCCGGCCAGCGGCGCTGTCGGGCGTGTGGTCCGCTGGGCAGCGCGCGCTGCGCGGACCGGCAGTTGTTCGTGTGCGCCCAGGGCCAGCAAGCGGAGTTCGAGCGCAGCGAGTTCTGCGAGACCGACGAGCTCTGCGACCAGACACTCGGCAACTGCGGTTCGGGCCAAGGCGGGCAAAACTGCCAATGCAACGCCGGCTCCTGCCGGCCGAACCAGTTGCAATGCAGCAACGGCAACCTGCAGCGTTGCAACGAAGGTTTGACTGCGTTCGCGTCGACCGGCGTCACCTGTAACCCGGCACGGCTTTGCAACGCGCAGACGGGCGATTGTGACGCCTGCGTCCCGAACGAGTTCAGCTGCGGGGCCAACAACAACTTGCGCCAATGCAGCGGCGACGGCCGGAGCTTTGCCCGCCAGAACCTGGGCGCGGTCTGCGAGGGCAATAACCTCGTGCGTTGCGTCAACGGCCAGGTGCAGCGAGACACCTGCGGCAATGGGCTGTGCAACGCCGCGGCGTCGCGCTGTAACCAATGCCAGGGCAACGGTTTTCTGCGCTGCGACGGCGGCACGGCGGTCAGCTGTGGTGGCGGTCTAGAGACGCGCAGCAACTGCAACAATCTCGGCTGTAACGCCCAGCGCGGCTGCAATCAATGCAACTTCAGCGGTTCCCGCTGCACCGGCAACACGCTCGAGACCTGCAACAACGGGGTGCTCCAGACGCAGGCCTGCAATAGCGGCTGCAACGGCCAGCGAGCGCAGTGTAACCAGTGCATCGTCGGCACCACCTTGTGCCTGAACCAGAACCAAGAGCAGAGCTGCCCGGACGGGCTGACGACGACGGTCAATTGCACCGATGGCTGTGTTTCGGGTCAATGCGCCGATTGCCGAGAAGACGAATGCGCCAACGGCAACCAGTCCCGTCGCGACTGCAACAACGGCCAGCTCGGTCCACAGGTGAATTGCGGCGCAGGCGAGGTGTGCCAGGGCGCCGGGCAGTGCACGTTCCGCTGCACGCCGAACCAGGCACGCTGCAACGGCCAAACACCGCAGCGCTGCAACGGGGCGGGCACGGCGTTCGACAACATCGCCGCGTGCAACGGCACCGCCGCAGCGATCTGCCAGAACGGCAGCGTGGTGACGGACACGTGCACCGCCGGCGAGGCGTGTCAGGGTGGGCGCTGCGTGTTCAGCTGCACGCCGAACCAGACACGCTGCAACGGTCAAACACCGCAGCGCTGCAACGGAGCGGGCACGGCATTTGACAACATCGCCGCGTGCAACGGCACCGCCGCGGCGATCTGCCAGAACGGCAGCGTGGTGACGGACACGTGCACCGGCGGCGAAAGCTGTCAGGGCGGCCGATGCTTGTTCTGCACGCCAAACCAGACGCGCTGTGACGGGCAAACGCCGCAGCGTTGCAACGGAGCGGGCACGGCGTTCGACCGCATCCTGGCGTGCAACGGCACCGCGGCAGCGATCTGCCAGAATGGAACCCTGGTGACAGACACCTGCGCCGCGGACGAGACGTGCCAGGGCGGCCAGTGCCTGTTCACCTGCAACCCGAACGAGACGCGTTGCATTGGGACGACGCCGCAGCGCTGCGATGGTGCAGGGGCGGCGTTTGACACCCTTCCGGCGTGTAGCGGCAACGTGGCGGCGCTCTGCCAGAACGGGAGCGTGGTCACGGACACCTGCCTGGGCGGCGAGGTGTGTCAGGCCGGGCGCTGCGTGTTCCGGTGCACACCGAACAGTTTCATCTCTTGCACGGGCAGCACGCTCACCACCTGCAACGCTGCCGGCACCGCCCCGGTATCGTCCCCGTGCAACCTCGGACAGTCTTGTGGAGCGGGCACCAGCGGTTGCGTTGGCGGGATTGCCATAGGTGGCAATCCCGATGGTCAGCTCTGCGTCCCCAATTCCGTGGTGTGCGACGGCACGGCCGCAGTTTTTACCTGCGCACCAGACGGGTTGTCCCGAAATAGAAGGCCCTGCGCAGCAGGGCAGTCGTGTGTGAACCAGTTCACAGGGGCCGTGTGTTCGAACTTCGTGATCGTCCGTCCTTGACGAGCGCTGCCGAGCCCGAGCGGTCTGTAGGGCCGAGCGCGGTTCTCGGCGGTGCTCTCAGCCAGTCTTCCCCAATTCCGTGGTCTGCGATGGGACGACCCGGGGTCTGACCTGCTCAACAGACGGGCTGACCACCAACGCGGAGCCCAGCACGAACGCGTCGAGCGCCGCGTCTTGGCCCGCGTCGAGTGTCGGCTCGACTTGGAGCTCGAATGGGTCCCCCCCCCACTCGTCCGCCAGCCGCGTAGCGATCATATCTCTCACGGCACGGTTGACGGTCTCGTTGAGCCAGCTCGACCGTTGCGACCGCCGGCGTCGGCAGCGGATGCTCAAACGAGCGTACGACGATGCAACGGCGAGTGAAACAAACATTGCGGCGCGGGGCATAGACATCACCTGAATTGGTCAGCACTAGCGCGACCCTCCGCAGCGTGCTGCTTCCAACGCTGCAGCTCATGCGCATGTTGATCGGCCACGCTTCACCCCTGTGGGTGAAACAGCAGCGTCCTGGCGCGCAACGCGCGTGTCTTACTGATTGCGTCCGAGTGTCACCGCGCACTCGCAGTGAAACACTGGCGATCAGTGTAAATGAGTTGCATTTGCCGCAAATGGGCCGATTTGTGCTTCGGCGTCAGCTTGAAAGCTGGGTCCGAGCAGCATGCGCCTGACCTCCGGCAGACTAGGTTTGTCTCGTGTTGCACTCGCGTCAGGTATCACCCGCCAGGGTGGAGATCCGAGAGTGCGTTGCGTGCTTCAGTCTAGCTTGATATCAAGTAGCCTCTCGATTCATTGAAGCAACGCAGAAGCGTGTCGATCGGCTGAGGCATAGCTCAGCGCGAATGGCCATCGACTGAGTCGCGCAGCTCGTTCGCAGGCGCAGCCGACCACTTCGCGTCGTGCGTCATTTGCCGCACGCGCCGTAACTCTCATCCGCGGAAGACCTCTCATGCCAGTACTGGACAGTAGCTCGGACGGTTCCGGACGAGCGGCAAAGGTTGGAACGTTCGCCGCTCATCTGGACTTGCGGCTATCACGCTTGCTGCGTTCGCTCGGCCAGGACCAAAATCTGCCGAATTCGCGGCGTGTTGCACGGGTGCTCACAAGTAGCTGGGCGAACGAGCTCGTTCCGCCGAGTCCGTCCTGGGCGTCAGACATCACCGACGATCATAGCCCCTTCGAGTTCTCGTTGGCGCTCAACGGCAGAGAAGCAAAGGTCAGGATTCTGACCGAACCGCAGGACCCTCATCAGCCATCACTCCGTTCGTGCTGGCGGCTGGCTAACGATCTCCATGAAACGCTAGCGGGTGAGTGGGGAGCCAACCTCGCCAGCTACGAGAGCGTCGCCCAATTGTTCGAGCCAAATCCAGCGTCCGAGGCCGCGTTCAGCGTCTGGCACGCGGCGATTCTAGGCAGCCGCCGCGACACGCAGTTCAAAGTTTATTTGAACCCCGCCATTCACGGCAGCGCCGACGCGGAGGAGGTCGTGTCACAGGCGATGCTGCGCCTCGGGCTCGCGGACCCCTGGCAAGCGCTGCGCGAGCATGCGCTCCGCCGCACGGGGCTCGATCAGGTGATCTATTTTTCGCTCGACCTGACTCGATCGGAGGACGCGCGAGCGAAGGTATACGTAGCGCATCGGCAGGCCTCATCCGCCGACGTCGCGGCAGCGCTCACGGGTTGCTCGGGCTTCGACAAGGCCAGCCTGGACCGGTGGCTAGAGTGCCTGATGGGTGGGTCAGGTCCGTATTACGGTCGTCCGCCTATCTCCTGCTTTGCGCTCGGTCGGAACAGCCGGGAGCTCTACACCACGACGCTCCACCTGCCCGTTCGCTGCTATGCCGCAGACGACTTCGAGATCGCGCGCCAAGTTTGTAAGTTCCTGGGCTTCCCGCAGCGCGTGGCATACATGCGCGCGCTGACGCACGTGGCCGAACGCCCTCTCGAGAGTGGTCCTGGACTGCAAACGTACGTCTCGCTCCGACCATCGCCCAGCCGGCAAGCCGTCACCGTGTATCTCGCCCCGCAAATTTACGCGCCGGCGCCAACTCGCAGCGTCGACCCGGCGCTCGGGCTGTTCAGTTCGTTCGACGAACCCCGCTCGCTCGTGCATGCCGCGGGCGCGGTACCGACATGACGCGGGGCTCGTGGTGGGACGAGCTGTCCTCCCGCTTGCGAGATGTGAGCCAGGTCGAGCCGGGGTACCGGGATTTCGGCGGCAAGCCGCTCGCACCTCCTAGCGTGTGCGTCCGGACGACGAGCGCGGAGGAGGTCGCCCACGTGCTCGAGGTCGCCACTCGCCACGCACTGCCCGTCACGGTGCGAGGAGCCGGGCACTCGGGCGGCGGACAGACAGCGGCGCCCGGGGGGATCCTGCTTCGCCACTGCCCTCCCGGCGTGCGTTTCGAGCTTCAGGGTGAGGTGGCGCAGGTGCCGGGGCACTGGGCATGGCACCCGGTGGAGGAGATGCTGCGAGCTGAGGCTCGCGACTTGCTGGTGGCCACATCGGTGCTCGAAGCGACCGTGGGGGGAACACTATCAATGGGCGGCATCGGGGTGCGGTCCATCCGACGCGGAGCCCAGGTTGATCACGTGACTGGGCTCGAGCTGATCTGCGCGGATGGGCGATCGCGCTTCTGCTCGCCGACGCAGGAGCCAGACCTGTTCAGGTCGGCGCTGACCGGCGCCGGCCAAGTTGGCATCATCGAACGCGCCTGGATGACCACGGCTCGTCACCGAGCGCATCTCGCCTGTAGCTCCGCACACCATGCCTCGCTCCGCGAGCTCGCGGGAGCGATCGCGTGGATGGGAGACCTAAACGCCGACGTCCCCGAATACTTTTCTGCGCTACTCCGGGTGGGGGTGCTGGAAAGCACGGCGGCGACGGCACATGCATCCGAGCCGGCGGCCCGGCGCGCACTCGGCCGGAGGCTCTACTGCGGCGGGACGCACGTGCAACACCGCGTGCAGAGCACGCGCGCCTTCGAGCAGGAGGAGCGCGCAATGCCCGGCGCACGGTGGTGGAGGGGCCGTAACCTCTGGTGCGACTACTGCTTCGACGCCGCGGGCTTCGCGTCCTTTTGCGGATTCGTCGACGACGAGCTCTGGGATGGCTTGCGAGGTCATCTGGCGTATGCCCTCTGCATCGCCCCGGCGCGCTGCCCACCCTTGGCCCTCGATCTCCGCCCGCGCACCGACCGGCGCCTGTTCAGCTTGGGCCTGTTCTACAGCATGCAGCCCGACGACGAGATTGGGATCGCAAATGCCGAGCGCAGCCAGGCGCGGGCGCTCGAGGTCTGCGTCGCGCTGGGCGGAAGGCCCTATCTGCACGGCTGCTGGGGCGGGCGCGACGGCCTCAGCTTCGAGCGGGCCAGGTCGCTCTTTGGCGCCGGCCATGAACGGCTCTCGGCCTGGCGCGCTCGCCTGGATCCGTGCGCTATCTTGAACCCTCATGGGCTCTCCGCGGCCCACGCCGCCTCGGGGGCGACGAGCTCGGCGGCGCCCTCGGGGGTTCTAGTCGGCGGTGTCGCCGGAGCCGAGCTGGCAATCTGAACGGAGTTCCTGGAGAGCGTCAGCATCGACCCCGGGCAGACGCAGCGCCTGTGTGGAATCGTGGACGTGATCTTCAACTACTTCGGCGCCTTCGCGGACGAGGCGTTCGAGCGGGCCACGAACGCGCACACCTTTCCCGAGGTCGTGGAGGCGCGTCGGCAACCCGCCGCTGCCTAGGGAACGGCGAGGGCCGGCGGCCAGGCGTGCGTTTGCAAAGCTGAACGTGGTGGCTCGCCTCGGAATTGCATCGTGCTATCCTCTTTCGTTGGCCCGATCGGGGCTACGCACTATGGCAGCTACTTCCCTACATATCGATCGAGCTCCCGGAAGGTTTGGCGCCCCAGGGCTCGAGATCGTCGCGATGGACGCCGACCACGCCAAGGGAGTCGCGTTCAACATGCTGTTCCTGAGCTGGCGCTTCCACACACATGCTAAGGCGGTGGAGCCTTGCTTCGGGCTCCTGCAGCAACTCGGCGATCAGTACCCTGGAGGGGTAGGCGTCTGCCACGTGGTCGAAGCTGATGCGATCGCGCCGAGCTTTGCGGCGCGGAAGCTCATGGCCGAATTGCAACGCCTGCCGATCGTGAAGCACTATTCGGTGACTCACGAAGGCACCGGGTTCAAGGCGGCGTCGATACGCGCCGTCGTGACGGGGATCAATGCGCTGTCGCGCGCGAATTGTGCGCACAGTGTACAGAGCACCTTCGTGCGAGCGGCCGAGTGGCATGCCGTCCACCAGGTCGCGCTCGGCCGCCTCGAACCTGCGTCGCGCATCAACGCCACGCTCGAGTTATTGCGGGCACGCCATCGTCAGCAGTACCCTTGAGCGCTCGGGGGCGGCCTCGTGGACGCGCCGATGCTCCGCGTTCGGCGCAGGATGATCACGTGCGCCGGTGGTCCCGGTAACGACGCCATCGAGGGGACGGCGACAACCCTCGATGTCTGGGCCTCGGCGTTCCCGCGAGCGCAACGGGACGGTTACGTCCGTCGTTTGGGGTGCAAACGAGCCTCGCGCGGCCGCGCAGCGCTTCTGGGGTCTCTAGGCACGCTCGTCGGCCCGATGGGCGTCCGCCCGCAGCGACGCCATTCTCCGCAGAATTAATTCCGAGCATGCCGGCGCTGTCGAGCGTCCAATGAATGCCGCTCACTCCCCGGCGAGCAGGGGAGCCTGAGCTTTGGCTTTCGAGGTGGCGTTTGCGTTTCAGCTCGGCGGCTTACGCCGAAAGCGGAGCCCGCGTGGCCTCGGCGATTGAACGCGATGCCGCTCAGCCTCATGCAATTGACGGGCGGTAGATTCCTTGGCAGGCTCGCCGAGCCTGACTCGGATCGTCGGGTTGAATCGTAGGCGGCGGCGGGGCGGACTCATGTCGAAACGGAATCAGGGGAGAGCGCAACGCTGCGGTGCGAGCGCCGCAGCGTTGATTCTGAGTATGGGGCTGCTCGCCAGCGCATGTGGAGGAGGGGACGAGGAAGCGGCCACGTCTGCGGCCTCGCTCGCAGCCGTAGGTCCTGACCTCGAGTCCGCTCTGGACGTCACGGCGCCGCCCTTCCAATCCTTTGACGCGAAGGCATACTATCGGCTCGAGCTGGGCTCCGTAGACGGCACGCTGCATGCCGTACACATCGACAGTGTCGTATCGAGCCACCGCCCGATGCCCGTTCTCTCGCCGGACTACCTCGTGGTTGGTTACGGCGCCGACTCTGCGGTGGTCTCCGCAGCGCCGCTGGCGTTTCCTCGGACGGGGCTCACGCTCAGACGGGCCAACGGCATTGTCTCACACGAGATATTGCAGCTGAACGAGTCGATTGCCACTGTGTTTCTGGACTCGGCCAACGAGATCGATCACATCGGCGTTATCTCGCCTACGGGAGACACGCTACTCGCGCTTCAGGCAGGCGACTTGCCGCCGCCCGCCACCGAGAAGGGACGCGGACCGGCGCGCAGCGATCTCCTCGGGCGTGCGCAGCAGCGCATCAGCACTGAGCAGCTGGCGTTTCGCTATGCGCACATTCGCTTCCTGACGGCAGGAGACGAGAAACTGCTGGGTGCGGATGCGCTCCTGCAGGGGGTGCTCCGCACGCCGGCAGAAGAAGAGAACGACGTGATCGCCGATGGACTCGCCGCCCTCGCACCCGCGCAACTGGGCACGGTGCAGACCATCGCCCTCGTGGAGTGGCCCGTCGGCAGCGATGCGGATAATTTGTGGGCCTTCACTGCCGGCGGCCGCCTGACGCTGAACGCGCGCAGAATGCTAGATCCGGAAATGGTGCCCTCGCTCGTTCACGAAGCCGCGCACGCATTTCAGGGGCTGGTCGAGGCCACGGCGGGCGTGGGGACGTTTAGCCTGAGCGAGTGGCCGCCAGAGCCCAGGCAAGCAGCGCAACGGCTGCTCCAGCAGTTCCGGCTGGCGCAGGGCCTCTCCAGCGCCTGGTTGAGTCTGCACAAGTCGGGTCTGAACGGAGGTCACACCCGACTGCACGTCCGCGAAGATGATCGACCGGTGCCTGCCTCGGCGTGGGAGGGTCTCGGCGCGCAAGAGGCTCGGACAGGAGGCTTTGCGACGCCGCTCGGGTCAGCCAATCCCTGGGAGGACATCGCTGAGTACGTGGGTACGACGCAGGTCCCGAGCGACGCGGTACCCGGGATTTGCCCGATTTTTTCGGGTGGCGGCTCACTTGACCCCGAGCGGGCCATACCATATGCGAAGCTGGTCTTCCTACGCGGGCTCGGCGCGGTCTCTCGTGAAGCGTTCGATGCTTGCGTGCACGGGACGGCGATCGCACGAGAGCCAGGCATTCACTTCACCGACTCTTTTTCATTTTCGTCGGAGCTGAAGGCGGGTGTGCTTGACGAGGATGGCGGCGCCACGACCTACGGCTTCATCGGCTCGGGCCCGAGCTCCTTTCAGTTGTTGATCAAGGTGAAGATCGACTCCCCTCAGGCGTCGGCGCTGGGGCTCCATCGGCTCGACGAAGTCTGGGTCGGAAACGTCGGGGACCCTGGGTTGAGCACTGCCCTGCTCGGCAATGGCAACAATCTCAGCGCGCGAGCGGGTGAACAAGGCCTGGTGCTGTTCACCGACGCGCGGCCCGAGCTCACGGCGGGCGCCGTCTTCGGGCTCGTGCTCCAGAACGCCGTGGGTATCGACACGGACGCCTTTCCTTTCGGAACATTTCGCATCGAATGACGCGCCCTTTGCTCCTGGGCACCGCCAGCCCGATATCCCGGTACGTGTGGGCCGTCCTGCTGGGCGCCGCGTGTGAGCGCGGAGCTGCTGAAGGTCGCGCGGCAGGGGTCAACGCGCCCACGACGCAGGCCGGCTCGGGCGCGGATCTGCCCGCCGCCCCGAGCAACACGGGTGGGGCGGGTCCTTCGCACAACGCGGTCGCGCCTACCACCCACCTCTCGCAAGACGAATGCCTCGCACGCAAGCGGGCCATCGACGCCGCCCTGCGGGAGATCGCCCGTTGCACCCGCGATGAGGAGTGCACGCTGGTCGCGCCGGGTTGCCCTTTCGGCTGCGATCGCGCCATCAATCGCACGTCGGACTACGCCAGCTTGGAAAAGAGCATAGAGTCGGTGAACGCGGTCTGTCCCCCCTGCATGTACCGCTGCTCAGCCCCGCCCGCAGGCCCGAGGTGCATCGACGGATTCTGCAAGATCCCGCGCGGGTGACGCACCTCCGCGCCCTGCTCGGGCCGTCCCGCCCGAGTGCCGAAAACGGCGGCACAGCGCTGTTGCAGGGGGAGGCAACGCCTGCGGGCCAACGCGCGTGTATCGCCCGCAACCAGAAGCTGGCATCGTCGGCGGATGCCCTCCATCTTCCCCTACGGGCCGCCCGTCGCCCTGGCAGCGAACCTGTGGCAGGTGACGGGATCGCTTTCGATCCCGGTGCCGCGAAACATGACGATCGTGCGCGGCGCGAGCGGTGGCCTGCTGCTGTACAGCGTGATCGCGATGCGCGAGGACGGGCTGCGCGAGCTCGAAGCGCTCGGTCGCCCCGAGGTGATGGTGATTCCTCATCGTCGGCATCAAATGGACGCGCCGTTCTACAAGGCGCGGTATCCCGAGCTGCGCGTGCTGGCGGCTGACCCTCGCCAGGTGCGCGGCGTGGCGGTGGACGGAGGCTTGAGCGAGCTCTCGGAGCACGGCCTCTCCGACTACGGCGTCGCAGCGTATGTGCTGCCCGGCAATATCCAGGAGGACGTCGTCATGGACGTGCGACTTGCCGACGGGCATGCGCTCTGCATTTGCGAGAGCCTGGGCAATGTTTCCGCGTCGGGTTGGCTCCGGCTCTTGTTCAGGCTGGTCGGGCCTCCGGGAGGCGGCTTCGGCATCGCGCGCGTCGTGCGCCTGCGAGAGCTTCGAGACGTCACTGCGCTGCGCGCCTGGCTGCAAAAGCAAGCAGAGCGAACGGACCTGCGCTGCCTGCTGTTTGGCCACGGGCAACCACTGACAGCGGACATTCCCGGAGCCCTGCGCCGCGCCGCTCAGCAGCTGTAGGCGAGGCGGGCGTGGCGCGCACGCCAGCAGCCCCGCGAGCTCTGGATCAGGAGCTTGACCAGGTGCTTCGGCCGCGGAGCGAGTGCATCAGGAATACCAGGACTTGATGTGCTCACGCTCCACGAAGCCGTTGGGCAGGCTGCCTGGGTTGAGCACGAGGTGCGCGGCAGCATTCTCAGCAAAGATGGGCTCTGAGATAGGCCGCCCCTCACGCCCCTCGACCCCGCAATCTCACCGGAGCTGAGCCTCAAAGGAGACGACTCGACGCGGTGGGCTTGCCGTATCGAGGACCCATCAGCTCAGCCATCGCCGTACGTGCGAGCCCAGTCGAAGGAGCGAAATGCCCGCGTCCGCCTCGAATCATCGCCGGGATGACGACGCCCAGAGTGATGACGGCCCCCATCAGATTTGTCTCGAAGACTCGCCTGTCGGTGGTCAACCTTTCGACGTCCAAGAACTCTCCAATACCCGCGCTGTAGATACACACGGCGAGGTCGTTGAGCTCAGCGACGATGCTAGAGAGTTGGGCTGCGTACTCGTCGTCACATACGTCGAGGATGTGGTGCCGATAGAGCGGCACGTCAATTTGACTTCCGCTGCGGGAGATGCCGGTCACCTGCCAGCCATCGTCAAGGAGCAAATGGGTGATGGCGAGGCCGATGCCGTCGGAATTGCCGACAACGAGCGCGGTGGGCATGAGCCGCAATGTCGTCGATTAGCTCTGCAGCGTCCAGCGTCGCTTGCCGCGTCGTCGCGCGCAAGATCGCCGACGGGCGGCCACCACGGCCCGCGATCCCGACCTCGAAGGCGACGGCCGAGTGTACGTCCCGCGTGCAACCAGCGCCGCGCGCCGGCGCGTGATCGGCCCGCGATTTGACGTACCTCTATCTGCTCGAACGCGACGAACGGCTTGCTCACCGCATTGTGTACGAGCTGCAAGGCGAGGTGTACCAAGACGGTAATTCGTGCGAGTCTGTGCGATTCGGCCCCCCGTGAGTCGCCCACGACTTATCGTTTCTCTCGAACAGCCGCTGCGATCGACAGGTTCTAATGCTCCCATCCGCGGCTAGAAAGCATCCGCTCGAGCCGGCCTCACTGCGTAGCTTCTCAGCGCGAAGCATCGGCCGAGTTGCGGTGCTGATCTGGCACACCGAGGTGACGCTCGAGGGGGTAAAGGCACTTGGAGAAGTCTTTGCGGAGCTACGCGGGCAGAACTTCGCCGAAGGACTTGGGTTCCTCACGATCATCGAAAGCAAGACTGACCTCAGGCCACCAGCAGCGGTCCGGCAGTCCGTCGCGCAAATACTCAGAGACTACGGCGGCGACATCTGTGCAGCCGCCGTCGCTTACGAGGCCGACGGCTTCAAGGCCACCATTGTGCGTAGTGTGATTACGGCAATAAACTTGGCCAGTAGCAGCCGCTTTCCCAATCGCGTATTTTCGCACACACGCCACGCGCTGGGCTGGCTCGTCGACGAGCTAAAGGACCCCACACTGCTCGGACAGTTGCACGCGGGCGTGCGTCAACTTCGCGTCACTGATTCACACGTCAGTGGCCCAATCCTCTAGTTGACTGAGGCTGCAGCTCGTTGTCCGGCGCTGGTCGAGCACTCGCCCATAAAATCCAGCTAGGGGGTCAGCACCGACGGTCGGCTCGCAGCCGAGAGCCGCCGCCCGAGGACTTCATGGTGCCCTCGACGAGCCGCCTGTCGAATCCGCTTCAGCCAGGCGCTTTGGCCGTGTGAAAGCTGATGACGCCGCCGGATTCGGCTTCCCCTGGGGGCTCCCACCAGGACTCCGAACCTCGAAACATGTCCTCGCTGACGACCAGTGCAAACGTCTCAGAATGCCCGTGGTTGCGGCCTTGAACCCGTTCCCAGCGCAGCGCGGCGTCAGCAGTCACGACATGGAGATGCACGTCGGCTCCCGCCTGCAGAGCCAGCGCTCGGTATTCGTCACGGTGGGCCAGCGCCGGAAAGCCAAAATCGAGAACGACGTCCACCCGCTGCGCGAGAACATGCTGGCAGACGGACCAGATGCGTTCCGAACAGCGCTTGCAGCGCGCCGCCCACCATTCGAAGAGCATCGGACGCGGCGCTTCGTCACCGAACAACTGCATCACCCACTCATCGAGTGAGAAACGTATGGCTCGATGCTCCTCCGCAAGGCGGCGAGCCAGCGTCGTTTTGCCGGCGCCAAGGGGTCCGCAGATCATGTGAACGGTGGCCAAGGACGCAAGCTTAAAGGTCACTGAGAAACAGCGAAAGGGGCTACGTCGACAAGGAAATGCCCGCGACCGCGCTCTCAGTAGCTGAGCGTCTCCCCAAGGGCTGGCCACCACGGGCGAGCGCTCGAGAGCACTCAGGGGTGCGGAGCGCCGCCGGCGGGCGCGGGCGCTGGAGTCGGAGGGGCGGGCGGAGGGGTTGCGGCAGGGTCGGCCGGTTTCGCGCTGGCCGGAGAAGCGACGGGCTTCTCCAGGCGAATGCTGTCGAGCAGCTCGTAGAACGGCTTGCGCGCCGCCTTCACCGTGTTGCTCGGCGCCGTCAGCTTGAAGAAGTACGCGTTGCCGACGGGCGCGGAGATGATCGCACCGAGCAAGCCATAGTTCGGGCTGGCCTCGGTGTCCCCCATGCCGCCGTTGAAGTGGCCCTTGGGTATCTCCACGATGGCCTGCGGCAGGCCGTTCACGCTGCGGCGGGAACGCACGATCGTCTTCAAATCGAAGCCGCTGAACTCGTCTACCCAGCGCTGGATGTTCGCTTCCACGTCGCCAGTCAGGATGAAGACGTTGAGCTCTCCTCCGAGCTTGTCGCCCTTGGCGGCGGGGACCTCGTAACTTGCGTACCGCATGTTGGAGGGGGGCCGACGCTTCCACTCGGACGGGTCTTTCCAGAGCAGCCTCTCATCGCTCAGCGGCGGTGACGGCTTTGCGGGCGTCGCCCGCTTGGGCTTTGCGGGAGCCGTGGCCGCCACAGTGGGTTTGGCCGGCGCCGGCTTGGCTGCGGGCGGCTCCCGGTCGAGCTTCTGTGCGGGGCTGGAGAAGACGGCCAGAACGCCGGCGACGAGAACGGCGCCGAGCAAGCCTAGCGTCCAAAGGGTGCTGTGGCTCTGGGCGGCTACTGGCGGCTGCTGCGTCATGAAACGAGCCTATAGTGCCTCGATTCCAGGGACCAGAGAGCATGTCGTTGCCGGCCTGAAAATGGAATGCGCGCCGTCCTCGGCAGCGCAGGGTCCCGTGATGGCGGATCCGGCGAGCGGCCAGTTCCAGGCGAGTCTCAACCGCTTCAGCCGCGCGGGCCGAGATCCGGCGGGAGCCGCCCCATCGGTATTGGTGGCTCTCGTCGGCGCGCTCGTCGATGGCCGCTTTGCTGTTCTTCCGGCTTTAACCCGCGCCGGGCGCCTTCGCCGCGGGCACGCAGCCCGTGTACAACTTCGAGAACGTGGGCTTCGCCGCGGTGCTGGGCGTGGACCAGTCCTTCGAGTTTCTCGGACTGCTCGGCGAGGGTACCGTCGAGCTCGAAAGCGCCGCGATGACCGCGGCTGCACCCGTCGCCGGCAGCTTTCACGCGCGCCTCTACCAGACTAACTGCTTCGAGTGACCCGGAACATGGCACTGAGGGGCGTCGCTCGGTGCTGCGCCCGCCGGCGGGGCCACGACGTGGCTGGAAACGAGACCGTTGTGATCGGCACCCTCGACGATCGCAGCTGCGGGCGGGCGTCCATCGGGCCGGAGCGTGCCAGAGACCCCAGAGGCGCTGCGCTGCCGCGCGAGCTCGTTTGCACCCAAACAACGGCTGCATTCAGCGTGAGAGGGGGGCCGCGCGCCAGGGAGTCGTTTGCACCCCAAACTACGGATGCACCCGCCCGTTGCGCTCGCGCGAGCGCCGAGGCCCTGCGGCGGATTCATGCCTCGGGGTCGCAACCTTTCGGCGGCACGTGACCACTGTTTTGCGAGCACTTCGGTCTGGCTCAGGCGGCGCCCCGAGCGGACCGCAAGGCCGCGCACCAGAGGCGCTGCCTCATTTCGAAGGAGTTCTGACCCGATGTTACACCCACTGACCCGAGCGGCTCGCGGCGGCTTTGCCATCATTTTCATGTTCGGGTGCTCCGCGGGAGGCGGCGGTGACACGAGCAGGCCGGCACCACCGGGCGGGAGCGTGGACGGCTCGCCGTCAGGCGGTGTGTTGCCGCCTCGAGCGGGCGGTTCGGGTTCCGGTTCCGGGAGCGGCGCGTCCGCATTACCCCCGGCGAGCTCAGCCGCTGGCGGCGGGCTCGCTGCCGCAGGCGGCTCAGGCTCCGTCGTGACCGAGCCCGGCCTCGGCAACGTACAACTCGACCCTAACGAGCTGCCGCCGCGCGCGTTGGCGCTCAGGGCGGATGGTTACCTCGACCTGGCGCCGGCACGCGGTGAAGCCTTCGACAGAACGCAGGGCACGATTTTGAATCCGCCGGCGCCCGCGGGATATACCTGGTACCCCGTGCCGGGAACGAGCTGCCGTGACGGCTCCGAGGCGGGGCTTTTCTTGCGCTTCACGGACTCGAAGCGCCTGCTCATCTTCTTCGAAGGCGGCGGCGCGTGCACGAGCACCGGCTTTTGTAACTTCAATCCAAAGAACGTCAATCAGGTGCTGGCAGGTACCGGCGAGACGGTGCTGGGCTCGGCGCTCGGCGCTGTTGCAGGGCGACAGCAGCCCGGCGTCTATCAGAACAACGAGCTGTCGGGGGTCTTCTCCGCCGACCGCATCGAGAATCCGTTTCACGACTGGAACATCGCGTATATTCCGTACTGCACGGGTGACGTGCACGCCGGCTCGCGCCGCGCGGCCAGCGTCCCGGGGGTGGCTGAGGCGCAGAAGTTTGTCGGGTTTTTGAACACGCAGACGTTCGTCGGCAGGTTGGTGCCCACGTTCGCGGCGGGCCTGGAGCGCGTGGTGGTCACTGGTGCGAGCGCCGGCAGCTTCGGCGCGGCCCTGAACTTCAGCATGATCAGCGACGCCTTCGCGGGCGTGCAGACCGACGCCATCCTCGACTCCGGCGTGCCGTTCGAGGACCAGTTCTGGCCCACCTGTCTGCAGAAGAGCTGGCGCGAGCTGTTCGGGCTCAACTACGGGCTGCCGCCGGACTGCGAGCAGTGCTTCCACGAGGACGGTGGTGGTCTGATCGGGCTCTCTGACTTCCTGATCGCCAAACACCCAACGGCGCATATCGCGCTGATCTCATCGATGCAGGACGAGGTGATCCGGCTCTTCTTTACTCCCGGCGAAAACAACTGCGCCACCCTCGCCACCGCCGACCCCGTGGGCATCACCCTCGGGCAGCTTGCCGGCGCTCAGATTTTTCCTGCGGCCACCTACGAAGCGGGGCTGCTCGGCGTGCGATCGAAGTACCAGGCGACGGGGCGCATGGCGAGCTTCTTCCTCGCCCAGGCGAACGTCACGTTGCATCAGCACACGATGCGGCCTCGGTTTTTTGATGCAGCGCTGGGGACCGTCTCGATGGCGGCGTTCGTGAACAATTTTTTGAATGGGAGAATGGAGCAGGTCGGGCCGTGAAGACGTGCGCAGGACGCCGCGCATCCCCCCGGGAGTATCGCGTTACGCTAGGGTCGGCTTGGATTTCGACCGCGCCTCGAGCTCGTCCACTTTGGCGGAGAGCTTGCGCAGGCGTTCCTGGAGCTGGTCGAGCTCCTGCGGGCGTGAGGCTTCGGTCCCGGCGGCGCGCAGGTCGCGCAAAACGCGGCGCACCTTGGAGGCGTCTTGATGGGCCAGGCGGCGTGCCAGGGCGTCGAGCGCAGGCTCCGCGGATTTGGCTTTCGCGCGGCCCAGGGCCTGAGCCGCGGCGAGTTGCACTCGAGGCAGAGGATCGCGAAGCGCGTCCGTCAACGCTTCGATGGCACGCTCGCGCGGTCGGTCCGAGAGCGTTGCGGCGAGCGCGCCGAGGCCCTCCGCCGCCGCGTGGCGTACCTTGTTCGGCGCGTTGCCTCGCTCGAGAGCAAACAGTAGCGGCTCGAGGCCTTCGACGCGGCGCGAGGCGCCGATGGCCCTGAGCGCGCCGGATTGCACGAACCCGCCAAAGCCAGACGTGCGCGCGGCGTCGATCAACCGATCGAGTGGCGCGTCTTCGCGCTGAGCTCCGAGAGCTTCGAGCGCGGCCTCTGCCGCGCGATAGGGTAGACCAGCATCGAGACGGCGGCCGAGCACGGCGCCGGCGCGATGATCGCGATATTTGCCGAGCGCGCGCAAGACCGACGCCAGGCTCTTGGGGTCTCGATGGCCCTCCGCGAGCGCGAGCAGCGCCTCGAGGGCGGGCTCTGACGAGGCCTTCCCGAGCGCCTCGGCCCACTTGATGCGTACTCCGAAGTAGGGCTCCGCCTCGAAGGCTCCGCGTACCGCATCGACGCCGATCCGACCGGCGTGGCGGACCAGCAGCACTCCGGCCTGGATGCGGCCGCGTGCGTCACTGGCGCCGAGCTGCCGGAGCAGCACGGGTGCGCCGGGATCGAACTCCAGCCGGTGCAACAAGCGCCCCTGGGGGTCGACGCGGATCACCTCGGGAGGCGACTCGAGAGACACGAGCGCCAACGTGCGCCGTCCCGCGACGTGCACGCGTTTGGTTTGCAGGGTATCGGCGCAGCCGACCTGGAGCTCGAGCTCGAAGCTGAGGGCGCCGTCCCCCGTCTTCTCGTCGGCTTGCTTCTGCACGATCTCGAAGGCGCCCTCGCGTGCCTCCGCGTCATGCCGGAACGTGACCTCCAGATCGGGGTAGCCCGGTTTGTAAAACCACTGCTCGAAGAACTGCTCGAGGCTGAGCCCGGAGCGCGCTTCGAGCGCGCGTCGGAAGTCGTCGGTCTCCACCAGGCGGCCTGCGTTGGTCGCCAGATAGTTAGTGACGGCGCTCCAAAACACCTCGTCCCCTAGCTGCTTGCGCAGCATGTGGATGCGCAGCGCGGCACCCGGGTAGAGGTGCCCATCGAAGAGATCGAAGGAGCTGTCGTACTTGCGCGTGACGATCGGCCGCGCGTAGCGCTCTTCTACCTCCGTGAAATACACATCGGCGTTGCTCCACAGGTCAAAGTCGAGCGCGTCTTGCCCTTCGCTCGCTTCGAGCCAGCAGCTCTCCATGTAGGTCGCCCAGCCCTCTTTCAACCAGGAATGGGCGAAGTCTCGGCACACCACTCGATCGCCGAACCAGGTGTGCGCCATCTCGTGCACGTTGACCACGTCGACGAGCTGGCGCTCTTCGGTCTCCAGCACTTCGTCCAGCAAGAAGCGGTCGTCCCACGAGACGAGCGAGATGTTCTCCATCGCGCCGCCGATGCCCTCGGCCGCAAACTGATAGTACTTGGCGAAGGGGTAGCTCTGGCCGAGCCGCGCCGTCATAAACGCGAGCATGTCGCGCGTGCGCCCAAAGCTCCTCTGGACGTGCTCGGCGCTGAACGGGCGGGGCGCAAACGCAGCCACCTCGACGCCTGCGAGCGCTTCGCCCTTCCAGGCCACGAAATCGCCGACGGCGAAGCACACGAGATAACTCGGGCAACCCTGCGCCTGGGCGAAATGCGCCGTTTTCGTGCCGTCTCCGTGGCGCTCTTCGCCAAGGATGGCGCCGTTGGCGAGCAGCGTGAAGCGCTCGGCGGCGCGCAGGTGGATGTCTAGCGTGGGGCGCGCTGATGGATGGTCGACAGACGCGAGCCAGTAGCGAGCCCGCTCGGTCTCGTGGTCCGTCACCGCGAACGTGGCAGCGTCTGGATACGCCGCGCTCGGCGCGGAGAACAACACGCCGGTGCTCGGCCCGAGCACGCGATAGCGAAGCCTGAGCTCGCGCTCCTCGGCGTCTGCAAAAGGTTTGTCCCAGATCAGGTGGATGACCCTGCCGTCGTAGTGGCTAAGCCCGGGATCCGACAGCTCTACCGCGAGCTCTTGCAGCTCGATGCCGTCCAGGGCGAGGCTGTGCACGCCGGCGCTCCGCGCGCGCACCCGCATGCAGAGCTCGATATCCAGCTTCCTTTCCAGCACGTCAACGGCGATGGTCAGGTCGAGGTGCACGGGTTCGACGCGCAGGTCGCGCGAGTAGTGGTCTTCGGCGTCGGGAGGCGCGAAGCTACCCGCGGGGGCCCCGTGGCTCGAGCCTCGACACGCGCACTGCTCCATGCTCAGAACCCTTCCGGAAGCTGGTGTTCGCCGCGGCCATCGAGTGCCAGCTCGAAAACCTCCCCGACCGCGGCCGCCGCGAGGCCGCCGTACAGGTGGGGGAAGAGCTCACCGCTCTGTGACGGCTCCCAACGGAGCGCGCCGGGTGACAGGCGCTCGACGTGGACGCGGAGCAGGACCAGGTCAGCCTGCCCTGCAAAATGCCGGGAGAGGCTGGCCTGCACCTGCTGCCCGCGCGAGAGATGCACGTAGCCGTCGCGCTGGTCGTCTCGCGATGGGTCCAGCTCACCCCCTCGGAGCGCTGCGAGCCAGTGCTCCCGCGGGCAGATCTTGTAGACGACAGCGTCGTTGGCTCGAGCTTCTAAAGTCGACATTTCTCGCCGTTAATCGATCAGGTGGAGAGGGAGCTCGGGCGTCGCGGCGCCCGACGCCGGGTCGCGAGCGCATCGCCCAAAGCTTCCGTCACGTCGGGGGTGAGCTGGAATGAGAGGCACCCGTCACCGCCGCCCACGTGGTCGTGAGTGCACGTGAACTCGTCACCCGTATGGCCCACCAGCACCGAGCCCACCACGAGCTCGAAGGCCTGACCTCGGCAAGTGTAACCAAAGCTGCCCTTGCGCACGTACGAGACCGACGGGCAGCCGTGCTGCTCGGGGAAAGGCGGGCTGTTCGCGTGGAGAGGGCATCGATAATCGACGACCGTCAGAGCGCCGCGCCGGAGAACCGTCGTTTCGGGCATGCTCCCGGACACTCTAGTCGCGCCCCGCCCGGGGAGCCACAGCGGGAGCCCCGCCCGGATGGCGATTTTTGAGGGTCAGGGCTCGCCGGTGGCTCGCGCTGGGTCGGTGGCCCGCCACAAGTACCAGCTCGCGACGGTTCGGTAGGGCTTCCAGCGAGCGCCGCGCTTCAGAAGCTCCGCTTTGGCGGGGAGCTCGGGCGTCTTGAACGCCAGCGCGAAGCCTTTGCGCACGCCGTAGTCGTCGATGGGCAGCACGTCCGGGCGGCCCAGGCGGAAGATCAGCAGCATCTCCACGGTCCACGTGCCGATGCCGCGGACCACCGTCAATCGCTCGATGATCTCTTGGTCTGACATCTGCCTGATCTCGCCCAGGGTCGGGAGCTCCCCCGATCGGGTTTTTGCCGCCAAATCGCGCAGTGAGAGCAGCTTTGAGCCTGAGAGCCCCGCCGACCGCAGCTTGATGTCGGAAGCGCGGAGGATGCGTTCCGGAGTGATGCCGGTGTTACTGTGCGGAAAAAGTGCGCACAGCCGCGCAAAGATGGTTGCCGCGGCTTTCCCGTTCAGTTGCTGGAACACAATGGCCTCCGCGAGCGCGGCGAACACGCTCGGCGTTTTCTGCAACTGCATACGAAACGGGCCAACCGCATCGATGAGCCGTCGGAGCCGCGGATCTTTGGCGCGCAAGTGCTCGACGGCCGCCAGTGGATCAAAGCCAAACGAGCCATCGCCGTCGAGCTCAGCGCCTGGCGCCGCCGCTGCGCCTTCGAGCGAGAGCAAGCGCAACTTGGTGCTGATACCACCGTTCGCGGAGAAGCCGCCCAGCTTGCCGCCCGCGGCGAGCACGCGATGACAGGGCACGATGATGGCAAACGGGTTCTTGCCCAAGGCCTGCCCGACGGCACGCGCGGCCCCAGGTGAGCCGGCCTTGGCGGCCACTTCAGCGTAGGACGCAGTCGTGCCGGGTGGGATCTCGCGCGCGACGTCGTAGACGCGCTGATGAAACGGCGGCACGGCGCGCATGTCGAGCTCGATGTTCGACAGATCAGGGCGCGCACCAGAGAGCAGGGCCCCGATGGAATCGATGGCGTGTTGCACGGCAGCCGGCGGCGCCGCCTGCTTGGCATCCGGAAAGCGCTGCAGGAGCCGAGCCCGCGTCGCGAGCTCTCGTCCCTCCGGGAGTTGCAGCAGAGCCACGCCGGCCATACCCCAGACGATGCCGCAGCGGCCGATCGCGGTGTCGAAGAGCGTAAAGCCGTAGTCGAAGGTCACTCGCCGAGCCTAATCTCGGGGCGCTCGCGAGACTTGGAAAATATTGCGCCCTGCGATCGAAAGAAATTCGCGCAAGTGCGCGCGGACAGCTCCGGACACTCGAGTCACGCGGCGGACGTCTGACCGCGGGCGCTGCGGCCTCGCGCCTCGCGGAAGGACGTTTTGAGCCTAGCTCTGTGCTTGGCCCGGGCCTTGCTGAGGGTCGCCTGGTTCCAGGTCACGGCGCCTCGCGCCGCTCCGAGAGGCTTCATCATGTCCCGACACGCATCCATTTTCTCCTTCCGCCCTCCGTATCTGTCCCGAGCTTTGGGTTGCGCCGTGCTGCTCGGCTTTGCTGCCTGTGCGAGCACGGGCTCATCCGAAGAAGCAGCGGCGGCGCCGCCCGGCATCGACATCTTGCCGGGCGTGTATCCCAATCAACTTCAGGGCACGGAGACGAACCTGGAGGTGGCGCTCAGCGCGCCGGCGGAGCAGACGCTGACCGGTCTCGGTCCGCTACTCGCATACGCCAGCGCCAGCCTGGATGCGGATGCGTTCATGCTCCCGGCGTTGGCTCCAGTCGTGCTGCGTGACTCCAACGGCGATGGGCGGCCCGAAGCCTTCGCCTCGTTCTCCATCGCTGAGCTGCGCCGGCTCGGCCTCTTGGGGTCCGATACGACGCGGCTGGCCGTGAGCATCACCGCCTCGAATCAGGCCGTCTTGCGCGGCACGGACAGGTTGTTCGAGGCCGACGCTTGGCTGCTCCAAATGCCGGATCCGAGCGGCGCACTGCCTGTCGGCACGACCAGCTTAGTCGTGGTGGATGCAAGCCGCGCCGGGCCCCAAGGGGGAAGCCGGACTATCGCGTTGCGGCTCTGGTACCCGGCGTTGCCCGCGAATGCGCAGCCTACGGGCTACTTTTTGGATGATCGAGAAGCAGCCCTCAATGCGCTCGGCAACGGTCTGCCATCGAACGTCTTCGACCGCCTGCACACCGATAGCCACCTGGACGCCGTGCCCGATACCTCGGCACCGCGCCCGACGCTGCTCATGTCGACGGGCTGGACGGCGCCCGTGGCGCTCTACTCCACCCTCGCGCAGGACCTCGCCAGCCACGGCTACGTCGTGATCGGTCTGTCGCATCCCGACGGCTCTGGAGTCGTCGTATACCCCGACGGGAGCAACAGCGGGTTTGACCCCGCGACGCCCTCGACCGACGAGGCGGTGGAGATGTGGGCACAGGACATCGGCTTCGTCGCCGAGTGGCTCGCGAGCGCGGACCGGAGCTCACCGGGCGCCGCGCTTCCAAATACCCTGTGGGGGAGCGCTCCGAGCCGAGCCGTGATCGCGCAGGTCGACATGCAGCGCTTGGGAACGTTCGCCCACTCTCTCGGCGGGGCCGCCGCGGTGCGCGCGGCAGTCTTGTCGCCGTGGCTTCGCGCCTCCGCCAACGTCGACGGGACCTTTCGCGGGCCGGTGCTCAGCGAGGGCCCCACCACCCCGGTGCTCTGCTTTCTCTTCGAGGGCCACAACTCGGTAGAGGGCAGCGCCGTCGAGTTCGCCGAGCGAGGCGCTCGGGGTGCATTCTACAGCGCCGAGGTGCTCGGCGCAGGTCACAACAACTTCAGCGACCAGGGTGCGTTGGTCAACCAACTCGCCAAGCTGGACGCGGCCGTCCTCCCAGCGGACGCCCTGGTGGGCTCGATAGATACCGATCGCGCTCTGGCGATCGAGAGCGCGCTCTTGCGAGCCTTCTTCGGAGCCGAGCTATCGGACGAGCCGTCCCCCCTGATGAGTGACCCTGCCGCCGAGTTCCCGGAGGTGAGTTTCGTCGGCGCTGCTCGAGACTAGCTCGATGCCCTCGGGCGAGCGCTGTCGCGGCCGGCGGGAGCTCACAACTGACAGCCGGCGCCTTGCAGCACCTGCACGGCGCGCCTGACGCCGGTCCCTGCCGTGCCGCCAAACTCGTTGTCGTCGCAGACGGCGCTCGTGTCGTTGCCCGCGCAGCCCGGCGTCGTGCGCGTCGCGCAGGCTGCCGGGTTGTCGATCAGGCATTGCAGGGACGCGCTGCAGTTATCGACGCCGGCCGTGTCGATGCCCCCGCCCGGTGAGTCACAATTTATGCCGACTGACAGGCGCTCGGCGCAACGCGTGCAGTCCGCCTGGTTACCGCCGCAGCAACGGCCGTTTTGGCACGCGCCGCTCGCGCAATCCCGATCGAGCCGGCATTGCCGCCCGGGCGCGCAGCGGTCGCAGGCCGGGCCGGCGCCGCCGCAGTCGACGTCGGTCTCCCCCGCGTTGTGGACGCCGTCGTCACAGGAGATGCAGGCTCCGCCGGCGCAGACGTTGCTGGCGCAGTCGCTGCCGAGGTTACAGCGCTGCCCGTCGCGGCAGCGCGCGCAGCCCGGCGGTCCTCCGCAGTCCGTGCCCGTCTCCACTCCGTTGCGCGTTCCGTCGTCGCAGGCGGCTACGCTGCACACGCCGGCGTTGCAGACGCTGCTCGCGCAATCGGCGCCGCGCCGGCAGCGGCCGCCATCCGGGCAGCGCGCACACTCCGGGTCGGTACCCCCGCAGTCGATGTCGGACTCGCTCGCCGCCGGAGAGTCGCCGTTGGCGACCCCGTCATCGCAAGAGGCGGCTTGGCAGCATGCGCTGACCCCTACCTCACAGCCCGCCGCGCCGCAGGTGCCGCTGGCGCAGTC
>JAYTOL010000144.1:0-112892 GCA_043747815.1 Deltaproteobacteria bacterium
AGAATGGAACGACAAAGTGGGAAACAAACGACATGGGCCTACACGTCCGGGCGTCGCGCGAGCGTCACTCACTCGATGAACCTCTCGCAGTAGTGTTAGTTCGAACCGCTCGCGCCGTTTGGGATTTTTGACCCGAGGGCGATGTCTCCCAGTGAGCTGGCTGGGGAGACGCGTCCAGCCATCAGCCTCGGCTGAGCACCGGCAGGGCCAGGTGCCGATAGTTCGATGCATAGTAAATCAGCGGCAGCCCGGGGTGCGTGAGCGCTAGCTCCACTCGGCCCACGCACAGCACGTGGTCACCCGCCTCATGCATTGCGTCGAGCGCGCAGTCGAGGTGTACCACCGCCCCCGAAATCAGCGGGCTCTGTGCGCCGGGGACAGAATCGAGCGCCACGCCGTCGAAGCGAGTTGGCTCGTTGTCCTTGAGGGCGAAACGCTCGCTCAGCCCGCTCTGCCCTGCCGACAGCACGTTGACCGCGAACCGGCGGCTGCTCACGATGACGGCGAGCGTCAGGGCGCGTTGATCGAGGCAGACGGCAATCAGAGGGGGCACGAGCGACACGCTGAGAAAAGCCGAGACCGTCATCCCCGCGGGGACGGCGTCGGATTGGCTGGTCACCAGGCTCACACCGCTCGGCCAGTGACCGAGCGCCTGCTTGAAGTCTCCCGATGAAACGCCCACCATAGCCCCGATTAAAGAGCTTCCGGCGTGTAGGCAAGCCGAAGGCGCGACCCGCGTGCGATTAGCTTCCACAGGCTGAGCCTCTGGCGCCAGCGCTCGACGCATGCGTGCGCCGTAGCCAGGGTGCCGCCCCGGTAGCGCTCAGTGTGCGGCGTGTCGAGCCGATGGGCGACCGGGCCGTTTTCGACCACGGCCCTTCGTTCAGGTTTTAGCGCCCGGCCGGAATTGGGCCATTCAGGTCATTGGGCAGCGGCAACTTCGATGGATCCGCGGCCGTTCACCCATTTTGGCCGGGCTGAGCGGGCGGCGTCTGCTACTAACCTCCGCCCGCGTTTCTGGCCCGGATTTTTGGGCACGCACTCTTCGGTCGAGCAAGGACTAGCGATGATTTCTGTCAACGACGTCACGATGAACTTCGGCGCGCGCATGCTGTTCGAGAGCGTGAACGTGACCTTCAATGCCGGAGAGCGGTACGGCCTCACCGGGCCGAACGGGAGCGGTAAATCCACGTTCATGAAGATCCTCGCCAAGGAGCTCGAGCCCATGGCGGGGCACGTGCGTCTGCCCAGGCGCTTCGGCATGCTGCGGCAGGATCACTCGGGGTTCGATCAGTATCGAGTCATCGACGTGGTCATGATGGGGAACCCGACCCTGTGGCAAGCCATGAGCGAGAAAGAGGAGCTCCTCGCCAAGGGAGACGCGCTCAGCGACGAGGACGGCGTGCGGCTCGGGGAGCTCGAGGGCGTGATCGGGGAAGAAGACGGGTATACTGCCGAGAGCGAGGCCACCGGCCTGCTCGAGGGCTTGGGGATCGGCAGCGAGTACCACCCACAGCGCTTGTCGGTGCTGCAGGGCGGCGACAAGGTGCGCGTGCTCTTGGCCCAGGCGCTGTTCGGCAAGCCCGAGGCCTTGCTCCTCGACGAGCCGACGAACGCGCTCGACATCGCCAGCATCCGCTGGCTCGAAGGCTTCCTCGAGGAGTTTACCGGCGCGCTCGTCGTCATCAGCCACGATCGGCACTTCCTCAACGAGGTCTGCACGAAGATCGCGGACATCGATTACGAGACGATCATCATCTACAACGGCAGCTACGACGACATGGTCAGCACCAAGGCCGAGGCGCGGTCGTCGCTCGAGCTCTCCAACGAAGCCAAGAAGAAGAAGATCACCCAGCTCCAGGAGTTCGTGCAGCGGTTTCGCGCCGGCTCCCGCGCTAGCCAGGTGAAGAGCCGGGAGAAACAGGTCACTCGGGAGCAGAAGGCCCTCAATGACCTCAAGCGCTCGAACATTGCCCGCCCCTTTGTCCGGTTCGAGGTCAAGCGGCCCAGCGGCAAGCAGGTGCTCAACGTCGAGGCCTTGACCAAGAGCTTTGGTGACGTCCGCATCGTCAAGGGCTTCAACCTGTCCTTGTTTCGCGGCGATCGCGTCGCGTTGGTCGGCAAGAACGGCATCGGCAAGACCTCGCTGATGCGGCTCTTTCTCAGCGAGATTGCGCCCGACTCCGGCAAGGTCGAGTGGGGTTACGAGGCGGCCATCGGCTACCTGCCGCAGGACCACTCGGAGCTCGTCAAAAAGTCGAAGCAGACCGCTCACGAGTGGCTGTGGAGCTGGAACTCGGACACGGACGAGGAAAATCTGAGGGCCCTGTTTGGGCGCCTCTTGTTCACCAAGGACGAGCCCCTAAAGCCGACGGAGGTGCTGTCCGGTGGCGAGACCGTGCGGCTGCTCCTGGCTCGCTTGATGTTGCTCAAGCCCAACGTGCTGTTACTCGACGAGCCGACGAACCACCTCGATCTGGAAGCGATCCGCTCCCTCACCGAGGCCATGGCCCGCTACGAGGGCACCTGTGTGTTTATCACTCACGATCGCCAGATGGTGTCGCAGGTGGCGACCCGGGTGCTCGAGCTCTCTGAAACCGGGATCACGGAGCTTAGCCCGGAGCAGTTCCACGAAGGCCAGTTCTTGCTGGGTCACGCTCGCTATCAGAAACCGAGCGCCTGGTAAGCCCGCTCTGCCGAGCTTCTCATCAAGCGATCGTGCTTAGCGTTGGCTTCGATCCGAAGTCGGCCTTGCCGATGCACTCGGCGTTTGCCATGCACAGGATGCGGTTCCCGAGCTTGAGCCGCAGCTCGTATTGACCCGTGCCGTAGTTGTCTCGGAGCCAGCCGACGGTTGGGCAGAGCGGGGTTTTTCCGGCTTCTGACCAGACGCTACCTTGAGTTTTTTTGAGAATGAGCACGATGGGCGCCAGATCGCTGGTGCCCCCGGCCTTATCGTTCCATGGGCGTACTGTCATCGTCGATCACTTTTCGGAGCGCGGCACTCGAGCCTGGGACCTCGCGCTCTCGAACTTAAATGCAAGTGATGGGTGCTCGAGTCAAGTAGATCTACAACGTTCTCGAGGGTCACGCCGCGCCAATCGGATCACCCCGCGCGATCGCGCGTAGCGTCAGGCGCCTTCAAGAGGGGGCTTGCTCTTTGATTTTGAGAAACCGGAGAGCTGGATAGTCCTTTTCGGTGCGCTCCAAATGCCAGGCGTTTCGCGCGAGAAATACCAGCGCGCCCGTGTGATCGTCAGCGACGCTCGCTCGGTTCTCTTCGATGAAACGCTTCAGATCGCGAGAGTCGGCGGCCTCGACCCAGCGCGCGGTGTAGAGCTGTGTTCCCTCGAAACGTACGGGCAGGTCGTACTCGGTGCGAACGCGATCGGCGAGGACGTCGAACTGCAACGAACCGACCACACCCACGACCCACGTGGAGCCGAGATGCGTCTTGAATACGGAGGCGGCGCCCTCTTCCGCGAGCTGCGTCAGCGCCTTGCCCAGGTGTTTACCGCGTACGGGGTCATCGGGGCGGACCGTCTGCAGCAGCTCGGGAGCGAAGCTCGGCAAGCCTGCAAAATGGAGGTCTTCGCCCTCGGTGAGCGTGTCGCCTACACGCAACTTGCCATGATTTGGCAGACCGATGATGTCGCCCGCCCAAGCTTCTTCCGCTAGCTCGCGATCCTGCGCCAAAAACAGCAGCGGGTTGTGGGCGCGCATGGCCGCGCCCGTGCGGACGTGGTGCAGCTTCATGCCGCGTTCGAAATGGCCGGAGCAGAGCCGAACGAACGCGACCCGGTCGCGGTGTTTCGGATCCATGTTCGCCTGGATCTTGAACACGAAACCGGTGACGGCGGCCTCGTCCGGGGTGACCGTGCGCTCCACCGCTGCGTGGGAGCGAGGCGGGGGAGATATCTCGCCGAGCCCGTGCAAGAGCTCGCGAACCCCAAAGTTGTGCAGGGCGCTGCCGAAGTAGATCGGCGTCATGTGCCCCTGCAGATAGGATTCGAGGTTGAACGCTGGGCACAAGCCCCGCGCCATGGCCACCTCCTCGCGCAGCTCAGAGAGGAGGTCGCTCGGCACGTGCTCGGAGAGGGCCGGGTCGTCCAGCCCGCGTACGGTGATGCCCTTGGCGAGGGAACCGTCCTTGGTCCGGTTCATCAGGATGAGCTGATCCAGCAGCAGGTCGTAGCAGCCGATGAAACGCGTGCCCCGACCAATGGGCCACGTCGCCGGCGTCACGTCGAGGGCCAGCGTCTGCTCGATCTCGTCGATCAGGTCGAAGGTGTCGCGCCCTTCTCGATCGAGCTTGTTCACGAAGGTGATGATGGGGACGTCGCGCAGGCGGCAGACCTCGAACAGCTTGCGGGTCTGTGACTCGATGCCCCGAGCGACGTCGATGACCATCACCGCGGAGTCGACCGCTGTCAGGGTTCGATACGTATCCTCGCTGAAGTCCTCGTGCCCGGGCGTGTCGAGCAGGTTGAAGGTGTGGGGGCCGTAATCGAAGGTCATCGCCGACGCCGTCACGGAGATGCCGCGTTCGCGCTCCACCTTCATCCAGTCCGAACGGGCGCGCCGCTGGTCGCCGCGGGCCTTGACCGCGCCCGCGAGCTGGATGGCGCCACCAAAGAGGAGCAGCTTCTCCGTGAGCGTGGTCTTGCCGGCGTCCGGGTGCGCGATGATGGCAAAGGTGCGCCGTTTGGCGATGGCGTTGTTCACGAGACTATCTTTGGAAGCGCGGGCGTGGGGTCGAAACGCGGCGCGGACTTTGGGTTTCTCCTACTAGTAGCGCCTCGGTTAGCTCGAATCGAGGCCAATGAGCTACAAAGTCGGTCGAGCCTCTGGCGAAGGCACGCCTGAGCCCGCTGCCGGCTGATTACTAGCCGATCTTCGGCCACGGCGGCCCGGCTTTCGCCGGCATGGGCCCACTTACTGGCGTTCGCCCTTGAATGAGTAGGAGAGCTCGCCGTCGAGCTCCTGATCGGGCAGCTTGACCGACAGGGTCCACTCCGCATCCATCTCCAAGCGATCGCCGACGACGACGGCACGACCCGAGGTCAGCTCCTCTTCGCCCTCCGGAGTGAAACATGGCTGCGCGGATTCGAGGATCGCCGCGTTGCCCTCGACCCGCGCGACCAGCTCGCAGAGGTCGCTGCCGTCCGCGCTGTTGACGAGGATGATCCGAACGCTGCCGGCTGCGGGCTTGGCGATCCGAATCTTGGCCTTGTCGTCCTTTTCTTCTCGATCGGGGTCACCCGACATCCGGTAGATGGCGACGTCTTTACCGGCGTACAGCCCCTCGAAGCGCGGCGCTTCGCCGTTGCTCTTCGGTTTTCGGTCGGAGTCCGAGTCGGCCTCGGCGCGCCCGTGGGCGTGCGCGCCGGAGGTCTCCGACTTCGCTCCCTCTCCAGACGTGGCGGCTTCTGCCGTGGGCGCGGGTGCTTCCGCCGGCACCGCTGAACGAGCAGACGGCTTGGGCCGGTGTGCCGCCTTCTCCGTCTGCTCCGAGATGTCTTCTGCCTGCGCCAGCGGCCCACGCCCGAGCGGCACTGAGCTCGCTTTCGGCGCGCAACCCGAGAGGCTGCCGAGCCCCAAGAGGAGCAAGCTCGTGACCTTGCTGGCGAGCCGGCTTGCGGCGCGCGCTTTACGTCCGTGCTCTACGCTCAAGGTATGCCCGATTAGGTTGTGCGTCGCGCTGCGGCTCGCGCCGTATGCGGGCGCAGTCTCTGGAGCCTAGAACGACACCGGTTCCGCTTCGCTGTGGTCGCCGTCGCCCTCACCGTCGTCGTCGCCGTCAGTGCCGGGGTCGTCCTTGCCGTCCTTGCCGTCGTCGCCGTCGCCGTCGCTGTCGTCGTCGCCGCACAGCCTGTCCGCCAGTGTGCCGTCGCCGACCCGCGCGGCCTCGCAGCGGGAGGACACCCCGTTGGCCGCCGTACTCGAGCCTGCAAATGCCGGCGCTGCGACGCACACGGCACCCGAGACAAAAACCATCTGCATGAGCCGATCAATCTTCATGGTGGGTCATTGACCTTGGACCCGGGGCAGGGCGTCGTCAAGGCAGTTCCAGGAGTGCTCCGGCTACTGCCTCCGCGCGAGCGGCTCGCTGACGGCTCATCGGCCTGGCATCACAACATTCGCCCTGGCGTGTAGCGTGCCGCGTCGGGATGCCGCTCGAGCAGCGCTTCGACCTCGGCCACGAACGCTTGCACCTGCTCGGTGGCGGCGCCCACTAGCTCGAGCGGGCTGCCCAACAAACGCGTGAGCTCGGCCGTAGACAGCGGCAGGTTCGGGTCAGCCCCGAGCCGCGGGATCAAGTCGTTGTCTCGAGCTCTGCCGTTGCGCAGATCATCTGCCACGGCGATGGCGTGACCCTGGATCAAGGCATGCGCCCGCTCGCGCCCGAGCCCCGCCTTCACCGCCGCCATCAGCAGCTTGGTCACACCGAGGAAGGGCAAATAGCGCGAGAGCTCTTGGGCAATGCTGGCGGGGAAGGCCGTGAAATCGGAGAGCACGTGGAGTAGCGTCTCGAACAGCCCATCGATCGCAAAAAACGCGTCCGGCAGCGCGACGCGGCGCACGACCGAGCAGCTCACGTCCCCTTCGTTCCATTGGTCACCCGCGAGCGCAGTGACCATGCTCAAGTGGCCAGTCAGGATCGCGGTGAAGCCGTTGATGCGCTCGCACGACCGGGCGTTCATCTTGTGGGGCATGGCCGAGGACCCCACCTGGCCCTCTGCGAAGCCCTCGCTCACGAGCTCATGACCCGCCATCAGGCGCAGTGATTTGGCCAGGTTCGAGGGGCCGGAGGCGAGCTGGCGCAGCGTGCTGATGACCTGGAAGTCGAGCGATCGGGGATAGACCTGGCCGACGTTCGTGAGGACGCGAGCAAAGCCGAGATGCCCCGCGACCCGCCGCTCGAGCTCCGCCACCTTTGCGGCATCCCCGAGCACGTCGAGCTGGTCCTGCTGCGTGCCGACCGGACCCTTGAGGCCGCGCAGCGGATACTCGTCGATCAAGGTCATCAGCACGCGAGTGGATACGAGCAGCTCTTCACCGTAATTCGCGAAGCGCTTGCCCAGGGTCGTGACTTGAGCGGCCACGTTATGGCTGCGGCCGGCGATGGGCGTGTCCGCAAACCTCGCGCAGAGCTCGCTGAGCCGCCCGAGCGCGGCCATGGCTTTGAAGGCAACCAGCCGCAACGCGGCCTTCACCTGCAGCTGTTCGACGTTCTCCGTCAGGTCCCGCGAGGTCATGCCGCGATGAATCAGCTCATGGCCGGCGAGCTCGCAGAACTCCTCGATGCGCGCTTTTACATCGTGGCGAGTCCGCTCTTCACGCGCCTGGATGGACTCGAGGTCCACGCGCTCGATGGCGCCCCTGTAGGCCTCGAGCGCGGCGTCCGGCACAGGCACGCCGAGCTCCTTCTGGGCCTCGAGCACCGCCACCCAGAGCCGACGCTCCAGCACGACTTTGTTCTCCGGAGACCACAGGTGTTGCATCTCCGAGCTCGCGTAGCGGGCTGCCAAGACGTTGGGGATGGGGCGGTTTTGGGCCATATCTTCAGCCGCGAGGGTGCCGATGAGAGCATCGGCGTGGTCGAGGTCGCGTGCTCCAGTAGCTGAAGTTCGACCAACAATCCAGCCGCTCCCGCGTTCTCGCCGCTTGGGCGTTGACAGGCAATCCGATCTCGCGGATGAGGAGCCGATGTCTCGCGTTTTGACCGCTTTCATGGGCGTGGGCGCGCTCTTCGCCCCACTCCTGTACGGTGCAGGGTGCGACGACTTTCTGGGTGGCCAGCGCGCCTCGAATGAGGAGGCCCGGGGCGGCTCGTCGGCCCCCGCTGTGCCCTCGCTCGAACCCCCCGCTGCGCCCCCTGCCGCGCCGAGCGCTCCCCAGCCGTTGCCGCAAGACCCGCCGCCTGCGCCAGCCCCCTTGCCCCCAGCGAGCCCGCCCGCCGTGGCTGCGCCGATCACGCCGATCACGCCGCTCGGGCCGAATGCGCGAACGGAAGATGAGGAAAATTCGATCACCGTGTTCCGGGCCGTCGCCGCCTCCACGGTGTTCGTCACCAACGCCAACATCGGCTTCGACCGCTTCTCGCGCGCGGTGGAAGTACCGGTGGGCACGGGCTCCGGCTTCATCTGGGATGCGAGCGGCCACGTCGTCACCAATCACCACGTGGTCCAGGGCGCGCGCTCGCTCTCGGTCACGCTGCATGACCACCGCAGCTTCGACGCGCTGCTCGTCGGGACGGACGCCCGAAAAGACATCGCGGTGCTCAAGATCAAAGATGCGCCGACCGATCTAAAGCCGATTCGGGTCGAGCGTGGTCTCGAGCTCTGGGTCGGCCAGAAAACGCTGGCGATCGGCAACCCCTTCGGTCTCGATCAGACGTTGACGACGGGGGTGATCAGCGCGCTGGGCAGGAGCGTGCCGGGGGCGGGCGGGGTCACGATTCGCGACATGGTGCAGACCGACGCGGCCATCAACCCCGGGAACTCGGGCGGGCCCTTGCTCGACTCGAGCGGGCGACTGATCGGCATGAACACGATGATCTACAGCCGAACGGGCTCTTCTGCTGGCATTGGCTTCGCCGTCCCCGTCAACGCCATCGCCCGGGTCGTGCCACAGATCATCCGCGGCGGTAGGCCGGATCGCATCGGCATTGGTATCGGTATCGATCCGTCACAGAACCTCGAGCGCCAATATGGGATAAGGGGCGTGCTAGTGATGGAAGTCGCCCCGGGCGGGCCTGCCGATAAGGCCGGGATCAAGGGCGCCGTGCGCACGCGCCGCGGCATGACGTTCAGCGACGTGATCATCGCCATCGATGGAGAAGCCGTCAAAACCTACGACGATTTCTACAACATCCTCGACCGACACGAACCGGGGCAGGCGGTGAAGGTCACGGTACAACGGGCGAACGAGCGGCTGGACTTACAGGTCGAGCTGGTGCTGCTCCCCTGAGGCAGATAGAGCTTTGCAGGTGAAGATGAAACTGGTCTTGGAAGGAGGTGGCGCGCGGGCGGCGTATTCGGCGGGCGTCGTGCACGCGCTGGCAGAGGCGGGGGTGCGGCCCAACGCCGTGATCGGCTGCTCATCGGGCTCGATCAACGCAGCGTTCTTTGCGTCCGGGCAGACGTCGACGCTGTGCGACCTGTGGTCCAACTACGTTCCCGGCAAACACTTCATCAGCTGGCGCCGGCAGCTCACTCCCTTCGGTGGTCCGGGCCTGGCGGTAGACGACATGCTGGATCGGGTGATGATCGGTCAGTCGCTGTTCGACCCGGTGGCGGCGACGCGCGGGGATCCGGCGTTGTACGTCGCCGTTACGGACGTCGAGACCGGCGCCGGTAGGCTCGTGCAACCGCGCGCGGACAACGTCGTGGAGTGGCTGCGAGCCTCGCTGGCGCTGCCCGTCGGCTACAATCGCATCGTGGAGATCGGCGAGGGCCGCTTCATCGATGGGGGGGTGGCCATGCCCGTGCCCTTCGACGAGCCCATCGCCACCGAATGCAACGGCCCCACCGTCGTGGTGCTGACGCGCAAGATGGACACGCCGAAGGCCGCCCCCAACTGGTGGGAGAAGGCCTTCATCTTGGCGATCGTCCCGCGCGCTGCGCGGGCAGCGACGCTTCGGCAGCACGAGCTCCACAACGCGGTCATGGCGCGGCTGCGCAGCGCGGTGGCCCGCGAGGAGGTGGTGCTCGTCAACCCGCCGGATGACATGCCGCTCAGCCGCTTCACTCGCGACGCGGATAAAATCCGCGCCGGCATTGCCCTGGGGCAAGAGGTCGGCGCGCGCCTGGCCCAGAGCCTGGAAGCGGCTCGGGGCCCCTGCCCCTAATCCTTCAACTGCCCGAGGCGCATGATGATGGAGTTGCTCAGATCCTCGAGCACCGCCACGTCGCTATGCCTAAAGGGGTGATCGTAGCGCCCGAGCTCGATCAGACCGCGCGCGTTGCCGAAGCTGACGGAGACCAGCGCCACGCCTGTCACCCTTCGATTGACGCGCGTGCTCAGTCGACGCGCGCTGGCGCGCGCCCAAGCGTCGTGCTCCGGGTGACCGAGTAGCGCTCGATCCGAGCCCGCCACGATACGCGCTTCGTCGTGCCAGGGCACGACTTCACCGAGGTTCACGCCCATGCCGGGGCCGTGCACCCAGGAGGTGACCAGGCCGACGTGCGGTGGCTTGGGTTGGTGGACCACGCCCACGCTGGCCTTGGTGGCCAGGATCGCCATCTCCAGCGCCCGGGTGAGGATGGCGTCACCGCAGTCGATGCCTTCGAGCGCGCTGCCGTCAAAACGCGGCGCTCGCATCGCCTGCTTGATAGGCTCGATCTCCGGGCTTTGCTTCTGCGAGTGCTGCCAGCGCCGGAGCGAGCGGATTTCGCGAATGTATTTTTGCTCCCGCCAGTTCGACCAGCTGTGTTGCGCGACGTAACACTCGCGATCGACTCGACCGAACGTGATGCCTCGGAGCAGCAGGTTGGTGTTGACCGGGCCCACCACCGCGTTCCCGTTGGTCACGTACCAGTTGGGAAGCTCCTTCCAGGGAGCGACGCGGGCGTTGGCAATGCGATCCGACAGATTGGACATCGATAACCTTTCTCCGGCCTGAGCTCGTCGGGGAAGACCCGAGCGAGGTCTCCGATTGTTCCCGAACCGAGCGGATACGGCCAAACATTGAGATCATGGGCCCGGCGGCGATGGCCAAAATGCGAAAAAAACGTGAGTCTCAGGGCGTCGTTCGATTGACGCCCAGCGGGCGGCGGCGCGAACTTATCAAAGACCTACGTCCGACGCGGCCTTCGGTCTAGATTGCGGTTGCGCCTCGTCCCAGGCCCCTGCTCTCCCTGTACTCCCGTGCTCGACTCGCTTTAGCCATGACCCAACCGCCCATCAGCGCCTCTCTCAACTCCACGCCCGACGAGCAGCCACGGCATTCGTGGCTCGAGCGAGGCTTGGGCGTCGTCACCGAGGTGCGGGCAGGGGAGGGCCTCACCGCGATCCTGCTCGCGACGGCGCTCTTCCTCCTGCTCATGGCCTACTACATCATCAAGCCGGTGCGGGAGGCGTTGATCCTGCAACATCCGGCGGGGGCGGAGTACAAGAGCTGGCTCGGCGCGGCCATCGCCGTGCTGTTGCTCGTGGTCGTGCCGGCCTACGCTGCGCTCGCCGATCGTTTGCCACGCCACCGCCTGGTGTCGGTCGTGACACTGTTCTTCGGGACCCACCTCGTCGCCTTCTATCTGGCGAGCAAGCTCGGCGGGGTAAGGGAGAGCCTGAGCCTTTCGCTCGTGTTCTTCGTGTGGGTGGGCATCTTCAACATGATGCTGGTGGCCCAGCTCTGGGCATTCGCCAACGACGTCTACGACCAGGAGCAGGGCAAGCGCTTGTTCGTCATCGTCGGCTTGGGCGCCTCGGTCGGCGCGATCGCCGGTGGCGGGGTGAAAGCGCTGCTGTCGAGCGTGTTTGATATTTTCGAGATGCTCTTGGTGAGCGCGGCGGCGCTGGTCGGGGTCGCGCTGATCACTCGAGCCGTGCATCGGCGCGAGAGCGAGAGGCGCCGAAAGTCAGCGCTGGCGCTGCCGCAGAAGCCAGCAGCAAAAATCATGCTCGGTCCACCGAAGGGCGCCTTCCAGCTGGTCTTTCGCCAGCGCTACCTGCGCCTGATCGCCGCGTTTTCCCTGGTTTTCACCTTCGTGAACACGAACGGGGAGTACATGTTGGGCAAGCTGATCAAGGCCGCAGCGACCGAGGAGCTCGAGGCGGGCCGGCTCAGCTCGGCGGGCGTTCGGGACTACATCGACGCGAGCTATAACACCTTCTTCACCTGGACGAACGCAGCGAGCTTCGCCTTGCAGCTGCTCGTGGTCTCGCGCCTGGTCCAACGCGCGGGCATCGCGCGCGCCTTCTTCATCCTGCCGTTCATCGCTCTGCTGGACGGGATCGCCGTTGCGATCGTGCCCGCGTTGCTGGTGATCTTCTGGGGAAAAATCGCCGAAAACTCAGTGGATTATTCCCTGAACAATACGCTGCGCCAGATGCTCTGGCTGCCGACCAGCAGCGATATGAAATATAAAGCCAAACAGGCGATCGACACCTTCTTCGTACGCATGGGCGACGTGGCTTCCGGCGCCTGGGTGGTGATTGGCGCCGCCGCGCTCGGGCTCGGCGTCCGTGGCTTCGCCATCACGAACACCGTGCTCGTCGTGCTGTGGCTGTGGCTGGCCTGGGAGATCGTCAAGGCCAACCGGGAGGTGACGGCGCAGTCCTTGTCCGAGCCCGAGGCGGAGGTCGCGTCTTGATCGCCAGGCGCCGCCTGATCGGGCTCGCGCTGTTCTCGGTCTTCGGCCTGGCCCTGGCCTACCTGGCGCGCCGCTGGTACCGCTACGAGCCCCCGATCGAGGTGCCGCTCGCCGCCGATTTCAGGCTCGGTTACAACCTGGACTATCCTGGCGACTGGACCAATAACCCGCCCTTCATCGACAACTTCAAGAACGCCCGCGGCTTTTCGGGTGCCTGCAGCGAAGACGACCCCGATTGCCACCCGACGGCACACCTCGACCTCGATGCCGAGGGTTGGGTCAAGAGCCTGCGCTACCGCGACGCTGCCGAGCGAGCCTACGATCACATCGAGGTGATCATCAGCACGAGTGAAGACCGCTCCGATATCGGCAAGCCCTTTATCGTCAGCTGGCAAGGTCCGGGAGAGATCGAGGTCTTCGGAGCTCCCGACGCGACGCGAGAACCGGGCCGACCGCGCATCGGGTTTAGCTTACCCAAGGGTATCCTCGTGCTGCGGCTAAAGAGCGTCGCTGACGCCGGTGGGGGCTACCTGAAGCACATCCGCGTCTTTCGTAGCGATCAGGAGGCAGCGCTGCTCGCCGGTGAGGTCTTCAATCCCGAGCTCATCGGCTTTCTCCAGCCGTTTACGAGCTTGCGCTTCATGGATTGGATGCAATCGAACTCTCCCGGTCGCTGCAGCGGCGGCAGTAAAGACGGCGAGGCGTGTTACGCGGTGAGCCACGAGGCGTGTAGCGACGGCGGCCGCTGCGTGATGCCGGGCAAGTGGAGCGAGCGGCCCACGCTCGACCAGGCCATCTGGTACAGCGCCGGGCAGTTCCTGGATAACGCCGAGCCCGGGCGCGGGCCCAAGGTGGGGGGCTATCCGGTCGAGGTCATGGTCGCGCTGGCGAATCGTGCCAAGGCGTCACCGCACTTTAACATGCCCGCGCATTTCGAGGACGAGTACGTCTCGAAGTTCGCCGAGTACGTCAAGGCTGAGCTCTCTCCGGAGCTGCCGGTGAGCGTGGAGTACTCGAACGAAGTCTGGAACTGGAGCTTCCCCCAAGCCCGCTACGCCAAGGAACGCGGCGCGCGCCTGTGGCCGAACGATGGCACCGCGTGGGTGCAATATATGGCCGCACGTACGCATGAGATGTGTCGGCTGTTTCACGCTGCTTTCGCCGACCAAAAGCCGCGGCTCGAGTGCTTGATCTCCCCTCAGACAGGCTGGCGAGAGCTCAGCAGGTTAGTGCTCGATTGCCCAGAATGGGTGTCCCTGCACCCCGAAGACGAGTCCTGCGTGAAGTACGTCGACGCCATCAACATCACCGGCTACTTTGCCGGCTGCTTACCCACGCATCCCGAAGTGATCAGGGGCTGGCTCCGCGACGTAGGGCGCGATGCAGCGCTGACGCGAGGCTTTCAGCAGCTCGAGCACGGCGGCGTCATCGAAGGCTGCGAGGGTGAAGCGGTCGACCACCTCGACCACACCATCGAGACGTACCGCCACTTCATGCAGCTCGCCGCGCGCCGGGGCCTGGGCCTCCAGGTTTACGAGAGCGGCACGCACTTCGACTATTCGGCCCCGGAGGGCTCGGAGCAAGACGAGGTGAAGCAATTCCTCGTGGCGATGACCCAAGACCCGCGCATGTATGACCTGTACTTGCGAAACATCAGCTCCTTTCGTGAAACCGGGGGCCAGAGCTTCAACGTCTGGGGTTGGATGGCGACGGACGACGCCTGGGCCAACGCCAGCTCGCCCAACGATCGCCAGCACCCGAAATACCGCGCCATCGCCGACTTCAGCCGCAGCATCGCTGCCAGCGGAGCACCCCCGAGCGGCGCTGCGGCAGCCCACTAGACCCCCCGCACCTGACGCTGCTGACGAGCCCCCAGGGCGGGTTTGCGCATTTCCGTGTGCCGGGGACAGGCTACGATCTCGCAAGAGTCGAGCACGGTCGCCATCCTCATCGAAAACGTCGAGACCGGAGCCCAAGCCGCGAAGAGCTTCTCGCCCGACTACACGGACCATCCGGCAAGAACAGCGCAATGCCACACGTGTCGGGTGGCGAGCGACTCCATGCCGGCGCCGGAGTAGATCTTGGCGGGCGCTTGCGCGGCAGGCACCGCGCGGGTTTCGAAGCTTTGGGTCAGGGCATCCTTCTCGCCAATGCAGTCTGCCTGCGAGGCAGGCCACCGAACGATCCATCGAATAGGCGCTCGGGGCAGTAGGCCGCAGCCGGTGCGAGTGATGTTTGCGCTCTGGCTCCCACGTGGGCGGCGTCGATGCTGCTGCCGCTGATCGTTCGCCCAGAGTTCAGGGTTTTGGCCGGGTGCTTGCCGATCACGGATGGACGCCGCTTACGAACATCCTGTGATGAAAGCGACCGTGTCGAACGATTGGACTTGACCAGATTTTCTGGCGGCCTGCGTCGATCGACGGCACCCGCTCGGCATTGAGCTCACCGCGGCACGGCGTCGCGCTACGCTTCGCCTTCGGCGTCGAAGCGCGCTCGTTCGTGTCCGAGGGCACAGAGTGAACTCCAGCGCGCGCTGCGGGGCCCTCAGATCGCCATGGTAGCTTCGCAAGCATGCTGCAAGCCAACGGAACAAGAGTCCAAGAGACCGAACGCGATTGGGTGCGTGCTCACGAAGCGCTGTCCCGGCTCGCGCGCGAGCGCGCCGCGGCGGACGCGGAAGAAGGTCGTTGGCTGTTGGCTGCGCTCCGTTCGGCGGCTCACGTGCACCTCGGCTTCGGCAGTTTCAACGAGTACATCGAGCGGATGTTTGGATACAAACCGCGCCGTGCCGCGCTCGTGCGCGACGGGCACTGTTGCCGAGTGCCGGGCTGCAAAAACTCGACGTATCTCGATCTTCATCACATCGAGCTGCGCTCGGAAGGGGGTCGCAATGCTCTGGAAAATATCCTTACCGTGTGCGGAGCTCATCACCGAGCGGTCCATCGTGGGTGGCTGCTCATCCAAAGAGACGCCAGTGGTAGGGTCAGCTTCCAGCATGGCGATGGCACCCCGTACGGACAGGCACCGGCGCCTCGGGCGCTCGATGTCCAGGCGAAGACCTTCTCGGCGCTCCGGGGCATGGGCTTCAAAGAAGTCGAGGTTCGAGCGGTGCTCGCAGAGTTGCGCCAGGATCACGACCTTCGAGACGCAAGCCTCCCAGAGCTACTACGCGAAGCCTTGCGCCGGATCCGTCCAGCCCACTCGATGAGCGTGCGCGGCTGAGAAGCCGCTCGCCTGCTCCGTGGCAGCAGCCCCGGAGGTGTGTCGTTGCTAGAGACAGTTTGGCGGACCCTTTCCGAGGTGCGGTCTCACGGTGATGGAGCGTCACCGGCGCGTGACCGCTGAGCTGACCGCTGCGTGGCACACAGCGTTACGATCGTCTTTGCGTCCCTGTCCACCGCCCAACGTTGAACGCAGTGGCGGTGGTGGTTCCGCGAACGACAAACGAGAGGGTGACGGCGCCCACGTGGGCGCCGTTGAGCATTCGACGGGAGCGATGGTGATATTGAGTCGGCAGGTGTTTCCTTTGGCATTCCAGTTGCCAACGACTCGAACGCAAGAGGGCGACGCTGTTTCTTGTGGGGCCGCGGTCCGCGATCGAGGACCAGTCCTTTCATAGGAAAGGTCGAAGATCAACAGCTTCGGGTGCTGCGCCAGCGAGGGCGTTGCCGGTCAGACATGCACCCGAACGGGAGCTAGCACGGCGAGCGGCGCGGCGTTGTCGTTACCGCCGTCGCCCTTCGCGCCTGCGCCGCGTTATTGGGTTTTTTTGCGAAACCAGAGCGTGCCGACGACGGCGCTCGTCGCGAACAGGAGGATGGGCCAGAGTAGCCAGCCATGGCTCGTGTCGGGGCTTTCGCTCTTGGGCTTGGCTAGCTTGGCGTCGAAGGCGCGCAGGCTGTGAGTTTCGGTGACGCGAGGCGGGTCGACCAGGGTCTCACCCGCGCGCTCCGGTGGATCGTGGGCGGCTTGCATGGCGAGGGACAGGCGCGCGTGGGGCAAATCTGGCGGGAGGCGATTGCTCAGGACGGTGATGCCCTCGTCCGTCTCGAAGGAGCGGACGCGGCGCTTTCGATCATCGCCTGGCGCGCTGGCCTCTTCCATCGGCACGCGTCGGGTGAGCGCCGGTGTGGGCGCGGGGAGAGTGCTCGGGCTCGGTTCTACGGCGGCGCGGCTGCTGGGCTGCCGGGCAAGGGCCCTTTGCTGGAGCTGTGCCCGCACGCCCTCGGACAATTGCGAGGGACTGAGCCGCGGGAACGGCGCTGGGCGATCCGCACCGGCTACGAGCCCACGTCGCGGCAACTCCGGCGCATGTACGCTGGCCGCGTTCGGGCGAAGGGTCACCCCCGCATCCGGCTGTGCCTGCGCCGCGGCGACACCGACGCCAAGCTGAAGGCATACGCCAAGCTGCAAGCATAGGCCAACGCTGACGGACACCCCGCCGCCGAAACACCGCCTCGAGCGAGGCCATGACCCCATACGCTATGTTTGCCCGAGCGCGCGCGCTTGTCCAGGTGAGCGATCGCGTTTGATGGTTCAGGCGCTGGCTTTGCGCGTGCCCCGTTCAGGGCTGAGCTGCCAGTTTGGGGCTTTCTGCAGCTCCTTTTTCATCCAGGAACGCGGCCACCCAGACGAGTGGGGCGTTCCAGTTTATGGCGACCTCGTTGACGGACCAGGCGTCGACGTTGTCGATGTAACAGCGCTGGGGCGGGCAACCCGCAAGCCGGCTCGACGTTGGATCTTGCAGCCTCGAGTTCGGCCCGCCCGCGAGCGCTCCTGGGGGCGGGTGCGGGAACGAGCTCTTCTTTTGATGGGCCCAGAAGCGATGGTGCGGATTTTCTAAAGCATTTTCGCCGAAGCCGCTCACGTACGAAAAATTGAGTGGGTTAACGCCGAGCAAGTAGTCGGCGGCTCGGACCACGCCCGTGAGATATTGCTCCCGTTTGGTGAAGTCGTAGGCGAGCCCGAGGACCACGGCGTTGTTCGCCACGAGGGAGTTGGAACCCCAGGGATAGTGACCATTGCTCCCGACGCGGATCGGGGTTCGGTAGCCCTGGCCGGCGATCAGCCCCAGGTAGCTGTCTGCCGCCTCGACGATGAGCGCACGCAGCTTGGCCACATCATTCTGGTCGGGTAGGGAATTGGGCACGACGGCGAGTGAGATCGCGCCGAGAGCCGCCGTCGATTGCCACGTCATCGAGGTGTAGTGCTCGACGTGCTCGTGACCCGTTTGCTTCGGGAAGCTCAGATGATGCGGCGAGCGGCGGACGAACTCGAGCAGCTCGTCCGAGCCGAGCGAAATGTAGAGCTCGCACGCCGCCCAGTAAAACTCGTCGCTGACGTCGTTGTCTTCATACGCCCCGCCGCCCTGGTTGTCATACTGAGGCGCGTAAACGGCTGGGAAGCGCTGCGCGGCATTCCAGGCGCGGATGGCCGCAAGGCGGCAGCGCTCGGCCAGCTCCGGATCGATCTCTTTCCAGATACGCGCGCACTGCGCCGCGTTGGCCGCCAAGTTGAGCGTGGCTGCAGTGCTCGGCGCGTGCAGGTAACGTTCTTTCCACGTCTCCGGCGGGACCCGCCCCAACGTGCTCCACTCGCTATCGTGAATCTTGTGGTGCACCATCCCCGAGTTGTCGCGCCCGGCGGGGACCTGCATCTTCAGCAAGAGCTCGATCTCCCAGCGTGTCTCGTCCAGCAAATCGGAGACACCATTCTTGCTTTCAGGGATGTTGAAGGTGCCGTCACCCAACGCGCCGAGGTCGCCGCCCAAGTGCTGCGCGCGCTCGTATAAATTGAGCAAGGTCCAGACCGAAATGCCGGCGCTCACGACGTACTTGCCGTGGTCGCCCGCGTCGTACCAGCCGCCGAGCACGTTCAGTGTGTAGCCGCAGTCGTTGACGCAGGAGACCGCGATGTCGCTCATGTGCCCAGGGCCGTGCGTCCATTGCCACTGGCCCGCCCACGGGATCTCGATGGGAGTGCCGCTGCGGTTTTGATAGAAGTAGTTGAGCGCGGCTTTCTCGAGTGGCTCGTAAATTCGCGCGTCGATGCCAAAGCCGAAGCTCTGCTCGCCGCCGCCGACGACGTGGTAACCTTTGCCCGGAGCGGTGACCTCGGAAAAATCCACGTGGTGCAGGTCGTCCCCCGACTCCTTGTCGTTGCCGCCGACCTGGGTCTTGCCCTTCGCGACGATGGCCCCTGCCGCGTCGATCACCTGCCAATCGAGGGGCGCCTTGTCACTGCTCTCCACGACCGCGATCTTGCTCGAGCGCGGCAGATAGCCGAGTTGGTTGACCCTCACGTTGGGGTTGTTCATCAGGCTGCAGCCCATGCACGGCGCCGAGCCAACGGCCAGAAGAAGAAGAAGCGGAGGAGATGTAAACGTCACGGAGCTCACCTTGGTGTTGCCCAGCGCGGGCAGCGCGACGGGACATTAGATAACCCGGCGCTCGTCTGGCTCGAAAAAGCGCTGGCCCACCCGCCCCAGCAATGAAGCAACGCCAAGCCGCGGCTCCGCGGCCCGCAGAGCTGAGGGCGCACACCAGGCAAATCCCGTCGCAAAATGGCGGGGTCAGCGTTCAGTTGGAGGGGTCCCGCACGTAGGCAATGGTGCGTACGCTCTCCACGAGGCGCTCCCGATCATCTGCCGTGATATCGACGAACAGGATGCCCATGCCGGGGTTCCTGTTGTCCGAGAGCACGCGCACTGGATTGATCCACTGCACCGCCCCCTTGAGATCGAAGGGGGCGCCAACGCCCGGCGGAGAAAAGCGCAACATCACCTCGGTGCCGACCTCTAGAGGCTCGCGCGTGAGAACGAAAATTCCGAGCTCCGACACGTTGCGAATGGACGCGTAAAGGAAGGTGTCCTCGGTCTCGCAATCCACATCCCAGGAGACGTCGATGCGATCAGACAGCCTGCGGTTTGAGGCGCTAGCTTCTCCGGAGTCCATCAGCCGTACCTACCACTCCTCTCGGGTAACGCCCGTGAGCTTTTCCGCGATCCGAAAGATCGACAATCATCGCATTATCCGTGATTTGCCCGGCTGTCACGTTTCGATTTGAAACGTTCACCGGCCCGTGATTGAGGCGCGGAAGTGTCGCCTACATCGACCCCACGACGGCGTCCGACGCGAGCCTGCGCGGGAGTCGCAGGCCTCGCGAGCCGCTCAGCGCACCACGAGCGCGCCTGCCATGATGCGGTCTTCATGATGCCTGCCGCGCTTTACGGCCAGGCGCTTTTCGCCAGAGAACAGTCCGAAATAGACCTCGTACGTCGCGCCGCTGAAATGGGGCTCGAGCTGCATCGGGAACACGTCCATCACGAAGTCACCCTTTTGCCAGAAGCGCAGCGGATACTTGCCCTGGAGTGTGTCGTGATCCCCATTGAAGCGGCGGCGATTGCCATCGATATGAATGAAGGTCTTCCAATTGCCGCTGAGCGCAGCCATGACCTCCCAGTAAATACGGAAGTCATACGCTTGACCCGTGCTGGCCTCGGCTATCGGGGTGCCGTCACGATCGGTGATCGCCCAGCCGATGCAGCGCAGCTGCCCATTGAGGTCGACATCGAGCGGCCGAGCAGGTGTGGGCCGTTCGCTCATGACCCAGAGCGCCAGAGGGTTCTCGTTGGCCTCGCCGGGGAGCAGCTGGTTCGACGCCAAGAGCACCTCGCTAGAGATGGCGTCGAGGATCGGCAAGTTATCTGGAGGGCTGACTTTCTGCCGGTACAGCTGGTTGAGTTGCCCGAGGTCGTTCGCGCCGAGCACGAGCCAGCGGCGTTGTGCCTGCGCCTCGAGCAGCCAGTCGAGCCCAGCGCGCGCGGACTTGGGCGCGTGCACCTCTGCCCCGGCGTAATACGGAGCAACCCGTGCGGCTTCGCCGAGCACCGCCAGCGCCTCTCCCGGTTTGGCCTGGTGCTGGAACGACTCGAAGACGTTGCGCGGGGAGAGGTGCGCCGCCAGCGCAGGGTAATAGCCGAGGCTCAAGGCCAGACCAAACGCGGTGAAGGCGGCCAGGGCGAGCCGCGCCCGAGGGATGGGCAGCCAGCGTAAGCACGCCGCGAGCAGATCGCGGGCGAGCCAGATCGACATCGGCCCGAGCACGACCAAGGGCACGAGCAAAAAGGCAAAGCTCAAGAGCTCGAGCCGCCCCGCGAGCAGCTGTTTCAGCGGAACGTTCGCTCCACGCTGAGCCAGCCAGGCCGTGAGCGCGAGCACACCGACGAGCAGCGTGAACCCTGCCAGGATCCAAATCAATCGACCCTTGGCGGCGGTGCGGATGAGACGCAGCCAGCGCCGATAGTCGCTCCCGGGAGCCAGCGGACGAAACGTAGGCGCGCTCGGCAACTCACCCAAGAGAACGATGACCAGCGCCAAGCACGCGAGGCAGCCATATTTAATCCAGCGCGTAGCAATGGGCGCAAAGCTCTCGGGAAAGACCGCGTCCGAGACCGAGAAGGCGCCCAGCGCTTGCCCAGGGTCATTTTTCAGATCGGTATAGAAGACCACGAGCAAGGCAGCCACCGACAACGCCAACAATCGGGTGCGCTTCGCCGGGTCTTCAGTGTCTCTGAAAGCTACCCCGATCAATCCCGCCAGAGCGAACGTCCCCACGAAGGGCACGGGCCCGATGTATGGAGCGACCAAGCCGTGCACGCCCATGGCGATCGCAAACACGCTGACCAGACACACGCGCAAACCGGTGCGCGACTCGCTCGCGTTCGTCGGCGCGAGCGCAACGGCCAGCGCAAAGGGCGCGATCGCGCTCCAGGGAAACAGCCCAAACCCGAGGCGATGCAACACCTCGTCGTGGGTGGTTAGCTTCGGGGGCGGACCGATGCGCGTTCCGAGCACCTCGAGGTAGGCAGCAGGGGAACCGCTGAGCAAGACCCAGAGGCCCACGCCGAGCGCGATCGCGCCGAGCACCAGGCTGATCACGCCGGCCACCTCGCTGGCGCGGCCGAGAGAGCGCTGCCCAGAGAGCCGCCAGATCGCCCAGCCGAGCCCGACCCCCAACGCGGGCACCGTGACCCCAAACAACACACCCCGGGCACCGAAACCCGCCGCCAACCCGAGCGCTGCCAATATTGGCCAACCGAAGCGTGCGCTGCGGCGCTCCTGTCGCGCAAACACACTCATCCCGAGGCCGCACGTCGCCAATGCCGTCGACGCCAAGGTCACGCCGTCGCCCAGCATGGTGCGGCCCTGGAGAAAGTAGAGCGGCATGGTGGAGAGCACCAGCGCCGTGTAGGCGGCCGCGACGCGATCCATCAGGCGCGACACCAGCAGGAAGGTCGCTAGGATGCCGAGCGCGGCCCAGAGCGCGAGCGGCAACCTACCCGCCCAGTCACTGAGCCCGAACAACTGGAAACCCAGGGCGACCGACGTGAAAGGCAGCTGGCCTTTGCCGAGCTCGGACAAGGTCGGCACGGTGTTGTCAGCGCCGGGCACGGCGAGCGCATCCGCCCCGTGTAAGGCAACGGCGATGCGGCGTGAAAAGTCTGCCACCTCGAGCTCGTACGGGGCCCACAGACCACACCAAGCGAGCGGCAGCATCAAACTCAGCGCGCCGACGAGCAGCGAGACGCTTACCGGGCCGAGACCCAGGCGCCGGCTCAGCCGTTCCCAGGCCCTCGCCCGGACGACGAGCTTGGCATCGGCCGGCGTCGAAGGGGATGCTGGAACCCCCACGACAGGTGAATGGGCTTCGGTATCACTCAAGGGCCTGCCCCCATGGTTTTTTTGGCCGACACTCGCTCATCCTCGTGAAGATCGCAGGCAATTCGCCTTCTTTGCGCCGCGCCGTTGCGGGACACTAGTGCCAGCTCTGCATTCGGCACTTCCTCTACAATTGGTCGAAACCCGCCGCGGACGTCGGGTTTCTCCTACTAGTGCAGCGAATCCATCGAAGCGATGGGAATTTCACGGCCCTCAGGCGATGGGAATAGGGGTAGGGGCCGGCGTGGAGGGGGCGTGGGCCCAAAGCGGGAATGGCGAGCGCGGGCCGCCAGTTTTTGCTAGAGCGGCGCTGTCGGGCGGTGTCGGACGCGGTCCCGCGGCCCGCCTCGCTCTCGAGTAATCCCATGCGCTACGGCACCATCGCCATCATTGGACGCACCAACGTCGGCAAGTCCACCTTTCTAAATAACGTCCTCGGGATGCCGCTGGCCATCGTGTCGCCGCAGCCACAAACCACGCGCGACACCTTGCTCGGAGTGGTCAACAGCGGGGACGCGCAGATCGCGTTCGTCGACACGCCGGGCCTGCATCGCCCCAAGAACGAGCTCGGGCGCAGGATGAATCAGGAGGCGAACGATAGCCTACGCACCTCCGACGCCGCGCTCTTCATGACTGACATCTTTCAGATCGACGTCGAGCGCGAGCGGGCGAAAGGGGAGAGGCCGCCGGGAGGGCGCCCGTCAGCCGCCGAGCGAACCGATTTCCAGCTGCTCGAGGGTTTGCCTTCCGAGTTGCCGACGGTGCTCGTGGTCAACAAAGTCGACCTGCTGAAGGACAAGGGCCGGCTCCTGCCGTACCTGCAGGGCATGAACGAGCGCCACGCGTTCGTCGCCGTCGTCCCCATCAGCGCGCTCTCGGGGGACGGCGTGGATCGGGTGCTCGCCGAGGTGACGAAGCTGCTTCCGGAAGGGGACGCGCACTTTGCAGCGGACGAGGTCACGAATCGTCCGGTCTCGTTCTTCGCCCGCGAATATATCCGTGAGCAGGTGCTCGTGGGTGCCAGCAAAGAAGTGCCTCACGCCGTCGCCGTAACGCTGGATTCAATCGTGGAGCGCACCACCGGGCTGCACGTGTCAGCCACCATCCACGTGGAGAAGGTGGGGCAGCGCAGCATCCTCGTAGGCCGCGGCGGCGAGAAGATCAAAGAGATCGGCACGCAGGCTCGGCTACGCCTGGCCGAGCTCACCGAGCAACCCGTGCATCTGAAGCTCTTCGTGCGCGTCACCGAGCGCTGGCGCAACGTCCCGCGGCAGCTCGCCGAGCTCGGCTACACGACGGAGTCGAGGTGAAGAGCTCGGCGCTGGTGCCTGATTCGGCGGCTGACGCCGTCGCGCACCAGTTCGTCTCCGCACGGCTCGGGGGCAGGTCACTGCAGAGCTTTCCGGGCTCGATCCCTGCCGACCTGAAGAGCGCGTACGTCTGTCAGGAGGCGGCCATCGCCGCCTGGCCCGAGCGCCTGCGAGGTTGGAAGATCGGGCGTATCGCGCCAGAGCTCAGCCCGAGCTTGGGCGCCGATCGCCTCGCGGGGCCCATCTTCGAGGTCTGGCGAGCAGAGCCAAACGAGGTCGTCGAGTTCCCGATTTTTGTCGGCGGCTTTGCCGCGGTCGAAGCCGAGCTCGTGATCGAGATCGTGCGGCGTGTGGAGCCCGAAAAGCGAAGCTGGACGCCGGCAGAGGCCGCGTCGCTGATCCGCGAGCTCTTCGCTGGCATCGAAACGGCGGGCAGCCCGCTCGCCACCATCAATGACCTCGGACCCACCGTCGTCGTGTCCGATTTTGGTAACAACGCAGGGCTCATCTTGGGCCCACCCATCGTCGGCTGGCGTGGGCGGGAGCCAGGTGCGCTGCGCACCGAGACCTTCGTCGACGGTAAAAGCGTGGGTCGTGGCAGCGCAGCGGCTTTGCCTGGCGGCCCGCTCGGGGCGCTCATGTTTTTGCTGAGCTCGCTCGCGGAACGCGGCCGCGCGCTCGAGCCAGGCGATCTGGTGTCGACCGGGGCCACCACCGGCATTCACTCCGTCAGCGTCGGGCAAAGGGGCCGCGTGGTCTTCGATGGCGAGGTCGAGCTGGAGTGTATCGCCAAGGCCGCCGGGCCGCGCGCGTGAGGCGTCGGCGACAACTTGGTGGAAAACTGGACAGGCTTTCAGCGGATTGACTAACACTGAACGGATGAACGAACCGAACCTTTTGGGACGTCTGCTCATCCAGCTGCTGAGCCGCAGCCAAGATAACGAATCGATTGATTTATTCGCGCTCGCCAAGGGCGCCGGCGCGAGCCAGTTTGAAGCCCTCGGCGGCCTCGCCCAGCTAGAGCAGTCAGGCCTGGTCGACGCAAATCGCCTGCGCCTGACGCTGTCCGGGCTGGCGTTGGCCGCAGCGCTCTCGCTGGACCAGAAGGTGCGGCGCGGTGAGCGGGCCGAGCCCGAACGCAAGTCGAGCCGTCTGGCGTCGAGAGCCCGTCACGCCGCGTAGATCTCCGCCGTATGGCTTTGCGGGGAGCGTCGCGTAAAAAGGTGCCGTGGACTGGTTAGACTCGACCGCTGCCGGCACCGGCATGCTCGGTATTGGGCTCGCTGCCCTGCTCATCGTCTTGGCGTTTGCTGCGCTACCGCGTGGTGAACGTTATCTGGTGCGAGGCCCGGTGCTGCTCCTTCTGGTGCACGTGCTCCTGCGCTGGGTCGCGACCCACAGTGAGCGCGCGTCGCTCGATGCTCGTTTGCTCACCTTCGTGGGCGCCTTCGGCTTGCTCGCGTCGATGGCACGCAGCGCCTTCCTGCTCGGGGTCATGTCGCGCGTCGCGCGTCGCTTCACGAGGCCGTGGCCGCGCATCCTGCGCGACCTGTTGCAAGCATTTCTGTATTTCGCGGTGGCCCTGTTGGCGCTCAGAGCGGCTGGCGTCGAGCCGGGGTCGTTGCTCGCGACCTCGGCGCTGCTCACTGCGGTCATCGGTCTCTCGCTGCAAGAGACCCTCGGGAACCTGTTTGCAGGTCTGTCGCTCCAGGCGCAGCCCCCGTTCTCGGTCGGCGACTGGCTACAGTACGCCGAGGGCCCGAACGGCATCGGGCGCGTGATCGAGATCAACTGGCGGGCGACGCACCTCGTCACCATCGGTGAGGTCGAGGTCATCGTCCCCAACGGGGTGATCGCCAAGGCGCCGCTCCGCAATTTCTCGCGTCCGACGCCGCTGATGCGGCACGAGACGTCCATCATCTTGCCCGATGCCGTGCCGCCCAACAGGATCCAGAGCATCGTCCTCCGTACGCTGGCTGATCTGCCGGGGGTCTTGGCCACGCCGCCACCCAGCGTGCTCGTGGGGCAGTTCGGCGAGCGCGGCGCGTCCTATTCGATACGCTACTTCATCGACGATTTCGCCAAGCTCGAGCCGATCGAAGGCGAGCTCAGGAAGCGCCTCTGGTACTGGCTCCGGCGCGAGAGGATCGAGCTGCCGACGATGCGTAGTCGTGTCGAGGCGGTGGCGGAGCCTTTCGCCGTGACGTCGCTGCGCAGCCTAGAGGGCCCCGAGCCCCAAGAGGAGCTCGGGGCGCGCCTGGCCAGCGTCGATTTCCTGGCGGGCGTGGGCCCCCCGGTGCTGGAGCAACTGGCCCAGGGCACCGTGAGCCTCGTGTACGGTCCCGGAGAGGTGATCATCCGTGAGGGGGAGAGCGGTAACGAGCTGTTCGTCGTCGAGCGCGGCAGCGTCGAGGTGCTCGTGACACGGGAAGGTGGCGTGCCCACTCAGGTCGCGACCTTACAAGCGGGACAGTTTTTTGGCGAAGCCGCGCTGCTGCGAGCGGAGCAGCGCTCGGCCACGGTCGTCGCCAAGAGCGAGTGTCAGCTGCTCGTGATCTCGGCGAGCGCGTTTCGGGCGGCGGGGAAGCTCGATGCGTCGATCGTCGAACGGCTCACCTCGAAGCTCGCCTCGCGTCTGAGCGAGCTCAACAAGGCCGTCTCCGACGCCGGGCCAGACGAGGACGAAGAGCGGCGCAGCCTGATGCTGATCGAGCGCGTCAAGCGCTTCTTTCACTCTTGAGCGAGCGCGCTCGGACGCGAGCACGAATGCAGCCGATTCGAGGTAGCGAGGACTAGACAGCACTTCGTCGCCTCGCTATCTCCGAAACCACATGCCAGAGCTAGCGCCTCCCGCCGATCTTTCGACCTCTTCCTTCGACGCTATCGCCGCGCTCACCAGCGAGCTCGGGTTGCCTGCGCCGAGCATCCGGGCTGTCGTACGGTTGATGGGCGAGGGGTCCACTGTGCCGTTCATCGCGCGCTATCGGAAAGAAGCCACGGGCGGGCTCGATGAAGTGCAGATCCGCAACGTGGGCGAGCGCTTCGAGTACCTGACTGAGCTCGAAGCGCGGCGCAGCGCGGTGATCGCGGAGATCCGCGCTCAGGGCAAGCTCACGCCCGAGCTCGCGCACAGCCTGGGGAAGGCGGTCACGAAGGCCGAGCTCGAAGACCTGTATCTGCCGTACAAGCCCAAGCGGCGGACGCGCGCGACCATCGCTGCGGAGCGTGGCCTGTCACCCTTGGCGGAGCTGCTCTGGAATCAGGATCCGAGCGAGGCGCCTGCCCAGGCTGCGCTGCGCTTCGTCGCGGCGGACCGCGAGGTGCCAGACGCGGCGGCTGCGCTCGCCGGCGCGCGCGACATCTGCGCGGAGCGGCTCTCCGAAGACGCGGAGCTGCGCAAATACCTGCGCGAAGCCTACTTCAAGGAGGGTTCTATCCGTGTCGCGAAGCGCTCCGAGTTCGAGAACAAAGCGACAAAGTTCGACATGTACGCGAGCTACGAAGAGCCCGTGGCCAAGGTGCCGTCACATCGCTTTCTGGCGATCCGGCGCGGCGAGAGTGAAGAGGTCTTGTACGCGCGGGTGCTCTGCGACTTCACCCCGCACTTGCCCTATGTGCAGGGCCGCGTGCCGGTGAAGCGCGGGTCCGCCTGGCAAGCGGAGCTCACGGCAATGGTCGACGACGCGCTCGAGCGGCTATTGGCTCCACAGGTCGCGGCCCAGGTCCGGGTCGAGCTGAAGTTGAAATCCGATCAGGAGGCCATCGACGTCTTTGCACAGAATCTACGCGAGCTCTTGCTGTCGGCGCCGTTCGGCGCGCACGCCGTGTTGGGCATCGACCCTGGCCAGCGTACGGGCTGCAAATGCGCGGTGGTGGACGGCACGGGCCGCGTGCTCGAGCACGACACGATTTACCTGGTGCAGGGCGACCAGGCGCTCACGCGGTCGCAAGAGACGTTGCGGCGGCTGTGTAAAAAGCACGCGGTGCGCGCCGTGGCCGTGGGCAATGGCACTCACGGTCGTGAAACGGAGGCGTTCGTGCGCAGCTTGCTCGCGGCGGAGGGCCTGGGCGCGTCGACGTTGTGTGTGGCCGTCAACGAGTCCGGCGCGAGTGTGTACTCGGCGAGTGACGCCGCGCGTGAGGAGTTCCCCGATCTCGACTTGACGGTGCGTGGCGCGGTCAGCATCGCGCGGCGCCTGCAAGATCCGCTGGCCGAGCTGGTGAAGATCGATCCGAAGAGCATCGGCGTCGGCCAATACCAGCACGACGTGCAGCAGAGCGCGCTCGACAAAAAGCTAGATGAAGTCGTGGAGAGCTGCGTGAACAGCGTAGGCGTCGAGCTCAACACGGCCAGCTCCCAGCTGCTCTCGCGGGTGGCCGGCATCGGGCCCGGGCTCGCCAAACGCATCGTCGTGCACCGCAACGAAAACGGGCCTTTCAAGTCGCGGCGGACGCTGCTCCTCGTGGGCGGGGTCGGGCCGAAGACGTTCGAGCAAGCGGCGGGCTTTTTGCGCATCAGGGGCAGCGAGCACCCGCTCGATGAGAGCGCGGTCCACCCGGAGCGCTACGCCCTGGTGGAACGCATGGCGGCGGACCTGGGAGTGCCGCTGGCCAGCGTGATCGGCAGCTCTGCCCTCTTGCGCAAGCTGAATCTGGAGAAGTATCGCGGCGGCGACGTCGGCGATTTCACGCTCAACGATATCTTGGCGGAGCTCGACAAGCCGGGCCGTGATCCGCGCAAGAGCTTCGAGCCGCCCAAGTTCAGAGACGACGTGCGGAAGCTCGGGGACCTGAAGCCGGACATGGTGCTCGAAGGGGTCGTGACGAACGTCGCGGCGTTTGGCGCGTTCGTGGATGTCGGGGTGCACCAGGACGGGCTGGTGCACATCTCGGAGCTCTCGGATCGCTTCGTGAAAGATCCGCACGCCGTGGTCAAGGTGGGGGACAAGATCTCGGTGCGGGTGCTCTCGATAGATATGGAGCGCAAGCGCGTCTCGCTCAGCGCGCGGCAAGCCAAGGCACCCGCGCCGAGCGCGCCCAAGCGAGAGGCGCCGCCCGCCAGCGCTGCCCGCCAAGGTGCGCCGCGCCAGGCCAACGCGAATGCTGGCGGCCATGCTGGGCAGCGGCCGAAGGGGCCCGAGGGCAAGCCGCGCGGTGCTCAGAGCCCGGCCCGCCCAGCCCAGGGATTTCAAAACAACCCCTTCGCCGACCTGCTCAAGAAGAGCTGAGCGGGCTCACTGGGCGCGAGTGCTGGCGACCGAGCGCTCGGCTCCGACCAGGCGCCGGAACGTGACCAGGTGCCCGAATAGGGCGCCTGCGACGCAGATCGGGAGGATCCAGGTGTAGGGCGCGTGAAAGGCGAGCAATACGGCAGGCTCCTCGGTGTACGTCCGGAGCGGGACAGGGCTCGAACGCACGGCGATCGACGCCACGTTGACCAGCAACCCGAACCCGACGAGATTAAACAGCCAGGCCGCGCGCCGCCCGAGCTTGCCGAGGTAGAAAAAGGGCGCCAAAGACAGCGCGAGCAACCCGGTCAGGATGTCGAAATTGTGCCCGGCGTAGCTCATCTGAACGGGTATGACGCCCTCCATGTACCACTGGTGCAACACGAGCTCCAGCGGCAGGCGGAAGAGCTGAAAGCCGCACAGCGCCCAGAGCGGCAGCAGGCTGGCCACGCGCCGGCCGAGGTCCGAAAACGCGAGCGCGGTGGCCCCGCCCACGCAGCTGAGCACGTACAACATGACGCCCCCGCCCTTCGGCAAGCGGCTGAGCACACCGAGCTCGGCCAACGCGGCTGATACACCGAGCACGAGCAGCGTGCCGCCGCACGCGCGGAGCGCCGATCGGCGGGCAGCGTCAGCGCCGCGGGTCGGGTCGGAAGCGAACCAGACCGCGAGCGGGAACGATAACGACACGGCCACGACGACCGCCACGAAGGCGAGCGTGGAACCGAGGGACGGCTTGACCATTAAGTATTCCATGGGGCGCTCCAAATTTTAGCCTGACCTGCCGGATTCGAGGCCCACCCGAGCGCGGCGAGCGTTCAAGCAAGACGCTCCAGCTGCTTTTTTGGTATAGGCCGCGCATGTCCAACGTCGAGTTTTCAAACGTCACTGTTACCGCAAAAGCGAACGTTTACTTTGAAGGCAAGGTGGTCAGCCACTCGCTACGGTTCGCGGACGGGTCGAAGAAGACGATTGGCCTGGTTTATCCCGGGCAATACCATTTCTCGACAGACGCCGCTGAGCGTATGGATGTCACTGCGGGCAGCTGCAAGGTCAAGCTCGACGGGCAGCCCAAGCTGGTCGAGTACGTGGCCGGCAAGAGCTTCGACGTGCCCGCCAAGAGTGGCTTCGACATCGTGGTCGAAGCTGGCATCGCCGAGTACGTCTGTTCATTTTATTGAGCTCGGGTAGGCGCTGCCTCATACTTGGAGCGGTCCGCCTCTGGTGCGGTCGACGCGAGGGGCAAGCTCGTGAATGAAAGCCACTTCGCCGATGAAATACAATCTGAATCCATCCCCGCGCGCGCAGGCTTTGGCGAAGGGCCTGAGCGTACGCGAGGCGATCAATCAGGTGTGCTGCCCGCTCTTGCATTTTGAAGCCAAGGAGACGCTCGGCGGCGCTCACATTTCGCGAGGCCCGCGCGAGAAGGTGATTAGTCAGATCGAAGCTCTGCGTTCGGTGTGCACGTTGCCGCCGCTGTGCACCGCCGATCTCGAGTGTGGTCCCGGGCGCGCCGTGACCGGCCTGACCGAATTTCCGGACCTGATGGGCCTGGGCGCGAACGATTCGGAGGAGCTCGCTTACGAGGTCGGCAAAGCGACGGCGCTCGAAGGCCGCTCCGTCGGGCTAAATTGGACATTTTCCCCGTGTGTCGACGTCGCCGCAGTGGCAGACAGCCCTGCCGTGTCCACACGCAGCTCGGGGCGCAGCGTCGAGCGGGTGATCAAGATCGCGCGTGGCTATCTCAGAGGGCTACAAGACCATGGCATGGTCGCGACCCTCAAACATTTTCCGGGTGACGGCTACACCACCTACGACCAGCACCTGACCACGGTGGTTATCCCGCTCGACATGGCCGAGTGGTGGCGCGGCCCAGGGCGCGTGTATCGCGAGCTCATCATGGCGGGCGCCAAGACGATCATGGCGGGGCACATCTCTTTGCCCGCGTATGACACCAAGGATCCTGCGCTCGGGTTGTACCCGCCCGCCACGATTTCTCGCCGGCTGCTCACGGATTTGCTGCGCGGGGAGCTCGGCTTCGGCGGCCTATTGGTGTCCGACGCCATGGGCATGGGCGGCGTCGCCGGCTTCGTGCACCCCTTCGAGTCGTACGCGCGCTTTCTAGAGGCCGGCGGTGACATCGTGTTGTTCCCGCGCGTCGCGGATCGCCGGTTTTATCCGGAGATGGAGCGGGCGCTCACAGCAGGTATCCTGACCGAAGCGACGCTCTATGATCGAGCCACGCGGGTGCTCGGCTTCAAGGAAGACATCGGCCTCTTGCCGCCGGAAGGGGTGCCGCGGCCGCCGGCGCCGGGCTTCGACGCGGCGGCGCACGCCGCCCTGGCGCGGCGCGTCGGGGACGGTGCGGTCGCCCTGGTGCGCGATCGCGCCGGTCTGCTGCCGCTCCGGCTCGAACCGGCGACGCGGGTGTTGCACGTCGTGCTCAGCCCGAGCTACGAGGACGACGAAGTCCTCTACACCGCGCTCACGAGCGCCCTCGGGCGGCGCGCAGAGGTCGAGCAACTCGTCGACCCGGGGCCGCACACGCTGTTCGAGCGGGTCAGCGAGTTCGACCTGGTCGTGTGCTCGATAGGCGCCGTCACCAGCTGGGGCGTCAGCGTGGCTCGCCTGCACGGGCCCATGTGCCGCAACTTGATGGAGGGTTGGATGCGCCTCGGCACGCCCGTGGTATTCGTCAACCACATCCATCCCTTCGTCCACCTCGAGTTCGACGCGCTGATGGATTGCGTGGTCAACACCTTCCGCGGCCTGGAATCGACCGGTGAACGGGTGGTGCGAGGGTTGACCGGTGAGCAGCCCTTCACCGGCAGCTTTTGACGGGCAGGCTAGGCAGGCTAGATCGCGGCGAAAAAGCGGCACAAGCGCAGGAAAACAGCGCTACCCCCGCAGATGCGACGCTCGCCACCAAGATGATCGACCGTCAGAAAGACATCTTCGGGCGGGTTCCCTTCCTTCCCGCGAGCGCAAAGGACGGGTGCGTCCGTCGTTTGGGGTGCAAACGACGCCCCGGAGCGCGGCACCCCCTCACGGTGAGTGGATCCGTCGTTTGGGGTGCAAACGACGCCCCGGAGCGCGGCAGCGCATCGCTTTGGGGCCTGCCCCGCTCGTCGGCCCGATGGGCGCCCGCCCGCAGCCGGGGTGTTCTCCGCAGAATCCGGCATTTTTAGCCGCGAGCTGGCTAGGGCACGGGCAGGTCGGGGTCCAAGCTCAGGTGGCCGCGGCTTTGCTGCGCGTAGCCTATCCAGCGCCGGCCCTTCCAACGAGAGTACATCAGGAGCCCGCGCAGCCATTCGTCGGCGCACATCGCTATCCAGATCCCCGAGAGACCCATGCCGAGCTCGATGCCGAGCCACCAAGCGAGGGGCAACCAGAGCCCCCACATCGAGCACAGTCCCACGATCAGCGGAAAGCGCGCGTCCCCCGTCGCGCGGAGCGCATTGATCACCACGATGTTGAAGACCCTGCCGGGCTCGAGCACGACGCCCAGGCGCAGTACGCCCACGATGAGCACGACGACGCTCGGATCGTCGGAGAAGCTTCGAGCCATCGGGCCCGCGGTCGCGGCCAGCGCCAGGCTGGTGACGAGCGCCAGGGCGATGCCGATGCGCAGGCTGCGCAAGAGCTCGTGAAACGCTTTGTCAAAATCGCCCTTGCCGATCAAATGGCCAATCAAGATCTCCGTGCCGAGCCCGATCGCGTCGGCGAAGATGATGACCCAGGTCATGAGCTGGAGCGCGTAAGTCGACGCGGCCAGGCTCGTCTCGCCCAAGCGCGCGATGAACGTGGTCATGACCATGAAGGCCAGCCAATAGCTCAGGTTTTCGCCTGCTGCCGGTAGACCGATGCGCAGGATCCTGCGCACTTCTCGCCTGGGGAACGCCACGTAATCGATGAGGGCCAGGCGCACCCCCGTCTGGCGCTTGACCAACGCCCACATGATCCCGAGGCAGACGAGGCGGCTGAACACCCCCGATAAGGCCACACCGGTTACACCGAGCTGTGGGAACCCGAACAATCCGAACAGCAACAGGCCGTTGCCGATGACGTTGAGCACGTTCTGGGCGCCTGTCACCAGCATCACCTCGCGGGTGTGCCCGTGCGCTCGCAGCACGGCGGACATGGCCATGCTCTGCGCGTCGAGGAACAGCGTGCCGCCCATCAAGGTCAGGAAGGGCAACGCGTAGTCGAACAGCGCCTCGGGCATTTGCATGAGGCCCAGGATGGGTCGGCTCAGGCCCGCCACGAGCAGGCTCGCCGCGAGGCCGATCCAAGTGTTGACCCCAATGGCGGCTCGCGCGATCCGATCGGCGCCGGCCCGATCTCGTGCGCCGAGGTGGTGGGTGATGACGACGCTCGACCCGATGCCGATGAAGTTGAACAGGATGAGAAACAGGATGATGATCTGGTTGGCGACCCCCAACGCGGCCACGGCGTTGTCCGAAATGTGGCTCACCATCAGCGTATCCACCGTCCCGATGGAGATGCGTAGGCCCTGCTCGACGAACAGGGGCCAGGCCAGCGACAAGAGCCGGAGCGGACGGGTCGGCGTAGTGGTCATATGGGGACCGCGAGCGGGCGGCTCGCGGCGTGGCTACACTCGCGGGTCGGCGCGAAATTCCCGGGACGAGTAGTCAAAGTAGTCAAAGTCGGCGGGCTGCCGTGTGCCGGCCAAATCCTGGCAGGCCATACCCACGAAGGCGCCGGTGAAGTTGGGTGCACCGGGCGCGGTGGCCTCGTCGGATAAGATGCTCGCGTCGAAGGGCTCCGGGAGCCACTCGCGCGGGCCGCCAGCTACGCGGTACCCGAAGTACAGCCGCTCGTGGTCGACCTCGACACAGAGCTCTACCGGCTCGCCTGGGGCGATGGGGATGGGCGCAGTGAACACGTCGTAGACCAGCTGATCCGGCCGCCGCGACATCACGCGCAGGTGTTTGCCGAGCTTCTCGTCGTGCGAGATGTAGAAGTAGTGGAGCTTGGAGGTGTTGTAGTAGCAGCAGAGCCCGGCCTGTTGCTGGAAGTGTTGCGGCTCGAATTCGACCGACGTCGCTGCGCTGAAGCAGTGGGCCTCCTGCCTGCGCGCGACCAGCGCTTGGCGGAACCAGCTGCCGAGCGTCTCGCGGCCGAACAGGCGCAGGTGGCCCGCGCGCTCCGTCAGGCTGAAGAGCTCCTCGGGCCACGGCGACCGCAGCCACTGAAACGGCAGCGGCAGGACGGGAAGCATCGAAATGTTCCCGAACCGGATCGGCTTCGAACGCGTGCGGCGACAGCGCCGGAGCTCTCACATCGAGCGCCGGTGCCGCCGTGCCGTCCCAGGTGCGGAGCCAGCCGTCATCACACCAACGCACCTCGATGATGGCTGTTTCCCGACCCAAGGTGCAGCGCCCACGATTGCGCAGCGGCCGCCCGCAAAGGTAGACCATGTAGACCTCCCCAGCCTGTGTCTCCACCAGATCGGCGTGCCCGGCGCGCTGCAACTCGGCGTCGGGGAGCTCACGGGATGAGAGGATGTGCGCGTCCGGGTGCAGCTCGTACGGGCCCGCCACTTGGCGCGACCGGGCCATGGTCACCGCGTGGCCCCAGCCGGTGCCGCCCTCCGCCGTGAGCAGATGATAGTACCCCTTGCGCCGATACAGATGGGGGGCTTCGGTGAAACCCAAGCTCGTGCCTTCGAAGATGACGCGGCGCTTGCCGACCAGCTTCCTTTCCGCTTCCGAGTACTCCTGCAGCAGGATGCCGCCGAAAGGGTTGGAGAGGGGGCGGTGGTCCCAGAGCATGTTGACGAGGTACTTCTTGCCATCGTCGTCGTGGAACAGTGACGGATCGAAGCCGCTGCTGTTCAGGTACACAGGGTCGGACCAGGGCCCCTCGATGTTTGGGCTGGTCACCACGTAGTTGTGCATATCGCGCAACGACGCACTGCCGTCGCGCACCGCACGGCCGTAGCGCTTCACGTCCGTGTAGACCAGATAAAATAGCCCACCAGAATGACTCAGGCACGGCGCCCAGACGCCGCAGGAGTCGGGGTCGCCCAGCATGTTCAATTGGCTCGCTCGCGTGAGCGGCCGCGTCAGCAGGCGCCAGTGAGCCAGATCTCTCGAGTGGTGGATTTGCACGCCGGGAAACCATTCGAACGTGGAGGTCGCGACGTAATAATCGTCGCCCACTCGCACGATGGAGGGGTCGGGGTTGAACCCCGGTAAGATCGGGTTGTGGATCATCGAGCTGTGACTCATGGGCCGCCCTGTTTGGCCGCCCTGTAGCGGGCGGCGCTGTAGCGGGCGGCGCTGTTTTAGGGCATTTCGAAGCCGCTCGGCGCAATAACTCCGGTTGCCGCCCGCGCTTTGGGTGGGTGGGCTGTAGGCTTGGGCAGGGCGCGCCGAAGTACCCCTGGGGCAGGGCCGAGCCGGGGCCACACAGCGCCAACTACGGCTGGCTCAAGGCGTGGAACGCACGAGCTTGCTGCAGCTGTCTGGCAACTTGGGCTGAGCGCCGACGCGTTTGCCGTAGGTATCATTGCCCTTCGAGCGATCCTGGGCAGACTCCGGGCTCAGCCACCAGTCGAGCTCCCCGCAGCCGTCCCCACTGCTGATCGGCGGTTGGGCTTGGCACTCTGGGCTGTCCGGGGGGCACGCGAGCCGCACGTGGAAATGCTCGTGGTGGCCCCACCACGGCCGCAGCTTGGAGAGCCAGGCGCGGTCCCCTGTCGTCTGTTCGCACAGCTCTTTCTTGATGACCGCGTTCACGAAGATGCGCGCCACGCTCGCGTCTTTCGCGGCGAGCTCGAGCAGCGCCGGCACGCGCGGGCCAAAATGCGGGCTCGGCTTTTGCGTGAGCAGGTCGACCATGGGCTGCTGCTCGGCGCCGGCCGCAGCCGCGGAGAACCACAGGTCGACGTCGAGACCGTTCTGGTGACTGGCGTGCCCGTTCGGCGCGGGACCCCCGCGGGCTTGCCCCAAGTCACCGACGGCCAACGGGCCAAGCGACTTCGCCTCCAGCGCCAGGCCGAGCCGAGCAATGAAATCGATCAAGAGGGGATGGCCGAAGTTGCGGTGCCGCTCCGGCTTCATCACCGCGTAGTGCGTGCCCACGACCGGCAATTCGCGCGCCCCCTGCACACAGCCTGCGCTGTAGCCGCCGATGGCCAGCGCGGGGCCTACCGCCGGAGATTGCGCTCGGCTCCACGCGCTCTCGACGCCGGCGGCCACCGCGGACGTCATCAGCAGAAGAGCGGCGGCGACGCTGCCGGTCCGGAACACCTGGCGCATGGGTCTCAGTGTAGCGTGGGGCAGGGTCTTGGACCAGCTCTCTCGAGGAGCGCTCACCGCGCGTGCTCGGCGGCGGCACGGGAGCGTGGCCCATGCTGTGCGGCCGCCTTGGAGCGCGAGCTCGGCTTGATCAGCCCTCTCGCGACAGCCTTTCCCTTCGAGCTGCCGTTGGCCTTCGGCTTTGTGCTGCCGTTGGCCTTCGGCTTTGTGCTGCCGTTGGCCTTCTCCGCCGGGAGGCGCGTTGCACCGAGCTTGGCTTTGAGGAACTGCCCGGTATAGGAGCGCGGGTTCGCGGCTACATCGTCCGGAGTTCCTTCCGCCATCAGCTGGCCGCCGTCAGGTCCGCCCTCGGGCCCCAGATCGATGATCCAGTCGGCGGCGCAGATCACGTCCAGGTGGTGCTCGATGACAATCACGCTGTTGCCCGCGGCCACGAGCCGCGAGAGCACCCCCAAGAGTTGCACGATGTCCTCGAAGTGCAGGCCCGTGGTGGGCTCGTCCAGAATATACAGGGTGCGCCCCGTGGCCTTGCGCGATAGCTCGCGCGCCAGCTTGATGCGCTGCGCTTCGCCGCCGGACAACGTCGGCGATGGCTGCCCCAGCCCCAGATAGTCGAGCCCCACTTCCGAAAGCAGGCGCAGCGGGCCGGCGACGCGCGGATGCGCGGCGAACAGCTCGATGCCTTCGCGCACCGTCAGGTCGAGCACGTCGGCGATGGATTTGCCCTTGTACTGGACCTCGAGCGTGGCGGCATTGAAGCGGCGGCCATGGCAGCTGTCGCAGGGCACATACACGTCGGCGAGGAAGTGCATCTCGATCTTGCGCACGCCGTCCCCCTGGCAACTCTCGCAACGCCCACCCTTGACGTTGAAGGAGAAGCGGCCGCCGCTGTAACCGCGCGTCTTCGACAGGGGGAGCGCGGCGAAGAAGCTGCGAATCTCGTCGAAGACCTTGATGTAGGTAGCGGGATTGCTGCGAGGGGTGCGGCCGATCGGCTTCTGATCGATGTTGATCACCTTGTCCAGGTGCTGGGTGCCCTCGATGCGCGTGTGCTCTCCGACCCGCACGTCCGCTTGGTGATATTTGTGCGCCAGCGCGGGGTACAAGATCTCGTTAATCAACGTCGACTTGCCGGCGCCGGACACGCCCGTCACGGCCGTGAAGACGCCGAGCGGGATCTGCACGTCCAGGTTCTGCAGGTTGTTGTGCCGCGCGCCCACGATGCGGAGACTTTTCTCGGCATGGCGCAAGGGCTCGCTCTTCTGAATGCGCTTCTTGCCTGAGAGGTAGGCGCCCGTCAGCGACTCCGCGCACCGGAGCAGGCTGGCTGGAGTACCCGCGTGGATGATGTTGCCCCCCTGGACGCCGGCGCCGATGCCAAAGTCGACGACGAAGTCGGCCTCCATGATCGTCTCTTCATCGTGCTCGACGGCCACCACCGTGTTGCCGATGTCGCGCATCGACAGGAGCGTGTCGAGCAAGCGCCGGTTGTCCCTCTGATGCAGGCCAATCGACGGTTCATCCAGCACGTACGTGACGCCGGTCAGCTCCGAGCCCACCTGGCTCGCCAGGCGAATGCGCTGCGCCTCACCCCCCGAGAGCGTCGGCCCCGAGCGATCGAGCGACAGGTAGCCGAGGCCGATCGATGCCAAAAAGCCCAGCCTCGACCGGATCTCCTTGAGCACCTCGTCAGCGATTTGCCGGCTCGCCCCGCTGAGCTCGAGCCGCTCGAAAAACCGCGTCGCTTGCGCCACCGTATAACCCGAGAGCTCGACCAGGTTCACGCCGCCGACCTGGACCGCCGTGCTCTCGGGCCTGAGCCGGCCGCCGCCGCACGCTCGGCAGTTGGTCTCAGTCATGAACTGCGCGCACCACTGCCGCGCGCGCTCGCTCTTGGTCTGGGCAAAACGCTTTTCCATCCGCGGCACGACGCCGTCCCAGGTCATCTCCCAGGAGCCCTGACCGGATTTGCCCTTCCAGCTCAGCTTGTAGGAGCGGTCGCCCGTGCCCCAGAGCAGCATCTGGCGCTGTTTTTTGCCGAGCCGCCGCACGGGCACGTCGACTGGGATGCCGAGCGCCTCGAGGAATTGATAACGGAAGCCCGCCCAACCCGTCTTCTGGCTCACGTCGGGGCCCCACGGGGTGACGGCGCCTTCGTCGATGGTCAGGCTCTCGTCTGGGATCACCCGCTCCGGCGCGACGGTGAGCCGGCGGCCGAGGCCGTTGCAGACCTCGCACATGCCCTGCGGGCTGTTGAAGGAGAAGTTCTGCGGGGTGGGCGCGGGGAAGGACACACCACAGCACGTGGCGCTCTCGTTGAACAATCGGTCCTTCTGCCCCTCGACCGCGGCAATCAGGCTGCCTTTGCCCACCCGAAGCGCGTGCTCGGTGGACTCGGTGACGCGCGCCAGCTCCGCCGAGCCCAGGCTGATGCGATCGATGACCGCATCCACGTCATGCTTCCTGCGCTTGTCGAGCGCCTCCACCTCTTCCGTGCGCACCAGCTTGCCATCGACGCGCAGGCGCACGTAGCCCGCGGCTTGCATCTCGACCAACAGCTGCCGGTGCTCACCCTTGCGATTGGTGAGCAGCGGAGCGAGCAGCGTGAGCCGCGTGCCGGAAGGATACGCCATGATCTCGCGCGCGATCTGCTCGGCGCTCTGTGAGCTCACCGGGCGCTTGCACTTGGGGCAGTGCTGCACGCCAGCACGCGCGTACAAGACGCGCAGGTAGTCGGCGACCTCTGTGATGGTGCCGACCGTGGAGCGCGGGTTGGTGTTCGTGGTTTTTTGCTCGATGGAGATGGTCGGCGTCAGCCCGCGAATCCGATCGTAACGGGGCTTGTCCATCTGCCCGAGGAACTGCCGCGCGTAGGACGAGAGCGACTCCACGTAGCGGCGCTGGCCTTCGGCATACAACGTGTCGAACGCGAGCGATGACTTGCCCGAGCCGGAGACGCCTGTAAAAACGACAAATTTGCGCTTGGGGATGCGCACGTCCACATTTTTTAAGTTGTGTTCGCGAGCCCCGAAAATCTCGATGTGATCCAATTCCATGAGGTGACCTACCGCTCGCTCGAGCGTCGCGTTAGGTTGCACGGGTGCTGGCTGCGAGCAAGCGTGAACAATTCTGCCGCGGCACGGCGCGCCCGCGCCCAGCTTCAGGCGCGCCTCGACAGCGCCCGGCCGGCGGTCTACACCGGAGCATGTTCAAACCAGCCCGCAGAGCACCTCGCTACCATCGATTCGCAGCAGCCGCGGGATGGGGCATGCTTTTGGCGACCGCGCTCGGTTGTGGCGGCGAGGAGGCGTCGTCCCCTGGTCTCACGGACTCGCAGCAGCAGAGCCTGGCCGCGCCGGAGGACGTCGCCGTGCCCCCGCCGAGTGCCCAGAGCTCCGCGTCCGGCTTGGCCTTCAAGGTGCTCATCCCTGGGACCGGCACGCGCCATCCGCTCGTCACCGATACGGTGCGCGTCCACTACACGGGCTGGCAGACCAACGGCGTTCGCTTCGACTCCTCGATCCCGGGCGGCATGCCCGCCGAGTTCGCCCTCGACGGCGTCATAGCGGGCTGGACGGAGGGGCTGCAGCTGATGGTAGAGGGAGAACAGCGCCGCTTCTGGATCCCGGAGGCCCTCGCCTACCGTGGGCGCTCGGGAAAGCCCAGCGGTATGCTGGTGTTCGACGTGGAGCTGATCGCCATCATCGACCCCTGACCAATACAGCGCTTGCGCGCGGCCACGGTTGGAATTGGCGGGTAGTTGGGTTAATCCATGCGGAATGTCACTACCCGAAGCCTTGCGAGACGATGTTCGAACTCTGGGCTCTCTGCTCGGAGAGGTTCTGCGTGAGCAGGCCGGGCATATGCTTTACGAGCGCGTCGAGCAGGTTCGCGCCTTGGCGAAACGTGCGCGAGCCGGAGACGAAAAGGCGGCGGAATCTCTGAGCAGCGTCCTGGCCGAATTGCCCGTCGGAGAGGCGTTGCCGGTGGCGCGGGCGTTCTCTTTGTTTCTGATGCTGACCAACATCGCCGAAACGCACCATCGCCTGCGTCCGACGGCGTCTTCTCCCAAGACGTCGCGCTCGACGGCGGTTGAGGGCCCTGGGCCGGGCGATTGCAGCGGCACTTTTGGAGAGCTGCTTCGGCGCGGGGTGTCGCCCGAGCAGCTGCACGCCACGGTCTCGCAGCTGCGGATCGAGCTGGTGCTCACCGCGCACCCCACCCAGGTGCTGCGCCGCAGCTTGTTGCAGCGCTACAACGACATCGCGGCGATTTTGGAGCGCCGCGATGCCGGCGTGGTGAGCAACGTCGAAGAGGCTCTGCGCCAGCAGTTGGTGATCATCTGGGACACCGACGAGGTGATCCGCAACAAGCCGACGCCGGCGGTCGAAGCCAAGGGCGGGCTCACGGTGCTCGAACAGGTCGTTTGGCACGCGCTGCCCGTGTGGCTGCAGCGCGTGGACGACGCGCTTCGGCAGCACACCGGTCGTGGCTTGACGCTCGAAGCGGCGCCCGTGCGCTTCGGCTCGTGGATGGGCGGCGATCGAGACGGCAATCCGAACGTGACGGCGAAGACGACGCTCGAGTGCCATCGGCTGGGTCGCTGGATGGCGGCTGACTTGTTCTACAAGGAGGTCGACGTCCTGCGCGGCGAGCTCTCGATGCGCTCTTGCAACGCGGAGCTGCGCGCGCGGGTGGGGGATGCACGTGAGCCCTACCGGGCCCTCTTGCGCGACGTTAGGGATCGCTTGCGGGCGACGCGAGAGCGCATGCAAGCGCTGCTCGACGGTGTGGCGCCCGGGCCTGACGCGTACTATCAGGACGAGAAAGAGCTCTGGGACGTGCTCATGCTCTGCTATCGGTCGCTCGGCGACGTGGGGCAGGAGGGCGTGGCCCGCGGGCGCCTGCTCGACCTGATCCGCCGCCTGCGCTGCTTCGGTTTGACCATGGTTCGGCTCGATTTGCGGCAGGACTCCGACCGCCACGCCGAGGCTCTCGACGAGATCACGCGCTACCTCGGTCTGCGGCCGTATCTCGAGTGCAACGAGGCCGAGCGGCAAGCGTTCCTCCTGGCGGAGCTCAACAACAAGCGGCCGCTGATCGCGGAGGGCATGCCGTTTTCGGACGAGGCGCGCGAGGTGGTCGATACCTTCAGGATGGCGCGGCAAATCGGCCCCGACGGGCTGGGCGCTTACATCATCTCGATGGCACGCCAGCCCTCCGACGTGCTCGCCGTCGAGCTCTTGCAAAAGGCCGTGGGTAACCCCCACCCGCAGCGCGTCGTGCCCTTGTTCGAGACGATCGACGACCTCGAGCGCGCGGGCTCGGTGATGCGTCAGCTGCTCTCTATGCCCTGGTACAAAGCCCACATCAAGGGTCAGCAGGAGATCATGGTGGGGTACTCCGACTCCGCCAAAGACGGCGGTCGTCTGACCGCGAACTGGTGGCTGTACAAGGCGCAAGAAGAAGTCGTGCGCGTATGCCAGGAGCACCACGTCCACCCCACTCTCTTCCATGGTCGCGGCGGCACCGTGGCGCGTGGCGGCGGTCCGACACACCTCGCCATCCAATCGCAGCCTCCCGGGTCGATCGACGGTAGCTTGCGCGTGACAGAGCAGGGCGAGATGATCCAGGCGAAGTTCGCCGACCCGCGCATCGCCGTGCGCACGCTCGAGACGTACGTCGCGGCAACCGTCGATGCCACCCTGGCTCCCCCGCGTGCGCCCGAAGACAGCTGGCGTACCCGCATCGAGGAGTTGTCCCAGGTCGCGTGCGACAGCTATCGCGCGGTGGTGCGGGAGACCCCGCGCTTCGTCGAGTATTTTCGGCTCGCCACTCCGGAGCAGGAGCTCGGCGCGCTCAACATCGGGAGCCGTCCGGCGCGCCGTAAAAAAGGCGGCGGGATCGAGAGCCTGCGGGCCATCCCGTGGATCTTTGCCTGGACGCAGAACCGTTTGAATCTGCCGTCGTGGCTCGGTGTGGGCCAGTGCCTCGACCGTGCCTTTCAGGATGGTCACAAAGCCGAGCTCGACCAGATGTACGCCGAGTGGCCATTCTTTCGCGCCACGATCGATCTGATCGAGATGGTGGTCGCGAAGGCGGATCCCACCTCCTCGGCCCGCTATGATCGGCGCCTCGTCCCCGAAGATCTGCAGGGCCTCGGCGAAGATCTGCGGCGCGAGCTTCAGACGACGATCAATCGCATCCTCGATTTGACGGGCCATTCGCGCCTGCTGGAGACCTATCCCGAAGGGCGACTGTCGCTCGAGGCGCGCAACCCTTACATCGATCCCATCAATCTGTTGCAGATCGAGCTGCTGCGGCGCTTGCGCCAGGCCGGCGACGCGGAGCCTGCCCCGGAGGTTTGGGAGGCGTTTGTGATGACAGTGAACGGCATCGCCGCCGGCATGCGCAACACTGGTTAACGGGACCATATCGAACAAGGAGAGGACCCCCGACGATCTCGGCCATCTGCTATGTCGGCCTGCGCTTCCGGTGCTCACCGTAGCAACTACGGTTCCGCGCCGGTTCTCGTCCGACTACGCATCTGGCTCGAGCTTGTCGGGTGTTCGAGTGACGACGTTTTCGCGCGACTACTCAGGTGGCTCGAGCTTGTCGGGTGTTCGACTACGAGCCGGTTCTTGTCCGATTACGCGGGTTGTGGTGGCGAAACCAGGCGTGTGTGGCGGCTGAGCTGCTCGGGCAGGGGAGGGCGGCCGGCGGCGCGGCCCCGGGCTCGCTGCTCGTTAGGGTTGGACTTCGAAGCTTTTCCAGATTTCGGTTCGCGCTAGCTCGTCGCGGGGGGCCAGCATGGTCACGATCACGATGGTGACGAAGGCCTCGTCGCCGGGGATGGCGACGACCACGACGTTGGTGGCGTTTGTGCCGGCGCAGTTGGTCCAGGTCTGCGTGGTTCCGAAATACAGGCCGTCGTCGTAGCGCTCGGCGGCGCCGCGTGTGCAGCGCGCGGACATGTCGAAATCAGCCAGGCGGGCCGCGACGTTTACGGGTGCGCTCGCCGTGGCGGCGAAATACACGCCCGGGATGTCGAAAGACTTGGCGAAGCGCGCCGCATCGGTGGAGGCAATCAACGAGGGGCCGAGCGTCACTCCCGCTGGGCTCGCCCAGGGGCGCACGTCGACGTCCTGCCATTGGCTGGGCAGCCTCAGCTTCATGGGCCCGAGGCCGAGCACTGCCGTGCTCGCGGCCTCGACGAAGGTGTACGGCTCGTTACCGAGAACCGGCGGCATCACCGGCGGGACTACCACGGGAGGCGCTGTCAAACAGGCGGGAGCCTTGGGGTCGCAGAGGGCCGGACCTGCGCAGGTCGCCACGAGCTCAAAGGCCGTCTGCGCCGCGTTGCAGCGCTCGAGCGCGCTGCCTGTGCAGCGCTGCTCTCCGACCGCGCAGGGCTCGGCGCAGCGCTGCTGAGCTGCCTGGCACAAGGCCGCGCTCGTGCACTGTCGTATCACGATGAGCTGGTTGGCTTGGTCCGCACAGCGCATCAGGTTCGCGCCGTCGCAGCTGAACTCACCCGCCTTACACGTTGGTGGCTCGCAACGGGCGAACTCTGATTCACCCTCCACGCAAAGTAGGGCGCTGGCGCAGGGCTCACCCACCTTTTCGAAGCCGCTCCGGTCCTGCTTACATTGCTCGATTTGAGGCCCGTTGCAGCGCTGCCGGCCGGCTCGGCACGCCATCCCGTCGCAGCCCTCGCGCCCCGCCACCGCGCTGCAGAAGGCCGGCGAGAGGCACTGCTCCTTGTGCTCGAAGCCGGTGAGGTCGGCCTTGCAGATCAAGAGCTCGCCCGCCTCACTGCAACGATGTTGCCGAGCGGCGCAAGGGGGCATCAGGCACACCCTCTGCTTGACGTCGCAGAGCTCGTGGCTCGCGCACTGATCCGTCAAATCCCAGGCGCCCCCCGCGGCATTGCACTCCTGCAACAGGTTGCCGTCGCAACGGGCCGTTCCTGGCTGGCACCGGACCCGACAACCTGACTTTGTGGCCTCGCCCTCCGCGCAAACGCCGCCATCGACGGCACCCGGCTCGTTCGGGAGAATTTCCACCGTTTTGGGGGTCGGATCGACGTCGATCGGGCCGAGCACGTCGAGGCAGCCGGCGAGCGCCAGGACCGTTGACGGTGCCAGCAGCCATCCCCTCCGACGGCCGCGCATCTCGAGACGCGCTAAGCCTATGGTGACCATGTCAGCCAAGGTAAGAGGCCTAACCCATAACCAGTGGCCGGGCCACTGAGAATCAGTTGGGCCAGCGGGCCTGAGCCGTGTCGTGAGCGGTTGCTTCGCTTGGGTGCAGTGCGCCAGGGCGAGCGAATGGCTGCGATTGCCGCCCTGCCATTCGGGCAGTAGCTTCGCGCAGATCTCTACGTGCCGGCGCGTCGGCGAGCCATTGGTGAAGCGATGATCCCGACCAGCACGGAAGTCTCGATCGAGAAACTGATACCCGAGGGCAAAGCGCTGGGGCGCCTCGCGGACGGTCGGATCGTGATCGCCCAGGGCGCAATACCTGGGGATCGCATCCTTCTCGAGCGTTTCTCCGAGCGCAAGGGGCTGGTTTCTGCCCAGTCATTTCGGCTCGTTGCCGCTTCACCATTGCGCGTGACCCCAAGCTGCTCGGTCGCCGAACGTTGTGGCGGCTGCGATTGGATGATGCTGCGCATCCAAGAGCAGCGGCAGAGCAAGATCGAGCTCCTCAAAGAGGCGCTCTGGCGCACGGGGAAAATCGATTTTAGAGAGCGCGGCATCGAGCTCTTCATCGGTCAGCGCGCGGAGGGTTACCGCGGGCGAGTGCGCCTCGCGGTCCAGCACGACCGGATCGGCTTCTATCAGCGAGGCTCACACGAGCTGATCGAGCCGGAGCGCTGCGCCGTGAGCTCGCCCGCTGTCAATGCAGCGCTGGGCGAGCTGCGCCTGGCGGCTCGGGCGCAGGCGGGAGCCCTCGGCTGTTTCACCTGGCTCGAGGTGCGTGAAGGGTCCGATGGCAGTGTTTCGGTTTGGCTCGAGCGAAATGATCGAGCCTTGTCCCCTGCCGCTCGCGCCTTCATCCAGGCGCTACGCGCCAAATTCATCGTGGTAGCGAGCTCGAGCGAGGCCGAGTCACCGCAATCTTGGCAACGTTTTCAGCTCACGGATGACACCTTCATGCTGTCTTCCCCAGCGTCTTTTACCCAGGTCAACTGGGAGGTGAATCGCCTGTTGATCCGCCGCGTGCTGGACGGCGCCGCGGCGCGCGGCATCAACACCTTTCTGGATGCCTACGCCGGCTCCGGCAACTTTGCCTTGCCGCTACTGGCGCAGGGCCTCTCCGGGCTCGCCGTCGAAGCGAATCCGAGCGCTGTGCTCGCCGCTCGCGAGGCAGCTCGGCGTCAGACGCTACCCGCCGACGGCTTCGTTGTCGCCGACGCAGCCGCCCACGCCGAGGAGCTCTGGCGCCAGGGGCGGCGCTTCGATCTAGTCCTCGTCGACCCCCCGCGGGCGGGAGTCAAGGTGGGGCTCGAGCCGCTCTCACGGCTGGCTCAAGCCTGGTTCTTGATGTGCTCCTGCAACCCCGTGACCTTGGCGCGAGACCTGCGAAGCGCGCTCGACCTGGGCTTTTCCATCTCAGAGCTCGAGGCGTTCGACATGTTTCCGCAGACCCACCACCTGGAAACCCTGGCCTGGTTGCGCGCGCCCGCCGCCCGATGAGTTTTCACCAAGCTCCATCACGGCGTCGCGCACGACTCTATCAGCGTATACGTGGCGGGCCCTGTCACGGGCTCGATGGCCTCGACGACCACCACGTAGTCATACGAGCCCTCGAAATCTCCGAGGTCGACGTCGATGAATTCGAGCGTGTCGATCGCTGTCACGCGCTGGCAGCCGAGCTCTCTGCCGCCGCACTTTAGCCCCTCGAGGATGTAGACGGCGACGGGGGCATTGGCGATGATCCCGACGTCGCACGCAAAACCGCCCTCTGTCGTCAGCGGATAGCTGTGTTCGGGCAGGGCAAAGTCGCCGCTGGGCAGCGCCGATTGGCGGTCAGGGGCGCAGCTGCCCGTGAGCACGGAAGGGTCACCGGGCTCGAGCGTGGCCGTGATTTCATCGGTGTAGAGCAGCGGGACACCGCTCGGGCAAGCGCTCGGGGCTAGATCTTTTACGGCGAGGTCAAAGGTACCGTCTGCATCGACACCCTCCACGATTAAGGTCACTACCTCATCTCTTTCGAGCTGCCGCACTACGCTGGCGGCGCTACGCAGGGCGCCGATGTTGCACCCAAGCAACTGCCCGCCGCAGCGCGGGCCCCGCTCCAAATACAGCGCCGGGGTCATGGCTTGGGACGAGACCTCGAAGCGATACAAGCCGGCGCTCGGCGCCGCCCAGCGGAAGGCCTTCTCCAGCCGGTTGGCCCCGCCGCACGCCCCCTCGTGGAAGTTCGTGCCGTCCAGCGTCGTGGAAGAGATGGGCGGTGACTGGAGGTTCAAGTCGATGCTCGGACAGGCAATCGGAGCGACGTTCAGCGCCACCTCGCCAAACGTACCCACCTTGCCGTCCACTACGATGACGACCGCCTCACCCGCCGCGAACTTGCGCAGGATTTCCGATTGGGGCGCCGAGCTACCCTCGTCGTTGCAGGCGAGCTCGACTCCATCACACGCAGGCGAAACCAGGCCAAGCGCGGTATCGAAGGTGGAACCCCGAGTGTCGATTTGGTAGTAGTCGGCGCGGGGCGCCACCCAATAGAAGCTGACGTCGTCCGAGCTGCCCGGAGCGCACGAAAGGGAAAAAGTACTCGGTTCGCCGCTGGTCGACGCGGCCGCGCTGCCGAGCGTGGGCATGAAGCGCTCGGCGCAAACCGGCAACGCCAGATCCTGCCCGCCGCTGTCAGCGCCCGCGTCGCTGGCGCCCGAAGCGCCGCCTCTACCGTCGCCGCCGTCGCCGAGTTGAACGTTATCCCCATGGCCCATACCCGCCTCGGGCGGCTCGCCGCCCGAGCCTGACGCTGAGCCACCACCGCCAACAGGCGCGAGCTGGCCACCTTGACCCGACTCACCCGAGCCGCCGCCCTGAGCGCCGATGCGAGGGTTCCGATCGTCGAGCCCGCAGCTTGCAACGAGCGACGCCGCGCAAACGGCGATACCCCACGCTCGCCGCCGCGTCAGAGCGTTCCCCCCGGGTAGGCAGCGATGCGTTTGCAGGCGAGGCAGCGCTGTCAATTCGAACGGATACATAAACCTGCGACCCTAGCAGAGCCGACAGGCAAATCCGAGGCGCGAGCACTGTCGCCTCCGAGCGCCTCAGCCTATAAGAGGCGGCCGCCCTAGCTGCCAGGCCACTCATCATGCGCGTCCTAGTCATCGGAGGGACCGGTTCATTTTCGACCCGGGTCACGCAAAAGGCGCTGGAGCGCGGCCATGTGCGAAGGACTCGTGGTCTCCAGCGAGTTGAGCCTCAGCGCCAAGTCCCTTCGCGCTAGCCCCGAGCCTATGGAAGAGCACGAGAGCATGGTCGAGCAGCTGCGCGCAGCCTCGGCGGAGGCCGGGTTTGACCTCGTGCAGCCCTTGCAAGTCGGGTGGTACAACCAAGAGGTGCCGGTCGCGCGACGTCTGGATGACTTCGGCTCAGAGCAACACCTGGCGGTCATCATCGGCAACACCCGAGCGCTCTGGCCTGAGCTCTGCCGCGCCTTGCGAGCCGAGCCGCAGCTCTTGGCACAGGCCCATCCGCTCGACCGTTATACTGAGCGCGAAATACATCGCGCCGTCGCGGCGCTCGGGGCTCGTGCGAGCGTGCGCTTCGCGCATGAGCAGGGCGAGCGGCAGGTGGCGATCCAGCGCTTGGCCCATGTCGCCGGTTTGGCTTACCTTTCGGAGAGCCATTTGAGCGTGCATGCCGAGTATGGTCCTTGGATCGGGCTGCGCGCGGCCGTGTCGTTCGCAGGCGTCTCGTTTACCGCTCCGCGTGCCGACGTGCTGCACCCGTGCGGCAGCTGCGCCTCGCGCTGTTTGCCGGCGTTCGATCGCGCGCTCGCGGCCGTCGCGGGTGAGCTCGACGAGGCTTCGCTGCAGGCGCACTGGCAGCTGTGGCTCGGGTGCCGAGACGCCTGCCCGACAGGGCGCCAGCACCGCTACGGTAGCGACCAGATCCTTTATCACTATCTCAAAGACCCGGAGCAACTGCTGCGGGCAAGTCGGGGCGGAGAAGGGCGCGTTTGATATGCTGAGCAGTCTCGAGCGGAGCAGTTTAGGACCTAATTTTTTACTGGGGGTGGCGACGTCCTCCTATCAGATCGAAGGGGCCGTCCTCGAGGATGGCCGGGCACCGAGCATTTGGGATCGGTTCACGCATACGCCCGGCAAGATCAAGGACGGTAGCAACGGGGACGTCGCCTGCGACCACTACCATCGCATGCTGGAGGACGTGGAGCTGATGAGTTGGCTGGGCGTAGATGCGTACCGGTTCAGCATCGCCTGGCCCCGCGTGCTTCCACTCGGTAGAGGCGCGGTCAACGCGAAGGGGCTGGACTTCTACGAACGGCTGGTGGACGCGCTGCTCGAGCGCGGCATCGCGCCCTGCGCCACCCTGTATCACTGGGACCTGCCCGATGCGCTCGAGGCGGAGGGGGGCTGGCTCGCGCGCTCGACCGTCGACGCCTTCGCCGAGTACACGGCCGCCGTGGCCGATCGGCTGGGGGATCGGGTCGCGCTGTGGCTGACCCACAACGAGCCCTGGTGCCAGGCCTTCCTCGGCTACGAGAACGGCTTGTTCGCGCCAGGCAAGCGAGACCTGGCTCAAGCCTTGACGTGCGCGCATCACTTGCTCGTGTCGCATGGGCTGGCGGTACAGGTGCTCCGGAGCCGCGTGAAGGCTCCCGTCGGCCTCGCTCCGAACTTCATGCCCGCGCACCCTGCCTCCGCCTCGCCCGCCGACGCCGCCGCAGCTCTGCGTCAAGACGGGTACTTCAATCGCTGGTTCATCGAACCCGTGCTCGGCCTCGGGTATCCGGCGGACATGCGCGAGCTGTATGGAAAAAACATGCCGGCCTTTGACGAGGGTGATCTCGCGATCATTAGCCAGCCGATCGACGTGGTCGGCGTCAACTACTACGAGCGCTGCATCGTGGCGCACCAGGAGGACGGCGGCGTGCTCCAGGTGCGGCACGACAAGACCAGCGACCTGCCCCGCACGGCGGACCGAGAAATCTACCCAGCTGGCCTGCGCGAGGTGCTGGACCGCCTGCATCATCTCTACCAGGTGCCGCGCATCGTGATCACCGAGAACGGCGCCGCGTCGCGAGCCGACGAGGAGGTCGTCGATGGCCAGATCCACGACACCGTGCGCGTGGATTTTCTGCGCGAGCACCTGCAAGAGGTGGTCAAAGCGCGCCGTGAGGGCATCCCCGTCGACGGCTACTTTGCCTGGTCCCTCATGGATAATTTCGAATGGTCAGAGGGCTATGCGCTGCGCTACGGCATCGTTCACGTGGACTTCGAGACGCAGCGCCGCCTGCCCAAAGACAGCGCGCATTTCATTCGCTCGCTGAGCCGCGTCCGCGCTTAGCGCGCCTCGGGTTTCTCCTGCTAGCGGGTGGAGAAGCGGATGCGGTGGGCGCGCGCGGTGACGCCGTCGCTGCTCTCGAATTTGCGCAGCTCTCCGTCGTCGGGCGAGTTCACCCAGATGACGTAGGTCGTCTGCGGCTGCAGGCGCACGGGTAGGACGGTGGTCGTCGCGTCCAGATAGAAGGGCACGCCCGTGATCGAGGGCTTGCTGCGGCCGGCCTCGCTCACCCAGGACCAGCCTTCGGTGCGCATCGCCTCGCTGAACGTGGCAGTGATTTGCTCGAGGTCTGCATCGACGCCGACCTCACCGTCGACCGGGACCGATTCGATCACGATCGGAGCGTCGGCGGCAAAGCTTGGTGCGCCCTCATCTCCAGCGCCGCAGGCGGCCAGCACGAGCAACGAGCCCATGGCCAACCCAGCGCCCCGCTTGTCGGATCCTGTTTGCTCGAGCATATTGTCGCTACGGCTCCTCGACGGCTCGCCTAGAGTGTCTTCCGGTAGCCTGTCACGGCCGGCGTGCCCGAGCCTCTCGCAAAAGAGAGTCGCTGGTGAGAGGGGCTCCTGGAGCCACTGAGGGCACGTGTGTGCTGGTGGGCGGCCTGGTGCCCGGCGTCTGCACGATCCCTGGCAGGAGAAAACCGAGGGCCGCGCCGGGTCTCGACCAACGTAGAGGGAGTGCCGAGGGCTGCGCGACTCTGCTACATCGCGTGCAGGCGTCGCTGCCCAATCATGCCGGGTCCACTCTATCTCGTCGACGGCTTCAATCTCTTGCACGCGGTGGTGCTCTCGGGGCGCGAGCGTGCAGAGTGGTGGCGCGCGTCCAATCGCGCGCGCGTCGTCGAGCTGGCCGCGCGTTTTGCCAGCGGCGAGATCTGGGTGGTGTTCGATGTGCGCGGGCCTCGCGAGGAGCTGTCGTTGGCGGCTCGCCTCGAGGCGACCCCTCAGCAGGCAGGAGTGCAGATCCGCTACGCGCCCAGCGCGGACGACTACATCGTCGCGGTGTGCGCCGATGTTCAGGGCCGTCGCGAGGTGGTCGTGGTCAGCGCCGATCGCGCACTCCTCGATCGCTGTCGGCACCGCGGCGCTGCGCGCATTTCACCCTGGAAATTTGCCGAGCAGTGTGGTCCAGGACAAAGCACCGAGCTTTGAGCGCTCGGCTCGCTACGGGAGGTCAACATGGAAAATAAATGGGACGCTGAGCGCTTCGTGCGGCTAGAGGAGAAGGCCGCGTATCTCGAGAAGCTCGCGCTCGACCTCAACGAGGTCGTGATCGCACAGGGGCGGTCGATTGGCGACTTGGGCAAGCGCATCGCGCTCCTGGAGCGGCAGTTGCACTCGGGCAGCGAGGACCCCGACGTCCCGCACGAGAAGCCGCCGCACTATTAGTTTAATACTATGAGCTCATGCGGCGAAGGGGGCTCCGCCGCTGCCGCGCTCGTGAAGGAAGCAGGCTAACTGCACCGCGTTCTCGAGGCGCAACCCCGCCCGGCCACCGCCCACCAGGGCTGCTCCGTTCCTCGGCGGCAGCCCCTCTTGCTTTACGATTTCCTCGAGCGAGCCCCTGAAGCGCTTGAGGTTATGGTAGGCCGCCTTCAGCGCGACACCTCCGAGCGGACCGCCCAGCGCGCCGCACAGCAGGTCGAGCGTGTTTTGGTTCCAGGTCGCGAGGTTGTCTGGGCTGCCGAGAAACTCCGACCATTGGCTGCGAAACTCTTCGGGCGACACGCCGCTGTCCACGGCGCTCCTCTCCAAGCCGAGGTGGTCGAGGTGCGCGTCGTGCAGACCCGATTGGCGGATCACACGATAAAAGCGCTCGCCGGTCGCGAGCCGCTCCGCCGCGCAGCACAAGAGCCGACGCTGCTCCGGGTGCTCCGGCTCGAACGTCGACTCGACGTACGCGACCACCAGCTTGGCGTGGCCTTCGATCAATGAGCGCGGGATCGCCCGGCTGGCTCGCTGCCGGACCGCCTTGTGCTGCCGACCGGCGTTCCTCGGCAAGGCCAGCTGCTGCGCTTGCATCGCGGCAAACACGCCGAGCAGCTCGGTGAGCCCGGGAGTCTCCGGTTCCAGCGCACGCAGCGTGAACACTATCGCCTCGATGGTGGAGAGGCAATGAACGTCGGGCTGCCTGCGGATCTGGAAGCCGCTGCGCAAGTGTCCGGGCAGGGTCAAGTGGGGGAGGGTAGCGAGCGCTGGGATGTCACGGTACAGCGTCTTCGCCTGGTGCCAGGTGCCATCGATGACGAACAAGCGACGAGGATGTTCCGCTGGCGCGAGCGTCGTGACGTCTCGTGCGTGCGCGGAGGGGTACAACAGCGCGGCGCCTTCGAGCGAGCCGAGCGTGGTCGCGCCTCGGCGCAAGCAGCCGACGTGATCCACGAGCACCTCGGCGTGGCGCAGGCCGAGCGCTACCAGCCGCGCTGTCCCGAATGGGTGCGTCCGTTCGCGCGGGTGCTGCAAAATGACGACCGGCGTGCGGTTGTCGACGGCCGGGATGATCCCACACAGGCAAAAACCAGTGGGACGGAAACAACGGTAGCAGGTCGCGCGCCCCGGCGTTTCCGCCAGCAGCGTCGCTATGGCTTGGCTCACCGCGGCGGTCTAGACCGTCTCAGAGCTCTCGGCAATCGCCGAACAGTGTGGGTTTTCCGAACGAGTGAGGCCGCGCCTGCTTGATCAGGAGCTGGCGCTCGGGCCCGAGGAATTTGAACTCGACCTCCATGGCAAACCATGGGTTTTGGCCGCTGGGGTCGAGCACGGGGTGAAACAGCTCGTGCACGGTGCGGAGGGCGCAGGTGAGATCGACCACTTCCTCTTCTTCGAGCACGGTGTGCCGCGTCGTGCCGAGCGCCGAGAGCAAGCTGCTCCCGCTCTGGTACACGATGGGCGGCTCCCGCCCCCAGCGGTACACGAGCTGCTCGGTCGCGACGCCGGGCGCGGGATTTGTGACGCTGGCTTCGCCCGCTTGGGCGTTCAGGTAATAAATATCCCCGCGCGTGGGATCGAGCACGTTGCGGCTCACCGCCACACCATTGGCCTGCTCGTCCGGAAAGGCGAGGTGCACCAGCACGCCCATGGCTACGCTGGCGTCGTCGATGCGGGCGTAAGCGCGCTCGTCATAGGCGCGCGCGTTGTACAGGCTGGCCCAGACGGTGCGCAGCGCGTCCTCCACGCCGCGGGTGGGGTCGCCAAGCTCGGCGCTGGTCGAGCTGTGCAGGCCCGCGCCGTTGAAGCCCGGCAGGTCCTCGCTGTTGCTGCTGCTGCGGAAGCGTACCCGCTGGGAGCCATACCGGGAGCGCACCGCGGCCTCGACCTCGGCGACCAGCGCTGGGTCGACGGGATGCTCGAGGATCAGCGCGCGAACGCCCGCGAGCGCTCGGGAGCGCACCCGAGAGTCGGCGAGGAAGTCGCTTTGAATGCGGAGCTCGTCGAGCAGGGCGCGCGCCCCGCTCGCCTGCAGGTGCTCGATCGAGTGCACGAGCGGAATGGCAAACGGCTTCTCCGGCGTCAGGATGCGCTCCGAGCTGCCGCACCAGGGCACTCGACCCGTGCCGAGCTGCGCCAGTTGCGCTGCCTTGGCGCCGATCCCCGGCAGGCTCGTGAGGTCGTGGGCGGACAGGGGCTGCACGCCGCGCAGGCTGGTATCGAGGCGGGCGGCGACGACGGGGCCCGTCGGGCTGTGGCTCGCCCAGTACGCCAGCGCCTCATCCGGCTCCGCCGGTGTCAGCGTGAGGCCACCCGGGCCGACCTCCAGCCGAACCAGCTGCTCGAGCGACGCGGCCAGCTCTCGCCGCGCCCCCTTCAGGCTGGCGTTCGGCGTATCTCGACTCTGACTCAGCACGTTCACGTGTGCGAGCGGCGTCTGGAAGGCCTCGGTGATCAGCCCGCCCACGAACGGGATGTCGTTGGGCACGTCGTCGGTCACCACGATCACGTCGGGACCGAGCGGCGCGCTCTCGAGCTCGCTCGCCGGTATGAAGCGTAGCGTCCCGTACGCCACGCCCTCGGTCAGAGGCTGATATTCGACGCCCTCGAAGGGTGCGTTCGGGCCGACCAGGGGCACGCTGCCCTCGATGCTACGCACCTTACGCACTTGGTTGTCATCCTGGGGCCTGAGCACCCAGTCGCTCGGTGTATCCGTGTGGGCGAGCGCGCTGAAATAGCCATCTCGCATTTGCGTGCCGCTGATCGCGTCGCCATACGTAAACTCCACCGCCCGGAGCCCTGCGCCGGCGTGGTGCGACAGGGTACCGAGCAAGAAGCGGCGGCCCTCCACGCGGAAATATTCCGTGGCCGAAAAATCGGACCAGCCCTGATAAAACTGGGAGTTTTGCGCTGCGTCGCAGCGGTCGAGCACCGGCTCCCGATAAACTTGCTCGCGGACGAAGGTGTAGTGCAGCGGCCAGCGCGCGGAGCCGAGTAGGTGGACGAGCCCGGGCGCGGCGAGGTCCACGACGAACTTGACCGACTCGATGCCGAGCTCTTCTGAGCCCCGAGCGAGCGCCGCGTAGTCGCCGGGCGTCCTCAGGTAGCGCAGACGATCACCGACCGGGCGAGAGGGGAGGATGGCGCAGTCGTTCGCGGCGCCGGGTGTTGCATTAGTGCAATAACGGTAGAGGTCGCTGCCTTCGGGCGCTTGCATCAAGCTGGTCCCGCGGGGGTAGCTCATGAAGTCCACGCGCGCGAGCGCCTCGCCGGAGGCGCGATCGAAGACGCTCAGCACGCCTTCGAAATTGGGGTCGGCCTCGAGCTCGGCGAGCTGCGCCTCCGAGACGCTCACGACGGCGCGGGCCAGAGGGGCGAGGCTCATCCCACTCGGTAACGAGAGAGCCGTCCCGTCGAGGGGGCCCGGCCAGGGCAGGTTTGGCGCGTGCGTCGAGAGCCGAGCCGACACGGCGTCGAGCGAGATCGCTGCACCGCTGCGGTTCATGAGCTCCACGAACGCGATCCCCCCGGAGAGGGGCCGCAGGGCGAGCTCGCTAATGCCGAGCGCAGCGCTCGCTCTCGGATAATCGGCAGGCAAGCTGAAGTCTTGGAACACGGCCGTGTCGAGCAACGTGGGGGGCTCCGGTGGAAGACAGGCGCTGCCGTTTTCGGCCTGTGGGGAGGCGTAGCGGCAGGTGACCCACTCTCCCCGAGCGTCCGGAAACCGCGCCAGGGCCTGGTTGTCACCGAGCTCGGGCAAGAGCACGTCGTCGATCACCCGCCCTTGCTCGTCGCTGAGGGTCAGGTGGTCGCCCTGGCTGCTCAGCTTGAAGGGCAGGTGTGTTTCACCCTGTGTTTCATCGCTGTCCGCCCAGAACAGGCGGCGCTCCCCCGGAGCGAGCGCTGGACCCCTGAGCCGCGTCCTACCGCCGGAGCCGTCTTCCAGCCAGAAGTCGCCGGGGCGAACCGCGGCTGACCCATGATTATACACCTCGATCCAATCGCCGGTTTGCCCGCGCTCATCGATCCAGGCGCCCTCATTGGCGGCCATGACCTCATTGAGCGCCAAATCCATGGATAGCGGGGGCGTGACACAGCAATCCGGGTTGGCACTGCTTCCGGAACAGCCTGTGCCACAGGCGACGAGCGCACCCAGAGAGAGCCAGCGCCGCCCTCGCCCCCAGATCTCCAATCTACGGCGCACGATTAAGCATGACCTGCCGAGAAATGACTTGCAGTCGACAGACATTTGTAACTTGTCTCAGCAAGTGCCATGCCAGCATGTTCCTTCGCGTCCGCGTTTCGTGCTCGTCGGGTTGCTCGCGCTGCGGGCCGCGTTGCTCACGCTGTGTGTCTCTAGCCCACCCGCGTACGCGCAAGCTCCAGAAGCGCCGTCACCCGCTGAGCTCCCCGCTGCGCCGATCACGTCTGCCGCTGCGACAGAACCCGCGGCTGCTGCTCCCGCGGCTGCTGCTCCCGCGGCTGCTGCTCCCGCGGCTGCTGCTCTCGAGGCTGCTGCTCTCGAGGCTCCCGCTCCCGAGCGCGGAGAGAGCGCGTCAGGCGATGACATCGCGGTAAATGCTCGGCCAGCCCTCTCGATGGGCGGGCGGCTCATGGCAGGCTACGAGCTCGAGCGCGCACGTCCGGCTGGCGCTCAGACGCGCGTAGCGCGCAAGCAGCATGGGTTCATCGTGAAACAGGTCCGCCTGAGCGTGGGCGGCGAGCTCTCCGAGCTGTTTCGCTTCAGAGCCAGCTTTGATCTGTCCGATGCGCTGTCGCCGGAGACGGGCGCGTCCTATACATCGCCCCCGTATATACGGACGGCCACGCTCGAGTATCGGCCGTCGCGCGCCTTCCACTTACAGGTCGGGCGCTTCAAGCGGCCATTCTCCGAGCTCGAGCTCACGAGCGCTTCGGATTTGCCGATCCTCTCGCGCGGCTTGTTCAACGGCCTCGCCATCGAGGATAACCAGTGGGGCGACCGCGCCATCGGGGTGATGGCCTCCGGTAGGCTCAAAGACCCCAAGCTGCGCTGGTATCTGAGCCTCACGAACCCAGGCTGGTCCTCCACGATCTCGACCGAAGGCGTGGACGTGCTCGGTCGAGTGCAGTGGTCTCTGCACAAGGCGCTCACGCTGAGCGTGAACGGCGGCTACAAAAACATTGAGCTCGGGGCAGAGCGTTTGCACGACTACGCCGTCGGCGGCGACATCGATCTGGAGCTCGGCGCTCTGCACCTGATGCTGGAGGGCAGCTCGGTCGACTTGCCTTTCGAGGCGGATCGACCGCGCGGGCTCGGAGCGCACCTCCTCTGCGACTACGTCGCCGAGCTGAACGGCCACTGGGCTTTGCAGCCCACGTTCTTCGTAGAATACGCCGACGCCGACACGCGGCTGTCGCAGACCGAGAGCATGCGCGTGGTGCTGGGCCTCAACCTGCTCGGCTACTCGGGCTTTCGCCTCATGCCCCAGCTGGCGCTGGTTCGCTCGTTGGGTGATACGAGCCAGCAGAACCCCTGGCTCGAGTCCGAGACATACAGCCTGGTTTTCTCGCTAGTGTTGTAACCCGAGCTCCGGCGCTCTCGAGTCCGTATCGGGACCCAGGCTGAGCGCTCGCCAGCTCAAGGTGAACGCCGTGCCCCGACCGGGGGTGGACTCCACGCTGATCGTACCTCCCGAGGCTTCCATGATGCCGTGCACCAGCGAAAGCCCCAGGCCCGTGCCTTGCGTTCGGGGCTTTGTCGTAAAAAACGGCTCGAACACCGCGGAGCGCGTCGCCTCGTCCATGCCGTGGCCGGTATCCGTCACGCACAGCTCGACGCGCTCGGCCTCGGAGCGCCTCCGGCAGCTGATCGTGAGCGCGCCGCCCGTGGGCATCGCGTCACGCGCGTTGAGGACGAGGTTCAGGAGCACCTGCTCGATCTGCGCCGGATCGGCGTAGATGAATGCGGGGTCCGGTGCGTCTACCGAGAGCGCGATGCTGGACCCCATGAGTGGGCGCAACAGCCGCTCAGTCTCGCTGACGGCGCGCGACAGGTCCATGCTCCTGGGCTGGGTCATGCCTTTTTTAGCAAATGCCAGCAGGTGGCCGGTGAGCCCCGCGGCGCGCTGGCGCAGCCCGAGCAGGTTCGCAGCGATGCTCTGCACCCGCGGATCGGCGTGCCTCGCCAGCGCTTCGCCGTAACCTCCCACCGCCATCAACAGGTTGTTGAAGTCGTGAGCGACGCCGCCGGCGAGCTTGCCCAGCGCTTCGAGCTTCTGCGACTGTTGCAGTTGCCGTGTGAGCTCGGCGCTCTTGGCCTCGGCCGCCTTGCGCAACGTGAGGTCGCGAAACACGACCAGACGGTCGCGAGAGCCGTCCTCCCGCGTCAGTGTGCGCATGACGATGTCGAGGGGCGTGCGCGCCTCGGCAGCTCCGGGGCCCAGGAACTCCCTCGCCTCTGCCGCCAGGTCCCGCAAAAGGACGGGCTCGCCAGAAGCCCCCTCGCCGGCCTTGGACAGGCCGAGCGTTACGAACGAGCTTTTGATGAGCTCCGCTCGGGGGCGTCGAAACAACACCTCGGCGCTGGGGTTACAGTCCAGGATGACGCCCTCATGATTGACCGTGACGATGGCGTCAGGGGCTCCGTCGATCAGCTCCCGCACGCGCCGGGCGTCGCGCTCGGCGTTTCTGAGGACGCCTCCGAGCGTGTTCATCAAGAGCGCCAACAAGATGGCGATGGCGAGCGTGCTGGCCTCGATGGCGACCAGATACAAAAGGTCGCCGGGGCCAATGCCGGGGCCGAGCGACAGCCACGGCCCGGCGAGGGTGAAGGCGGGCACGCTGAGCAGGGAGGACAGCGCCACGGCCCCGCCGGCGCGGGCTCCGAAGAACAGAATCGCACCCGTCAGCACCGCCGGGAACACGCCTCCGACTGCGGCGCGTGGGCCCACGGTCAACAGGCTGAGGTGCAGCTCCAACCAGATGGCGGCCAGGATCAGACCCGCTGCGGCCTGGAGCCGGCCCTTGCGCTCGAGCCACGCCGCCGCGAGCCCAGCGGCGATGACGTACAGCTCGCGCGGGTGCGCCTGGTTGGCCCAGGGCTGTTCGACCTGAATCGTGGCAAAGGCGAGGCCGTAGCTCGCCGTGGTCACGGCGATCGCCGCGCGCACCCACGTGCGATAGTGCTGCGGCGCCTGCACGGACAGGCGCGTAAAGATCAAGTCAGTTCCTGAGTGTGAGTCGACCGCGGCCAAGCGGACACCTATTATCGGTTCAATTTACCGCGCTTGGAATATCGAACGCGGTCAGCACCTCGGTGCTGCCCGTTTCCTCGTTCTTCTCCTGCACCTTCCCTACGCCGCGTGCAAACCAGAAGGTCTTGGTCTGAGCATCGGCGAGGTCGACCCCATCGGCGGCCGCTTGCCAGTCTTTGGTGCGCTTGATCGCGATGCAATCAAAGGGGCCCGCCCCCGTCATGACCGTGTCGGACAAGCTCACGACCTCGAAGGTATGCCGCCGGTCTTCTCCCGGCTTGGGCACTCCCGAGGGCGGCGTTTCGACGCGCACGTAGTTTGGGCTTTCCTTGAAGCCCACCGCTTGCTCGGCCCAGCCCTCATTGAAGCGGGTGAAACCAACGCCGTACTCGACCGACGAGCGAAGGACGCGGTCGGTGCCTGCGCCCAGGTACTCGTCCTTGGTCATGCGCGAGACGCGACCGCCTAGAGAGACGATGATCGACTCCGAGAGCAACCCGTCACTCGGGTTAGGAGAGTCGATCATGGTGAACGCGGGCTCGCCATTGAAGGTCGCGGCCGTTAGCGTCACCCGCTCCGTCCAATTCGTGTGCTCGTACTCCCACCAAGCACCGTCCACCAGGGGGTGGTACGGCTCGAGCTCATCGGGCGGAGGGGGCGGCGCTTCCTGCCCGCAGGCCGCAACGAGGGCGAGGGCGAGCCCGAACGCATGCAACTTTGTCAAAAGCGCATGCAAGTTAGTCAAAACAGCGTGCTTTTCCATTCAAAGATCTACGGCTTGTTGCCCGATGACCAGGGTCACTTTGTTGTTGTCGTTGACGGCGCGTAAGGCCTCGAGGAGCGCGCTCGGCGTCGTGCTACTCTTCAAGACGACCGATAGCACGACTTCCTGGAGCACGCCCGCGCGCACGGTCTCGATGGAAATCACCCGGTATTCCTCCAGGTGGGTTTGAAAGGGCGCTTCAAACGCGGTCTCGTAGTCCCGATCGACCGGAAAACGGATGCGTAGCATGCGCTCGGTGATCTCCTTGGCGAAGAGATTAAAGCGGCTCAAGATGATCACAAACGCCGACAGGGCCGCCGTGGCAAAGATGGCGAGCAGATAAAAGCGCGTACCCACGGCCATGCCGAGCGCCATGACCATGAAGATGAAACCCACGTCGCGGGTCTCCTTCATGGCGTTGCGGAAGCGTATGATGGAGAGCGCGCCGACCAGCGCGAACGCTCGAGCGACGTTGGAGCCGATGATTAACATGATCAACGACACCACCGTGCCCATCAACACCAGCGTGTGCACGTATTGCTGGGAGTAGGAGACGCCCTTGTGGGTCGCGCGGTACACCCAGCCGATGACCAGACTGAGCACGAAGCTTAGAATCAACGCCGTGGCGACGTCGAAGAAGGTGATGCTCGAGGTCAGGTTACCTGTGCGCTCGAGCTCTTTCAGTAGTTCATCCATGCGGGGGCTCTGAGACCTTTCGCCCGCTCTCCTGGGGCTCCGAGACTTGCGGATCGATGGCCGAGGGGATCCCCGGGCCGAGTGCGAGGGGCAGTACGTTCAAATTCTTCAGCTGCGCAACGCCGGCGCAGTACTTGCTGACGCGGTTGAGCTGGCAGTCGTGCCGAGCGAGCAGCGAGGTCGCCCACTCGGGCACGCGGTCGTCCGCCTTGAGCTCCATGATGCAGAAATCGGCAGGCAAAATCAGCCGGTTTACCGCAGGCTCGTTGACCGTCAAGGCGTGCATCCGTGAGGCGACCATCGTGTCGAAGGTGACGCGCACCCCAGCGTTCTCTTCGTTACCTTCGAACGCGCGGCGCCAGTAGGCGGTGATGGCAGTGGGGTGCAGATCCATGGCGCGGCTCAGGTAGGTGATCTCGTGCGCCACTTGAGTGTCGAGCGCGTCCAGACCGTCGAGCGAGAGCCGACCGGCGCAGAGCTCGCGGGCTCGATCGAGCGGCAACTCGAGCCGCCGCTTCTGAACGGTCTTGTTGATGCGTTGCTTGATTTCGACGGAGCCGATGCTGGTCTTTTCGATGTCTTCACCCGGGTAGATGCGGATGCGCACCTTGCGCCGGAACTTGATGCCCTCGATCTTGGACCAAAAAAAATCGAGCGCTGGGCTGTCGTAGTAGAGGCTGACCACCGGGTAACCCTCACGACCGCCATGCTGATCCGGGGGGATGTGCTGGCCCAGATCGTCCATGATGTCCGCGCACTGCCGCACGGGCAGGATGTACTTCAGCTCGAAGCGGTTGAACCGGCGGATCACTCCTCGTCCTCCTCGTCATCGTCACCCTCCGGGTCGTCGGCGCTCGGGATCTCGGGCGGGTCGAACGTGACGCGTACCCCGAGGGAGGAGGGGTCGGCGCGCAGCTCGTCGCCCTTCAACTTGATCGTGATCAGCTCCGGCACGGGGGGCGGAGCGGGCAGATCGATGAGGGTGATGCCGCGCGCGTGGATGGCGATATCTCTCTCCCAACCCGTGCCATCGACCTCGATTTCGTAGGGGATGTGCTGGGGCGGGGTCTGGATGTCGAGGACGATCCGCGCCGCGGCCGAGCGGGGCGTACGGATGATGGTCGCGTGCGGCGTATCGATCCAGCCGTCCCGATTCGCGCTGATGATGCCGGTCTGACCTGCCGGCAAGAGAGCCGCCGCCAACGCGGGATGCCTCGCCATGGCGGACAACAAGAGCTCCCGGTCTTCCTTCGCGAGCTTGTAGACGCGGCCGACCTTGAGCTCGTGATGCAAGAGCCAGACGCGGTCCAGGGGCGGAGTCGACAGCCCCCAGGCGAAGAACGCCAGCGTCAGGCCATACGTGAGCACGACCAGAGAAAAACCCAGGCTCGGGCGCCGCGAGCTCATCGGACCTGTTCCCTCTGGCCTTCGATCCACGCCCCGAGGTCCTGCCAATCCGACAGCTCGAGCACGTTTTCGAGCACATGGTCGAGCACTCCGGGCTGCGGGAGATCCATCAGCACTCGACCGCGATCGAGCCTGTCACCGCTCTGGTCATCGCGCTTGACCGCAGCGTTCTTGGATTCGGCGACGAACAGCACGTTGGCCGTGATCTCGCTGTCCCCCGCGTAGCGCACCGTCCGCTGGTAGGTGCGAACGCCGGTCCCATTCTGAAATAAGACGCTGCCCGACAGCGAAACATGGGCGGCGTTCTTGGCCAGCACTCCCACTTTGCTGTCAGCGATCAACGTGTTCTGTACGCTGACCTTGCTCTCCTCACCGCCCGAAATGCCGTTGCCCTCGGCGTCGATGATGATCGAGTCGCTGAGCGAAACCTGGCTCCCCATCAGATCGAGCCCGTCGTCCCCCACGTTGACGATGCGCAGCCGACTCAGATCGGCGTGCGTGTATTCGAGATCCAAGGCGTCGCCCACGACCTTGATGAAGGAGCTGTCTTGCATGACCAGGGGGTCCACGTACGCCACGTGCACGGTGTCCGTCGTGGGAGCATTCTGGCTGAAGCGGCACCCCTGGATGAGGATGTCACGGGTGTGGTGAATGTTCAGCATCGCGGGGTACGGTACAAAGCGCCAGCTCGGGCGCGTACCGCCGCTGACGCTCACGTGCTGCAGGCGCGAGCCCGCGCTCTCGGGCCCCTGGATCGCGATCCCTCCCCACGGCGCCGGCCCGAGCGGCATAACGACGATGGGGTCGTGCCGCTCGCCTGCAAACACGACTTTGCCGAGGAAAATCAGCGAGGCCTTGTCACCCATCAAGAGGCGGGTGCCTGCCTGGACGGTCACGCTCTCGTTCGCCTCGTAGATGCGCGTGCGCTCGATCGTGACGTCTCCAGGTCCGAGGCTCTGGGGGCGCGCTGGCGAGCCTTCGAGCTGCCACGGGTGGGACCCGACCTCCCCCGCTTCGAAACGAGGCGCGTCGGCGGGCCCGAGCCGGTGCGCGGGCAAGTGCGCGAGGAGCTCAGCGCTCGCCGGACGGCTCACGACCAGGGAATCTGTGGCCAGGTGCCGTCCGCGCGCCAGCACGCCGCGCGGGGCGCAAGTCGAGTGAAGCTCCAAGGGGTAAGCCGTCGGTAAAATCTCGCCCCGAACGTGGCCGCGCCTTAGGTTCGGATTGGCGCGCGGTACGATGCCCAGCGTCGGGTAGAGCGAGAGCTCGCTCTCGAGCTCCAGCTGCCCGCCGCGACCGCGCGTTGGCACGCGGCTGCCCTTTCGCGACAGTTGCACGCGAGGCTCCTCACAATCGCTCGCGAAGCTCACGCTGAGCTCGCTCAGCGCCACACCCGAATGGCCATCCACGATGAGCTCGAGCGGCGTCGTGAACGCCGCGTCCGCCCTGCTCTCGGGCGTACTTTCGGCCTTGCCCTCGGCCGCGGATACGGTAGCTCTCGGCTCGCCGACGTCGATGTACAAGGGGTTCTTCTCGAGCTCGCGGACGAGCTGAGCGTGGCGGTGGCCGTAGGTGGTGAGCTCCGACTCCACCACCAGCGCCAGGCGACTCAGCGTGTTCGGGCGCACCATGCGTCGGTGAAAAGCGTCGACTCGCGGCAGCTGCCGGTAGGCGTCCCAGTTGGGGTCCGTTCGAAGCTCCGGCGCGAGCTCCTTGAGCAGCCGCGTGGCGCGCGCCTGGATCGCCGACGGGGCGCCCTCGCCGATCAAAAATTCGTACAAAAAGCGGTCGCGCAGGCTCAGATAGCCCGGGTTCAGCTTCAAGCGCAGGGAGACGGGGTTGTCCACTAGGTTGAAGGACGGATCGTCGCGAAAGCCGCGGAATTCCCCGGCGATCGGCTCCCAGAGGCCGCGATAGGGATCGAAGTAGTAGTTGTGGTTTTCGCGGAAGTCGCGCTGGTCTCCCCCAAACGCAACGTCCAGGGCGTCGAGCCGCGCAAAGCTCGTCAGGTCGAGCTCGTGGCGCGCAAAGTCGTCGAACTCTTGCATCGAGGCGCGGCTGACCTGGCGCAGAAAGCGCTCCAGATCGGAGAAGTCCGTCTTGTCTGCCTCGGAGTCGGTGCGGCTCGAGACCTTGGTCCAGAACTGGCCTTTTGACCACAAGTCCTCGGTCGCGGCCGAGCCCGGCAGCTCGCTCGTGTAGATGCTGCCCGGCATGCGCCGGACTGAACGCAGCAGGCTCTCGTCCGCGGCGGTCTCGTAGTGATAGACGCCAAAGTCCCTGGAGTTGATCTTGACGCGCACGAAGCTCGAGACGGGCGTCAGGATCTCGCTCTCCTTGGCCAGGTCCAAGATCAGCTGCTCACCCACCAGCATCGAGGTCGGGTCGTTGATCAGGTTGAAGATGCGGTGGCCCTGGATGAGCTCGCCTTTATCCAGCTTGACCTTGAGCGACTTTTGGGCGCCACCTATGTGCCAATGCCGGCTGCCGCGTAGCCGCACTTCGGCGTCCAGCATCCTCCCGTCGTGCTCCACCTTCGCCTCGACGTAGGGTCGGGCATTCTTTCGCTCCGCGCTATCGATCAGGGTGTCCCAGTCGTGACGGGTGACCCGCAGCCGGTAGGTGTACAGTGAAGACGGGTCGGGGGGCGGCGGCATCAACATGCGGCGGATGTCAGCCTCGAGCTGGTCGTGCAGCGCGATATGCAGGGTCTCGAGCGCGATGTGCCCCTTCTCGCGCACTGCGTGGCGGTAGCGATCCACCTGCGCGAAGGCGCTCCAGGCGTACCAGGCGACGAGCAAGATCCCCGGCAGGCACATCACCAGGCTGTAGAGCGGCCGCGCCCGATAGAAGCGCCGAAAAACTGAGCGGGGCATGGTGACGGGGAGGCGAACGACTGGAGGGCAGCCCCTTGACCTTATCGCCGGCAAGGGCCGTTGGCTAGTTGGCGGCCCGGCTCCTTGCCAAGATTACAGTGGTGACGCACGGGTGCTCAGAGGGTTTGTCCCGCATCAATGGCGCGAATGCGGGTACACTCTGCTGTTGATTGCGCGCGGGGGCTTGCGGGTTCATGAGCTCTCGGGTTGCTTCGTACACTCTTATCTCTTCGGGGTTCAGCCATGTCACCGTCACTTCTGTATGGATCCGGCGCGGCTTCGCGCCGCGTCAACGCGCCCGGGGGGCTCCGAGCCGCCGGGGCGCTCGCGGCGCTCCTAGCGCTGGCTTCGGTCAGCGGCTGCTCGGGTTCGAGCCGCACGCCTTGGGCGTGCAGCATCGCGCCAGACTCGTCCCCCGATTCCGTCCCTCAGATCGGCTGTGAAGGGGACTTCTCTGCTTTGGCGTCAGAGCCCATCGCCGCCAGCATCCCTGGAGCGAGGTCCATCAAGACGTCGGTCGATCGCGAGGCCGACTTTGCGCTCAATTTTCAGCACAGCGGGAGGTATCCCATTCACTGGCAGTTCCTCTCCGAGCACCGCTCCGTGGCTCAAGGGCTGCCGCGGGTCCCGAGCCTCGCACAGTTCAACGAGACGGAGTACTACTTACCCGATCGCCGCTTCTTGCTCGGAGCGCTGACGCACTACGAGGGGCCCAATAAGTGGGCCTACGAGATTTCCCCGTACGACACGGCGGACGCCAGCATGATCCAAGCTGCGTTTGAGCGCGTCGCCAAAAACACGTATGTCGGGGAGGAGCTCTATTTTCACCCGACTTCGCTCGATGTCGAGTCGGTGGCGGCAGCGCTGCCGCGCAGCGTGCCGCAGCTCTCGACCGACGAGCTGTTCCAGGGGATCGACTATCAGGCCCTCAACGTCGCCGAAAGCGTGGGGCGGCTACGCTTCGTCACCGCCGCGGAGCTAGAGACCAGCTACGTGACGTTCAGGGACATCGTGGTGCTGGATCGGGTGCCCAATGACATCTCGGTCACGCAGGGCATCATCACCGCCGAATTCCAGACTCCGCTCTCGCACATCAACGTCCTGTCTCAGAATCGAGGCACGCCGAACATGGCCCTGAAGGGCGCCATGGCGAACCTCGAGCTCCGCAGCCTCGAGGGGCAATGGGTGCGCCTCCGCGTGAACGCCTCGGACTACGAAATCACAGCCGTCGAACAGGCGCAGGCAGACACCTGGTGGGAGGAGCACAAGCCCAGCGGCGTTCAAGTGCCGGGGTTGAACGAGAGCGTGACGGATCTGCGGGATGTCTCCGAGATCGTTCCGGCGGACGTCGCCCCCGAAGACATGCTCGCCAGCATCAAGGAGGGCACGCGCGCGTTTGGCGGCAAGGCCGCAAACTACGGCGCGCTGTTCCACATCCCCGAGGCCAACGCGCCCCTTGGCTTCGCCATCCCGGTCTACTACTACCTGCAATTCATGCGCGAAAATGGCTTCGACCAGCGTGTGCAGGCGCTATTGGCCGATCCCGCGTTCACCGGCGATGCGGCCACCCGTGACGCCGCGCTGGCGTCGCTGCGCGACGACATGGTCCTGGGCACGGTCAATGCCGACTTTGTGGCCCTGCTCACTGCCAAGCTCGCCCAGGACTACCCGGGCGTGCGCATGCGCTTCCGCTCCAGCACCAACGCCGAAGATTTGGACGGGTTTACTGGCGCGGGTCTGTACACTTCACACAGCGGTGACCCGAACGATCCCGAGCGCCCCATCCTGGACGCCGTGCGGCGTGTCTGGGCCAGCGTCTGGTTCTTCCGCGCCTTTGAGGAAAGGAGCTTTCGCAGCATCGACCACCTGCGGGTCGGCATGGCCCTCTTGGTCCATCGCTCCTTCCCAGACGAGGAGGCAAACGGCGTGGCGCTGAGCAACAATCCCTTTGATCGCAGCGGGCTCGACCCCGCCTTCTACGTCAACGTGCAGCTCGGTGAGCTCTCGGTGGTGCAGCCGCCGCCCAACACCACGACCGAGGAGTTCCTCTACTACTTCGACCTGCAGAGCCGTCCCGTCAGCTATCTGGCCCAGTCGAGCCTGCTCCCGCCGGGCGAGCGGGTCTTGACCCGCGCGCAGGTGCAAGAGCTCGGGGTCGCGCTCGATGCGATCCGCCGTCATTTCCAGCCCGCGTATGCCGCCGAGCTCGGCAGCGACAATCAGTGGTGGGCGATGGACGTGGAGTTCAAGTTCGATGGGGAAGCCGGCGAGGTACCGCAGCTGTTCGTGAAACAGGCGCGCCCCTTCGGCAATCGCTGACACACGCGAGCGGCCCCCCACCGCGACACGCCCGCCCGGGCTGGCACACTCTGCTCCCGTGGCACAGGCGGCCTGCTGAGCTGTCGAGCTTCACCAATAGCGCGATGGGCAGGCGAATAGGCGCCCATCGGGCCCATTTCCGACCGGGGCACGACACTTGCTTGAAACGCTGGCGCTCGGGGCCCGCGCGGCGCGGTACGCCTCGACATCGAGAACCCGAAGGGGAGTTAATCATGATCCGATCCATTCGTTATCAGGCGCTCGGCGGCTCCGCCCTGCTCACGTCAGTCTGGGCATTGTGGCTCGGCTGCGGCTCCCCGGCTGTGGAAGAGCCCCCACCGGTCATCGGTGAAACACCGCCGATCGCTCACTACGGCACGAACGCATCGGCTCTGACTCGCGCTAAGAGCTGCGAAGAGGTCCTGGCCACGATCCAGGACAACACCGTCGCGCGGCTGATCGAGCGCGCAGAAGAGCTGCGCCAGCCTCCTCCAGATTACTACGGCGAGCCGGGTGTAGTGATCGACACGCCGGGGATGATCCAACCGTCCCCGCCAGCGGCGCCCGAGACACTCGCCGATAACCCTCTGCTCTCCGGTGGTCAAGCGCCGAGCCCCACTGCTGGCCCCGCGACCCCAGTTGCCGAGGGCGGGTCGGGCTTCTCCGACACTGGCTTCTCCGACACGACAGTCCAGGTGCGCGACGTGGACGAAGCCGACGTGGTCAAGTCAGACGGCGACTTCCTGTATGTGATCCAGGGCAACAACCTGGTCAAGGTCCGCGCCTGGCCTGCCGACGCCACCGAAACCGTGGCCAGTGTCAGCGTGGAGGGGCAGCCCCTCGAGATGTTCGTGCGGGACGGCAAGGCGGTGGTCTATTCCAGCGTCTACCGGGATTTGAGCCAACCCGACCCGAACGCAGGGTATTCTCGATACTATCCCTATTATTACTCCTCGCCGGGCTACACCAAAGTGACCGTGCTGGACGTCGACGGCGAGACGCCGGAAGTGTTGCGGGAGGCGTACCTGGAGGGGAGCTACGTCTCGGCGCGGCGTCATGACGCCGTGGTTCGTACGATCGTTCAAGCCGGTTACAAGGTGCCCCCTCTGGACGGCGCCTACATCGAGTATTTTACGCCCTTCGGTGAGCCCTATCGGCAAATCGACATCGATGCTCAGGTGGACGCCTGGCTCTCGCGCACGATCTGGGCAGTGACGCAGACAGAGCTTGGGGATTGGCTACCTCGTCAATACGGCCTGGTAGACGGCGAAGTGGTCGAGCAAGCGCCGAGCTGCGGCGATTTCTACCAGCCTGACGTCGATCTCTCCCAAACTGGCGTGACCCAGGTGTTCGCGCTCAATCTGGACACGGACGACGGCGAGGCGAAGCTCGGGGGCGCGACCGTGCTGGCTCGAGCGGAACGCGTCTACGCCAACGACAACGTCGTGCTCTTGGCGCAGACGGACTACGGCTCTTTCGAGAACGGCTACTCGGAGTCGACCACCTTGCACCGCTTCGATCTCGCCGGGGACGACACCGTGTACACGGCGTCGGGGTCCTTGCCGGGCTACATTCAGAGCCAGTTCTCGCTCGATGAGCACGAGGGCACGATTCGCGTCTCGACCACTCAGAACCGTTTTAGCGGGGCGGGCGGCGAGCAGACAGGCCCGAAGAACCGGGTCCTGACGCTGGCCACGTCCGGCGGTTGGCTCGATGTCTGGGGCCAAACCGAGGTCTTCGGCCAAAACGAGCAAATCTTCGCCACGCGCTTCATCGGCGACCTGGGGTATGTGGTCACGTTCCGGCAGACTGATCCCTTGTTCGTCGTCGACCTGAGCGACCCGGGCAACCCCGAGGTCGTGGGCGAGCTAACGATCCCGGGCTTCAGCAATTTCCTCTTTCCCTTAGACGCTACTCATCTGTTTGCCATCGGTCGGGACGCCACGGCGGAGGGCCGTGCTCAGGGTCTTGCGCTGTCGATCTTCGATGTCAGCGACCCCACCTCGCCGGCGCTCGCGCACAAGTACGTGTATGACGGCCAGGGGTACTCCGACGCGAACGTCGATCACCGCGCCATCACCTTCCATCCCGACGCAGGTCGGCTCGCGTTCCCGCTGCAGGCCTACACGCCCGACTACTCGCAGAGCACGAGCACGCTCGAGGTGTTCGACGTCGATGTCGCTGCCGGCTTCACGCGCCGCGGAGGCATCAGCCCGGACGCTCCGGAGATCACGCTCGAAGAGTGCGTGATCTTGCTCGGGTACGGCCCGGACGCGCTGGGCAGTTATTTGCAGGCGGAGATCGACGCCTCGCCCGGCTATGCCGAATACCTCTTGTCTCAATGCCGTGGCTCCGAGCAGATGCGCCGCGGTGTGTTCCGGGATGAATACGTGTACGGCATCAGCACGCGGGCGATCTACGCCCACACCGTGGACGGGCTTTCCGCCCCTCCCGTGGGCTCCGCCAGCTTGCCGCCAGCGTATGACTACTACTACGGCGGTCCGATCCCCGTGAGCGGCGTAGCAGGCTCGGCCATGGGCAGCGGGGGCAGCTCGTTCGATATCGGCATCGCCGGGTCAGCGAGTACCGCTGGCTCAGCGGGAGCCGCTGGCGCTGCAGGTGCCGGCGGGGCTCCCAACGCTGACATGCCCTGAGCGAGATGTAGCCCAGGGCGGCGTTCGCCACTAGGGAGTGAACAACCTGGCGGCGTCGCCGAGCCGGCTCCGTCGTGGGGCTCCTCGGGAGGGCTTGCATACGGCTGGGCTGCGGTGGATATATCTCCATCGTGGCTCGGCCGTTTTTTTTGACGCTCGCTCTGAGCGGGGCAACGCTGGCCTGCGCCTTCGGGTGCGGTGGCGAGGAAGAAGGGCCTGCACAGGCGGGTGGGAGTGGGCAGGGGGGCGCCGCGAGCGAATTGCCTTATGAGCCGTGTCCTCCGGGCGAGGCTGTTGGAGAGTTCAAGATCGCCTTGGCGAGTGACTACACGAGCGTCGGCGGGAGCGTTCTGGATGGAGTCTCCCCCGCCAAAGCCAAGGTAGAGGTGGCACGGGTCGGCGCCTGCCGTCTGGTGAAGAGCGAGAACCCGCTGTGCGATCAGGCGTGCCCGGGCTCGGCGCCGTTGTGCGCAGAAAACAACCAGTGCGTGGCGGAGCCGCGGACCCACGATCTAGGGACGGTGACCGTGCGTGGGCTCGTCATACCGCTCGAGATGTCCCCAAAGGCGACCAAAACCTACTCCAACCCGCCGGGCTTGCCGCACCCGGGTTACGAACCGGGCGCCGATCTGCGCATCATCACCAGCGGTGGGGACTACGCGCCGTTCGAGTTGCGGGGCTGGGGGGTTTCCCTGCTCGAGGTCGGTCCGGAGCCCGTCCGCGTGGCGCATGGGCAACCGTCCGTCATCAGCTGGCTGGCCCCAGAAACCGAGGGCCCTGCCTGGGTTCACGCGAGCCTCAACATCAACTTTCACGGCTCGAACGGCGCCCAGATAGATTGCGACTTTCCCGATACTGGCGCCGCCGAGATCCCCGCAGCTTTGATCGATGGCTTGATCGCCGAGGGCACGACCACTGATCCGACGCTGACGTTGACCCGCCGCTCCGCGACGTCCCTCGCGATTGAGCCCGGCTGCGTCGAGATGTTAGTCCTCTCAGAGTTGGCGCTGGCGATCGACGTCGAGGGCGTCATCTCATGCAGAGATTCGTCCGATTGCTCCGAGGGGCAAACCTGCATTCCCGTGGAGCTCTTCTGCGAGTGACCGCCTCGTCCCTGTTGAACCTGACCGAGCGCGTGGCGGCCGCCACGACCGCGGAGGCCTGCATCGAAGCCTTCGGCGCGGCGCTGGCGACTGCGCTCGGTACGGGCGCGTACGAGCGCTGGAAGGGCGGGCTGTGCCCCGAGCTGGACCCCGCGGCCGGGCCCTCTGTAGAGGAGTCCAGGCGCTCGGGCAAGGTGTCGATGTACCAGGCGCAGCCTCTCTCGAATGGTAAGCGTTTCGGTTTGATTGTCCCGCTGGGCATGGGTAAGTCCCCGCCCGATCTCCTCGTCTTTCAGCGCCCAGCGCGCTTCACCGAAGAGGACCAGGCGGTGGCCGCGCTCGCGCTCGCTTTCTTGCAATCCGCGCTGCGTGCTCAGGCAGCCAAGCACGAGCTCTTGGAGAGCCAGGCGCAGCTGCAGCAGAGCGAGCGCATGAAGGCGATCGGGCAGCTCGCCGGCGGCGTGGCGCATGATTTCAACAACATGCTGATGGTGATCAGCGCCGCCGCAGAGGTCATGTCAGATACGTTGGTTCCCGAGGACCCGTGCGCAGCGCACGTCAAGCTGATCCTCGACAGCAGCCATCGCGCGGCAGAGCTCACGCAAAAGCTCCTGGCCCTCTCGCGCAAGGGCCGGTCCGCGATGAAGCCGGTGGACCTGCACGAAGTGCTCGGCGCGGTGCGCGAGTTCCTGGCGCATACGATCGATCGACGCATCACCCTGCAGCTCTCGCTGATGGCCGGAGCGTGTCTCGTGGACGCCGACTCCACGCAGCTACAGAACGCGCTACTCAACATCTGCCTGAACGCGCGCGACGCCATGCCGGGCGGCGGCCTGCTCAAGATCGCTAGCCAGCGCGTCGAGCTCGACGCCGAAGCCTGCAAGGCCGAGCTCTCCGAGTGCAAGCCGGGCAGCTACGTGAGGCTCGACGTGCGCGACACAGGCACGGGCATGGACGAGCAGACGCTGGAGCACGCCTTCGACCCGTTTTTTACCACGAAAGATCCGGGGCGCGGCACGGGGCTCGGGCTCTCTGTAGTACTGGCGGCCATTCGAGAGCACGGCGGGGCCGTTCTGCTCGAGAGCCGACCGGGGCAGGGCACCTGCTGCAGTTTACTCTTGCCGCTCATCGCCTCGCGCAGGTCGGAGGTCGGGGCGCTGGCGCCGCTTTCGCGCCCGAGCGGTAGCTGTCGAGTGCTCTTGCTCGACGACGAGCCGGGGGTGTGTCGCACCGCCGCGCAGCTGATGCGCCAGCTCGGCCACAATGTCCAGGCGCTGCGCAGCGGTGAAAAGGCCCTCAGCCACCTCCGTGTCCACGCCAGCGGCTACGACCTCTTGGTCCTGGACGTGATGATGCCCCACCCCACAGGCATAGAGGTCCACCGCGCTCTGTGCGACGACGGCATCGTGCTGCCGACCGTCTTCGTCTCCGGTTACACCGAACAACACCTGCTCGAAGGCATCGTTGAAGGTGACGGCATCGTGTTTCTGCAGAAGCCGTTTCGCCAAGCCGAGCTAGCTTCCGCGATCACGCGTTGCCTAGAAACGGCGCGCCCGGGGGCGAAAGCAGCCAGCCCAGCCTGACGCTCGGCGCTGTCCGGACATGTACTTCCACAAGATCCACGACCCATTAACTGCAGCTTCCCCACTGGCTACGACGCGGCACGCGGCCGCCTCAGCGTCGGTCGGCATACTCTCGGGCTCGCCCTGCACGACCAGGGTGACGATGTATTCCGAGTGCGGGTCGAGAGCACGTTGTGGACGCATCAGCATAGCCAGGTCGTGTTCGATGTGCCCGCGGGTGACCCGCCGAGCCGCTCGCGCGTGAGCCTGGGCACTCGCGCCGAGCTCGAGCTCCAGGGCGCGGACGGCGCGTGCCTGCTGCGCTCCGTCGCCGGCGAGGCCTTTGGCGTCTGCGGCCCCGCGTGGCTCTTCCACTTCGAAGTGCCGAGCGACGCCCAGTACTACGGCATGGGGGAAAAGGGCGTCGGCTTTGAGCGCTCAGGGCTGCGCACCAAGTTCTGGAACACGGACGTCTGGGCGGATTTTCCAATGTCCCAGGTGCGCCACGGCGCGACCGACCCGATGTACGCCAACGTGCCGTGGGTGATCATCAAGCAAGTCAATTGCTACGTCGGCCTGTTGCTGAATAACCCGGGCGCTGCCTTTCTGCGCACTCCGCCCGCACGGGCGCAGGCCGCGGATCGCCGGCTCTGGTTCGGCGCGCCTGACGGTCAACCGGAGCTCTTCATCATCGTGGGCCCGAGCCTGCCCGAGCTGACGGAGAAGTTGCAGCGCCTGGTCGGCGTCACCCCGCGGCCTCCGCCTGGGCCCTCGGCCACCAACAGTGCCGCTGGGGTTACAAGAGCCAGGCGGAGCTCGATGAGCTCGCCGATCAATTTGAACGCCACGCCATCCCCAACGACGGCCTCTGGTTGGACATCGACTACATGCAGGGCTTTCGCGTCTTCACCGTGAATGAAGAGCACTGGCCCGACGTCACCCAGGGCCTCGCGCGCCTGCGCGAGCGCGGCTTCCACGTGGTGCCGATCCTCGATCCCGGCGTCAAGGTCGACCCGGGCTACTCGGTCTATGACGATGGCCGCCGGCGCCGAGCCTTCTGCCTCAACCCCGAGGGCAAGCCCTACATCGGTTACGTGTGGCCCGGCAAGACCGTGTTCCCCGACTTCTCCCTGCCGCGCGTGCGAAAATGGTGGCATGCCGTTCAACGGCCCCGACGTGCCCGGCTTCGGCGACGACGCCGACCCCGAGCTCGCCGTCGCCTGGTACAAGCTCTGCTTCCTCTTCCCCTTCCTGCGCAACCACTCCCAGCAGGGCGTGCGCTTTCAGGAGCCGTGGACCTTCGGCAAGAGCTCACAGATCATCCGCCGCTACATCCGGCTCCGTTACAAGCTCCTGCCGTACCTCTACCAACTCTTCGTCGAGCAAGAGCGCAGCGGCGCTGCGATCCTGCGCCCGCTCTTCTACGACTTCGCCGATACGCCCACGCTGCCCCTGGGTGAAGTGAGCGATCAATTCCTGGTTGGGCCTGCCTTGCTGCAAGCGCCCATTGTCTTGCCGGAGGTGCACGACCGCCGCCTGGTGTTGCCCCCTCCCGCTTGGTTCGACGCACGCAACGGCGCCTGGCGCCGCGGCAATAAAAAGCTCAGCGTCCGCTGCGCCACCGGCGAGACCCCACTCTACGTCCGCGCCGGCAGCCTCATCCCCATGCAGGTCGGTGAGCGCACGAGCAACCAGAACGACCTCTCCGACATCGAGCTCCACGTCTTCTGTCCACCCGGCACGAGCGCGGCCCTCGACTACACCTTCGACGACGGCCACAGCCGCGTCTACGCCCGCGGCAAAGAATCACGCATCCTCTTCCAGGCTGCAGCCCGCGGCAGCAAAGTCCACATCACGGCCCGCGCCGAGAGCGCCGGCTACGGCCCCCTCCAGGTCCGCTTCGTCCTCCACGCCCCGAGCGACTCCCTCGTCCTCGAACAGAACGGCACAGAACAGCGCCTCCCCCTGCGCGACGTCAAAGTCCACCTCACGGGCGACCCCCTGAGCGCCGGCACGAGCCGCTCCATCAGCATCGGAGCCACGTGACACTTCGATCGCGCGCCCTGGGAGGGGCGCAAACGCTAAGGCGTTGATGTCGACCTGCAGGGGTCGCCGCTGGCCATGGCCTGGGGATACCCGCGAAGGCCTTCCACTTTGGAATATAGCTTCCGAGCTATGTGCGCGGCGTAACTAGTGACCTGAGGCCGGAAGTTCGTGCCGGGTCGTCATCGGGCATAACCGGGACGCTCACGCATCTCCTGCGTTGTGGGACGCGGGCCAACATTGCTTCGCGCTCGACGAATTTGGCGAAAGACCACACCACAGCGGCGGCGGGCACGACGGCGCGCCAGAAGCCAACGAGAGGCGCGAGCGAAGCAGTCAAAAAAACGCGAGCACCAGTGATTGATGCTTGACGCGTTTCTCGTAGCAGCAGGCGACGACGCCTATACTAGGCGAAAAAAGCGCTGCCGTTCGCCCCAGGCGTCCCGTGCCGAGCCGTGCATGGTCGGGTGGGGTTGAAATGAATTTGATGTCGCCAAAGCGCGCGGCGTCGCGCTCAGAGACGGTAAAAACTCGGGTGTATGCTGCGATCATGCAAGCAAAGTATCGACTCGGCGCGCTCAGCGACGAGGCCTTGCTGGTCAATCTCAAGCGCTGCGTCGGCAGCGAAAACGAAATCACGGCGCTCGTGTTGGCCCACCTGGCAGAGATCGACGCGCGAGGCGCCTATCGCCAGTGGGCCTGCGCCACGCTAGTGAGCTATTGCGTGTACGAGCTCAGGCTCTCGGAGGATGTAGCCCAGCGGCGCTGCCGGGCCGCTCGGGTCGCGCGCCAGTTCCCGGTTTTGTTCGAGATGCTGGCCGAAGCAGCCATTCATCTCACGGGCATCGTGTTGCTCGCGCCACACCTGACGCAGGAGAACCACGTGGAGCTGCTCGCCCGAGCGCGCTATCGAACCAAGCGCGAGCTCGAGAAGCTGGTGGCCCAGATCGCCCCCCGCGCCGATGTGCCAAACATCATCGAACCGCTCGGGCCCGCAGACGATAATTTCCGGCGTCCGGCGCCCAGCACGTATAGCTCGATGGTCCATGGTGTTGCAGGCTACGTGAGGCACCTCACACCCGGCAATGAACCCACCGGAGCGCATCGCGCTCCGCCCCGCTGGCTGGAGGCCCCGGCCACGAGAGAAGGCGCCGCAGGAGAAGGCGCCGATTCGCGAAGCGTTGAAGCTGCCTCCGCGCTAGCGCTGCCTGATCCAGACGTCAGCGACGCGACCGCGCTCCCGACGGCCCCCGATCCGGACGTGGCCTCAGCCCCGGCGCGGCTCGCTTCGATGCGTTACAAGGTGCAGTTCACGGCGGATCAAACCTATGTGGATCTGCTCGAGCAAGCCCGTGACCTGCTCGAACACCAAATCCCCGACCGAGACCTCGCGGCGGTCCAGCGACTTGCCATGGAGGCGCTCGTGGAAACGCTGACCCGTCGCAAGTATGGCTCGAGCGATACCGGGGCGCGCCCAGGCCCCAGGCTCTCGGAGAACGCACGCGCGGAACTGACAGCACCGACACCCTCGGAGTCGCCACCTTTCGAGTCGCCACCTTTCGAGTCGCCACTTCCCGTCACTTCGGCGTCGAGCTCCCCAAGCCGTCACGACAATGTCATGCTGCGTTGTCACGCGCACAATGACCTAGCGGCCGAGCACGACTTCGGTCGACTCTTCATGGAACGAAAAAAGCGCCGAGAGCCGCCGGTGACGACCTCCGCGCCGGCGCGGAGAGGCACAGCCCCGTGAGCCACCGGTGAATATTACCCGAGATCCGCGCTGGAGCTGACCCACGTACACCGAGGCGCCGCACTTGCGAGCACGGTCATGCTTGACGCCCGCATCGCAGTCCGTTGAATCTAAGGATTCGCCCTACCCTCGCTGACGCTCATTTGGTGGCACGCGACAGCTTCTATCGCCTCGACCAGCGCCTCGTATGACAGACGACGCAGGCACCGAGATCAAGTCGGCCTTCGGAGCTCGACGTCGTAGGAACCGAGCAGCGGATCGGCGCTCAATATGGCGAGCCCCTCGATCTGAGCCTGCGCCACCAGCAAGCGGTCGAAAGGATCGCGATGATGCGTTGGCAAGCTCGCGACACGCAGCGCGTGTGTATGCGAGATGGAAAGCTCGGTCGTCCCACTGCGCTCGAGTCGTGACGGAACGTAGCTTGCCGGTGGCTCCGGCAGCGGCAGTTTACCGAGAGCGTACTTTATGGCGATCTCCCAAGCGCTGGCCGCCGACAGCAAGAGCACAACTGATGGATCGCCCAGCTCGCGCAACACCTCCGGCGCGAACCGCTCGGGCTCTGCCTGAAGCCAGAGCCAACAATGGGTATCGAGCAGGAGGCGCTTCATTCGAAGAGATCGAGCACGCCGTCGGGCAATGGCGCGTCGAAATCCGTCGGGACTCGGAACCGACCCTGGTCGGAGCCGAACTGGCGCTGCCGTACCGTCTGATACGGGACCAGACGCGCAATCGGTTTGCCGCCCCGGGCGATGACGACCTCCTCGCCGTTCTCTACTCGCCGGAGAAGCTTGGAGAAATGCGTCTTGGCGTCATGGACGTTGACCTCATTCACAGTCAGATAGCTTGGACTAAGTCGTGGACTAAGTCAACCTTGGGCGCCGCGAAGGCCAGGACGCTCCAAGCGCTCACTCAGAGATAAAAGTGCAGCTGCGTCTGCAACATCGTCGCGCGGCGCTGCCGGGTAACGAGATCGATCCGCAGGTCGAGGTGAGGCAGCAAGAACCAGTTGATGGTACCCCACAGGCCGAGGCGTGTTTCGCCGCGCCCAGGGCCCTCCACCTCACGAGCCGTTTCCCCCAAGTCTTCCGGGTTCGGCTTGCCTCGATTCAAAACCTCCCCGGTGAGCGCGAAGTGCAGCCCTCGAAGCGGTTCGAAATCGTTCGTCAACATGCCGACGTAGCCGATGCCAGCGCCTGTTTTCTTCACCATGTCGGCCTCCGCGAGCAACACGAGCGCTTGGAAGGGGACGAAGCGCGCCGTCAGCCCATGAGCGTGGCGCAAGACCGCCCGCTGATACGTGGTGATGTTGTCGCGGACCGTGAGCGGCTCCTTCTGGGAGTACAGCAGCATGCTGCTCACTCCCAGGGCAAGATCAGGGTCGACCGAATACTCGAGCGAGCCGCTGTACCCGTACGCCCGAAACTGCTGTGCCAGTTGAAAGTTGCCCGCCGAGCCCAGCAGCTCCCCGCGAAAGCGTTCGCTGGAGTAGGCAAGCGAGACACCATGTTGCTGGTCAGATTCCCGATCCGTGAGCGTCTCCGCGCGCACCCACATCGTATGATCCGGCGTGCGAATCCCAAACGGCAAGTTCAGCCGCCCGCCGCGCAGCATCAGCTCATCCGTCAAACGATAGCCGAGCCAGTGGTTGCGTGAGACCGCGATAAACCCTTCATCCTCGATGTTGCCGAACAGCCGCGCTTTGCTCGAGTGCTCGTACCGGTTCGAAGCACGCGACACGCCGACGCTGGCGGCGATGATGAAATTCCCCCAAAACCCCGCACCGTAGAAGTCGGTCTGCATCGGGAAGAGCCGGGGATTATTCGTGTCGAAGTCGTAGATGCCGAGCACACGGACGCTGCCGCCGAGCCGCACGTTGTCTGGCTCTTGGATCCCGTACAGGAACATCGCGGCATCGCTCGGCGACTTGCCGCCGTAGTCGCTCGACATCAGCGTCTGCCCCATGACCCGACCCATGCCGGTCAGCGTTTCGCCGCCCATCGGATCCACGTGGCAGCTCCCGCATTCGGAGAAGCCGTGCCGGATCATCCACGCATAGGCGTGGGCGTTGCTCGAGGTGAAGCTGACGCCCAGCAGGCCAACCATAAACACAAACGTGCGGAGCGCAGCGTTCACTCGCGACTCTCCGAGCTACCGAAAGCCTCTGGCCCACGATTTTCCATCGGCTGCGTTTTGGCTTATCGGGCCGAAACCGTCAAATGGCTCCACCACATGGCGCGAATCTCGGCCATCTGGCCTGTCCGCTCCACGCAGCGGGCTCGCAGTTGCGCTCCGCGAATCCTTCGAACAATCTACGCGCATGCCGCGTTGGTTGGTTGCTCTCATGTTGAGCGGTTCGCTCGTCGCTTTTGCCTGCAACGACGAAACCGTCGAAGAAGTCTCGAAAGACGTTTGCTACTCGGGGAAGCGCTGGATCGGCGACAAACGCGGCAGCCCAGAGATGTTTCCGGGTCGCGACTGCGTTGGCTGCCACATCGAGAATGACGGGCCGCCGCTGGCGATCGGCGGGACGCTTTATGCGTACGTTCTACGTCCTCCGGATGTTTTTGAAGCCCAGTCCGGAGAGGATTGCTTCGGCATCGAGGGGTACAACGTAACCATCGAGGATAACGATGGTCAGATCTTTCAAGTTGCTACCAATCGTGCCGGAAACTTCTATGTCGAGGGGAATCCAGACGATTTCGCAAAGCCGTTCACGGCCCGTATCGAGTGGACAAACGGGGATGGCAATCCTCAGGTCACGCCAATGCAGACCTCGCCCCAATACGGAGGTTGTGCGCACTGCCACAGTCCAGACGTGCCACCCGCCCAGGAGTTCCAACTCACTCCAGCGGACGCCGATTATGCAAATGGCCAGCCTCGCATCGGGCTGAACGGTTACAAACCCGCTCCAGATTCACCCAGCGTTGAGCAGGAGCTGAGGGCCTTCGTGGCTGCGCCCTGACCGCGCGTGCGCGTGGTCAGTCATGAGCTCACTTCGTCCACGGTTCCTTTGGCGGTCGGTCGCTCTTGTCTTCCCCATCGCCGCATCCGCCTGCGGCGACGTCAGCGAACCCGTCAGCCGTGACGTCTGCGTCTCCGGGCGCCGCTGGACCGGCGGCAACACCCGTGACGTCGAGATGTCCCCGGGCACCGACTGCGTGGGCTGCCACCTCGACAATGACGGCCCCCCGCTCATCGCCGCGGGCACCATCTACGCCACCGCCGACAACACCAGCCAGCTCGACAACGACTGCTTCGGCCTCGAAGGCGTCGAGGTAGAAATCACCGGCGCAGACGGCAAGCTCTTCGCTACCACCACCAATCGGGCAGGCAACTTCTACTTCGACGGCCTCGCCACCGAGCTGGCCAAACCCTACGTGGCCAAGCTCCGCTACACCACCGCCGACGGCAGGCTCATCAGCCCTCAGATGATCGCCACCGAGCCCTACTACGGCGGCTGCGCCCGCTGCCACGACAACCGCGCCGCCACCACGCCCGAGCTCGACATCACGGACCCGCTCTTCGCGCGGCCCGTCGAGGGATTGTTCGTGCAGTAGCCTATCCTCGCCTGCGCGCCGCCGCTGGTGAACGGCGGCGCGTGCCGGAGGGCCTCACTGATCGGGCGCGAGCAGCAAGAGCTCGAGTTGGTGATCCACGGAGCGAACGAGATCCGAGTACTTCGCCGCTCCGAGCAGCTGGCGAAGACGGTCGCTGACTTCATTCAGCATCTTGATCCGGGCTTCCGGCGGCTCTTGTCCAGCGCGTTCCATCGCAGCGAGCTGGTGGCGCACTTCCTCGCCTACTTTCTCAGGTAGAGCCAGCTCTGCGGCAACGTTGTCCCTGACTCGTTCAAACACGCGCGTTACCAACTGGACATCGGTTGCCATGAAATAGTCAACATCGGGGCGAGCAGGTTCGGGGAGCTCAAAGGCAACATGGGTTGGCGTTGCCACATCCTCGAGGCGCCTCAGTACCAAGAATTGCCATGCCTCCCCTAGAACGGGCGCCGCGCTCACCTCACCCGGCTTCAGCTTGCTCAGAGCGATTTCGAGAGGCGCCCAGCCTCGCCCTTCGGTGACGTGTTCGACCGCGCTACAGCAGTATTCATCGTGGTAGCTAGAGAACCGCTCAGGTTCCGCGGCGACCGTCGTGGCAAGCCGCAGCGCGCGCTCAAACACGCGGTGCTGCGAATACTGGTCCTCGTCAGGCATCCCCGGCTTGAATGGCAGTCGTAGGAACTCTGCCGCGTACGTTTCCCGAGCGCGATCCGCCGTTCGCTGAAGAATTTGGACGCCGAAAAGCCCTTCGAATGCCTCGGACACCTCGCCCACATCAAGCTCGCCCAGTACCGCCAGTTCGCGCCACAGGTCACTCGGCTCGAGCGTCGTCCAAGTGCCAATGTCTCCCCCGCGTTCGGCATCCAGGTGCTCAGATTGTTCCCGAACTCGCCTTTCGAAAGTTTCCGGCTGAGCATTTAGTTCTTGCTGCAGACGACGTGCGAGAGCGAAGGCCTCGTCACGCGTCCGAGAGACGGGAGTTCCGCGGGCGTCGGCGCACCAGCTCAGAGCGCCCGCTTCGAGCGCCTGGGCGAGGTGGGGCAACCCCTCCAGCGCCTCGGCGACGCGCAGCTTTTCTTGCGTGGTGCGAGGTTTGTATCCAAACAGCCGTTCCACATACTCTCCGCCACGCCTGGCGGCGTCACGCCGATGCAGCTTGGTCGTCGTCGTCCGAGCGTCGGCAACGGCACCAGACCCGGTACTTCCGGAGAAGCGCGCCCCACAAAGAGAGTCGTTAGCGCGCGACCAACTTAAAGCCTCGCTGGGAGCGCCCAATCCGAGCTCGGTACGTAGCAAAATCGTTGCGATCGAGCGTAAAGACGCGCGTCGTTCGCAACTGCTCTGCCGCCACCACCAAGGAGGCGTCCGCGAAATCCATGGGGTGGTCTGAATACGCCTCCATGAGCTCGAACGCTCTTTTCAGGGTGGTTTGCTCGAAGAACCACACCACGGCCCCGTCTCGCTGAAGAAACTCGCGCAATGCGGCCGCTCCTCTGCTCCTCGGATCGAGTAAATGGAACGCTTCTGTCAGCACGGGCGCCGTGGTCACGAGAGGCTCGTGCACGCTCCGCAAGATCTGACCCGCCTCAGCGTGAGCGTCGTCCTTCGGATCGAACAATGCGACGAGGGGCCCGGTGTCCAGCAGGATCACCGGCGGGAGCGCCTTTGCTGAAGCACCCCGCGGATACTTTGCTTGGCATTGCGAGCTGGCGCGCGCGCGTATCCACCAGGGCCCAAATCCAGCTGCGCATAGATGCGATAAGGCTCATGCGAGACCTGCTCTCGCGTGGCGTCTCGCAACGCGACGAGCCCCCGCTTGAGCACGGTGGAGACCGACTCACCCGTCGTGCGCTGGAGCTCCTCGAGCAAGCTTTCGCTCTCCTCATCGAGTCGGACCGTCCGCGTAGTCATGTATTACAAGTGTATTACGCGGCGGCGTCGGAGTCAAGGTGTCGGCTTCACCATCCATCAACCAGAATTTGAATCCGGCAGGCGTGCCCGGGCCGCAGATGAGGATGTCCCCGATGTACGGCGGCTGTGCCCGCTGTCACGACCCCGCGGTGGCGATGGGCGACTACGACCCGCTCCCCACGGACGCGGACTACACGTACGGCCAGCCGCGGATAGGCTTGGGCGGATACAAGCCCAACGGCGCCGACTCTCCGTCAGTCGAAGAAGAGTTGCGGGCGCTTGTCGCGGCGCCCTAGCCCGATACTGGTTCGACGACTTTTCAGGAAACCGCGCGCCCCTACCGGTCGATCACTCGCCGCTAGTGCCGCTTTGCAGGGTCCACATCGGGCGCGTGGCACTGGCAAGGAGCCTCTTCTTGGGAAGCGCGTGTATCGCCGGTGCGCTCGTCGGGCCACGGCACACGGTCTCTATCGTATAGCGGAAGCGGCTTCGCGCGGGCTTGCCGAAAGCCACGCCTCTGGAGCGATCACGTTTGCCGAGCTCCTGGAGGGGGTCGTCAGGCAGGACTCGTTCGAGGAGCGAGGCGGCGAGGTGTCTCTCATCGACTTGCTGATGGCACGGGGCTGGTCGCGTTTTGGCAGCGAGATCACGTTGGGCTACCACCGGGTCGTCGTGCAGCAAGGGCCGGAGGCTGCCCCCCGGCAGCGGCTGACGGCGCGCGAGTTTCAGGTGGCCGCGCGAGCCGCGCTGGGTCAGCCCAGCAAGCGCATCGGTGAGGAGCTTTCCATCGCTGCGGCGACGGCGCGTGGCGCGACGGAGCGCTGTGTGCGCAAGCTAGGGCTCGCGTCGAGTGTGCAGCTGCCGCTGCTCTGGCGTACGCTGTGCTCTCCGTGTCGCAGCTTCTCGCAGCAGGGTGACCCGGCGACGTACCTGTTGTTCCAGACCAGCTTGTCGGCGCTGGCGCTGCACGAGCTGACCCAGGTCGAGCGACTGCTGGTCAGGCACCTGTTGCTCGGGGATCGGACTCGGGACATCGCGGCGCACCGGGCGGTGTCGGCGCGTACGGTGGCGAACCAGATGGCGGCGCTCTTTCGCAAGCTGGGGGTGTCGTCGCGCGGGGAGCTGATCGCGCGGGTGGTTGCGGCGGAGGGGGCAGCGGGGCAATTTCAAGCTGGGCTGCGGCGCTCGTAGGCACGAGTGCGTTGCGGGCACCAGCGCGCGCTCGCTGGGCGCGTCCGCCGCGTCCTTCACTTCGCAGGCCCGTCATCTCCCAATAGCGTGGCCCGAATGGCGTCGATGTAGGCGTCCAGTTGACGCAAACCTTCTTGGACGAGTGGGTCTGCGCTCAAGAGCTCCTCCGTGCGATGCCGCACGCGCTCGGGGTCGAGGTCGAGAACGTAAGCGTTGCGAAAGAAGTGCCGGAACTTGCGCAGCTCCTGCATCGGTTGCCAGATCTCGCTGGGCATCACCCTCGGTCGGAGGCCTTCAATCTCGATTTGCATTTGCGAAAGCAGCTCGACATGCCACGCGGCGCCGACAGGCATGGATTGATCCAAGAGCCGCGCCACCCTTTCGTAGGCACACTCGACGGCAGTGTACCAAGCATGGAGGTTGACGGCGACGACGATGAGCTCAGAACGAGGAAGGCTACCGTCTTGCCGCCACCGCGCGACGAGGCTTGCCGTTTCATTGGCTCGCGCGACGACGGCTGAGAGGTCGGCTCGCAGCTCCGCTTGCAAGCGGGTGAGGCGAACCAGATTCGGCTCAACAGGCATGCAGCGCCAGCCCGTCCCGCTCGATCCGCTCTCGGAAGGACAAGGGGAGCTCCGATAGGATCAGTGTATCGACTTCGATGGCGTAGGTCTTGGTGGCCAATACCTCGATTTCGGTGATGCGCGCATCTCGTACCCCCTCGAACACTAGATCGGCGTCACTGCGCTCACCAAACCCGCCCCACGCGAGCGAACCAATGAGCCATGCCCGCCCGCCTTCCGGAAGGCTCGAACGCACGAGTTGCACGAGGCCGTCTCGGATGCTGGTAGCGCGCTCACTTTCTCGAGCCTGCGCCTGCGCGCTCCTGCGTTGCAAGGTCGCAGCGGCTGCCTGCGGAGTGACTGTCATGGGCTTGATTGGCGTCATAACACGTCCCTGGGCCGCAGGTTCTTCGTGATTCACCCGTGCTCGCAGGCGCGGCCCGTCTTGGAATGGTCAGCCGCGAAAGGGCAGGTGTGGGCCGGTGGCGCGCCGCGGCCCCCGCTTGACGCCCCCGCGGTAAGGCATCATGATGCCTCTATGCGTACCACCTTGACGCTAGACCCGGACGTTGTCCGGCTGATCGAAGAAGAGGTGCACCGGCAGCGCAAGCCCATCAAACAGGTGATCAATGACGCGCTCCGAAGAGGGCTCGCTCCGGGAGGGGCGAACAAGGCGTCAAAACGCTATCGCGTGCGCCCGCACAAGACGAGCGTCCGTCCAGGGATAGATACAGGATCGTTCAACCAGCTGGCGGACGAGCTCGAGGACGAAGCGGTGATCGAAAAGGTGCGGTCGGGTCGGTGATCGTTCCGGACGTGAACTTGATTCTGTACGCCGAGATAGACGCCTATCCCTATCACGCGGTGGCTAAGCGCTGGTGGGAAGACGCGCTGAACGGGCAACGCCAGATTGGGCTCACGCCGGTGTGCCTATTCGGGTTCCTGCGCCTGAGCACGAGCCGTCGTGTTTTCACCGAGCCCTTGGCGATTGATGACGCGATCGGGAGGGCCCGGCGCTGGCTCGAGCAAGACCTCGTGACGCTTTTGGTCCCCGGTAGCCGCCACACGGAGATCGCATTTCGATTGCTTACGCAGCTCGGTACAGGCGGCAATCTGACGACCGACGTGCAAATCGCCGCTCATGCGCTCGAGCACAACGCCGAAGTGTATTCCAACGATGGAGACTTTGGCCGCTTCGAAGGGCTGCGCTGGATCAACCCGTTGTCAGCCTGAGCGCGGCGACACTTCTCTCGCCCCCGGATGCTCTGCCTGCGCAGCACAGGGCTGGAACAGCGTGAGGCGCGTTGATCAACCGCCCGCCCAGCGGCACACTCGGTAGATGCAGCCTGAAGCCGCGCCGCGCCTGCGCATGACCCCCTCCGAGTACTTGGACTGGGAGCGGCGCCAGCCTATGAAGCACGAATGAGTGCGCGGCGAGGTGTTCGCGATGGCCGGAGGCAGCCCGCGGCATAACTTCCTGTCGGCGGCGGCGAGTGACGGCGCGCGCTACATGTATTCCGATGCGGTGGTGGTCTGTGGCGGCGTGCGTATCGAGGCGGGAACCATCATCGTTTCCCACCGGGAGCGGCGCATCGATCACTATCACCGTCTATCAGATGGTCAGTGGCATCTCGCGACTCACGTTGGAGATGATGCCCTGCTCGTGCTCCCCGCGCTGGGCGGCTCCCTGCCGCTCGTGGACGTGTATCGAGAGGTTGATCTCGGTGAAGGGCGCCGCACGCTTGGGAAGTGAAGTCGGCTTCAGCCGGTGGAGAATGATTGGACCCGAGGGCGCTACGCGCGGTAGGCTGAGCCGTGTCCGAGCCGGTAGTTGACCCGATATTGGGTGTGGTGCAGCAAATCGTGCGCGCCGCAGAGCGGTCGCTGAAGCTGGAGCGGGTATTCCTCTTCGGGTCGCGTGCACGTTCTGACGCTAGGCCCGAGTCGGACATCGATCTCGCCTTCGAACACGCCTCCCTGGATACCCAGTGGGCCGACTTCGTGAACGAAATGAACGAACGAGCACCCACCTTGCTGTCGCTGGATCTGGTGGATCTCGCGCGGGTCGATCCCTCGCTGGGAGCACGGATCCGTCGGGAAGGTCGGGTCGTGTATGGCTGACGTGCCGTCGGCACTGGCGAATTTGGAGCGCGCCTGCGCCGAATTGGAGAGCTACTTGGCCTTGCCGATCGTTCACCAGCGCGACAAGGCAGGCCTGATTCAGGGCTTAGAATTTACGTTTGAGCTCTTCTGGAAGATGTTTCAGAAACTCGCACCGGAGGCGGGTCTCGATGCCAGCTCACCGCGCGAGGCGCTGATGGCTGCGGTCAAACTGCACCTGATCGACTCGGAAGAAAGCCCGCATTGGGCTCAGATGCTGCGCGACAGAAATTTGACGACCCACACTTACAATCACAGCGTGGCTGACGAGATTCTCGAGCGCCTTTTCCGCGACTACGTGCCGTGTTTTCGCCAAACCTTGGCGCGGCTGCGTCGCGCCGTGCCCTAGCGGGACGGCTTCGGACCCGTTCGCCCCCGAACGCCAGGCCCGCCTGCGGGAGACGCCCTTTCGCCCTCGAATCTCCTTGCCTCCGCCCCATCCCCGAGGGTAGCGACTGCGCATGCTGCAAAGTTGGCGCTGGTTTGGCCCGAAGGATCCCATCTCCCTGACGAAGATCCGCCAGGCCGGGGCCTCGGGTATCGTGACCGCGTTGCATGACGTTCCGGTTGGTGAGGTCTGGACGCGCGCTGCCATCGCGGAGCGGAAGGCATTGGTGGAGGGGGCAGGGATGACGTGGAGCGTGGTGGAGAGCCTGCCCGTTCCGACCGCGGTGCGTTTGGCGGAGCCGGGTTACGAGCGGTACATCGAGCGCTACATCGAGTCGCTCACCAACCTCGGTGAGCTTGGCGTCAAGCGGATTTGTTACAACTTCATGCCCGTCATCGATTGGACGCGCACCGATCTCGAGTGGCGCGCGCCCGACGGCAGCATCGCGCTGCGCTTCGAGAGCGCGGCGTGGGTGGCGTTCGACGTGTTTCTGCTGCAGCGCGAGGGCGCGGAGGGGGAATATGACGAGGGGCAGCTCGCGGCGGGGCGTCGTCATTTTGACAAGCTCGATGCCTCCGGGCGGGAGCAATTGATCCGTACGGTAGCCGCGGGGCTGCCGGGCGCCAACGAGGACGGGTACACGCTGGACGGGCTCCGGCGGGAGCTCGCACGCTGGCAGAGCGTGACGCCGGACGTGCTCCGGGGGCGATTGATTGCCTTCCTTGCAGCCGTGGTGCCGACCTGCGAGCGTTACGACATGCGCTTGTGCATTCATCCGGACGATCCGCCGCGGCCGCTGCTGGGCTTGCCGCGGATCGCGAGCTGTCAGATGGATTTCGATGCCCTATTCGAGGCGGTGCCGAGCCCGAGCAACGGGCTCACGTTGTGCGTGGGGTCGCTGACCGCAGGGCGGCACAACGACGCTTCGGCGCTGGTGCGGCACTTCGCGCCGCGCATTCACTTTGCGCACCTGCGTTCGGTGTTGCTGGAGGAGGACGATTCTTTCGTGGAAGCCGATCACTTGCAGGGAGATGCGGACTTGGTCGACGTCGCGAAGGTGCTGGTCGCGGAGGAGCGCCGGCGGAAGGCTTCGGGGCTGGCGCACGCCGAGATCCCGATGCGGCCCGACCACGGGCGCGTGCTCGAGGGTGACATAGGTGCGCTGCCGGGTTATCCCTGGTTGGGGCGGCTCAAGGCGCTGGCCGAGTTGCGCGGCATGTTGCACGCGATCGAGCACCTGACGTGAGCGCGAGCTCCAAGGGCGCAAAGCCTCGGGCGAAGGGCAAGCCGCGTCGCAAGCCATTCACCGGTCCGCCCGTTCGCGAGCCATCCGTCAAGCCCCTGGCCAAGGGCGGCGGGCCTGGGCCGCGCGAGCGAGAACCCGCGGCAACCCGCCCGCGTGCAAAACGGCCACCGAGGTCGCCGGGGGGCGATCGCGCGCCGAAAGGGTCGCCCTGGGCGCAGCAGCCTAGGGCAGGGGCCAGCGCCCCCAAGCATCCAGCGCGGCCGCAGCAGCCGTCGGCGGGAGGCAGCACCGCCAAACGTCCACCCCGCTCCCCGGAGCCTGCGACTGCGAATGCGCCCGCGAGGCGTACACCCCGTTCCCCCGAGGCGTCAGAGGCGCCCGCGAGGCGTCCCCCGCGGCCGCCCCGTTCCCCGGAGGCCTCAGAGAGCACTCCCGCGAGGCGTCCCCCACGGCCGCCCCGTTCTCCGCTGCCAGCGGCGCTGGGTCGCTCGCAGAACCGTCCTCCACGCGCGAGCCCCGTCGCGATCGACGCCGACAGCGTCGAGGAGTGGGGCAATCGCCCCCCCGGGGACGAGGCGCGAGGGCGCTCGCGGCGCAGCTTTCCGCCGGATGATCCAGGGCCCGGAGGGCCGCGGCGTCCGCTCTCGCACTCGGGCGGGCCCGTGGAGCAGCTCAGTGGTCCCAGGGAGCTGACCGATGTGGTGCAACACTCGCTCGGCATCGACCCGGAGCGCGGCGTGCGCGACCACGTGCACGGTTTTCATAGCTATCCGGCGCGTTTGCATCCGGGCACGGCAGCGGGGTTGATCTCGGGTCTTTCACCTGTGGGAGGCACCGTCGCCGATCCGTTTTGCGGTTGCGGAACGGTGCTGGTGGAGGCGCGGCGCCTCGGGCGCAAATCCCTGGGCGTGGACCTCAATCCCTTGGCGGTGCGCTTGACGCGCTTCAAGACGCAGCCGCTCTCGGAGGCGGAACGCGCCGCGTTGCTCGAGGCGGCGGCGCGGGTGGCGGCTCACGCCGAAGAGCGGCGTAAGAGCGCCGCGGGCCCGACGCGGCGTTACCCTCCGGAGGCGCGCGACGACTTCGACGTGCACGTGTTGCTCGAGCTCGACGGGCTCGCCAGCGGCATCAAGAAGGAGCCGGCGGGCACCGTGAAACACGGGCTGCAACTCGCGCTGACCTCCATTTTCAGCAAGGTGGCGAAGGAATCCAGCGTCGAGGGCCCGCCGAAGCGCCTGGCCAGCGGCTTCACGATCCGGTTTTTTGCGAGCCGCGTCGGCGAGCTCGTGCGTCAGCTCGCCGAATACGAAGCGCTCTTGCCGGAGAAGGCGCCGGGTACCAACGTGCGCGAAGCGGACGCGCGGGAGCTAGCGACGCTCGGGTTTCGCAAGGTGGATCTGTTCATCAGCTCGCCTCCGTATCCGGGCGTGCTCGACTACGCGGCGTATCATCGCACGCGCCTCAGTTGGCTCGGCATCGACGCCACCAAGTTTGAGGAGCTGGAGATGGGCGCGCGTCGGCGTTTGCAGCAGCTCGACCACAACCAGGCGGCGGCCGAGTGGGAAGGCGACTTCGTCAAGGTGCTACTCGCCATGCGCGCCGCGTTGACGCTGGAGGGGCACATCGCTTTGGTGCTGGCAGACTCCCTCTTGTGCGGTCAGCCCTACCCCGCGGACGAGGTGGTCGAGCGTTGCGCTGAGCTGGCCGGGCTCAGCGTCGTGGCCCGCGGCTCGCAACGCCGTCCCCACTTTCACCGCCACAGCGCCAAGGCCTTCGCCGACCGCCCGCGCTACGAGCACTTGCTCGTGCTACGCGCGGCCGAGTGACGCCGCAGCCGCCCCCCCGGCCTCGACTACGCCTGCTCGATCAGATAGCGCAAATGCGCTGTAATCTGCTCCGCCGAGGAGAATTCCAGCCCAAAATGCTCGCGAATCTTCGATAAATCGAAGAGGCACGGCGACCCGGGCTCGCCTTCGGTCACCACTCTGCTCTTGCTGCCCGTGAGGCGCACCGCCTCCTCGGCCACGGCTTGCCAGCTGACGAAGGGCGTCGCGAGCCCGAAGTAAACCTCGCGCGAGCGGTTCGAGTCGAGCACGGCTTGATACAACCTCGCCAGATCACCAGCCCACACGAACTGAGTGCCATCGCCTTTTTTCAGCTGGATCTCTTGACCCGTGAGGGCGCGCTTCACGATCTCGCCGAAGCGCTTGTCCGGTTGAATGGGTGCGCCCGGGGCCACGGGGTTGCCAAAGGTATAACCCGGTCGGATCACGTTGCAGCGCATCGATGTCTTGGCTCCGACAGCCAACACGTAGGCTTCGGACGCGGCTTTAGTGGCGCCGTAATAGTCGCTCGGTCGCGTCGGGTCGGCCTCGGTCATGCGCGACCAAAAGCCGCCGAGCGCGGCCGTGGAGGAGGTGTAGATGAAGTGCTTTACGCCTTGATCGGCGCACGCCTCGAGCAACGAGACAGTCGCTCGCGTGTCGGTTTCGAGCATGGCCAGCGGCTTGTCTCCCCAACCGAGCGCGACGTGGACACAGGCGTCGCAGCCGGCGAGCTCCGCCCGGATCAGCGCAAAATCATAGAGCGTGGCGTGCACGCGCCGGACGCGTGGATGGCTGCCGAGCGACGGTGTTTTTTCTGGATTACGAGCGATGGCCACGAGCTCGTGACCGGCCTGGAGGAGCCGGTAAGCGACATGGGAGCCGATGAACCCGGTCGCCCCGGTGATGAAGATTCGCATACATCGCCAGGGTAGCGACGCGAGCCCTGCCCACGCAAGCTCGCTCTGGCCGCTCGCGCCGGTGATCAGGCGGTTTTCCTGCGCCGGCCCCGGTCCCAGCAAGCTACGGATCGACACGGTTTAGCCCTGCGCGCGGACGTGAGCCATCAGCTGTTTTTGACGCTGTAGCCCCGGTGCCGCGCCGCTGGCCTGCGTTCCAGCTTGGGTCAGGCTCGTGTGAGCTGCTTCTGCTCGGGGCCCGATGTGTTGCACCCGGTCATCACACTTACCGTACCCCAGCTGAAAGATGCGCCGCCGTATGCGTCGATCGATCGCGTTCGAGTGGAGTTTTGGCGCCACAGCATGCTCCGCTTGCATGAGACGCGATCCCTATGATCCGTTGCTCCACAAAGGCCGCGATCCACCTGATCGCGATACGTCACGAGATCACATGCGGCAGCGAACACAGCATAAAATATGCTGGAACGTGCGCTTTCGAGTGGAGCCGATGCAGCTGAGTTGTGTTACACACTAATGCGTCGGTAGGACTGACTCACCCGTGGGGCAACATCGATCAATCTTCTCCTTCGAACAGCTGATGCTCTGAGTGCAGGAGCTGAATGCAGCAGCTCCGAATGCAGCGGCTCTCGAGACCGCAGCGAGAGGCGAGGGTGACAGCAGCGCTGAGCCCTCCAGAGCGAGCTCGATGTTCGAAGTGATAAGTGCCGGTGAGAACGCCCCGTCAGCTTCAGCGACCATAGCCCTTCAACCCACAGGTAATTGAATGACCGGAGTTAGCAGCCCCCCCCGCGCGTCATCCAGCACTCGTCCCGCGCGCCGCCTCGCCGCAGGGCGTGGCACAGGTGCCCGTTACTCACGTGCTCGCCTGAGTGGGGCGAGTGTCGTCGTCCTCGCCTTCGCCGCGGCGGCCTGCCAGTCGGAGCTCGCTGACGGGAACCCTGAAAAGGAAAATCCAGGGTCAGTGCCTGTTTTCGATAGCAACGGCAACGTCATTCCCAATGCATCTGGGACCCCGAACGGGGTGGTAACGGGTAACGGCGGTGACGGCCGCCTGCCTCCCGTAGGCTCGGTCATGAACAGCCAGGGCAACCGCAACCCGAGCATCAGCGGCACGGGGGACACGGCGCCGTTGACGGACCCCCTGGGCAATCCGCTCGCGGTCGCAGACCTGCCCGCGCTGCAAGCCTGCAGCACCCCGGGTCCGCAGTTGATCCGCCGCCTCACCTCCGAGCAGTACCGCAACACTCTCGTGAGCGTGTTCGGCGAAGGCGTGCCGAACTCGAACCCGCTGCGAGACGCGACGACGCTCGGCTACAACGTGGACGCGGATGACTCGCTCGTCGAAGGCCTCGACGCTCAGTCGATCATGAACCTCGCGGAGGACATCGCCACGTTTGCGCAGGGCAACGGGATGATCGCCCAGCTCGCTAACAACTGCACCAACTTGAACGACAACAATTGTCGCCAGACGTTCGTGCGTAACCTGGGCGAGAAGCTCAGTCGGGAGCCGCTCGACCAGCAGCGCGTCGAACGTTTCGCGGGTCTCTTCACCGAACAGGGGCCCAACGGTGAAAAGCTAGTCAACACCTTCGACGAAGGTGCCGGCATGGTGATCGCGGCGATGGTCCAGTCGCCGTTCCTGATTTACCGGCGCGAGATCGGTAAGCAGCAGAACGGCGAGTTCGTTCTCTCGCCCTTCGAGGTCGCGAGCGAGCTCTCGTACATGCTGACGGACGCTCCGCCGGACGACACGCTGATTCAGGCCGCCAAGAGCAACCAGCTGTCGTCGCCCGAGCAGATTCAGGCGCAAGCCGACCGCTTGCTCGCGACGACGGAAGCAGAGGACGTCCTCAGCGGGTTCGTGACGGCGTGGCTCGACGTCGACCGGCTCAAGGGTAAAGTCAAGAGCGGGGTCGACATCTCTCCCGAGCTGCGGGAAGACATGTTGGAAGAGACGCGGCGGTTGTTCCTCGATGTCTTCGACAACGGCGGGGCAATCGGCGATCTGTTCAGCGCGACGTACACCTTCCTCAACCAGCCGCTAGCGAGCTTCTACGGTGTGGAGGGCGCGACCTCGCCCGACTTTACCGAGGTCGATATCTCTGACGGGCGCCGCGTTCGTGGTGTGCTCGGTCACGGCTCTTATCTGGCCGCGCACGCGCTGGCAGACAACTCCTCGCCCGTGCAACGCGCCTTCGTGGTGCGGGAGCGGCTGCTCTGCAACGACCTGCCCGAGGTGCCCACGGACTTGGACACCAACCTCGACCCACCGGATCCGAACGGGACGAGCCGCGAGCGTTACTCGCAGCACAGCAGCAACCCGGTTTGCTACAACTGCCACCAGTTGATGGATCCGATCGGGTTCACGTTCGAAAACTACGACGGCTACGGCCGCTTCCGCGCGACGGAGGCGAACAAGCCGGTCGATTCCAGCGGTGGGCTGCCGCTGATGGATGCCAACGGCCCCACCGGCGTGGTCGTCCCGCTCGCCAACGTGAACGACCTGGCGACGCACCTGGCGTCGAGCGAATCCGCCCGCGCCTGCCTCGTCAACAATCTTTCATATTACGCCTACGGCGTCGCCAACAACAACAAGTGGGCCCCCACAGAGAAGGTCTGCACCGACCACTTCATTCGCCAGGTGGCTCGTGACTCGGGCAACACGCTAAAGAGCGTGCTGACCGGCATCCTGCGCGCCCCGCACTTCACCCGTCGGGTCCAGTCTAAGTAAGCTGATCAGGAGAGAATCGGAGAACGATGATGCGCAATTGGAACCGACGAGAGTTCACCCGCAACGTTGGCATGCTGACGTTGTTTTCTCCCTTCATATCGCTGCTCGAGCCCTCGCTGGCGCGTGCCCAGGCGGTGAGCACCGGCCCCGCCAAATACCTGCTGATCATCACGTCGAACGGGACCGATCCGGGCGTTTGGAACCCGACGGGTTCGAGCCCGAATTCGATCACCTTCAGCCCGATGACGGAGCCGCTCGCGGCCATCCGTAACGACGTCATCCTGCTGAATCAGTTCGACAGCATGGGTACGGCGGGCAGCCACGGCGCAGTCGGTGGCCTGACGGGCAATACCTGGGGTGGGGGTAACCTCATCTCGCTCGACTTCTTCGTCGCGGAAGACCTGCGCAAGCGCGGGGTCCTGACGCAGGTGCCCTCGCTTCACCTCGGCGGCGTCAACGGGAACCCCGGTATCGGCTTCAAGAACAACGCCCTCCAGGCGCCGCAGTTCAGCTTGTCCGAAGCGTTCCGCACCATCTTCGATGGCACCGCGCCGCCGCCGCCGCCCGCCCCAACCCAGGGCGCGCCCGTTGCGACGGGACCCTCGCTAGAGGAAGTGCGCTTGCTCCGCCGGCAGAGCATTCTGGACCGGGTCACGGGCGAAATTAACCAGCTCAAGACCGCGCTCGGTACGCTGGAACGAGAGAAGCTCGAAATCCACGCCGATTCGATCCGTCAGCTGGAGCAGCGCATCGCCCAGCAGTTGTCGATCGCGAACGGTGAGCCACCGCCGAGCACCGGCGGCGGAACCAGCGCGCCCGCCCCGAGCTTCATCGTGCCCGTGAGCTGCGACAAGCCGGGTAATCTGCCGGGAGGTCTGCAGCCGATCGAGAACAGCGCGACGCACCTGGAGCTGGCGATGACGGCGTTTGCTTGCGACATCACGCGCGTCGCGCACGTGGAATTTGGCCACCACCAGAGCTGCCCGGTCAACATTCCGGGTGCCTCGGGTGACTGGCACAACGACTTCATGCACGCGAGCCAGAATCGCACGCCGCTGATCAACACGGAGAAGTTCATCTGCAGCCGCCTGGTCGACGCGGTAGCCAAGCTCAAGGCAACGCCCGCGCCGGACGGCAAGGGCACCTTGTACAGCCAGACCTACATCCTCTGGGTGCGGGAGATGGGTGACGCGGTCATCCACGCCGGTAACAACATGCCGTACGTCGTCTCGGGCGGCGCCGGCGGGTATCTGCGCTCAGGTAACAGCTACTTGAACGGCGGCGGCGCGTTCCACTCGCGCGTCTTGATGAACGCGGCGGAAGCCATGGGCGTCAAGGACCTGAGCGGCTTCGGCGGCAAAGGCAACGGCGGCTCAGATCGCACGCCCTACGATCAGCTCAAGGCCTAAGCTCGGCCTGAGCGGGGGTGGCTGCCCACCCCCCGTGCGCTGCGCACGGCCCCTCCCAAGCGCCGTCCTCGCGCAGCGCTGCGGGCGGACGCGGGAGGGGAAGCCCGTAGAGGGTCAGCCCCTCTAGTGTGGCTTTACTCCTCCGAGTCGAGCGGCGCGTTGGGGTCGAAGCGGTCACCCCAGAACAACCCGAGCTCGAGCTCGATGGCGTCGAACGGAGTGATGCGCAGCGTCGCATTGCCCCGTGCGGTGAGCGCCAGGAGGTAGCCGTCCGCTTGGCGTCGGTACACTTCGAGAGTGCAACCCACGGGGTCGATGAGCCACACGCAGGCAACGCCGGCGCGGGCGTAGAGCGGTAGCTTCTCCGTGCGGTCCAGGATGGCCGTGCGCGGCGACAGCACCTCACAGATCCAGTCCGGCACTACTCGGTACGGGCCCTCGTCGGGCCGCGTGTAGCGCTCCGTGCGCCAGCCTGCGAGATCCGGCACCCGAATGTCTTCGACCAGCGACACTCGTGGCTCGTCCACGATCACCCAGCCCCCCGGGCCGCCGCGGCCGAAGCGAAAGGGCGCCGCCAGCAGGCCGCCGAGGTCGGACGTCGTCTCGGCGTGAGGAGCGCCCGGGCGCGGGTGCACGCGCAGCTGACCGCCGACGATTTCTCCGACGTACCCTTCGCGCACGTCGAGCAAGTCGTCCCAAGTGGCAAGGCGAGGCGCTCGGGCAGACATTGCTCGAGTATGACCCGATCAGGCGCGTGTGGGTAGCCCGGTCGCCCCGATCGCAGGTCCGGCATCATTCCGAGGGGTTAGGTCTGAAGGGCGGCGGGCCCTCGAGCGGAACGTGCACGCGCCGCCGCGCCATGGAAAACTCGCCGACATGGCCACTCGAAAGTCGCTCGCCGAGCCCGAGGTCGTCTCCCCGATCCCGTTTCATCCGCCGTCCAACGGTGAGTTTTGCCCGAAGCCGCAGAGCCCGCGGGCGCAGGGCGCAGAGGCCCTCTGGAGGCGCTGCGTGGAGGAGAAGCACCGGCGCCTCGGCATGAGCCGGCGAGAGTTCGCCGATAGCGCCTGTGGCCTGGCGAGCGCGCTGTGGGCGCTCAATCAGGTGGCGTGCGGGTCCGACGGAACGGACCGAGCCGGCTACGCCGTCGACGTCGGAATGACGGAAGACGAGCCGCGAGCCCGCGTCGCCCTCTCCGGTACGGAGTTCATCTTCGACGTCCAGACGCACGTCTCCGATCCGCTCACGCCCTTCGAGGCGGACGCACCGCCCGAGCGCGCTCTGGATTTCATCAAGCAAATCTTCGTGCAGAGCGACACGACCGTGGCCTGTGTTTCGGGCGTGCCGGGGGCGCGCAACCTCGGCGCGGGTAATGTGGAGGCGCGCACGATGCTGAGCGAGATCATCGATCGCCTGGCAGGGCCGCGCCTGGTGTTGCACGCCAACGCCGATCCGGAGAACGGGCCCTCGGAGCTGGACTACATGGCCGCGGTGGCGGAGTCCTTTCCGGTGTCTGCCTGGAAGACGTACCCGCACCAGGGGCCTCTGCTCCTCGACAGCGAGGAGCTGGGTCTGCCGTTCATCGAGCGGGCTCGGTCGCTCGGCGTGAACGTGATCGCGTCACATCGAGGCATCTCCGGCGGCGGTGGTTACACGCGGCCCGGCTCACCCCTAGATGTGGTGCGCGCGGCCAAGGCAGCTCCGGACGTGCGCTTTCTCATCTATCACTCGGGCTGGGAAGACAGCCATGACGAGAACCATGGCTACGATCCCAACCTCGTCGACCCGCAGGGCGTCGATCGCCTGATCCGCGCCGTGCTCGAGCACGAGCTGGGGCCGGCGGGCAACGTGTATGCGGAGCTCGGCTCGACCTGGTTCAACTTGCTCGGAGAGCCCGAGCAAGCAGCGCACGTGCTCGGCAAGCTCTTGCTGCATCTGGGGCCCGAGCGTGTGATCTGGGGGACGGACTGCGTGTTCAACGGCATCCCGCAGACGCAGATCGCCGCCTTCCGGGTGTTCCAGATCCCTGAGGCTCTGCAGGCAGAGTTCGGGTACCCCGCGTTGACGGGCGAGACGCGTGCAAAAATCTTCGGGTTGAACGCGGCAGCCGTATACGGCGTCGATCCGAGCCTGACCCGTTACGTCATCGAAGATGACGCGGTAGACCGACTGCGCAGCGCGTACCTCGAAGACCCGACCTTGGTCCCCATGCCCGATCCCCGCAAATATGAGGGACCAAGGACGCGGCACGAGTTCATGGCTCTGGTCGCGCGGGAGAAGCTCGAGCGGAAGAGCGAGCGCGCCCAATTCAGGGGCTGAGAGCCGCGGGGGCGACCTATTGGAGACGCAAGCCGGCGCCCGCCAGGTGCCTCCGCATCTGCCCGACCGTGTCGCCGGCGTGATCGACCAGAAACGCGTCCCAGCCGACGGAGCGCGCGGCCTCGACATTCTCTGGGAGGTCGTCGAAGAAGATGATGTCGTTCGGTCGCACGGGGCCATGCTCCGAGAATTTCTGCTGTGCGAGCCTGTAGATTTGGGGATCGGGCTTGGAGCAGCGGAGGAGGTGAGAGGCCAGGCGGTGGCGGAGCTCGAGCACCGCGGGATACTCATTCTTACCGTCGAGCCCGGCCAGGCGAACCCAGTGGCCGTGATTTGTGTTGCTCAGGCAAGCGGTCGTGACCGAGCTTTGCTGGTTCAAGCTTCGCACCAGCGCTCGAGCCCCGGCATATTCCTCGAGCGTCCAGGCGTCGTGGATGAGCTCGTGCTCGCGCGTCGAATACGCGTCGTCGCTAGCGCGAGCGAGCTCCGCGTAGTAGGCGCTACACTCGAGGGAGCCCTCCTGATAACGGTCGACGATGCTCCGGCGCCGGGCGCGCCACTCAGCGCTGCCGAACCACATCGCGTTGCGCTCGGGCAGGCTGGCACGGGCGCAGGCTTCGGCCCAGCTGCGACAGATGCGGACGAGGACGCCTCCCAGATCGAAGCACACGACCCTCTGCTGCGGTTCGTCGAACATTGCGGTCGGCAGTGTAACCGAGCGCGGGCGGCGCTGCAGCGCCGAGGCGCTCAGAGTGGCACCGACCGCGTCGCCGCGTCGCGAGTGGTCGCCTGGCGGAGCCTGGCGTAAGCTCTGCCATGGCCATTCGAAAAATCGCTCAGCTGGGGGAGCCCGTGCTGCGGGTGCCGGCGCGGCCGCTCTCGCCCGCCGAGCTTGCCACGGCATCGCTCCAGCAGTTGATCGACGACATGATCGACACGATGCGCGACGCCGACGGCGCCGGGCTCGCGGCGCCGCAGGTCTATGAATCGCTCGCGCTGGTCGTGATCGAGCTCGCGAATAATCGGCGTTATCCCAACCTCGACGAGATCCCCCTCATCACGCTGGTCAACCCCGTGATTACCGCCCTGGTGGCGGGCGGGGCCGACTCGGAGCAGACCTTGCCGGATGCGGAGGCGATCAGCGTCTACGAGGGCTGCCTCTCCGTGCCGGGGCTCAGAGCGCGCGTACGGCGGCCGCGCCGGGTGCGGGTGCAGGCGTTGGACCGGCAGGGGCAGGCGCTCGACTTCACCTGGGAGGGCTTTCGTGCTGCGGTCGTTCAGCATGAGGCCGATCACTTGAACGCCACCCTGTTCGTCGACCGTGCGCTCCCCCGAACGCTGACCTTCCTGCGTGAATATGAGAGGTTCGTGCCCCCCGATCGACGCGTCGTCGATGGCGCCTGAGCGTGGCTCACTCGCGCGCGCCCAGGAAGGAGCGCTACGGGGGAGCCACCCTTGCCAGCGGATGTCAGCCCGCTTTGGGCGCCGTGGCAGCGGCGCTGGAGGCGGCTGCCTCGAGCAGCTCCTTGGCGTGCGCCTTCGGGTTCACGTCCCGCCACACTTGCTTGATTTTGCCGTCCGCGCCGATCAGGAAGGTGTGCCGAGCGGCGTACCCGCCGGTCTTGATCGGCACACCAAAGGCCTTGGTCACCGCCTGGTCGTTATCGACGACGAGGTTGAAAGGTAGCTTGTTCTTCTCGATGAACGCCGTGTGCGACGCTGCATCTTGCAGAGAAACGCCGAAGACCTGGAGGCCGGCTTTCTCGAAGGACTGCCATTCATCGCGGATTCCTTGCGCTTCAGCCGTGCAGCCCGCCGTGTCGTCCTTGGGGTAGAAGTACACTGCGACCTGCTTGCCCTTCAAGCTCGACAGGGGCACCGTTTTCCCGTCCTGAAGCGTGAGCGTCACTGCTGGAGCGTCATCACCGACCGCCAGCGTCTTGGCGGGAGCGGCCTCTTCCGTCGGGGCAGCGGCTGGGGCTGCAGCAGCCGGCGCCGGCGCCGCCACCGCAGTTGGCGTGATGGGCTTGGCGCTCTGGGTCACCGTTTCGGGAGACGTCACCGGAGCGGGTTCGGGGTCTCTCTGACACGCCGTGGCTCCCGTGCAGAGTACCGCGACGAAACAATGGATCCATTTGTTCTGCATCCCCCGGGCAATGCCCCCGGGTGCAGGGGGCGTCAAGCCGTATTCAGCCGGGCGGCAGCTAGCTTTAACACGCGACCCTGGCCCTCAGCATGAATGGGACGCTGGCGTGGTTGAACGGGCTCGCTGATTTGAGTGCCGTTGCGGGTGTAGGGTGGCGCGCCTATGGCTGCGAGAGCTGACATGAGAGCTAACCCCAAGTCGCTCATCGACATTAGCCGACGCCTCTCCGATCGTGTCTCGCGGCTGCGCTTTGCCGCCCCGGTTACCTTTACCTACAACCCGCTCGCTTACGCTCGCGCGCCGCACGAGATGTACCTCGAGAAGTATGGGCGAGGTCCAAAGGAGGTCGTGCTGCTGGGCATGAACCCTGGCCCCTTCGGCATGGCCCAGACTGGCGTACCCTTCGGCGACGTGGACATGGTGCGCGGCTGGTTGGGCATCGACGCGGAGGTGGTTGCACCAAAGTCGCAACACCAGAAACGCCCGGTGCTCGGCTTTGCGTGTCCGCGGCGCGAGATCAGCGGGCATCGCCTGTGGGGTTGGGCGCGGGACCGCTTCGGTGGCGCCGAGCGCTTTTTCTCGCGCTTCTTCGTGGTCAACTATTGCCCACTCGCCTTTGTCGAAGCGACAGGCAAAAACCGCACGCCCGATCGCCTCCCGCTGGCTGAACGAGAGGCGTTGTTCGCGGCGTGTGACGCTGCGCTCAGCGAGGTCGTCGAGCTGCTCGCGCCGCGGCACGTCGTGGGGGTCGGCGGCTTTGCCGAGGCCAGAGCCCGGCACGTGCTCGCCGAACGCGATCTAAAGATCTCCACGATCCTGCACCCGAGCCCTGCCAGCCCACTCGCAAATCGCGGCTGGGCCGAGCGCATCGAGGCTCAGCTGATCGAGGCGGGCATCGCGCTCTAGTGCTCAGCCCTTGGAGCTACGCGACTTGGTCGCCGTCGCGCCAGCGCAGTCTGCACAATAGCCGTACAGCTGGTGGGTGTGGCTCTTGAGGGTGAAGCCGAGCTGCTCGGCCACGCGCTCCTGCAGCTGCTCGATGAGCGGCTCTTCGAACTCGCGGATCTTCCCGCACGTCAGGCAGATGATGTGATCGTGGTGCTCGTCCGTGACGTGCAGCTCGAAACGCGTGCCCTCGTTGTCCGCGAAGCGATGCTCTTGCAATAGCCCCGACTCGACCAGCATGCGCAGCGTCCGATATACGGTGGCGGACCCTACCGAAGAGTCCGCCTGACGCACGTCCGCGATCAAGTCGTCGGCGGTGAAGTGCTCACCGATCTCGAACAACCGATCCAAGATCAGCCGGCGCTGGCTGGTCGAGCGCAGCCCGCGCCGCCCCATAACGGACTCGAGTTCGGCTCTCAGTCGCTTTCGCTCTCTCAACTCCGTGGCCATGATCCGACTCCGTCCAAATATCGCTGGCTGCTGCACACCCGCCCGCAGCACGGGTGTCTTGACATTACAGCATATCCCCGTTCGAGGTGACCGGCTTATTCTTCCTGGCGCGAAAATTGCGCGCTGCCTTGGCCCTCGATGCTTTGCCGTGGTCTGGCCTCGCCCCCGCGGCGAGGCGCTACTACTTGTTCGGTTGAGGGGTGATCCTCAGGTAAGGCTTAACCGCTTTAAAGCCTTTCGGGAACTTGGCACGGGCCTGCTCGTCCGTCAGCGACGGGACCACGATCACGTCCTCGCCATCTTTCCAATTTACTGGCGTGGCTACGCTGTGAACGGCGGTCAGCTGCAATGAGTCGATGACCCTCAGGATCTCATCGAAGTTGCGGCCCGTGCTGGCCGGGTAAGTGAGCGTCAGCTTCACCTTCTTGTCGGGACCCACGACAAAGACCGAACGCACGGTGAGGGTGTTGTCAGCGTTAGGATGGATCATGCCGTACAGTTGAGCGATGCGGCGATCGGGGTCGGCGATCAGCGGATAGTTTGGACGCGAGCCTTGAGTTTCCTCGATATCCGCCGACCACTTGCGGTGGTCGTCGACGGAGTCGACGCTGAGCGCGATCACCTTTGTGTTTCGCTTCTGGAACTCCGGCTTCAGGCGCGCGACTTCGCCCAGCTCTGTCGTGCACACCGGCGTGAAATCTTTCGGGTGGGAAAAGAGGATGCCCCAGCCGTTGCCGAGCCACTCGTGAAACCGAATGGTGCCTTCCGTGGTCTGAGCCTCGAAGTCGGGTGCGATGTCACCGAGTTGAATTGCCATTGAAACGTCCTTCCTAGCTGACGGGTCGGTTCCCGGGGTCAGCGCCTGCCGCCCCGCGACCTCGGTCCCCGTTATAAGGCATCCCCTGCGGGCTTTGGCCAGCCCCCAACCCCGGCTTGCCAAATGTCCGGCTGTTAGGCCTTTCGGCGCGTCGATTCCTACCCCGTCGCACAGGCGACACTCGGCGCGCTCGTGAGCCCCGAAGGGCGGGGGTAGGGTGGCTCCCCTGTGGAGACTTCATGAGACCCAAGGTCGAGTTCGGCGGCCTCGCGGCTCTTGGCCCACGCCCGGCACGTCGAGCGCAACTGCCGAGCTGAGCGGGAACGCCCTGGCTCATCCGCTGAGCGCGCTCTCGACGGGACGCTGACGGGGCCGAGCTTCGAACGTGCGCTGGCTGCCGCGCATGAAGTCTTTGGCGCCGTCGCTGGCTTGGCTCGTGAGACTCGGAGCGCGGAGCCTGCCTCGCGACCTCCTCCGCGCAGCCTTCTCCGGCGTACGCCCGCGAGCGTGACGCGGCTACCGCTCTCGATCCTGTTCAGCTCTTGGCGCCCGAACGCTCGCCGTGCTTGCGGGATTGCCAGCGCTCGAGCTTGCCGCGCGCGTCGTTCTGCTGGGGATCCGTGGCTTCTGCGTGGTTCTCGAGCTTTGCGGTGAGCTCAATGACGTAGCCGTTGGGGTCGCGAAAGTAGATGGAGTGGATGAAATGGTGGTCGGAGATGCCACGCGTCTCGATGCCGTGCTTTGGCCCTTTCTCCAACATCCGGGCAAGCTCGGCGTATTCGACCTCGAGCGCGATGTGCAGGTCGTAGTCCGCCTGGGTCTTGAACTCGAAGGCCTCGTCGGGAACTTCGAAGAAGGCGAGGTACGACCCGTCGCCGAGCTGATAGAAGGTGTGCAGCACCTGCGTGGTTCGCCCCGTCTTGGTCTCGCCGATCTCCAGTGTCGTCGCCAGCGGGAGGCCGAGGAAATCCTCATAGAACTTGCGAGTCTCTTCCGAGTCCCGGCAGCGGTAGGCGTTGTGGTGCAATCCTTTGATCATGACGTCTCGATCTCTCGTGTCAGGCGCTGCCGCTCGGCGCGCGGATCATCTATTGTCGGTGTCGATGACCATAGTAGCCAAGCTACCAGATTTTGGATGCAGAGCGACCGCGGACGTCGCATAAAGCTGCCCGGTGGCGCTTCCCGAAGGTCCTAGCTCGAGCGGCGTGCCAGGCGCCGCCACAGCGCCTGCGGCGGAGCAGAAAGGCGGCGCGGTGGTCGCTTCGGAAGGTTACCTTCTGCGCGAGGCTGGGCTCCGCCTCTATCATTGTGACTGGCTGCCGTTAGCGCCTACGACCTCTGACGGCACTGCTACGGGCGCGCTCGTGGTGTTGATGCACGGCTATGCGGAACACTGCCGGCGCTATGACGAGCTCTCGCGCTACCTGGTGAGCCGTGGCCACGCCGTGTGCCGCCTGGATGCGCGTGGACATGGGCGCAGCCAGGGACAACGCGGGCACATCCGAGCCTACTCCGAGTATGTCGGTGACTTCGTCGCTTTCGTGGAAAGTGTGGTGTCGCGCCATCCCACGAGGCCGCTAGTCCTCTTCGGCCACTCCAATGGTGGGCTCATCGCCGCGCGCGCGGTGCAGCGGGCGCTGGTGAGCGCTCGTGGCTTGGTGCTGAGCAGCCCGCTCTTTGCGCTGCGTCATGGCCGGAAGCCTGTACCCGACAGGGTGGCGCGCTGGCTGTCCTGGTGTTTACCCCGCCTGCCTCTGCCCAATCGCATCCACGCGAATGAATTGACTCATGATCGCGCGCTGCAGGCGGCTCACGCGGTCGATCCCTGGGTTCACGGCGTCGCTACGCCGCGTTGGTATTGGGCGACGACGCTCGCGGGGCGCGCGGCTCTCCGCGAGGCGGGCGAGGTGACGCTGCCCTTGCTCGTCTTGTGCGGTGAGCTCGATCCGATCGTGGATCCCAAGAGCATCTCCGATTTCCACGAGCGAGCCGCGTCTGTGGATAAGCGGCTCGTCAGTCGTTCGGGTGAGTTGCACGAGGTCCTGAGCGAGCTGGATCGGCTCGCGCTCTTCGCGCTCTTCGCGGATTGGATCGAGCGCGTGGCAGGCATGGGAAACGCCGCCACGGCCAGCCCGCTTTGACGGCGTTCTAGCGGGCTTGCCGCTGCGCTGCCTGGACCCCGTCAAACGCATCCGGCGCAGGCGCGAGCGTCTCCACCTTGACCCAATCCATGCCGGCGCGGCGCGCGGCCTCGATACCGAGCGCTCCATCTTCGATGACGAGGCAGCCTTCGGGTGGCACACCCAGGGCTGCGGAGCAGCGCAACAAGATCTCCGGGTCCGGTTTGCCGCGCACGACTTCGTTGCCGGCGACGATGACGCGGAACAGATCGAGCACGCCAATGTTGCGCAGCGACATCTCCACCTCGGAGCGCTGGCCTCCCGACGCGATCGCGAGCGGCGCCCGTGTGGCCACCTGCCGAGCGAAGGCCACGACCGGCTCGATGCCCACCACGGTCGCGATCAGACTGCGATACGTCTCGAGCTGCAACATGACCACCTGCCTGGGATCGAGCAGCGTCGAAAACTGTAGATTGAGCGCCTCGACGGTCTCTTCCAGCGGCATCCCCGCGCGGCTGACGAACAGCTCCCAATCGAAGTCGAAGCTCGCCGCGTGGCTCTGCAAGGCGTGCCGCCAGGCACGAAAGTGCAGCGGCATCGAATCCACGAGCGTGCCGTCGCAATCGAAGATGTAGGCCGCGTAGTCACGTGTCGGAGCAACGAATCTCATTCGGCGAGCAGCTCAAACACGGGGGCGGAGCGAGTTCAAGCGGTTTGATTGGGGCGTGGCCAAGCTACCTGTACATGGTCATGGCCGCACTCGCCCGGTATCCATCGAGAGGGCCGCGTGGATGGGTATTCGGGTCAGGTTCACGCGGGCTTCGGCGTCACTTCGCCAACGAGGGAGCACGTTATGACTTGGGTGGCACGTGCTCGGGCCGTTGCCCAAGACGACGACCTGACCAAAGGCCCGTTTGCGTCCAAAAAAGGCCTCGGTGTCGGCGCGTTCGCCGGCTTTGGGCACGTCTCCGAACCAGTTTTCTCAGTATGGACGCAACAAAATACTCGAGCTTCGACCGGCCCCCGAGGGTGGCGTGGTTCCCGGCTCCAGCGGTCGAGCTGCCCTGGCGCGCGCGATGCAAATTTGTTACGCCCGTAGATATGAGGGGACGACAGTTCGAAGGTTTCGCCGACGCTGGCGGACGGTCCAACACCGGGCGGTGCGCAGCGCTTCTACTGATCCTTGCTGTCGCGTCATGTTCCGGAAAGAAGCGACATTTCGCGGATGATTGGCCGGTAGCGGCGGGCTCCGCTGGCAATCCGATGGGCGAAAGCATGTCGCCCGAGGATGCAGGACCAGCGGCGGCGTCGCGGAGCTCAGTCGAGCCCGCGGCGGAGACCACGTCGAATGCCCTGCCGATTGATCCCAGGGCCGCGGCGTCTGGATTGGGCTGCGATTCCCCATCCGGCATATGTCCGCCGCGTTGCCAAGGTTGCACGATCGATGGCGATTGCGTCGCGGCCGGACTGGCCAACTCGACCAATGCTTGTCAGGTCTGCGATCCTGCGCGAAACGGCGCCGACTGGTCGAGCAACGAAGGCGCCGAATGTGATGACGGCCGGTTCTGCACCGTCGACGACCGCTGCGGAGGCGCCACCTGCGCTGGTCCCGCACGCATCTGCGACGACGCGGTCGCGTGCAACGGCGTATCGGAATGCGACGAAGCGGCGGACGCTTGCACTGACGGCCAGGTTCAATGCCAGGGCGGCACGCTTTGCGATACCAGCTCGGGCGACTGTGTCAGCACCTGCAACGGCTGCAACGTCGCGGGAGTTTGCTTGGTGGATGGATTCGAGCAGGCGGGCAACCCCTGCCAGGTTTGCGACGTTACCCGTTCGACGACGTCATTCTCTCCCGCCGTCGACAAGCCGTGCGGCTCTGCCGCCAGCGCCTGCTCGGCGCAGGATTTTTGCGATCTCAGCGGTACTTGTCAGCCCAATCACGCGCTCGAGGGCACGCCCTGTGGCAATGGGGCCACCAGCGCCTGCAACACGGCGGACTCGTGCGATGGCCGGGGCGCTTGCAGCGCGAACGTCGCGGCCAACACCTCCGCTTGCGATGACGGGCAATTTTGCAGCGTGAACGACCAATGCCAGGGCGGTGTTTGCGTCTCGAACGGCCAACGCGACTGCGGCGCGCTTCGGAGCTGCGACGAGGCGACCAACCAATGTCGATGCACGGGGTGCGCCATCGGTGGTGAATGCGTCGTGGCAGGCACACTGAGCCCCACCAATTCGTGCCAGGTGTGCGACCCTGGTCGCAGCGTCACCGCTTTCAGCCCCAGGGGCGAGGGCGCGTTTTGCGGCGAAGGAGAGCAGTGCTCGGCGACGTCGCTGTGCCGGTTTACGGGAGTTGGGCTCCTATCTGCAGGCTTCTGGGACACTTGTGTCATTCGGAATGGTGCGGTGTTCTGCCGTTCCGTCGGAGGCCCAATCGACTTGGGAGCTGACACGACAGCACTTCAAATCAGCACGGGCCAGCACCACACATGCGCGCTACTCGCCACCGGCGCGGTGCGCTGTTGGAGTGATTCCCTGGGCAGCGATCTCGGTCAACTCGGAACCACGAGCGTGTCCTCAGAAGACGGTGTCATTTTCGCTGGCACCGTGCAGCTCGGAGGTCGAGCGGTCTTCATCAGCGCGGGCACTGACTACAACTGCGCGGTGCTCGACACCGGAAAAGCGCGCTGTTGGGGACGGAATACCATTGGGCAGCTCGGGTATGGCCACACGCGCAACGTCGGTGACGAAGCGTCAGATTTTCCCTTCCAAGACATTGATGTCGGCAACCGCCGCATAGTCCAGCTCGATGCTGGCAGCGGCCACACGTGCGCGATACTCGACGGGGGCGCCGTCAGATGCTGGGGAAGTGGATTGGGAGGCGCGCTCGGTTACGGCAACGTGACCAACCTTCCAGCCCCGCCGTCTACGGACGTCGACGTCGGCGCACGAGTGCACCAGATCGCGACGGGTAGCAGCCACACTTGCGCCGTCATCGATGGCGGCTCGCTACGCTGCTGGGGTTCCAACGATTCGGGTCAATTAGGATACGGGCACACCCAGAACATCGGAGATGACGAGACGCCGGCCCAGGCCGCGACGCGAATGGTTCCCCAAGACCCGGCCGTGCCGAACGGTCCGATGCGTCTGCTCGGAGGCAACGTGCCCGTGGGGGGCCCCGTTCAGCACGTGCAGATTCGCCAAGGTTTGAGGGATGGTCTCAAGACTTGCGCGCTCCTCGGCGGCGGCGTTCGGTGCTGGGGAAGTGGGGCTTTTGGTGGATTGGGCTATGCCCACCGAAACAACATCGGCGACAACGAGACTCCAGCCGAAGCGGCTGCCATCAATGCTCGGCGGCTCGCGGATGGTAGCTTTCTGTTGCTCGGTGGGGACCTGGCCCTAGGAGGGATTGCAGTCACCCTGGCCGAAGGGGGCGACCAATGCGCGTTGCGTTCCGACGGTCAAGTGTTCTGTTGGCGCGGGCCCGAACAGGTTCCCACGCTCGAGGATTTCTGACGCCATCTCGAGCTGAAACCGTGGATGCCCTCACGTGAGACCGCCCCTGTGCCGTGCGGTCGCTACTGACATCCAAACTGGCCGGTGCCACCCTGTAAGCCACCGCGCAGCGCGAGTTGCTCTTCGATGATGGCGCCATTCACGTCCGTCACGCGGACTCGATACGTGCCCATGTCACCACCCAGGCCACCGTCTCCCTCGGGCGGTAACCAGTAATTGTGCGCTTCACGCCGCGCTTGTAACCAGCGCCCGTCTTCCATGAGAACTTCGGCCTTCGCGATCGGGTAGCGGTGGTTCACGACCACAAACTGGTTCCAGTACTCGTCGTCCGGCTTCTTGAGCAGGAACTGGACGTTGTCGACCCCGGAGCACGGCACCACCCGCCAACTGACGCCGTTGATGTCGCCGGTGGACTGCCCCGTGAGCTGCTGGAAGGCCGTGCGGCTCAGGTCGATATGGCCGGACGTGCACGTGACGTTGTTGTCCCTGCCCGGGTCGCAAGAGTCCGCGACCGTAATCGTGACGTTTCGCCCGCCCTGGCTCAGCTCGACGCACGCGCCACAGGTGGCGGCGACGTTGTACTCGCTCAAATTCATGGCGCCGAAGAGCGCCGGGTCCTGAATGTGCTCGACGCGATCGTTGGCCCCGTTGTTGGCGTTGTTGGCGTTCCTGTCGTCGTTGTTCGCGCGCGTGCCGTTGAACCCGCAGTGCACGTCCTGATCTTCCCCGCGGGGTACATCGATGGTGCCCTGAGCGAACCAGTAGACCGTGACGCCGCCGTTGCCGTTGTGGTTCAGCAGCGCCGCTTGATTGCAGCGCACGGGGGTGCATTGCCCGTTGCCCGTGCAGTTGGTGCCGTCGGGGCAGCGGCTGAGGGTAGCACTGCTGCCGTCAGCGGCACAGGTGCTGATGGTGTTGGCGCCGTCGCAGGTGAGGGCGCCCGGCGTGCAGCTCGGGACAGGTGGCGTGATACAGCTCGCAACGCCCGCGACCGGGCCGCACGTTCCGCCGTTAGCGGCGCAGTCCTGGCGAGTGAGGGACGTGCCCGCCGCGTCGCAGCGACTCAACGTGTTGCCCTCGCAGCTGACGCTGTTGGCGGCGCAGGCGCTAGCGATCGGGGCACTCACCGGGGCCGCTGGATTTTGGGAGATCGGCGGGTTAGCGGGGTTACCTTCGGGCGGGCGCGCGGCGCAGCCCGCGGTGCCCGGCGTGCAGCTCGGGGCTGTGTTGCTGCTGCCGCTGGAGCCGCCCATCGGGCTCGACGCGGCGCCCGCGCTGCCGTTGGGGCCGCTAAAGACGGGGATAGTCCCATCACCCTCGGCACCGTCTTCGGCGGGAGCACCGCAGCCGGGCACCAACATGAACGCTACGCCAAGGCCCATGACCGAGAGCCCGAGGACCCATCGACTCGTCCGCTGCACAGAAGGTTCAGATTTTGTCGGGCGCAACGGGCGGCTGCGACGAGGAGCGGACGATGCATTCATTGGAGACGGCCTTGGCTGTTGCAAAAGGAGGTTCGGGGACCAGCTTAGAGTGAATCGGTGAGCCTCGCAACGCTGCGGCCGGCTGCTCCACTCGGTGCTCCAGTACGTGTGTATCACCGAGCTGTAATAGAGCGTCGCTCAGCGGAAACGAGCGCACGCAATCGCACCCCGGATGCGAAGCGTGAGATCGCACTGACCCGTTCGTGACATGCCGCGCACGGTTGCGCTTGGCGTGCGCGTCGAGGCGCGCGACAGTCCGACCTCAGCTTGGCGACGCGAGCTTCGAGCTCGGCAGTCTGAGCACCCGCGTCCTCGAGAGAGGGCGGGCCGCCTGCGGGCTGCAGCTCTCTCGCGTTGCGCGCAGCGCTGTGGCGCCCCCTCGGCGATTCGCTACCGGGCCAAGGGCGAGCGCATTTGTGTCTCGAACTCCTGGTTGGGAGCGCACCATTGGCTTTACACTCCGGCGATGCGGATCGTGCTCCTGTATCCACCCCCGTGGAAGATCGCCGAGGCGGGGGAGGCAGATGCGCCGGAGGCGGAGGGGCCGCCGCCGGACTACAGCCCGGGGGATCTCGATCCGGATTTCCACCAGATCCCCTACGGGCTGCTGTCGCTCGCCGCGCAGGCGCTGCGCGCTGGTCACCAGGTGAAAGTGCTCAACCTTTCGTCCTTTTCTTGGCGTGAGGTCGAGCAGGTCGTGCAGCACTTGCCTGCCGATGTTTACGGCATGTCGTGCTGGACGGCCAATCGGCGGGGCGTGGACCTGGTTTCGCGGTGCATTCGACGCTTTCATCCGGAATCCCACGTGCTGGTGGGGGGGCCCCACGCGACGCCGCTCGCTCGCGAGGTGCTCGCCTACTACCCCGCCGTGGACACGGTGGCCGTCGGGGAGAGCGAAGACACTTTTCTCGAGCTCATCGAGCGGCTCGAAGCAGGCGCTTCGACGATCGGGATCGCCGGGACCTGGTATCGCGAGGGCGAGCAAATCAAAGAAGGTCCGGCGCGCGCCTCGATCGAAGATCTGGATCGTCTCGCGTCGCCGCACGAGTATTTCGCGACGCACATCCTGATGACGTCGCGGGGCTGCCCCTGGCAGTGCACGTTCTGCGGGGCAGAGACGACGTGGGGTCGTGGCTTCCGCGGCCGCTCGGTGCCGCGTGTGCTGGACGACATCGAGCACGCGCTCGAGAAGCTGCCGGTGAAGATGCTCCAGATCAAGGACGACACCTTCACGGCGAACAAGCGTCGCGCGCTCGAGATCTGCAACGGCATACGCGAGCGCGGGCTGCACTTCTCCTGGAGCTGTGACACGCGCGTCGACGTGCTGACGGACGAGTTGCTCCGAGCGATGCGCCTCGCGGGCTGTCAGCGCCTGAGCCTGGGCGTCGAATCCGGCTCTCCCAGCGTGCTCTCCAAAATCAACAAGAAGATAACGGTCGAGCAGATCCTGCGCTCGACCGCGCTCGCCAAGAGCTACGGTATCGGCGTCCGCTACTACATGATGCTCGGCAACCGCGGAGAGACGCTCGACACGTTTCACGAGAGCTTGCGCTTTCTCGAGCGGGCGCAGCCGCACCAGTACATCTTCTCCTGCCTGTCCATCTACCCGGGCACGCTGGACTTTGAGGACGCAGAAAAGGCAAATAACCTCGACCGCTCACGCTACTTCACGGAGACCTTCCAGGAGCTGAAGACGCCGTTCGACGCGGACGAGGAGTGCACGCTGGCGATGAGCGAGTGGTTTGCGCGGAACAAGGGGCTGCGCGAGGTCTACGTCGAGAGCGTGGCGGACGCGGCAGCGATCCTGGAGCGTCTGGGCGACTACCCAGCGGCGCACCTCGACCTCGCCGGCGCCTACTACCGTGACGGCCAGTTGGAGGCAGCGGAGCGGCACGCGCGCCGGGCGCTCGAGCTCGGTTACCCGAGCCCGGGCCTCGTCTACAACTATCTGGGGTGTATCGCGGCCGCGCGCTCCGACCTCGGCGCCATGCAAGACCACTTCATGGCCGCGGCCAAAGCTGACCCTCAACACCACAGCCTGATGAGCAACGTCGAGCGAGCTAGACGCTGGTTTCGCCAGAACGGGCCCGAGCTCGGGCTGCCTCTCGAGCTGTCGGCGCGGCACGATTTCCAGCTGTTCGAGCGCACGCTTCAGCCCACGTTGCCCGGCCCCTTGGCGCCCGATTTCGCTGACTGGGGTGAGCGCGTCATCGCGCCGTCCCCCGTGCCCAGCCCATCGAGCCAGACAGCGGCCGCCCCCGCCGCACGGCGCCTGCCCCTCGTCTGAGCCGCGGAGGAGCCGCTCAGGAGCCCGAGCCCTCGGGGTGAGGACCTATCTTGCGGCGCCGCCGCTTCAGCACTTCTTCGGGCAACAGGTCCTTCACGTTGGCGTATTTGCCGTAGCAGAGCAGGCGATCCCCGATGTGCAGCTCCCGCGTCCCGCGCGGGTTCGGGATGACCTTGCCTTCGCGGTGCAGGCTGAGGACCACGATGTCGCGGTCCCTCAGGCCCGAGGTCTCGATGGTGCGGCCTGCCATGCCGGATTGGTCTCCGATGTAGAGCTCGACCACCCCGTAACCCTTGCTCACGGTGAGGCGTTGCCGGATGTCGAGCTCGGGGTACTGGACGTTATCAGCCAAGTAGTCCACGATCGCGCCAGCGATGTCGCGCTGCGTGGCGGCTTCGATACCCTCGAGGCCTGGCGATGAATTTACTTCCATCACGCTCGGGCCCGAGGCGGTCTCCAGCATGTCGACCCCCGCGATCCTGAGCCCGATGATCTGGGCGGCCCTCACCGCCGTCTCTTCATAGGCAGGGTCGAGCTCCGCGCGTTCGACCTGGCCGCCGCGGTGGACGTTGCTCCGGAACTCGTCGCCTTGGGCGATGCGACGCATGGCCGCTACGACGCGATCCCCGATCACGAAGGCGCGGATGTCCTTGCCTTTGCTCTCGGTCACGAATTTCTGGACGAGCACGTTCTGCTTGGTGCTTTGCAGCGTTTCGATGATCGCCTGCGCGACCTTGACGGAATCCGCCAGGATCACTCCTACACCCTGGGTGCCCTCCAGCAGCTTGATGATGACAGGAGCGCCACCCACGCGTTCAATCGCGGGCAACACGTCGTTTCTGTCACGCACGAACTCGGTGGGTGGGATGCCGATGTCGTAGCGGCTCAGGATCTGGGTGGAGCGCAGCTTGTCCCGCGAGTTCGCGATGCCGGTCGCCGAGTTCGCACAGAAGACCTCCATCTGCTCGAATTGCCGGACCACGCTGGTGCCATAAAACGTGATCGACGCGCCGATACGCGGAATGACTCCGTCATAGTGGCTGAGCGCTTTGCTCTTGTAATACAGCTCTGGGCTAGCCTTGTCGCACGAGATGGCGAACCGCAGGGTGTCCAGCACGCTCGCCTCGTGGCCCCGCGAACGGGCGGCTTCCACGAGTCGTCGCGTGCTGTAGCAGCGGCGGCTCCTCGACAGTATGCAGAACTTCATGCGAATGCCTCGGGCGGTCTTCTGACTTTTGACGGGCGCGAGTCTGGATCGCGGAGCCTTGCCGAGAGAAGGGAAATCATGCGTGGTCGATTCACGATCGGCGACCGGCGCGCGCTGGCGTTGGGTGCGCCGTGGTCATTTTGCGCACTTCGCGCCGCAGCTGCCGCTAGCTTGACCCGATGTTGGGTCACAGGCTAGGGGTCCCCCTTCGGCGCTACAGCCGCCCGCATTACCGCCCTTTGCCCACACGGCTGCGTTGCGCTTTCGCTGGGGCGTTTTCCTACGAAGTCCTCGTTAAGAGCTCAAACGCCGGGCGCCGTCCAAGTGGGGCTCAAGAAAATGCCGGTAGGGTCGAACGAGTTATCATGTCTCGGCAAGGGGGCAAGGTGCTTTTGGTCCACGGTGAGCCCCAGGTGCGCAACGCACTGGCGCGCCTGCTGCGCGCGGAGGGGTATCGGCCGGTCGTCGCCGCTACGGGTGAAGAAGCGCTGGCCCTGGCTCAGGGCGATGAGTTTCGGGTCGTCATCACGGATCTGAAAATGATGGGCATCGGTGGCGCCGCCTTGCTCTCGCGCCTGAGCCCCCTGTTACCCGACGCTCGCTTCTTGATGTTGGCCAGCACGGGGTCCATCAACACCGAGCTCTTGCCGCGCGGACACGGCATCCGAGTCTTCTTTGATCCGTGGCAAGACGCGGAGCTGATGGCGGCGGTGCGAGGCTGTGACGAGCCGCGCCACTCCATCCTGCCGCCCTCTGTGTCACAGGCCAGAACGAACGTCACGCGGGTCCTGCTCATCGAGGATGACCCTGCCGACGCCATGCTGTTTGAGACCGGGCTGCGGCTGCGGCACCCCGGCGAGTTTGTCGTGACGGTGGCTCCCGACATGGCCACCGCGGAGGCGCTGCTCCAGCGCGAGACCTTCGACGTGATGAGCCTGGATCTCGGCCTGCCCGACGCGCAGGGGCTGCAAGCCGTGGCGCGCATTCAGGCGCAGGCGCCCCACATCGGCTTCATCGTGCTGTCGAGCTCGGAAGACCCCGAGCTGGCGATGGAAACGGTCAAGGCCGGCGCTCAGGACTACCTGGTCAAGCGCCGCGCCGGAGGCACGCATATCGCAAAGTCGCTCCGGTACGCGGAGGAGCGCAAGCGCGTCGAGCAACACCTCGCCAACATCGCGTTTCACGATCAGTTGACGGGGCTAGCCAATCGCAACCTGTTCCGGCAACGCGTGGCGACGGCTCTGGCCAACTGCCGGCGCCGGGGTGACCCCTTCGCGGTGCTGCTGCTCGACATGGATCGCTTCAAGTCGGTCAACGACGCCCTCGGCCATGACGCGGGGGACGTGTTCTTGCAGCAGATCGCCGCGAGGCTGCGACAGGCCACGCGTGAAACGGACACGGTGGCGCGGCTCGGCGGCGACGAGTTTGCCGTGCTGGCGACGGGCATGGCCGAGCCGTCCGATGTGTGTCTGCTCCTGGAGCGCATTCTGGCGGCGATTCGCCAACCCATCGAGCTGTCGGGCACCAGCCTCAATCCCACCACCAGCATCGGCGCCGCCGTGTACCCCGCGTCCGGCGAGGACAGCGACACCCTGCTCGCCGCCGCCGACGCGGCCATGTACGTGGTCAAGAAGGAAGGGCGAAACGGCTATCATATCCACGGTGCCGAGCTGACGCGCCAGATCGCCCGCAAGCTGCAGCTCGAGGCCCAGCTCCGGCTAGGGATCCAGCGACGAGAGTTCTTGCTGCACTATCAGCCGCAGATCTCGCCGGAGGGCGGTTTCGTGGGCGCCGAGGCCTTGCTCCGCTGGGCTCCCGGTGGAGGAGACCCAGTGCCGGCGAGTGAGTTCATCGGTATGCTGGAGGATACGGGCCTGATCATGGATCTGGGCCCATGGATCATCCGTACCGCTTGTCAGCAGCTCGGGTCGTGGCGCAACCTTGGTCGGCGCGTCGATCGCATGTCGATCAATTTATCTGCTCGCCAGCTCCTCGGGCGCGACTTCAGGACGCACCTCATACAGGTCGTGAAGGCGGCGGGGCTCGTCCCGGCGGACATCGAGCTCGAGCTGACGGAGGGCACGCTGCTGCGCGACACCGACGTCATCTGCGTGCTGCTCCACGACCTCCACCGCGACGGCTTTCGTTTGGCGCTCGACGACTTCGGAACCGGCTATTGCTCCGTCGCGTACCTCAAGCACTTCCCCATCGACACGCTCAAGGTGGACGGCAGTTTCGTGCAAAAAATTGCCAGCGACGCCTACCGGCGTAACCTCGTCGGCGGCATCATCCACCTGGCTCTGCGCCTGGGGCTGGATGTCGTGGCGGAGGGCGTGGAGACGACAGATCAGCGGGACGTTCTGTCGGAAGAGCGCTGCGCCATCATGCAGGGGTTCCTCTTCGGCCGCGCGCTGGCGCCGGATCAGTTCCTGGACATTTGCGCACAGAAACCTC
>JAYTOL010000145.1:0-16990 GCA_043747815.1 Deltaproteobacteria bacterium
TGAACGGCCCTCTTCACCGGTGAACTTCACCGCCTTCAGGCGCGGATTTCACCGGTGAACTTCACCGAATTCCCGCGGGTTCTCGTGCCCGTCAACACCCCATCCAAGACGCTAACACATTAGCCGGAGACGGTCGAACGAACTGGCAAGAGGCTGACCTGTGTACTCCTCCGTCGCCGGCAGCCTTACGGTGCCGGCGTTCAACCACATGGATGGGTCTGGACGCGCCGACGCGGGGCTGCCGTGCTGACCAGCGACTGGGGCTGGCACGTTCTAGTTGGGCTCAGTGCCGAAGCGCCCATCCCTCTGACGTATTCCATATGCTAGTGAAGCTGTTCCGGGAGCAGTTCGCTCATGCGAAGGCTCTCGACATTTTGGTTCGATGGGAGCCGAGGGAGCTCAACGTCCGGAGCTGCGGGATGTCCTGACTGTCGAGCTTTACTTGCATGCCGAGTTCGGCCAGCTCGGGAATGGCCTCATGCAAGAGTTGAAGCGATCCGAGGGCCAGCTCTGCTGCAGTCGCCGCCTCTCGCCGGTAGCGAGCAATCATCTGAGAGGTCTTGTGCCCGGTGCGGGTTCGAACCCAGTCCTCGGTGCGTCCGTTCATCAAGGCGAGGGTAATAAAGGTCGCCCTCAGGTCATGGGCACGGAGGCGGATTCTCGTCCCGCTTTGCTCGAAAAGTTGGGCACGCATCACCCCAGCCTGCTTGAGGCCGAGTCGAAGTTGGGTCGCCATGCTGCCAATGCACATGGGTTGCCCCGCGTTCCGCCGTCGGTAGCGGGGAATCGCCTCCGCTGGAAAAACCCAGACCGTCGATGGGCACAGCGTTCGCCAGCGCCTCAGTGCTTCGGCGGTTCCCGGATCAAGAGCCCAGTGAATGGGCTCGCCATTCTTAGTTCGATCAACGACGGCGCGACCGCCTCCATTGGCGAGGTCTAGGGTCAGGTCTTCCCACTTCAGATTTACGACGTTCGAAATGCGTGGCCCTTCGCGTGCGCAGAAGCCAAAGAAAAGCCGCCGAACCAGGGGCATCCTCGAGTTCGCAAGGACAGCCGCTTCTTCTGCTGGGAAGAGGTAACTCGGTGCCTTGATCGGGTTGGAGGGTGGCAGCCAGCCGCGTGGTAGCGGCGAGTACCCAAGGATGCGGGCTGGATAGACGGCCAAAGCAAGCACTCGGTGCAAACATTGAGCTACGTGCCGAACGGAGCCCTCGGGCAACGTCGATTGCTGCAGGACGTGATCGGCGTGGTCAAGGCTGAGCTCTCGCAGCGGTGTGTCTTCAATGGTGTTGCCGCGAAATCTCACGGGGTAGATGTGCTTGTTGAACCGAAGAATGTTCTCAGTATGGTCAATTGCCTTGATTCTCCTCCGGTACTGGCGCGCGAGCGAATTGCTGGTCCACTGCTTCGAGAACGCTCCAAACGTCGTGTCGACACCCCAAGGGGTCACCGTCTCCACCTTGGCGGCGACCAGTTCCGTGCCGTGGACGAGCCCGTCAACAAGCGAGAGGACCGCGGGAAGCATCTCCACCACCGTGGCCGCAGCTTGACGACAGATGGCCTCGGCAATGTCGAGATGCTTGCTGAGCCTCAGGCGTGCAGCAATGTCGGCAAGTACCACGCGACGCACCTCGGCTTCCTGCGGCGTCGTACAGGATGGCAGTCGGATGCTGATCCGCTTTTTCAGGGACACCGCTACAAACCAAGAGCCCTTGGATTGATAGAGCGAGCCCTTCGAATTACGCGACATCACGACCTCCCCTTCGGGGCGAACCCCAGGTTGGCCCGAAGCTCATCGAGGTTGTCTCGAGGTCGGTTCGAATCGGCTCCTCCTGGCTCAGTATGAGCGAGAGCAGCACGAACATTGCCCCATCGAGCAACGAGGAGCTTGCCGACCTTCTTCGACTTGAACGCACCGGCATGCGCCAATCGCAAGTAGAGGTCGTGCCCCACAAGCCCGCTCGTCTGGTCGATGAAGGCGTCATCAGGGAGACTCCCAGCGCCAACGGCAGCCGAGGTTGGGGCATCGTCCGGCTCCGAGACGGCCGACGCAGCCAGGCAAAAGGCCTCGCCGATCATACGTAGGGCCCGCGCCATTTTCTCGGCACGACGCGGAGTCATGACACGCACCAAAGGCCAGGACGAAGATCACGACCGCGGTCTGCCTCAGGGGTCTGGCCCGAAACAGTACCCGCCGCTTCTGGATCACACCCCGGCCCCTCACGCCGTGCGTTTGGACTCAAGATCCCCGTGTTGGGGCCCGCTGTGAGCGTGTCGGCCACTTGAAGCGACAAGCCCCTGGCTCATATGGGCAACGAATGCCCTGCCGATCCCAGGGGCAACGACCATCATGACCTTGAGCACGACGATCCGGCGGTGACCACAACCTCGGCGACGGACAAAAGAACCAGGGCTCGAGCGCCGCTACGTTGTGGGGCGTCCAGTGGGAACCACGATCGGGGGTGAGGTTTCATCGACCCCCAGCTCGAGGATAAGCCCTGTGATGGCGTGGACAGCCTTGAAGGCCTTCGGTGGTTAAGCCGGTAGCGTCCTCAAAGCTCGCTCTTCCCGGCGCCGCACTGTGATCAGCCGAGAATGGTCTGAAGGCCAGCCACCACGGCGTTGCCGATGCCGCTCGCCACGATGTCCTTCACCACGTCGCCCCATCGGGATTTCTTCTCAGGTTCGATGTTCGGGTCGCTTTCGATTTGCTGCAGCAGCTGTTGAAGCACTACTGAATAGGTGACGTATTGGACGTTGCCGTCCCCGATTTGGGCAGGCCCGTTAAAGACATTCGAGGTCCGCGCGTCCACGATGAGGGAGGCGGCGCTTCTCGGGGGCGCCAGCGTGTCATCGAGAACCTGTCGGTGAAGGCAGGCGTCCTCGCCCAACTCAGTCAGCTCGAGATACGCCTCCCCGCTCGCGTCCGCCGTGAGCAACCGCTTCTGAAGCAGGATCCGGAGTCCAACCTTCACTTGACGCAGCTCGAGGCCGAGCTCCGTGGCGTCCGCATCATCAAAGGCTGAAAGCCACCATTGACCGCCATCCGACGCTTTCTCGGCGTAGGTGCTCTCGAACCTCGAGAAGACGGTTCGGGCCCACCGAATCTCGTCCGGCTCCCTATGAGTCAGGATCCAGTCCTTGCCCTTGTCGGTCAGTCGCCAGAAGCCGTCTTTAGTCCCCATTCGCTCGATCAGGCCGTGGGCTGCCAGTTCGTCATAGCTGGCGCCGCTCTCCCCCTTCGCGAATTGCCACGCCTTGTGGTTTGGAAAGCCTCGCTTGGTGTACGCCTCGGTCAAGCGATCGAGATACGCGCGGGCCTCAAGACTCAGGTTCATCCTCTTCCCTCCCCTCCAAGGGTGGCTCGCCGTGGCACCAGGGTCCAAGCCAAAGGCCACAAGCGTCCCATCACCCTGCCACCGAGCCGTTTCAACCCGGCACTCAAAACGTGCTTTCGTCACTTCGGCGGCCTTCGATCTCCCTCCCGCTGCTTCGTCCCGAGTGGCTGCCCTTCGAGTACGAACCCGGGGTTAACCTCGACTGTTGGGGGAGGGGGCAGCGAAGGTGCGATCGTGAGCGCGTGACCCCGGCGGCCATGGAGCCGAAGAGGGGTGCGTAGTGCCTTACACGTTGCCTTTAGAATCGCCCTCGGGCCGCGTCGCGATGTTGCCAATCCCCTATGGTTTGCACGGAAGTGCGGTTCACAATGGCGCGCGCCGAGCGGGCCAATGGACCTACATGGCGCAGAGGGCCCCACCGACTGGCCTAGTCAAGTGAAAACCAGTGGAAGGCGCAGGGGAGGCGTGGCATGAATGGCACGCAGGGCGGGGGGAGGATCATGTCAAACGAACGAGACGGCACCAAGACCAACGTGGAGGCTCTTCTGAGCCAGATCGACAGTTTTCTGGCCTCTCCAGCGTCCCAGGAAGCTGTGACCGATTCCCGCCAAGCCATTGATTCGGCGGTCGCCAGTATGGAAAAGGCTGAGCGCATCGACCTTGAGACGCTCAAGCTGACCGTTACAGCCTAGGCCAGGAAGCACTGCTCGAGGCGTGGTGGCTTTCCAGGTCGTCTCCTACACGTCGGACGCCTTCCGCAGTCTGCTCATCAGTCTCTCCGTTGCCGAGGCATCACGGGTCGATGCCAAGCTCGGGGCGGGGTACTGGGCACAGTACTTCGCCGCCATAGGGGTGCGCACGATCGTCACTGAAAGCGACTACATCGACCATGACTATCTGGAGGACTTCTCCGCGTACTACGTAAAGTGCTTCACACCGTATCAGCGTATTTGCCATCGGCTGCACTTCTTCACGGATAGTTTCGACCAGCAGGGGCTCGAACGTCACCTCGACGGCGAGAGCGACTTGGGCAAGGGCATGCTCGAGTCGAGCTACGCCGGGTTCATGGTGGTTCGACCCCTTCCCAACAGCATCATCGGTCGGACGTGTCTAGCTCACTACGGTCCGGACGGATCACGCAGACGATTTCCGACATCTCTACCATGCCACGCTCATTTGTTCGGCCACACCTTGTGCGTCGACACGGTGCCCTTCCAAGAGCAGGACCAGGTTACCGCGGCGTGTGCAACAAGCGCGCTGTGGTCGGCGTTGCACGTGACCGGAAGACGATTCCAGCATCACGTCCCTACGCCGGTAGAAATCACGCGGTCCGCGACCCAGCATATGCCGCTTCGCTCGCGGGCCTTCCCGAACACGGATGGTCTTACGATTGAGCAGATGGCCCATGCAATTCGGGCCGTCGGCTTGGAACCGTATTTCGTCTCAGGGGCAGACGAGCTTCCCCTACGCGCGGCTGTTTACGCCTATGTGGCAGCGGGCATTCCCGCCCTCTTGGTGTTCTCGCTCCGAGAAACCGCCCCGAACGGCACCGTCCGAGATCGAGGTCTTCATGCGGCGGCCGTAACCGGTTTCAGTCAGCCCTCCGCGGGGAAGGGACATGGGAGTCACCCCGTCGCCGCGTTCTCGTTCGCGAAGATCGACAAGCTCTACGTCCACGACGATCAAGTCGGTCCGCACGCCCGCATGGCGCTGATGAACTCGGGACAGCCGGGATGGCATCTAAGCACATCTTGGGGCCTCCAGTCGTCGGACGCGATAAGCGCTCAGCCGGTCGCCGTGCTGCTCCCTCTCTACAACAAAATCCGCATCCCCTACAAACCCCCGCTTGTGGACTCCCTCAACTTCGCTGCTGGCCTGGACGGTTTGAGTCACGTGGTTCCGGGCCTCGCGGACCTCGGCTGGGACTTTCGACTGACGACTCTCAACCAATTCCGGGGTGAGCTACGCGAGTCCCCCCATGTCTCTGGCGTAACACGCCGTGAGCTTCTCACCCTGCCGCTCCCTCGTTTTCTTTGGCGAGCGACCGCTTCTCGTGCGGACGTGCCCATCGTGGACGTGCTCTTCGATGCAACCGACATCACGACGGGCCAGTACGTGCGCAAGGTGATTGTTTACGATGCGGCTCTGAACACCGTCATCAACCACGTAGCGACTCTGTCAGGAGAGATCCCAGACCTTCTCAATCGCGTGTTCAGGAAGTTAGGCCCTCCTGCACCCTGATGGTCAAGGGCCCACTTGCCCAGACCTTGCGCTCTTGCTCATTGGATCGTGCCACGCCAAACGGTCACGGCCCGTTCGATGGCAAGACCGCCGGCTCACACATCTCCATCAGGAACGTTGAAACAAGCCCTGCGGTGTTGACTGCAAATCTCGCCTCGGCCGAGTTGGCCTTCTTAGCAAGTGGAGATTTGCCATGAGCGTCGCTCGCGTCATTCCTAAGATCCGCCAAGGCATTCACTACGCCCCCGAATCTGGCGAGCATGTCCAACGTCGCCTGTTGCCATCGTCCAGAGTCATCTCGACCAACAAGTTCGCGAGCCAACTTTAGATAGACGCCCAGATTCGCGTCCGGGCCGGTGGGTTCAGTACGCTGAAAAAGATGCAGGATGTGCTTGCATGCGGACTCGAGGAGAGTCCTGGCCTGCCTAATGGCTGATGCTGGATCGCTTTCGATAGCATTCTGAGCCTTGGTCCAATCCTCCAGAACTGCAGCGAAGTTCAGTTGGCGCGCGGCTCGAGCGAACATGTTGTCCAGCATGTGGTGAGCGTCATTTGCTGCTTCCACCACAACGCTGCACGCCGCCCGGTTGCCTTCAACATCTGCTTTCAGTTTCGAAGCCAAGTCGGCAAGAAGTGAACCCGTCACGCTGGCCAGAGCGCGAAGCCCCTCAGGAGGCAGACCGTCGAGCGCTCGAGACGAGTACTTGGGATCGTATTCAACGCGCCCACTCAGGTAGTAGTTGAGGTCGTCCTCAGTGGATCGATACACGAGTATCAGCTTGCCATCGTCGAACTTGAGGAACCCGGTGGCATACTCGTCGTCACCTATCTCCCAGAGTGTTACGTCCGCGCTTCGCGCGACGGGGGACTTTATGCCTCGGGTTGCAGTCTGAAGGTTGGCTTCCAATCGATGAAACGCACCAATCAGTGCCTCCTCCGACGGCTCTACCTGTGCCGCTAGACCGCGGATTTCGTCGATCAGATTGTCTTGCCCGCTAGCCATGTGTACGCGCCCCCCGGGCGGCTGATCGCCTAGACGTCATGATCAACTGAGCCCGCGCCTACTTGTATAGCAACAGCTCATCGACTCGGCGAGGACCTGCTCACGAACGAAATAGCCACGTGGACGTCCATGGCCTACCTGGGCGGCTACTGAGACGCCGAATGCACGCTTCGGCTCCACAGGGGTCTGGGAGCGGGGTCGGGCAACAAGTCTAATACCGCGCTCGGCTTTTGACAGAGTGCTGAGAGGTTCCGTCCTGACATCACGACCAGCACCTGGCTCCGCGTCGCCCCCTTCCCTGCGCGCGCCTCCTGCCGTTGTTGTCATTTACGTGGATCTCGAGGGGAAGCCTTGGGCCCTTCATGAACCCCGAGGCTCAAGTGACGACGTAAGTCGCCGCCGAGCACTACGTTGCTTCTCCGCAACCTGTCGCACCTGGTTACAAAGCCATGGCATCAACAGACGGCGGCACGGCCAGGGACTCGCAGTCGCTGTAGACTCGGCGCGTCAAAGTGGAACCTCCTCGCCCGTTGCAGAGCGACGCCGGGCAAAGCCAAACAGCGTCCAATTGTCGCCCAACTGTCGCCCGGACCCCTGAACGAGCCCCAACGAGCCCATGCCGGCCTCCCCAACCCCTCGGAATGCCTCCGTTCGGCCCCGTTGGCCCCTAAATGGCCCGATTTAGGTTCCAGCCGCAAGGCGTGCAGGTTCGACCCCTCTCTCGCGCACGAAGTTGAAACGGTTGGGTATGTCGTCTCTCGTCCCGAGCGATGCCTAGTCCATCTGCTGCTCGAGCAGCCGGGCTTGCTTGGCGTAGAAGCTGCTCGAGGCGGCGTCTTTCTTCTGGGCGAATGACTTGCTCGCGGCGGTTGCGGCGGCCGCGGCCACTTGGAAGGCGTCGATCACGACGTTGCGTTGGGCGACATCGTCTGTCAGCGCCGCTGCCAGGGCGCCGCGTGCCCACCGCCCCGCGAGAAACCCGCTGTCGGTCTGAAGGACGCCGGCGCTCGGTGAGCCCCGCTCGAGGCGGCCGTAGAATCGCTCGGGCTGGGCACCTTCGACGACGTTGACGATCACCCCGTTGCCGTCGGCGAAACCGTTCTGGCAGCTTCCCAGCCACGTCACCTGGCCCCCGGCCCACACCACGGGTCGTTGGAGGCGGCAATCTGACTGACCTTCGAAGCGTGGCTCGGCGGGTTCACCGTTGCCGCTGGGGCGTGGTGGAGGCGGGCTCACCGGAGGCGCGCTTGCCCCCTCACGGCTCGGGGAGGGAGCAGGAGGGGCGCCGGAAGAAGGGACCGCCGCCACTTGGGGCGCGCCCGAATCGCAGGCCAAGCAGACCAGGACGGTAGAAAGCGTCAGCCGCATCTCGTTGTTCTTTACCAAGTCGAGACCAGTGCGCTGCCCGCTTCGAAGTGCTGCGCGTCCTCGGTCGTGAAGCCTGCGCCCCAGTACCAACCGTTCGCGTTGAAGATGCCAGCGATGAGATGCAGGCCAAACTGGATTTGCTCGTCACCCCGTGGGTCTAAGCTGCCGTCGATGGTCAGATCGATCGCCGTGCCCCAGGAATGGTTCGAGATGTTTGTCGTCGAGCCGCGCACGTGGCGAGCACAGTGCATGCCCGCCGTCCTCAGCACGCGGTAGACGAGGCGCTGCTCGACGGCGATAGCGGTCATGACGGCGCTCAAGCTGGTGAGCGCGGAGTCGAGGCCTGTGACCCGAAATGGCCCGACGTCGCGAGTGACGATTCGACGGGCGAGCGCGGCATGGGTCACCGCTTGGCAGGCCTGAGAGTACGTGGGCCGCGGAGGCCCGAACCGGGCCTGCATAATGGCATTGCTGGCGCTGGCCAGCCCGACGTTGTAGCCCGTGATCGTCGACTTCGGGATCAGCTCGACCAGGATCGAGCGCGGCCTGGCCTGGAAGGTGCGCGCCACTGCCACTTGACCTGTCGCCTCGAGGTTGCCGGGCGCCGTCGCCGGAACGATTCGGTTCACGACGACTGAAAGGGCATACTCGATCCGAGGTCCGTCCACGGCGCCCCCCAGCCCGGTAAGCGCTGCACGGAGGCCAGTGATGTCATCCGTGTCCAGCGCCTGGAGCGAGCGCAGCATCTCGTACATGCTGAGCCCGTTCAGGTTGACAATAGCTTCCCGCCAGTGCCTGCGGTTGGCGCCATCAATGAAGTTCCGACACGCCGTGCTGACTTCCACGACCCCTCCCCTGTTGCGAAGAGATTAATCTAACCGGAACGATCTCGGCGACAGGATTCGTGTGCGTCGACAACCCGCCGCGCCTCGAGCGGGGAGACGAATGGCAGGAGGCCGCGTGCTGGGTCGACGCTTGGAATGGCTAGCCGCTCATCTTCTGGAGTCGCTCGACCAGCCATATCTTGATGAGTGACTGATAGGGAACGTCGCGTTCGTCAGCCAGCATTCGAATCTGGTTCAACACCTCGCGAGGCAGCCGTAAACTGATGGACTGCGTCGGAGAAGGAAACTCCGAGTCGAGATCGAGCGGCTCCAGATGGCTGAGAGCATCACCAAAGTCGGTCGTGAGGTACCGCTCTCGCTCACGTTTTTCGCTGACTCTTGGCTCCATACACGACACGCTCCTTCTTGCTCGCTGGACGTATTGAGATGATCCTCACGAGACGACCGCGCAGGGCCCACGCAACAAACAGAATGCGCGGATGGGAGCTCCGACCCAGCGTGACGAATCGATTCTATACAGCGCAAGCCGGAGGGTCAATGTGGGTGCCGCTTCCCGGCGAGGTTTGGACCGCGCACGGTGGCGCACAACGCCGCGCGCGCCCTCGGGACAACTGCAACCACGGCTGAGGTACGATCTGAAAGGGCCAAGACCCTGCCACGGATCGTCGTACGGGGGTTCCGGTCGGCGCGAGCGATTTGCACCCGGCTCGTTACGTCGGCCGCCGTCCGCCGCAGCTGCCTCAGCCGCCTTCGGCGACTCGTCCCAGTGACTCGAGGAGCAGTTGCCACCACTCTGCGTGCCGCAGCTGGAAGACGGGGAGGGGGAAGCCGTGGCGCGCGGCGTGGTGGCGAGGGATGGTGTCCCAGCCGCGGTGCTCCACGGTGACGCGCGTTTGGTCACCGAGGGGCTCGAAGCGGACGCACACTTCCGTCTTTTGCTCGGGTGCGAAGCTTTGCTGGCGCCATTCGAACGTGAGCTCAGAGGGCGGCTGCCAGACTGTGATCTTGCCCACTTCGAAGACACCGCCGCTCTGCAGGGCCAGCGTGAGGCGGCCGCCGACGCCCGGCTCGAAGGCGAGGGCGCCCGCGTCTTCCCGGGTGAAAGAGAATAGCCCCGCGGGCTTCCACCATTGGGCGATGTCGCGGGTGAACGCCTCGAACGCGCGCTCGGGGGTGGCGTTGACACGCACCGCCACGAGCACCCGCGACGTCATGGGGCTCGCTCCACGAAGGCTTTGAACGCGCCGAGTTGCTCGCTCCAGAGGCGCTCCGTCTCCTCCAGCCACACCTTGAGGCCGAGCATGGGCTCGAGGCGCAGTGAATAGATGCGCACGCGCGCGTCAAAGGCGGGGTGCATCTCGTCGACGAGGCCCGAGCGACGCAGCACGCGCAGGTGCCGGCTCATGGCGGGCGCTGGGAGCTCGAGCTCTTGCGCCAGCTCGCCGGCGGCGCGTGGCCGCTCCCGCAGTAAATTCACGACGCGCCGGCGCTGAGGGTCCGCCAGCGCGGCAAGGGTTTGGTCCAGATCGGGGGCGGGGGCCGCGAGCATGTGGAGCCGATGCGATTAGAGCGAGCTCTTGATGGTCACGCCGCCGGCCTTTTCCATCTCCGCGACCGTCATCTCCTTCACCTTCTGCGCGAACGTCCACACGTGGCCCTCGAGATCGGCGCAGCGGTAGGTGCGATCGCCATAGAACTCATCCTTGGGCTCCTGCCCGATGACGGCACCTGCGGCTCGAGCGCGCTCGCAGTGCGCGTCGAGACCAGCGTCCATCTGTACGTGCAGGCTCTGGGTGTTGCTGCCACCCACGGAGCTCGGACTCCTGGTCCACTCCGCCCACTCGGCGCCCACCATGATGCGGCCTTTACCATTAAAGCTCATCTCGGAGTGCATCATGGTCTCATCACCATCGGGCCCTTCGATCAACATCGTGAGCTCGAAGCCAAAGGCCTTCTGCAGCCAGGCCAGAGCAGCCATCGGACGCTTGTAAAACACCGCGGGCGTGAACATAGGAGAACGCTTTGCATTTAATTTCTAATTGCGACAATATTTATTACATTTGGAAACTATACGGCAAGGGTCACGTAAATTCACCGAGTTAGGCAGCGTCGATAGACGGCTTCGGTGACTGCTGGCTGCCCAGGCGGCGTTCAAAGATGTCCTCGGGCCCGTCCTCGTCATCGACGTGTGATCCGATCCGCACGAACTCGAGCCGCCGTGCCAGGCCCAGGGAAGGGAGGTTCGTGGGGCTAATCGAGACGATGAACCGCGTCACACCATGGAGGCGATGGGCCCAGTCCATCAGGCCCTCGGAGGCTTCACTGGCATAGCCCCGCCGGCGCCACTTCTCGAAGACGGTGTAACCGAGCTCCACGCCCCCGGGCGCCAGCTCGTCGAGGTACCTTTCACCGGGTCGCGAGTGAAAGCCAATGTGGCCAACCATCCTCGACTCGCTCCTCAATATCATCGCCCGGAGCAACCAGGGCTGCAGGGTCGGGTCCTCGCGGAGCTGATCCAGCCGCCTCCGCACCCACGGCCCTGCGTTTGCCCACTCCTCCGGGACGCTCGCGGCGATGAGGAGCCCCGCCTGCTCTCGGTCTCCGAGCAACGAGGCCTCGAGAAAGCTTGGCGTCATGGGAACGAGATCGAGGCGGCCCGAGCGGATGGTATCGGCGTGCACCTTGCCATCTTAGTTCGTCAGCAGTGCGCTGGCCAACGTGTAGACCGCTTCAAAATTTGGGCAGCGGTTTTGCGGGGCGCGGCAAGACGCTCGCGCTGAGCGTCGTGCCCGCATGAAGCGACGCACGCGCCCCAGCGCCATGTCGAGGGCGCGTCCTCATTCGAGGTCGAGGTAGCGACAAGAGTCACGGAGAGCGCGCTCACTCTCACCAGCCATGATCTGCCGCGGACAGGAGCTCCTGCTCCCAGCTGGAATGGGTGCGGTGGCGCATCGGGATTGTACGATCGACTGCAATTCCTGAACCTTCGATGCATCGACCCAGGCGATCGAACGTGAGACATGAGCTGACGGTCAGCCGCCATCCGGGCAAGAGGTGTACGCTGCGCGCGCGGCCGCTTCCGCCACCGCTCGGTTCGCCCAGAACTTCGACGTGGGGCAGGCCCTGCAAGCCGAGCAACGCATCTTCACTCGCCGAATACGTGGCGCCGTCGGTGAGGAAACGCGCCCTCGAGGGCCAGCGCTGCTTGGCCGTGACAGCGGGTTCCGCCCAGAGCTCTTGCGCCGGCATGAGGGCACCGTCTGGTCGGGTAAACTGGATTTTACCCAGCAAGGTTCGTTCGCGCAGGAATCGATCTCGGAAGCGGCCGGCGACGCTCGTCGCGCCGCCGGGGTTGCCGCGCAGGTCGACCACCAACCCCGGGGCATTCGAGAAGTCGGCGAAGGCTGCGTCGACCAGCTCGTCGATGCGATCAGACGATGGCCACTGCTTGACTCGCAGGTAGCCCGCGCCCGAAGGCAGTCTGCGCCAGGCGACGAGAGACTCGACTTCGGGCAGCCGGTACGACTCCGTCCAGCGTGTGATGGCGCCGTTTGGCGCCGCAGCGGCGAATTCTGCATTTTCGCCGGGTGCGCCGGAGAGCGCCCGAAAGGGCACCGCAAAAGGCCGCTGTTGTCGTGAGGCTCCGATTCGCTGCCAGGCGGGTCCGAGGTCTGTCCCGAGCAGACGCTGCCCCTCTCTCACGCCCGCTCGCCAGGCCGCGGAATCCTCCGGGACCTCATGCAGGATGATGCCATCGGCAGTCATGCGCGGGCGGAAGCTGGGGGGAACCAACCTGTCGGTGCTGCGTACCGCGGTGTGCGCGTCTTCGAGCTCTGCGACCAGCATTTGTAGCGTGCCCAGCGGTTCGAACGACAGCGCCATGGCGTCTGCGTAGCGCACGCACAGATCGCGCCAGCAGACAGCTCGTTGCTGAAACGACGGCCATGTGTGCGCGACCTCTTCCGCTACCCGCAGCCAGGCCTCTTCGACGGAAGCGCAGGGGTGCGCTTCCAGGGTATCCCCGGATGCCCACGCGAAGCTTCTCAGGAGTGACAGGGCCTCGAACAGCCCGCTCGCGTCTGGCGCGTCGATGATGAGAAGGCGCCGATCTGTCAGTCGACGTACTACCGGCGCTGTCGAAGGAGGCAGACCCAGCTGGGCCAGCTCCGGCGTGCACCGGGCGGGGCCAATGAGCCAGGTGGGGACGAGCCTGTCGTGGCGTAGCTCCATGAGCGACAAGCCGACGCCCAACTCACTCTCGAGCGGCGCACGGTTCGCTTCGAAGAGCTCACGCAGGCCTCGGAGTTGATGGGCGTCCCTCTCGGGGACGCCCTCGAAGCGAGAAGGGAATACGACCTGCAGCGGCTCAGAGGTGCCGCCGAATCGCCCCGCGGGATTCATTGCCAACGGCCCTTGACGTTGCGCTAGCTCCGCCACGCTCCTTGCAAGCGCGTGCTCTGGGCGATGAAGCCCCGCGGGCGGGGAGTCGAGAAACCAAGACATTGAAGCCGCGTGAGTATTGCGCGGATGCCGTCGCTACTCCAGCGACGAGGACGGCATGCTAGGGTGCCCGGCGAGAAATTGAGAGCTGTCGGCGGGACGCGCGTCTGGTAGACGAGGCTAACATGGGGAACGAGTTCAAGGGGCAAACGGCGCACTCTGCCGAGTATTTTGGTGATGCTCGCGACCACTGGTGGAATCGGGATTTCCTGCAGCTCGTGGCCCGGCGCTGGCGCTTTGACGAGGTGCGTGACGTGCTGGATGTGGGTTGCGGCGTGGGTCATTGGGGCATGCTTCTCGCAGCGGTCCTGCCCGAGAGCACGCGGGTGACGGGCGGGCGTCGATCGCGAGCCGGCCTGGGTGGAGCAGGCGACTGCTCGCGCCGTTGCGCGCGGGGTTGAGGAGCGCTTTGTTTACCGGGTGGGAGAAGTGGAGCGCCTCCCCTTTGCGGACGGCTCGTTCGATCTCACGACGTGCCAGACGCTGCTCATTCACGTGCCGGATGTAGCGGCCGCGCTCGCGGAGATGTGGCGGGTGACCAGGCCGGGCGGGCTCGTGCTCGTCGCCGAGCCGAATAACTTGACGGGGTCGCTGCTCTTGGACTCCGTGTGGAGCCAGGCGAGCATCGAGGAGATCGTGGAGGCCGTGCGTTTTCAGCTGACGTGTGAGCGGGGCAAGATCGCTCTCGGTGAAGGCGACAACTCCGTGGGCGATCGCGTGCCGGGGTTGTTCGTGGCGCAGGGGCTCATGCAGGTCGAGGTTTATGTCAACGACAAGGCGAGCGCGATCTTTCCGCCGTACGCTTCGGGCGAGCAGCGAGCGTTCACGGAGGACGCGCGCGATCGTTCGACGCGGCGCCTGTGGATCTGGAGCGAGGCCGAAACGCGGCGGTTTTTTCTGGCTGGGGGCGGGTCGGAGCGCGAATTTGGCGTCCATTTCGAGCGTGGACTAGCTGCCGCCAAGCAGGTCGTGGCGGGGCTAAATAACGGCACGTATCACGGGGTCGGCGGCGGCGCGTTTTTCCTCGTGGCGGGCCGAAAGGGCGCTGCGGCGGGTCGCGTCTAGGCGACCCGCCGTGCAAGGCCTACCGGGCTCGTGCTTCGCGCTCAGGCGAGGTCGAAGCGATCGAGGTTCATGACCTTGGTCCAGGCGGCGACGAAGTCAGTCACGAACTTCTCGTGAGCGTCTGCGCTGGCATACACTTCAGCCAGGGCGCGCAGCTGGGAGTGCGAGCCGAAGATGAGGTCGACGCGGGTGGCCGTCCACTCGAGCTCGTGGGTCGTGCGGTTGCGCCCTTCGAACACGTCCTTGGCGTCTGAAGCGGCCTTCCACTCCGTGCGCATGTCGAGCAGGTTCACGAAGAAGTCGTTGGTCAGCGCCTCGGGCCGCTGGGTGAACACGCCGTGACGGCTCTGGCCGACGTTGGTCTGGAGGACGCGCAGGCCGCCGATCAGCACCGTCATCTCGGGCGCCGTGAGGGTCAAGAGCTGCGCCTTGTCGATCAGCAGCGACTCCGCGGGCAAGCGGTAGGTGCCGCCCCCGAGATAGTTGCGGAAGCCGTCGGCGTAGGGCTCGAGGGCGCCGAAGGACTCGACGTCGGTTTGATCCGGCGAGGCGTCCATGCGCCCCGGGGTGAACGGCACCGTCACGGCGTGGCCGGCGTTCTTCGCGGCCTGCTCGACCGCGGCGCTGCCTCCGAGCACGATGACGTCCGCGAGCGAGACCTGCTTGCCGCCGCGTTGACTGCGGTTGAAGGCGCTCTGGATGCCTTCGAGTGTGCTCAGCACCTTCGCCAGCTGCGCCGGCTGGTTGACGGCCCAATCCTTCTGCGGCGCCAGGCGGATGCGGGCCCCGTTGGCGCCGCCGCGTTTATCGGAGCCGCGGAAGGTGGAGGCCGACGCCCAGGCGGTCGACACCAGCTCTGAGACGGACAGGCCCGAGGCGAGGACGTGGCTCTTCAGGGCGGCGATGTCCTGTGCGTCGATCAATGGATGATTGACCGCGGGGATGGGGTCCTGCCAGAGCAGCTCTTCGGCGGGCACCTCGGGGCCGAGATAGCGAGCGCGCGGGCCCATGTCGCGGTGGGTGAGCTTGAACCACGCGCGGGCGAAGGCGTCGGCGAACAGCGCCGGGTGCTCGTGAAAGCGCTTCGAGATCTTGGCGTACGCGGGGTCGAACCTGAGCGCGAGGTCGGTGGTCAGCATGCTGGGGGCGTGGCGCACGTTCGGGTCGTGAGCGTCCGGCACGCTGCCGGCTCCGGCGCCGTGCTTGGCCGTCCATTGCTGCGCACCCGCCGGGCTCCTCGTGAGCTCCCATTCGTAGCCGAAGAGTGCCTCGAAGAAGTTGTTGCTCCACTGCGTGGGCGTGGTGGTCCAGGTCACTTCCGGACCGCCGCCGATCGTGTGACTGCCCTTGCCGCTGCCAAAGCTATTGTTCCATCCGAAGCCCTGCGCCTCGATGCCGGCGGCTTCGGGCTCGGGACCCACATGCGAGACAGGGCCCGCGCCGTGGCTCTTGCCAAAGGTGTGGCCGCCCGCGATCAACGCCACGGTCTCTTCGTCATTCATCGCCATGCGAGCGAAGGTGTCACGGATGTCCCGGGCGGCGGCGAGCGGATCCGGGTTGCCGTTGGGGCCTTCGGGGTTGACGTAGATCAGTCCCATCTGGACGGCAGCGAGTGGGTTGGCGAGGTCTCGGTCGCCAGTGTAGCGCTCGTCCGCCAGCCATTTACCTTCCGGGCCCCAGTAGACGGTTTCGTCCGGCTCCCAAACATCCGCGCGCCCGCCGGCGAAGCCGAACGTCTTGAAGCCCATCGACTCGAGGGCGACGTTTCCTGCCAGGACCATCAAGTCCGCCCAGGAGAGCTTGCGCCCGTATTTGCGCTTGAGCGGCCACAGGAGCCGGCGTGCCTTGTCGAGGTTGACGTTGTCGGGCCAACTGTTGAGGGGCGCGAAGCGCTGCTGCCCCGCGCCGGCGCCGCCTCGACCATCACCGGTGCGGTAGGTGCCCGCGCTGTGCCACGCCATGCGGATAAACAGCGGCCCGTAGTGGCCAAAGTCCGCGGGCCACCAAGCTTGCGAATCGGTCATGAGCGCTAGCAGATCCTGCTTGACCGCTCCGAGGTCCAAGCTCTGGAACTCTTTTCTGTAATCGAAGCTCTCCGGCATGGGATCGGAGAGCGCTGACTGCTGGTGGAGGGCCTTCACGCTCAACTGACTGGGCCACCAGTCCTGGTTCTGCCTTGCCGCCGTTCGTTGAAATGGGCACTTCGCTTCGGATGACATTGTTTCTTGCCTTTCGGACATCTGCTCCCCCCTGCGAGCTTGAGGATGAGCGCATCGGACGAAAGGGTCCAACACATCTTTAATACGTTTTCGATAGCCATTGGCTATCAATGGCGGTTGGCACGCGGCGGGGGTCGCCCCCTATGACGCGCGCTCAGACTTCTAGTAGGAGAAACCCGAAGTCCGCGCCGGGTTTCGACCAATGTAGAGGAAGTGCGAATGCAGAGATGGCCATCTGGCTGGGGTTCGCCCTGCCCCTCACCCGCGCAGAACCCGCGCAGCGGGGGCGGGGCGAAACCCGGCACGGATTTAGGGCATGAGGTACTAGGGAGTGTTTTCAAACCCCTCTTTCGTTCGATCAGGCCAGCCACACCAAGGCGGAGGCCAGGTGAAGGAACGCGAGGAAATTCC
>JAYTOL010000146.1:0-66207 GCA_043747815.1 Deltaproteobacteria bacterium
TCCAAAGAGCGCGCTCACGTCGATCTTTACGATCGCGCTGATGCAGAACAGCCGGCGCCTGGTGGTGGAGATCGAGAGCGGGCGCTGGCAGAGCCCGGAGATTGTGGACCGCCTGGTGAGCAATCACAGGCGGTACGGCGGGGAGATTCTGGTGGAGGACAACGGCGCGCAGCAGTTCCTGCTGGATGCCTGTGACGGGCGGGTGCCGGTGCGGGGCTGGACTACGAGTGCCCACAACAAGTTCGATCCGGACTATGGCGTGGAGAGCCTGGCGGTGGAGATCCGAAACGGGGAGTGGGTGATGCCTAGCGGCTCGGACGGAAAGCAGATTCCGGACGAAGGCCACGCCTGGCATCAGGAGCTTCTCTACTTCGATCCAGAGGCACACGTGGGGGACCGGGTGATGGCGTCGTGGCTCGCGCGGGAGTGCCTGCGAATGTATTCAGGGAGCCTGGTGAAGCAGATCGACGCTCAGCGCCGATGAGGTGTGATAGCCTGCGGGCCGGAGGTGCCTATGGCTAAGACGCTTGTCAGCAACACGAACAGTTTCCCGGTGACGCTACCGCCGCCATTTCGCGGCGTGCTCGGCGCTGGGGATAGCGTGGTGGTGAACGCCACGCTGGCGCAGGCGGTGATCGACCTGGGGCCCTCGGGAGACCCGGCGACGGGCATCAAGCTGTCGGAAGTGCAAGATCAACCTACGTCGTCCTACTGGTACCCGTACCCTTGAGAGGAGCTCGGTAATGCGCTTTGACAACACGATCCTGATTACGGGAGGCCAGGCGGACCTACCGGACCCGCGGGTGTCTCCGGGCACGGTGCCGGACTCGGCTATCAAAGAGAGCCCGAAGACGCTGACGGGCACCGACGATCAGCCGCCCACCTGCGTGCTCACGCTCGAGGGCACGGCGGCGCAGACGGTGACGGTGCAGCCCTTCGTTCTGGACGAAGCCACGGCTGGCGAGGGCGTGGTGGCGAGCGCGCGGCGCTTCTACAGCCCAGGCGCTGGGGTGGTGGTGACGGTGGGCGCGATCACGCTGGTGCGGGCCTTCCCGGGCAAGGTGTATTACCGGCTCACGTCGGCGCCGGCGGCAGACGCGATTCTCAAGATCGGGTTCAAGAGCGGCGAGCCCGCGTAAAGCCCGAGAGCGGAGGGGGCGCTAGGGGGGTTGTGCGCGGGCGCCGGACTCCCGCCTACAGCCGCATGATGCAATCTGCGACATGCGACAAGACGCCGCGTAGCGACTTGGGACCGTCACAGGGGCGCAATTAATACCTATGCTACAATGACTAATCATGTCCGGGCTTTGGCCACTGGTTGCCCTATGTGTGGCGGCCCTAATTCTGACGAATTGGGGGTGGCTGCTGATGTGGCGCGCGCGCGCGTGGCAGCTGGACTGGGCGAATGCGCAGGTCGTTTTGCTGCAGAAGAATAGTGGGCGGTGGCACAACGCCTTCAAGGTGGTATCGCGCGACCGCGGTGAGGGGCGGAGCTCCGGGGAGTGGCCGGCGGTGGCGAGCGAGCCTGGGGTGGTAAAGGCGCGCGCGCTGCTGCTGTCGGACACGGTGCGGCTGCCGAAGACGCCGGGCATGGCAGCGCCCTTGCCGCCACAGCCGCCGGCGCTGAGCGAGGCCCAGACGATCGAGCTGGACGAGCTCGATATCGAGATCGAATAGGCGGCAGCGGCGCGGCCGGGTAGACTGGGCGCATGGCTCAACCGCTACCCGTGGGCGACGACGGATACCGCCTACATCCGTCGCTGTTCGGGATGCGGCTGGACATGCTGTGCAGCAGCCCGCGGTTTTCGGTGCTGGACGTGCTGGACGCCTACGCGACCTGCCGGCAGTACGATCGGCTGAAGTACGACTGGGACGGCTCAATGATGGGCTACGCCGGCGAAGCGGACATTTCGCCTGGCTGGTACGTGCCGCTGAAGCTGCGGCGCCCGAGCTCGCGTTTCGACCTGGGCAGGGTGATCACCCGCCGGCTGACGGCGATGGCGCTGGGGGAGGACAGCTGGCCCGAGATCAGCGTGGAGGGCGACGAGCAGGCGGAGGACTTTTGCAAGGCGCTGGCGGCTGAGGCGAAGCTGGAGATCCGCTTCCAGGAGGTGCGGAACAAGGGCGGCGCGTGCGGGACGGCGGTGGTGAGCTTCGCCTTCGTGAGCGGCAAACCGGTGGTGAAGGTGCACGAAGCCAAGCACATGTTCGCGCTGCGCTGGCTCGACCGGGACGGGCACGTGCTGGCTGCGGTGCTGAAGACGTATCGTTACACCCGAACGGTGTTCGGGCTCGATGGCAAGCCGAAGGAGGCCGTTTTCTACTTCGCGCGGTATTGGGACCAGGAAGCTGAAGTGGTGTGGGACCCGATTCCGGAGGAGATGGCGAAGACCGGGCAGTGGACAACGCGGGTGAAGAGCTACCAGGTGCGGCACGGCTACGGAGAGTGTCCGGTTTACTGGGCGCAGAACCAACCGGACTCGGAGCGAGAGGACGGGATCAGTGATTTCGACGGGCTGCCCGAGACCTTCGATGCGGTGAACCGTCTGCTGAGCGCGACGACCAAGGGCACGATCGCCAACGTGGACCCCACGCTGGTGATCAAAGACACGCCGGGAAACAACCCGGGCGTGGTGCGCAAGGGCACGGACAACGCGATCTTTTCTCCCGGCGGTGCCGAGTACCTGGAGCTGCGCGGCGACGCGGTGAAGACGGCGCTGCAGCTGGCGGACAACCTGATCCGCTACTGCCTGGACACGGCGGGCGTGGTGATCGGGGACCCGGAGAAGATGGGCGTGAAGGCGCAGAGCGCGGCGGCGCTGAAGATGCTCTATCTGCCGATGTGCAACCAGGCAGACATTCTGCGGGTGCAGTACGGGGAGCTGCTGGTGGCGCTGCTTCGGGGCATGCTGCGTGCGGCGCGGCTGATTGGCAACGCTGAGCCACAGCCGCCGATGATCACTCAAGAGGGGCGCCAGATTCAGGAGCAGCCAAGCGTGGTGCTACCGCCCAGGGTGGACACGGACGAAGCCGGCACCACGACTACTGTTCCGCGCAGCCCGGGAACGAGCGACCGGATCGAGCTCAAGTGGCCGCCCTATTTCGCGCCGACGCTGACCGATGTGCAGGCGGCGGTGACGGCGGCGACGGCGGCGAAGGGGCAGCTGATCGGCTCGCGCACGGCGGTGAAGTTCACGGCTGGAATGTTCAAGGTGACGGACGTGGAGAACGAGCTCGCGGAGATCGAGCTGGAGCGCGACCGCCAGGCGGAGCTCGCGGGCGCTGGCCCGTTTGATCCGAAGGCGGCGGACGAGAGCGGCAGCGGCGAAGACGGGGAGTAGCGCGTGGCTGCTGCGGCCGACGTCAACGACGCGATCGAAGAAACGATCAACCGCGCGCGGCGCCTGTTCTCGTCCGGTGCGGGCACCACGCTCGAGATCCTGAAAGAGGCGGACAAGAGCCTGAGCGATAAGCTTCACGCGCTGGTGGAGAAGCACGGGGGCCCCACGGGCTCGTTCACCGAGGGTCATGCGGCGCTATGGCGTAAGCAGATCAAGCTGGTGACGGAGTACCTGGAGAAGCGGATGGTGGGGCACACCCACGAGCAGGCGACCGTGGCCATCAAGGCGAGCGTGAAGGACACGGTGATCCTGGCGAAGAAGCTGGAGAAGCGGTTCACGGGCATGACGCGGCCGCTCGCGCTCGACAGCCAGCACATGCAGGACGAGGTGGTGCGGGGCACGGGCTCGAGCCTGCTCAGGAAGCATCAGGCGAGCCTGAACCGCTACGGCAAGGCGATGGTGGGGGACTTCGAGCGGGTGCTACGGGTGGCGCAGATCGAGGGGCTAGACCAACACCAGACGGTGAGTCGGCTCGTTTCGGCGGGCAAGCTCGGCGGCCACAGCGCGCGCAGCTTGCACGCGAAGGAGCCCGGGTTCTTTCCCGAGCCCACGGGCTACGTGAAGCGTCGCTACTGGGCGGAGCGCATTGTGCGCACGGAGAGCGCGTACGCCTACAATGCGGCGGCGCTGCAGAGCATGAATGTGGCTCGGCAGACGGACTTCCCGGACATGCAGAAGAAGATCCTGGCGACGTTCGATCAGCGGACGGCGCCGGATTCGGTGGCGGTGCACGGGCAGGTCCGGAAGCTGGAGGAGATGTTCGTGGACGGCGCGGGGCGGCACTACCTGCACCCGCCGGCGCGCCCCAACGACCGTGAGACGGTCATTCCCTGGCGGCCGCACTGGGAGGAGCTGCCGGCGACACACGAGCCGCCTGCGGCAGCCCAGGCGGAGGCGAAGGTGGCCGCGACGCCTGGACCCGGGCCGAGCCCGGCAAAGCGGAAGAAGGATCTGAAGCTGGCGCTGGAGAAGGCGAAGGCCTCGGTGCTCGCTAAGAAGCAGGGCAAGCAGCAGGCGCAGGCGATCGAGGCGGCGAAGCTGAAGGCGCAGGCGGAGCACGCGGCTGGGGCGCTCCAGGCAGCGCGCGCGGCGGCTGCGGAGGCGAAGGCTCAGGCCAAGGTGAAGCAGCCGAAGATGGTGGCCGAGATTGCGGCCAAGAAGCTGGCCGAGATGAAGGGCAAGGCGGCCGAGTACCAGGCGCAGGCGCAGGCGGCCGCGAAGGTGAAGCTGGAGGCGGCGGAGGCGGCGCGCGCGGCGGCGTGGAAGGCGAAGGCGCAGAAGGAGATCGAAGCGCTGCAGCTCTTTACGTACGGAGACGCGGGGGTGCTTCTGAAGGACTTGGCGCAGCTGGCCAAGCAGGAGCCGGCGCTGTTCGGGGAGGTGTGGAAGCAAGCGACCGGCAAGCTGAACATGCCGAAGACGACCAAGGCGGCCACGCTCTCGGCGGCCAAGGCGCTCTACCCGAAGCTGGACTACCCGAAGCCGAAGCCGAAGGCGGAAGCCGCGTTGGCGAAGCTGGAGAAGACCACGGCGAAGCTGCTGAAGAGCAAGAAGGTGACAGCGGAGATCGCGAAACTGAGCGAGCCGGAGCTGGCTGCCCTGATCAAGGCGAAGCTGCCTATTCTCAAGGAGGAGGCGGACTCCTGGGCGAGCATCTACAAGTCGACGCCGAGCCTACATCCGCTGTTCCAGGACTTGCTGAAGGCGCAGGCGGAGGCCGAGCTGGCTGCGGAGGGCTGGAAGCTGACGGACCAGAACGTGGGCGGCAAAACCTACGTGGACGTGTTTGACGGCAACGGGAACAAGCTCGCTTACTTCTTCAAAGTGGAGGGCGGCTATCAGGTGAAGCCGCCGGAAGATCTGCCCGATCCGGTGGGGAAGATGATGATGCAGGAGGCGCACCTGACCGAAGCCAAGCAGGCGGCGGCCTACGCGGTGCAGGTGAGCAAGGCGATCCAGATGAAGGGTGCGGCGGCAAAGCTGCCGGCGAGCGCCCCGAAGGTGGCAACGCCGAAGGCCACGGCGACGCCGGCGAAGCCAGCGCCCCCGCCGGGGCAGATGCGTTGGAGCTCGAAGTACGTGGAGCCGAAGCGCGCGGTGGCGAAGCTGACCGACCCAGTGAAGGACTTGCGCGCGGGGCTGGAGAAGGACACGCGGCACGGCCACTCGCTGGCGCTGGATAAAGACTGGATCGAGAATTTCGACGTCTCATTCACCACCGAGATCAGCGCGGGCGGCAAGCGGGAGACCGTGGTGCGGTTCAAGGTGACGCAGCACCACGGCAAGGATGTGCTGGACAGCCTGCGCAACCAAGGCGCCGAAAACGCGCCGTACGTTTACCGCAAGCTGTCGAGCCTGACGTCGGACAAGCTGGTGATGGGAGGCCAGGCGGGGCAGATGCCGAGCACCTGGACGGCGGTGGGGGAGGTGCACGGCGCGCGCGTGAGCATGTCTCGAGCGCACGGTGGAGAGGACGGCCCGGATCTGGCGGCGGGGCACAACCTGGTGGAGATCCGGTTCCCGGAGCCGAAGGACGTGGGGCACGCCTACGAGCAGACGGCGCAGGTGCTGAAGGGCATCGGGATCGACCCGGCGCGCCCGACGGAGGCGGAGCTGAAGACCTACACGCGGGCGAAGATCATGGCGTACGTGGACAGCGACGCGGCGCGGGACCTGGCGAAGATTCCGGGGCGCATTCCGGCTGCGGTGGACACGGCGTGGGCGCACGCGGTGAAGCGCAACCCGATCCTGGCGGAGGTGGAGAAGGACGCCGAGCTACGGGAGGTGAGCCCGGGGCATCTGGCGCTGTACAGCCCGACGGTGGCAAAGATGCTGCAGGACTCGGGCGTGCGGTGGCTGAAGCACAACGTGGCAGGAGACCACGAAGTGCTGGAGCAGATGTTCATTCACGACCGGCAGGGCGGGCTGCTGAGCTCGCGCGAGCGCTACCAGCGCGGGCTCATCTTCAACGGGATGAGCACGGACACCGACTTTCGGACGGGCGGCGCGGACAACGTGTTTCTGCGGGCGGAGACGACCAACGGATCTTCGTCTCATTACGGAACGACAATCGAGGTGGACCCGAAGGAGCTCGGGCGCCTGGATGCGTATTTCTTCAACAACGACTCGTACGGCAAGGCGGGCAAGGGGACACAGCGCCAGACGGTGGACCAGATCCAGAACACGGTCCGAAGTGGCCGCTTGTCCGACAGCAACGAGATGATGATGCAGCGCCAGGTGGATGCCGGGGCGATCCGTCGGGTGAACACCACGGAGACTATCCGGGGGAAGATGCTGAAGAGCTTCGCGGAGAAGGGCATCACCGAGGTGAATGGGATACCGGTGGAGGAGTTCGTGGTATCCCAGTAACCGTGTTCCCGTGGCCGGAGGCGGTGGTGGTGCTGTCGGAGGACCCGAGCGTGGTGGCCGGGCTGGCGCCGCGGTTCTCGCCTCAGTGGACGCGGCCCAATCTGGTGACGTGGTTCGAGGGCGGACACGAGCGGGCTTTTGAGGTGGAGGAGGTGCTGGCGGACGAAGCGGAGCTGTTCCGTTTCCGCTCAGTGCCGGGCGTGCTTTACACGCTGCAGCCCATGACGTTGACGCGCTACAATGCACACGTGAGGGAGCGCACGGTGGGAAAGCCACGCTTCCGGTCTTTAGACGAGCTCCTGGACACGATGCGCCGGGAGTGGTGAAAGGGAAAACCGATGGTGAGATTTATCGTTTGGCTGTTGGGCGTATTCATGATTGCGGCGTGCGGAGCACCGGCGGAGGAGCTGCAGCTGGGCACGTCGGGGCAGGATGTGACCCTGCTCAGGAACTACGGGATCAAGGTCACCCCAGCGTTCGATCAGCGGCCGCAGTGCAACCCTGACGAGGTGGGCGCGACGTGCACGCTGCCGAACAACAACATTGTGTATATAAACACGGGTGGTCTGTCGCAGGAGTACATCAACTCGCTGCAGTTCACGATCAACGAGATCGAGGGCTTTGCTCCGCAGTGGGACTTCTACCTGAACGCGAGCCTGCCGAACCTGTTCGATAACGATCTGGTTTTCGCGTTGCAGTCCGTGGCGCTGCCGGGCTCGCCGGCGACAGCAGCGGACCTGTTGAAGTACGACGTGATGCGTTCGGGGTGCACGCTCTACGAGGCTGCGTGGGGCCCGGAGAGCTATGCGGCGCAATTCAAGCCGTGTCACTCGGCGCTGGCGGCATTCGACCTGACGAAGTTCGAGGCGTGGCTGACGAACATCGGCGCGTCCACGACGGGCAAGCACAACTATCGCAAGCAGCTGATGTGCGCGGCGCTGAGCAGCTCGGCGCTCGGCTTGGGTGATCGGACGCTAAACGCGGTGACTTGCAACAAGGGGTTGTTCAAGGGTGCGGCGGGCACGGGCGCGGCGCAGTTTGCGCTGGACGTTTTGGATCGTCAGAAGCTCATCTGGTACGACCCGACCGGCGCCGGCGTCACAGTGCAGTGAAAGAGAAGAGGAAAGCGGAAAGCCAATGAAGATTTTGCAAGGGAACATCTGGGCGCATCTGAGGCAGGGGTACAAGGTGGTGGTGACCACGAACATCGGCTGGGGCGTGCCGTACGGGACGCGGGACCGCCGGGTGAAGAACAACATGGGAGCGGGGCTCGCCTGGCAGGCCCAGAAGTACTTCCCGGAGCTGCCGGTGTGGTACGGGGAGACGGTGCGCGCGCTCTACAGCCCGAGCGCTCCGTTCGTGCCTCCGGTGGAGCACCCGCGCTACCCGCTGATCTTCTTGCCGGTGAAGCTGATGCACCCGAGCGGCCCACACCTGAGCTGGGCGCATGAGGCGAACCTGGAGCTGATCGAAGCCGGCCTAGTGCGGCTCGCGGCGCACCACGGGGAGATCGCGCTGACGATGCCGGGCTGTGGTAATGGCGGCTTGCACCCGAGCCAGGTGCTGCCGCTTCTGGAGAGGCACCTGCAGGCGGACCGCTTCGTGGTGGTGGACCAGCAGCCGGCGTCACGGCTGGGCCCGCTGACTCCGGATGAGGGGAAGGGGCTGGTGGAATTGCTGGATGAGCTCGAAGGCATTCCGGGGGAGCCCGCGGAGCCTGCAGAAGCGAGCCCGGTTCTGCACTGAGCTGGCGGCGGGCGGCGGGGCCGGGTACCATTCGGTCATGGCCCAGTCGCCCGATCCCGTCCGCTACATGCAGGAGTCGCTCGAGTACCAGCAGAAGCTGGAGGAGGCTGTGCCGGACTACCCGACACGGCCTTTTCTGCTGGCGGAGGACTTCCCGAAGGGAGAGGCGCTGGCGAGCCTGACGGAGGCTCGTTGGCAGCTGGACCGCAACGATCGGGAGTACCGCGCGCGGCAATACCAGAGCGGCTATCTCGCGGAGGGCTACGGGCGCCAGCTGGGCCCGCTGACTCCGGCGGAGAAAGCTCTGCAGGAAGAGCGGGACACCGAGTATCGGGAGCTCTGCTCGGGCTTGCCGGACTCGCCTGGCGAGGCTGTGGCCGTGGCGCACCGCCCGTTCAAGGGTCTGCGCTCGAGGTGAATAGCCGCCGGCGCAGGCAGCGCGCTCGGCGCCAGGTGTTCGGGAACGACGGGAAGATCACCGCGCGTATGCGACGTGACTTGAGGCACGGGCGGTGCATTGTGTGCCGGCACCGGGAGTGCGATTGCCCTTGAAAGGAAGCCGAAAGTGGAAGAGCTGAATCTGTGGACCGCGTTGGAGCCGGAAAGCAGGCGGTGGAGCATCACGCTTTTGGGCGTGGATGCCGAGTCACCGAGCGGCGTGGGGTACGAGGTCAAGATCTGGACTATCCAGATCGACGGCGCGGAGAGGTGGGTGCGTACGGGGCGTGGCCCGACGATCAGCTGGGCAACAATGCGAGCGCTCGAAAAGACGCCCGGCTAGACGGTTTTGAGCCGTCGTGCCAGAATGCGACATGGCTCAGATTCCGGAGTTCCTGAAGCAGGCGGCGGCTGGTGGCGGCACGGGCGGCGGCGTTGGCCGCACGATGGGCGATAACAGTTACATCGGCCCGGAGCAGCAGGAGGACGCTGTCCACGACGGTGCGCCCATGGGGCTGACCTTCGGGGATGGGGAGCTCCCGAGCGTGGCGGTACCCGGTGGCTCGCCAATGACGCTGGGCGGCTACAGCCCGGACCCGGGCCAGACGCCGCAGGTATCGAACGTGGAGGACCCGAAGGGGCTGGGCGTCGGCAAGGCGCCCGACGGGATTCGCCGCTAGCTCCTCACATAACGGGGTAGCTCCTCACATAAGCTCCTCACATAGCGGGGAAGCTCCTCACATAAGAGGGAAAGGGTTCACCGAGTGGCGTGTATGCTGACTTTGACCGGCCAGATCGTGGTCGGTGGCCAGGGCTGCGGATGCGACGCGGGCAACACCACGTTGCGCGGGCTGAGCTTCGCTTGCCCGTATTCGACGTTCGCCGCGGTGGCGTCTACGGACTGCCCTGTGGGGATCGCGACGCCGGGAGCCGTGGGGGATAGCTTCGTGGAGCTGCCGGTGTCGGACTCGATCGGGGAGTTTCTCCTACTCTCGGTAAAGAGTTCGGCGCCGGTGGTTCTGCGCATCGGCGCGGGCGCAGCCGAGCTCGCGGGCGCTTCGGGCACGTTCCCGACTGGCTTCGTTGGTGGAGAGACCTTCAGCGTGGCGGTGGACGGCGTGAGCGTGCCGGTGGTCTTCACCTCGGCAGCCCAGAGTGCTTTGCAGGTGGCGTTACAGGTGAACCAAGCGGCGCTCGCGGCGGGGCTGGCCTATCTGCCCATGTCGGTGTCTTCAAACGGGCAGCTGAAGCTGGCCGGCAGCAAGACGGGAGTACAGGGCTCGCTGGACATCCTGACGGCGAACGCTGCGATCGGCTTCGCGTCGGCGGCGGCGGAGTCTGTGGGCGCCGGCGAAGACCTGCGCGTGAACGGCTTGGCGCTACTGCAGTTCGATGCGAGCGACGCGCCCGAGCGCATCCAGATCAGTGGCTCTGCCCAGGTGGAAGTACTCGCCGCGGGCAGTGCGCCGAGCTAGCGCGGAGCAACCCGCGCAACCAACCCAGGCACCGGAGAAACCACAATGGCCGATAGAGCACTGCGAGCAATTCTCGACGAATCGAATCCGAACAAGGCATTTAGCGCGACGAACCAGGCCAGGCTGGGCTCCTTGCTGGACCAGGTGCCGCGCTTCATCAAGGGCGTGGTGACAGCCGGCATTCTGACCTTGCCGGAGGACTCGCGCGCGGGCGCGATCTTGGCGGCCACGGTCACCGCGGGCACCACGCTCGGACCGAAGACCCCAGCCATTCCCGCGGCCACAGCCTCGGGCATTCCTGCCACCACGTTGGTGACCACAAGCCCGGAAGGCCACGTGTCCTTCAACGTGGCGACGGACGCGCCAACGGCGGCAGAAGTGCTGTACGTCAAGGAAGAGGGCGAAGTCTTCGAAGACGTGATCACGGTCGTTCCGGGTACCGGCTTGGGCGCGCCGCTCGCGGCCCGCAACATCCGCCGCTTGCTCGAGGCCACGGCGCTCACCGGCGGCGTAGTCGGCGCGTGCGTTGTGGACCAGCGCGGCTTCGCGGTGGCGACCACCAAGCACGCGGCGGCGAGCATCACGGGCGCCAGCGCGCAGTTCCTGGCTGCGGACGCCGTCACCAGCGCGCGGATCAAGTACATCGCCACTCCGGGCGTGGGCACGGCAAAGCTGGGCCTGGGCACCAATCTAGACGCGGTGGACAAGAAGTACTGAGCTAGGGGAGCGGGGCGCCCCCAACGCCACCCCGCACAACCCTAGTTCCAAAGGGGGCCCCCTTTCCTTGGGGGGCCCCCTTTGCTCTTTTCAGGGGGCGAAGGTGGGCATGGGGATCGGCATGGCGCCGAGCCCGAGGTACAGCTGGGCGCCGCCGAGGTGCGCGGCCAGATCATGCATGGCGGCTTGCGGCGTGGCGCCGGCGCCGAGCACCGAGCTGCGGACGCCGTCAGCGATGGTTTCGGCGCCGCGGATCGTGGCAACCCAGCCGTGGTGGCTGAGGGTTACCTGGAGGGGGAGGCGGTATTCGCGGCAGAGCGTTTCGAGGGTCATGCTCAAAGGAACGACGCGCGGCGGCGAGCCTTGAGGGGGCGAACGCTGAATAAGATTCCCAAAGCGAAACGGGCCCTTGTGGAGCCCGTTGTGTGTCTGGAGGGGGGGGACGCTTAATTAGGCGGCAATGCCCAGGATCTTGATGCACTCCGGGCCGATGCCGGTGGCGATCGAATCGGGGTGAGTGAGCTTGCGGCTGCAGCGGCCACACTTGCCTTCGTGGTGGAGTTCCACCTGGGCGCTGTCCAGGTGCTTCAAAAACCACTCCAAGGCGGCCACGGCGGGGTGGCTGGAGGGGAGCTTGCTCGCGCGGGTGCTGCGGAACTGCTCGCGCTTGTCGCTGGGGATGATCCCCACGTAGAGCTTCGAGCCGCTGAGGACGACGGAGGCGAAGAACACCGAGCCGTCTTTGCTCTCGCTAATGCGGTAGCTGAAGTGGGTGCCGGTGACCTTGCTCTGGAGCGTGAAGGCGGCTTTGCCTGCGAATAGGAACGAGGCGGCGGAGGTGGTTTCGATATGGCTCATTGCGGTTTCCCTTTCGTGGCGCCAACTGCGCCGATGCTTTGAAGAACGGCGGGCGGGGCGCGGGCATGAGGGGGAATCCGCGTGTAGGAGCTTTTTTCTCGAGCGGTGCTGTTTCTTCTACGGGACAGCGAGGTGGTGGCGTTCAATAGGGTATGACCGACACGATGCTCCCCCCGCCCCCCAGCGTGCCGCGCGACTTCATCTTTTTGCTGACGTACACCGCGGGCCCACATGAGACCCTGGCGGAGGTGGTGGCGGAGCAGTCCGGCATTGAGCTCGATGGCAGCACGATGGTGGACGAGCTGAACTGAACGTTCCCGCAGCGTCGCAGTTTGCTTCACTGCCCCGGTTGGGATTACCCTTCCGGGGTAGTTTGCATTTCACGTCCACGAGCGCGGTTAGCTCGGGAAAAGGGAAACACGGATGCTATTTCGACGCTGGCTGATGGGAGTGTGTCTGGAGGGGGTAGGGAGCGGAGGCGCAGGGGAGGGCACGGGAGGCGCGGCAGCGGACCCGCCGGCGGCGCCGGGGGCACCCTTCGCGGTGTTCCCAACGCAGGCGGCTTTCAACGAGCGCATGCAGCGCGCGACGCGGGCTGAGCTCCGGGCGGAGTTCGGCACGGATGACCCGGCGGAGATCAAGAAGAAGCTGAAGAAGGCGGAAGAGCTGGAAGCGGCGGAGGCTGAGCGCGCTCGCAAGCAGCTGACGGAGGAGCAGCGGCTGCAGTCGGACCTGAACGCGGCAAACGCACGCGCGACGGCGGCGGAGGAGGAGCGCAACCAGGTGAAGTTCGAGGCGCACGTGAGCCGCGTCTGTGCGCGGCTCTCTATCCCGAACATCGACTACGCGCTGTACGAGGTGGCTCGAGTGTCAGACAAGCTGCCGGCGGGGCAGGAGCTGGACGTGGAGGCGCATCTGAAGGGGCTTCTGGAAAAGCCTGTGTTCAAGGCGGCGCTGGGCATCACGGAGGCGCCGACGGTTGTTCAAACCGGGGTGACCACCACTCCGGACCCGAGCCAATCGCCGCCGGCGCCAGCGCATCCAGGGGGCGTGGCAGGGCCCACAGGGATCGATGCTTCGAAGATGACGAAGGAGCAGTTCAAGACTCACCTGGCGGGAATAGGCGTGGGCTAGCCTTGCGTGTGTCGGAACGGGCTGGTAGTTTTACGGAACAACCGAGCGACCAGCCATCGACACGCAGACGCCGGCGGGAACAATAGGCGGGACCCTTTAAGGCTTCGTCGTCACGGACCCCACCCCAATCGGAGGGACCTGTGGCTCTAGCGCAAGGCGTTCCCGCATCAATCCTCAATCTCATTCAAGAGCGAACCCTAGAACGGGTTTTTCATGATTCCTTGTACCCGCGGCTGCTGTACCGCGGCGAAGCGCGGCCCGAGATCTGGCAAGCCAATCTCGGTGAGCGCATGGTGTTTACCCGATCGGGTTTGATCGAGCCTTCGATCACCCCGCTGATCCCAGGCCAGGATCCGGTACCCACGGGCTACCAGACGGAGCAGTGGGAAGCGGAGGCCGCGCAGTTCGGGCACACGATCCCCACCCACATGCCGACCAGCTACGTGACGCTGGCGAGCACGTTCCTGCGCAACACCCAGCAGCTCGGTTTGCACGCTGGGCAGACTCTGGACCGGCTGGTGCGCAATCAGCTGTTCCGCAGCTACCTCGCGGGCGAGTCGATGGTGACCGTGGCGGCTGGCGCAGCGGCGACGTCGGTAACCGTCTCGAGCCTGAACGGCTTCACCCAGCAGCTGCTGGACGGGCGCCTAGGCCCAGTGAGCCCGGCGAACCCGCTGGCGGTGACCTTCAGCAACGCTGAGGTGCCCAACACGGTGATCGGCTTCACGCCGGCTAATCCCTCGGATCCGCTCGGCGCGGGCGTGCTGACCTTCAGCGCGGCGCTGGTAACCGGCTTGCCCACCCGCACGGGCGTCTTCGCGGCGAATCGCTCGCGGCGGCTGCGCGTCGGCGCTGGCGCCACGGTGGACGCTCTCACCTCGGGCAACATCTTGACGCTGGATGCTGTGATCCAGGCCGTCTCGAGGCTGCGCACGAACAACGTGCCCCCGCACGCAGACGGCTACTACCACGTGCACCTGAGCCCGGCGGCGGAGGCGCAGATCTTCCAGGACAACCACTGGCAGCGCCTGCACCAATCGCTGCCCGAGTCGATGGCGTACGTGGATCTCGCCATCGGGCGCGCCGTGGGCTGCATCTTCTACCGCAACACCGAGTCCCCTTCGGCTTCAACCGTGCGTATCGGTTCGTTGCTGACCGACCCGGGCGGCGGTGGCTTGGCGCGGCTGGCTCCGGAGATCGCGGGTGAGGTGACGAACGAAGCGGGGTTGCCCATCGTTCGCACGCTGATCACCGGCGGCGGGTGTATTTACGAGAAGTACCTGGATGAATCGAAGTTCATCACCGAGGCGGGCGTGACCGGAAAGATCGGGGAGTTCTCGATCATCAACGGCGGCGTGGCCATCATGACGCAGCGGATCCGGTACATCCTGCGCAGTCCTCTGGACTTGCTGCAGCAGACGGTCAGCCAGACGTGGAGCTGGTCCGGGGACTTCCCCGTTCCGAGCGACGCGCTTTCGGGCGACACGGCGCGGTTCAAGCGCGCGGTGGTGATCGAGCACGGCTAGGTCCGAGAAAACGCCCGGGAATCGTCCCGGCAAGCATGCGGACCAAAGGGAGCCCGCCGGGTGAAGGCCTGGCGGGCTCTCTGCATTTGGCCTACCGTTGCCCGTGAAAGGGAAAGGGTATGACGACCAATTGGGGAGCGAGGGCGGCGCAGGCGCGGATCTCAGCGCGGCAGCGGGACGTGCTGGTGCTAATCGAGGCCTCGATTCGGCAGCGGGGCTTCCCGCCGACGCTGAGGGAGATCGGGGCTGGGCTCAGAATTCGGAGCACGAACGGGGTGGACGAGCACTTGGGCCGCCTGGAGCGGAAGGGCTTTCTGACTCGGGACACGGGCGGGGGCGGCAGAGCGCGTGCGGTGCGCCTGACGGACAGGGGGCGAGAGGAGCTCGGGCTGCCGACGAAGGCGGATCCGTACCCGGAGATGGTGCAGATCCCGGTGTATGACTTGCGGGCTGCCGGGCGGGCGGCTTTCCGGTATGCTCTGGAGCATGGCGGACACGAGCCTGGAGAAGCTGACGAAGGACGAGCTGTATCAGCTGGCCACGGACCTGGGGGTGACGGGTCGCAGCAACATGACGCGCCAGCAGCTGCTGGAAGCAGTGACGGCAGCCCAGGCAGCGCAGGAGGCTGAGGCCGCGCGCGCGGAGGGCGAGCCCGAGATCGGCTCGAAGGAGCAGGAAGAGGAGCAGCTGACGGTGGAGGAGGGGCGCAAGATAATGCACGCTTCCGCCGAGCAGCTGACGGCGGTGGCTCAGGCGCCGAGCCTGGAGCCCCACAAGCGCAAGGCGATTGAGAACGAGCTCGCGCGGCGCGCGGCCAAGCGCAAGGCGGACGAAGAAGCGTTGCAAGCGCAGACGCCGATCGAGCGCTGGAAGGTGACGAAGGGCGGCCGCTACGTGGGCAAAGACGGCTTCATTACGACGCTGCCGATAGGGAGCGTGGTGACGGAGCTCACCCACGACCTGGCGCACGTCCGGCAGCAGAAGATCGAGCTGGAGCGGTGCGAGCTGGTGACGGTGTCGCTGGACCAGCTGGGGCGCGCGATCACCCAGGTGCGCTGAGGATGCAGGAGAAGAAGGAAGCTATGGCGCCCGAGGCGGTCCAGGCTTGGATAGCGAAGCGCTGGACGCCGAGCACTGACGCGCCGAGCAATCGACGGATCCTGCGGGGCTGCGGCGGCAAAGAGCAGGCGGGCGCCGACCAAACCGGTCAAGCGCCGGAAAAGGTAGGCCAATGGCGTACGGGCATCTGAACGGGACGGGAAACAAGCTCTACGGACGCAACGACACGCCGGCGAAGGGCGGCGGGGTGCTGAAGACCGGGACGGAGAAGGTGACCAAGGGGGAGGCCAAGAAGAAGGCCAAGCCGGTCAACCTCGCCAAGATCAAGGGTCTGAAGTAGACTCTGAGGCGTGGGCTTCACCGACCGGGAGAAGGCGCGGATCTGCCACTTCCTTGGCTACCCGAGGTGGGAGGCGTTGAGCTCATCGATCCACCTGGGCTTTCCCGCCGGCAGCCAGCCGTTGTTCCTGCTGGAGCAGGCCTTCAACCGGCTCTTTCCCGACGGGGAGGACAGCGTGCGCACGGACCTGTGCGAGTGCGAAGCGGTGGAGCGGCAGATCAGCAGCGCGCGGACGCGGTTCAAGGCGACGCAGCTGGGGGATCTGAAGACCAACCAGGACGAGCCCGGCATGCTTCGGGGCGAGCTGGAGTACTGGACGCTGCGGCTCGCGAGCGATCTCGGTGTGGTGAAGAACCCCTACAGCCAATTCGAGTATTTGGGCGGCGGCGGAGTCGGCGGGCGCAACGCGCGGGTGCAGGGATGAGCGTGATCAACCTCATCCGGTTCTGGAACAAGCTGCCGGCGGATCTCCAGCAGCTCGTGGTGGACCTGCTCAAGGGTGCCATCAGCGGGGACCTTCGGGTGCGGCGCGCGCATGAGGAGGAGATCCGGCGGGCCGCGTTCGAAGCGCGGCAGAAAGTGAAGCTCGGGTGAGGCGATGGTTTTCAGTCTTAGGCGTCCTGAGCTGCAGCATGCTGTCCTCCTGCGCCGGAGCCCAGCTGACGCCGGAGCAGGTGGTGGCTCGGCAGTCCTGTTACCTGGCAGCGGAGACGCAGCTGGACCTGGATGTGGACGAGCAGTGCAAGGGTTTCACGTGGGCGGCGTGCCCGGCGCGCCCGGCGATCATGGCGAAGCTGAAGGCGGCGCAGGAAGCCTGCCCGTAGCGCCATGCGGCTCACGGAGCTGAGCCCGATATTCCTGGGCGGCAGCGGCCCGGAGCCGAGGCGCGAGTGGGTGGGCATCCAGCTGGACTGCCCCTGTGGGTGTGAGCGGCTGTTGTATGTGCCGTTCGCCAATCCTCTGGACGGCGGGGCTCAGTATGAGAGCCAGGGCTGGCAGCGCACGGGCGACACCTTCGAGACGCTGACGTTGACGCCGTCGATCCTGCGCAGCCCGGAGAAGGGTGGATGCGGGTGGCACGGGTACATCACGGCCGGCGAGATCATCACCGTTTGAGAACGTGATATCCTGAGAGGGTGTCGGAGCGTTTCTCGAATAATCCTCGCCCTGTTACTCCGAACACTGATCCGGCGCTTCATTCGGATCCAGCGCCGCAGGCCTCTCTGGTGGAGGATCTGGCGGGAGTAGCGGACGACCTGCGGCAGCTGTACACCGACTTTGGCTTGCGGCCGTACCGCGTCGTCAGCGTGGTGGTGGCCTGGAGCGGTGGTGCCATCGGGCGCGGGAACGCTTCGGTGGTGAGCGAGCGGGAGCTCCTGCCGACGCCGTTCGTGGACCTGCGGCCCGTGCGGAGCGTGATGCGGACGGGCGGACGCGTGGAGGAGGGGGAGGCGACGTTGCGGGAGGTGAGCCCGCGCTACACGGAGGAGGACATCCGAACGCTGTTCCACCAGCACCCGCTGCCGCGCGGCCACGAGGGCTTCCTGGAGGTGCGGGTGGACGCCAGGGACGGCAACCACGTGCGGCACCGGCGATTCACGGTGCAGGGTGTGCCGTACCGCAAGGCGGCGGCGTTTGACTGGACGGTGCGCATGAGCCGGCAGCGCGCGGACCGCACGCCAGACGGCAAGCTGGCGGAGCGGACAGACTTTCCCGAGCGCCTGAAACACCCGCTACTGGATGAGGAGTAGGGGGTGCCCAGCCGCCGGCTGAGCCTGGCGCAGTACGCGGCGCTGATCAAAGACATGCCGCCCGAGATTGAGGAGGCGGTGATGCGGGGGATCAAGTCGGCGGCCATGCGCGGCGTCGGGATCATCGTGAAGCACATCGACACGGCGCACCCGTACCCGGCTGTGAACACCGGCGCGCTGCGCCAGAGCGTGAACCTGCGGTTCACCCCACGGACTGCGGTGCTCACGGTGGACGCGCCGCACGCGGTGTTCAGCGACAAGGGGACGCGGCCGCACAGTCCTCCGATCGGGCCGCTGATCGTGTGGGCCACCCGCAAGTTCGGGCTGGACGAAGACGAGGCGGTGCGCGTGGCGTGGGCGGTGCGCAAGAAGATCGAGCGGGAGGGGATTGCCCCGCGCAACTGGATGGCGAAGGCTATGGCCGAGATCAAAGGGGAAGTGCTGAACGCGGAGATCATGCGGGAGCTGGAGCAGCTATGACGTCAACGGTCCCCAAGGTAGGCACACTGCTGCAGGCGACAGTGGGCCCGGATCGCTTCCCGCTGGCGGCCGTGGGTTCTCTCGACCCGGTGAAGGCGGCGGCGCTCGCGCTGAAGGCCTATCTGGAGTGCGCGGTGTTCGTGGTGGGGGACCCGCCCACACGGTTCAAGCTGAAGGCGGTGCGCCCGGAGTGGCCGGAAAACTTCCAGGAGCTGGAGTACCCGGCGGCGGCCATCACGGAGGCGGTGGTGACGCAGGACGCACACAACATGGCTCCGACGGCTCTGGAGGAGACGCTGGACGTTTTCGGCCGCGGCACGGTGCTCTGGAAAACGGCGGAGCTTCCGATCGATTTCCAGGTGGACTTCTGGCTGACGAACAAGCCCGAGCGGGAGGCGGTGGCGGCAGCGCTGCAGGAGCTGTTTTCGCCTACCGAGCTGCGTTACGGGATCATGGTGCAAGGGCCGCGGGAGTACTTCGATCGCACCGTGCGCTTCACGCTGCAGGACCAGGAGCGCGTGGACACGTCGGATACGGTCTTCGCGCGAGAGCGCCAGCTGAGGGCTACGGTGCACGCGGACATTGACGTGGTGCAGCTCCGCCGGGTGGTGCCGCTGCTTCCGAAGCCATCGCTGGACGGGGATCCGATCCCGGTCGTTGCCCCTGCCTGCGACGCCTGATAGGCTTCCCGCTAGCCAGACAGTCCACCACGCGCACGCCGGCGGCTTCCGAGGCGGGACCATTAGCTGACAGTCGGGCCTAACCCTCTTTTCTGAGGAGTAGACGCGCGTGGCTGGATTCATCCGTCGTTTTACGTCGCTGCCGACGATTGGCGTAATTCTTCAAATCGAGGGTACCGTTATCGTGGACCTGGCGCCGCCAGACCCCGCGACGGGGGCAGGGACCGGGACGGTCCTGCTGGTGGGCGAGTTCGAGGACGGCCTATTCGCGGTGGAGGACGAAGCGAAGGGCGGCGTGGAGGTGTTCGGCTCGGAGGACTTCCGCCAGAAGTTCGGCGAGTTCGGCTTCACCTACGGCGGGGTGATCGCAAACAACCCCTGCGCGCGGCGCCACCTGACGGAGTTCTGGAACGGCAACGGCTACCTGAAGGCGTTCAAGATGCGCGCTCAGCGGCTGCTGATCGGGCGCGTGGACACCTCGGTGGGCGAAGTGGCCTTTGACGTCCTGGCGGCAATCCTGGGCGGCGCGGGAACCTTTGCTCTGGCGGTGGGGCAGATCTTCTCGGTCACGACCAACTCGGGCACGGGAGCGGCACCGGCGCTGACGGCGACGCGCGCGCTCAAAGCCGGCGCGGCGGCGGTGTTCGCCTCGATCGTCTCGGGCGACACCTTCGGGATCAAGGTGGACAACGGTCCGCAGATCAATGTGACGTTCTCCGCGGCGGACGTGGCAGTGGCGGCGGTGATCGCTCGAGTGAACGCGACGCTGGGCATGACGGTGGGCGTCACCAACGCGGGGCAAATGGATCTCCGCGGCATCCAGTTCGGCACCGGCGGCCGCATAGAGCTGATCGAGGTGACCACGGGTGTGCTCGCCAAGATTGGGCACGCGGCGGGCGCGGTGGCGGGCACCAGCAACATCGCCGCGAACATCGACGCGGTAACAGTGGCGGAGGTGGTGGCGTTCGTGAACGGCACCGCGGCGATCACCACGGTGAACGGGCGCGCGGACATCGACCCGACGGGGCGGCTGCGTATCCTGAATTCAGTCAGTGCGGCCGCGAGCACGGTGCTGGTGGTGTCGAGCCCGATGTCTATCGCGCTCGGGCTCTCGCCGCTCGGCGTGGCTGTGGCGCTGACCGGGCACGTAGCGGGGACGATTCCCGCAGGCACCCGGCTGCGCGCCAGCGGCTCGCCGGGGCTCGAGTGGGTGACGATGCAGACGCTGGACATCCCGGCGGCGGCGCTCGGGCCCTTCGTGGTGAAGGTGCGGCCAGCGCTGGACGACGGCACCCAGGTGGGCGTGGCGGCGGCGGCGGTGAACACGATTGTGGACGCCATCGCCTTTGCGCCACTCGTGGTGAACAACGCGCAGGCGCTGACGGCGGCGCTCACCGAGGTGCAGATCGATAACAGGTATCTGGCGGCTCTAAACGCTGCGCTGAACGAGTCGGGCGCGGTGCGCACGGCCAACTATCTGACCTGTGCGCGGCGTTCGGACACGGTGGTGCGTGAGGGCAAGAACAACGCGGTGCGCGCCACGGAGTGCGGGCTGTTCGCCCGCAAGTTCATCACGGGCGACCTGCTCGGGACGACGGTGGCGCAGTCGCTGGTGAACGTGGCGCTGAACCGCAGCGACCGGGTTTTTTACACGACCAAGGGTCTGAAGGTGCGGGTGCCGCAGATCGCGGAGCGTGGCTTGGCGGGTGGCCTGGGCTTCACGGACGACGGCGTGATCGTGGTGCGCCCAGACGGTCCGCTGACTACGGTCTGCGCAATCCTGGCTCCGGAAGAGAACCCGGGGCAGCAGACGGGTCTGATCGACGACTTCTTTGCGGTGGACCCGTCGGGCGAGACGATCACGATCGACACGTACATCGCTTGGAAGGCGGCCGGCATCTGCGCGCCGCGCATCGACCGTATCAGCGGCACGGTGTTCCAGTCGGGTGTGACGAGCTCGCTCGATAGCGGCCGCAAGACGAGCGCGCGCCGCAAGATGGCGGACTTCATCCAGGACACGGCAGCGGACCTGTTCGCGCCGTTCTCGAAGAAGCTCAACACGCAGGCGCGGCGCGACAAGATTCGCGGCCTGTGGGAGGCGTTCCTGGCAGGCCTGCAGAGCCGGCAGAATCCGGAGCTCGCGCGGATCGAGAGTTTCCGCGTGGACGACTCGGTGAACGCCGGCAACACGCCGGAAGTGCTCGCCCAGGGCGTCTACTTCCTGCAGACCACGGTGCGCACGCTTTCGTCCCTGGACGATATCGTGGTGCAGACGGAGATCGGCCCGAACGCGATCACCACGCAGCAGGCGGCCTAGTTCACCTAGGAGAAAAGCAAAGACCCCATGGCGCAACGGATCAAAGGCCAGGAGACCGTGATCTCCTTCACCTCCCCTACGGGAGACGTCCAGGGTTTGGAGGACGTGCTCTCGTTCGAAGCGGAGCTCGAGATCGAGATCCTGCAGGAGGGATATCTGGGGGAGACGGCCGACCGCTTCGACGACATTTATCACGGCACAAGCGGGCAGGTGGAGCTGCACCTGGAGTCGAGCAAGTACTTCGCTTTCACCGAGCAGGTGCAGGATCGCGCCGAGCGGCGCACGCCGGCGGGAGCGGTGTTCAACGCCACCAGCACCTTCGCGTTCCCGAACGGGCAGCGCGCGCGCATCACCTTCGAAGACATATTTTTCGGTGCGCTGCCGCTGAACGCGGCGAGCCGGAAGGACTATGTGAAGGCCACGGTGCAGTGGAAGTGCAGTCAGATCCGGCGCGTGCTGTAAGCTCCGCCGCAGAAGCCATGGGGGCGTGAGCTGAACTGCGCAGCGAGCGCCACCCGTGGGTTACTTACACGCAGGAAGGTGACCCCGAATGTCAGAGCAAGTGGAAGAGAAACCGGAAGCCGCGGCGCTGCTGCCGCCAGACAAGAAGAACGCGGACCGCGACCTGTTCGATCGTGTGTTCGAGCGCATGACCCCAACGGGGCCGAACGCCATGCGGGCGGGGGCGGAGCTGATTCGCCGGCGGCGCCTTTGCTTCACGGTGGACGGCGCCAGCTGCGCGCCGGACGTGTTCGTGGACGACAGCGGCGAGTACTACGATTTCGAGCTCACGGTGCAGAGCCTTTCCTCCAAGGAAGAGATCGAGTCACTGAACGGCATCACGGAGCCGGGGCAGGTGCCGTGGGCGCTGGCGAAGGCGAGCCTGTACGCGGTCAACGGTAAGCCCCTACCGAGGGATGACACCAAGATCGACTTCCTTTGGGAAGCGCTCGGGATGCAGGGGCGCCAGGTCGTGATGCTGGCCTTCAATCAGCTGGGGAGCGCATCGGCGGCGGCCTTGGGAAAATTCCAGAGAAGCGTTACCGTAGCCTGATTGGGCTGATGCCGGCGGGCATCGCATTCGCGGCAGCGTGGGTGCTCGCCTGGCGAGCGGTATCGACGGAGGAGGCCCTGGAGCTTCTCTGGCGCAATGTGGCCTATGCGACGCGCTACGGGCGCGCGACGTTGACGGAGGCGCTGCTGCTTGACCAGCTGGCGCTGGAGCAGTTCCTGGGCGCGGTGGGTAGCATCGTGGAGAAGGAGAACGAGACCACCGGCCTAAACAACCGGTGAGCCATGCGGTAGGATTGGAGCTGTGGCGAACAGCTCTGATTACGAGGTCAAGGCAAAGCTGATCCTGGATGCGCGAAAGGCAGCGAGTGCTGCAGCGCGCTACCAGGCTCAGATCCAGAAGCTGGCCAAGAGCCTGGAGAACGCCGATAGGAAGGGGGCGGCGCAGCTCGCGCGCGGGACGAGGCAGGCAGCGCGGGAGGCGGACCGAGCGGCGCGCGCCTACCAGCGCATGGGGGACAAGGCGACGCGGGCAGCGATGCAAGCGGCCAAGGCGCGCAAGGGGCAGGTGGCGGCCTTCGGCGGCATGGGCGGCGGCGGCATGGGGATCGGGAGCATCCTCGGAGCGGGAGCGATCACGGCGGGGCTGAGCGTGATTGTGAGCACGTTCACGCGCGCGACGGCGAGCGCGATCACCTACGTGGGGTGGCTGGACAAGACGAAGATCGGCCTCACCTCGGTGATTGCCGCGGTGGAGAACGCGCCCTGGGAGGACGCGGAGAAGAAGGCCACACAGGCGTTCAAGGCGATCCAGGACTTGGCGATCAAGAGCCCGGCGACCAGCGCCGAGATGTTCGAGATCTACAGCGGCATCTTCGGCCCGATCCGCTCGGCGGGCTTCGAAATGGAGAAGGTGCTGGACATCACCAACGACACGGTGAATGCGGCGAGCGCGCTGAACGTGGACTATGCGCAGGCGTCTCGGGACATCAGCTCGATGGCGCGCGGCACGGCGGGCATTGACGTCAAGCTGTTCTCGATGCTCCGATCTACGGGGGCCATCAAGGAGGACGCGCAGGCGTGGAACGCGCTGCTGCCGGCGGAGCGTGTGACCAAGCTGGCGACGGCTCTAAAGAAGTTCAGCGCCGCCGGCGAGAAGTACGGCAAGAGCTGGATAGGGATCACGAGCTCGTTCACGGACATCGTGCAGAACATGGGCGCGAAGGCGTTCACGCCGATCACGGGGGTGATTGGGGCGCGGCTCGATCGGTTCAATCAGTACGTGCTGGCGAACCGTGACGCGATCGGCTCGTACCTGGAGCGGCTGGGCACGCGGGTGGCGGACAAGCTGAATTGGGTTTTCACCCGGGCGCAGATGGGGCTGCGCTTCGTGATCAGCCACTGGGACCAGATCATCGCTCGAGTGAAGCAGGTGGCGACCGAGCTCCGGGCGGCGGCGCCGATGCTGGCCAAGGGGGCAGCCGCCTACGCCACGGTGAAGACCGGAGCGGGCCTTGTGGGCGGCGGGGCGAACATGATTGCTGGCATCTCGAGCCTGGCTTCCACCTTCGGTGCGGGCGGCGGCGGAGCGGCTGCTGGTGGGGCTGCTGCGGGCGGGGCGGGGCTGGCTGCGCTTGCTCCGGTGCTCGCGGGCGTGGCGGCGGCGGGGGCGTTGGCGGCGGGCGTCTTCATGGTGGTGCAGGAGCAGTGGGGGAACATGGTGAAGATCTTCGGGCCTTCGTTCGCGCAGGTGACCAGCATGGCGCTGGAGTTCGGCGGGACGCTTTGGCACACGCTCGCGCCCATCCTCAAGATGGTGGCGAACGTTGTAATGGCAGTGCTGGCGCCGGCGTGGACGGTGGTCACCGCGCTGCTGCGCGGATTCATGTTTGCGTTTGGGACGCTCGCGGATCTGTACGGCTCGGTGACGAACGCCGTCTACGACAAGATCAAGCCGGCCTTTGACTTCTTGTTTGACCTGTTCGCGCGCTTCGCCAAGTTCGTGGACGAAGTGTTTTCGGAGGCGCGGAAGGGGCTAGGCACACCGACGTCCTACAAGCAGATTGATTCGATCACGGCTCCGGAGTGGACGCCGAGCCCGATGCAAGCGGCCTTTGATGCGCAGGCGCTGGCTAGCGCCAGGAAGAGCGCCGCGAAGCCAGCGGCAACGATGCAGGTGAACAACGACTTTCGAGGCTCGCGCATCCAGATCAAGCAGGACTTCAAAGGCGACACGGACCCGGATCGGGTGGTGTCGGCAATGATGAATGACCTAACCCGGCAGGCGGAGGCTCGCATCTCGAGCGGCTTCGCAGGAGCTCTCACCCGGTGAGTGACTTTGGCTTTGACTCGGCGCTTGCGGTCGCGGCGGACTCGCTCGGCTTCGGCGGCCAGGGCACGGGGGGACCAGCGGGCACGTCAGTGGAGATCGCCCAGACGGAGGGGGCGAACCCGATCGTGGTGGAGCTGCGCGGGCGGGCGATGCCGTACCGGGGCGTGGAGTGGGAGGGCGAGCAGCACACCAAGCTGACTTGGTACCCGGGCAATCCGGTGGCAACCCAGCAGGTGCTGGGGCCTCGGGAGCAGCCCACAACCATGCAGGGAATGTGGAAGAGCCGCTTTATTGCGGGCTCGATGATCCGCAACGGGGACAAGCAGGCGATCACCACGGCCTTCCAGGCGGTGCAGCTGTTCGAGGGGCTTCGCCGCTCGGGCAAGCAGGTGCGGGTGCAGTGGCTGGGGGAGGTGCGCAGCGGGATCATCAAGCGCTTCTCCGCGAAGTTCGAGCGCGAGCATGACGTAGCGTGGGAGCTCGAATTCGAGTGGAGCAGCGTTGACGATGAGACGGCGCCGCGCGCGGTGGTGGAGGCGAGTGCGCCGGCCGGAAACGACTTGTTCAAGCTGTTGAACACGGTGGAGGACGTGCTGACGCTGGCGCCGGATCTGGCGGCGTCGTTTGCAGCGAGCATCGTGACGGAGATCAACAACGTGCGGGACGGCATCGCCACGGTGGTGGATGCGTTCCGCGCGATCGAAACGCTGGTGAACCTGCCGACTACGATCCTGGGCTCGCTCTCGAGCGCGACGGCGGCGCTGGTGCGGCAGATCAGCGAGATGTGCCGGCGCATCGGCGGCGACCGGTCGAGCGCGGTGGACATCCTGACCGCGGTGCAGGTGAAGGGAGCATTTACCGCGGCGGCTTCTCCTGGGCGCAATCAGACGGGCGCGGCGGCGGCTTCGAGCGCGGCGGTGGGGGAGCTCGAATTCGAGACGTGGCGGCGGACCTTGGTGGCCACGCTGAACAACCTGCGGTTTCAGCTGCAGGCGTTGCAGGAGGACGCCACCAACAGGGTACAGCCGCGCACAACCAGGATCGTGGTGGTGGCGGAGGGGCAAACGCTCTACAGCCTGGCGGTGCGCTATTACGGCTCGGCGGACTTCGCCAACTTCCTGGCGGCAGCGAATCGGCTCACGTCGATCGTGGTGCCGTTTGGATTCCGTCTGCGGGTGCCGGCGCGGCCCTTCGGAGGGGTGGCGACGGTGGAGCCTGTGACGGATCGTGCGGGGGACTGCTAAAGTTCTCTGGGCGGCATGCCGTTGTGGATTCTGAGGACAAGATGGCGAACGCGACGAACATGGGGCGGTGGGTTCTGGTGGCGTGTTTGGTCTGTCTTGGGGGCGCCGCGGTGGCGGGACTAGGCGAGCACGGGCAGCCGATGGCGCCGAAGCCGGCTCCGACGGTGTGCCGACTCGGGACCAGCTGCTGAACCGGCCGTGGTAGGCTACCCGGCAGGTGGCCTATTACCCTTCCTGCCAGGTCCGGCTGCAGCTGCGCATAGACGAGATGGCGGACACGGCTGCGCTGCAGGCCGCTCTGCTGCGTGATCCACCGGTGGGGGCAGCCATCGGCCTGGGGCAGCCTGCGACCAAGCAGGGGCTGACGAAGAGCCTGGAGGACAACCTGGCGCGCCGGCAGCTGCTGAACCGCCAGCGCTCGGCCATGACCGGGGAAGATCTGGCGCGCGAGCGCAGCGCGCTGGACGGGCAGCGGGACCAGCTGCAGCGCAAGACGGTGAGCACGGAGGGGGTGCAGGACTTGCCCAACGTGATCGATCAGGGGCGCGGGGCGCAGGACAACCTGACGGTGATCTTTTCGTCGCTTCCGGTGTCGGTGGAGATCGAGCGGAACAGCCTGAAGGACGCGGATGTGTGCCGGCTCGAGATCGACTTTCGGGACGTGCCGGTGGACCCGCGGATCATCCGCGCCTGCTTCATCTCGGTGACCCTGGGGACGGTGAGCGCGGACGAGCACGAAGCGGGGATCCTGACGCAACGCCGGCGCCCAGACGGGGGCTTGCTCAGCGTGGTGGGGCGCGACCCGGGGCAGGAGCTGAACTTCCGGAGCTCTACGCGGTTCACGGGCTTCGTGGACGAATGGCAGGTGTCGTTCGGAGACGACGGGGACAAGGTCAAGCTGAAGTGCCGGGACGTCTCGGCGCTGCTCAGGGATCAGCGGCTCTTCAATGCGAAGGGGGAGAACACCCGCATCGACATGAGCCAGCCGATTGCAAAGGGGGTGCAGGAGATCCTGGACCGCTTCGAGAGCACGCGCGGGATCAAGGTGGTGTTCGGCACGCCGGTGGATCCGAACGATCCGCTGGCGGTGATCGAGCCCAACTTCGGCCCGACGGGGGACGGCATAATCCCGGCGAAGGTGGTGCCGCGCACGCTGAAGGCTCGCAAGGGCAAGCAGAAGAAGGTGAACAAGAAGAACCACGACCAGAGCCTGTGGGATCACATCACGGACGTGACACTGCGCATGGGCCTTGTGCCGTGCCTGCGCTCGTTCACGCTCTTTCTGCTGGAGCCGCGCGTGGTGTTTTCGGACCTGAGCTCATCGCGGCGGATGGTGTGGGGGCGCAACGTCAAGTCGCTGGAGTTCGCGCGCAAGATCGGCGGCATGGTGAAGAGCGACACGATCGAGGTGCGGTCACCGGACCCCACGATCGGCCGCACGCGCTGGGCGCGCCACCCGGTGCTGAAGGGGGAACCCAAGAGCGGGATCCTGGGGCAGCAGGGCAGCCCGCAGCCGGTGACGAGCCGAGCGAACAATGTGGGCCCGAACGGAGTGGTGGACGAGAGCGTGAAGGTGCTCAGCGTGCGGGGCGTGAGCGATGCGAAGACGCTGGAGCGGATCGCAGAGAACGCGTTCCACGAGATTTGCCGGCAGGAGATCGAGGGGACCTTCGAGACGGACGACATCGACAGTTTCGGCTCTCAGGAGGAGGGCGACCTGCTGCGGCTGCAGCCCGGGGAGGCGGTGCAGATCTTGGTTGCTCCGCCGGCGGAGGTGAGCTCGCCCGGGGAGGCGGTGACGGCGAGCAAGCCGTCGGACACCGCTTCGAACTTCCAGCTGCTGCAGGCGCAGAGCGTGGCGGAGCGCGTGCGGTACCTGACGGGACTGGGGATCTCGAAGGACTCGGCGCAGCGCCTGGCGGTGGCGCAGGAGAAGGTCCGACTCATCTCCAGCTTCCGGGTGGGGCACGTGGTGCTTAGCTGGAGCGCGGACGACGGGGTGAGCGTGAGCTGCGACTTTTATAACTTCATCGTGCTGCGGGACGCGCCGGAGGTGTTTGGGGAAGCGCCGCCGGCGCGCAACCTGGCGGAGGCGGCGGGGCGGGCGACGTCTACGAGGCGCGACCGCTGATGCCGAGATCGCGCATGTCTAGCCGCACGCCGGACGTGGCCCGCATGGGCCTGGCGGTGAGCTACCCGGGGATCGACCCGCGCACGTGGGTGAGCTCGGCGCGCGTGGATGATGATGCGGACGCGCTGACGTGGGACGCTACGTGTGGCTGGATTGCTGACGTCTCGTTCTACGGCTCGGCGCTGGACGGGGAGACGGAGACCCCTTGCCGCGTGCTCAGCAACGGGCCGCCGGGCGCGGGCTTTGGCGAGTACATTCCGCCGGTACCAAACTGCGAAGTGCTGGTGGTGATGCCAGACGGGGACCCGGAGGTGGGGCCGCTGGTGGTGGGCTACGCCACGAACGAGTCCACGTGCAAGCCGCCGATCGAGATCAACGGGATACCGATCGACGGGGAATTGCTCTCGAGCACGCCGCTGCGCGTCAGCCCGTTTGACACCGAGTTCAAGAAGAGCCCGCACCACCGGCGGGAGGAGTACGCGCTGGACCGCCACATCCAGGCGCGCAACCAGATCCTGGAGGCTGGAGAGCAGGTCAAGCTGGCGCTGCGCGACGCGGCGCAGAGCTTCGTGCGCGGGGAGCGCTTCGTGGAGGTGCTGAACGGCTGGATCGACGCGGTGAGCTCGTACGTTTCTGCCAACGGCAAGGCGGACGCGCTGGTGTATGCGGCGGTGAACGCGCTGGCGCCGGGGAGCATCACGCCGCAGGACATTGCGGATGTGGCCACTGCGGTGGTGGAGGTGCCGGCGCAGAAGGCGGCTTTCCAGAGCGCGGCGGTGGCGGGTGACGCGCTGAGCGAGCGCATCAAGGGCGACTGAGGCGCCCCGGCCGGGGTATGCTTCCCGGCATGAGCTCTGTTCTCAAGATCGATCAGGTAGGCAGACCGGCGGGCGTAGCGGGGAAGAGCAGGACGGACGGGCTGGCGACGGGGGCGCTCGTGACGCTGACGGACACCAGCGCGAGCAGCACCACGCGGTTTCGACTGCTCTGGGTGGGGCTGAACGACACCACCGCGGTGAGCTCGCTGGCGGTGACGGGCGCACCGAAGGTGTGGACGTTCTCCCCCACGGCGGCGCGCTTCGGCAGCTACCTGGTGGAGCTGATCGGGGACGAGGGGTTGCCGTCGGAGTTCCGGGAGCGCCGGGTGTTTGGCGTGCGCCTGCCGGTGTCCGGTCTGCTGATGCCGGCGCTCAATGAGCGCGGGGATCCAACAGCGAGCCTAGTGAACGCGGGCGCGGACGTGATTGAAGCTGCGGACAACAACGCGGACGACTTCAGCCAGGCTGCTCTGAACACGCTTCGCTACGCGGCGTGGTGGCGGGCGATGCAGCAGCTGATGCTGGTGGTGGAAGCCGGCGGCGGCGGTGGCGTGAGCTCTGTGTTCGGGCGCTCGGGCGTGGTGGTGGCGGCGCTGCATGACTACGACGCCAGCCAGGTGGACAACGATTCGACGGTCCCGGGCGCGACGGTGAAGGACGCGCTGGAGAACCTGGCGCTAGAGACCAACGAGACGCTTCGGAAAACGCTGCGATGGGCGGACGACTTTGACTTCAACGGTCGCAACACCACAGTGGCCGCCAACTCCACGGCGGTTATCGACACGAGCCGCGGCAATTGGGCGCTAAACTCGATCACCGGCGGTGCAGCCATCACAGCCGTGGAGATCCCCGGCGAGGTGAACGCGCCTGGCATTCTGCAGCTGCAGACGTCGGCAAATATAAACACGATCGGCACGTTCTATCGCGGCCAGATGCAGGGCGGTGCGCCCTTCAACGTCTTCGTCGGCACGATTGCTGCCAATCAGCTCTTTCGCGTGCAGTGGATCATTCGCCTTTCAAGCATTGCCACGTACGGCTTCCGGCTTTTCATGGCGGACAGCTTCGACCCCACCACGGCCCCCAACGCCATGTCGTTTCTGTTCGATACGTCGGTGGGTGTGAACGTGCAAACGAGCACGCGCGCCGGCGGCGTGGGCACTACCAAGACAGGCACTCCGCCTGTGGCGGGCTCGTTCGAGCGCTATACCATCCAGCAAACCGTCATTGGCACGATCGAGTTCTACAGAAACGGCGTGCTCGTCGCGACGCACATCCCAGGCGAGAACGTGCCAGGCGCAGCGCCGCTCTCGTTCGGAATTCAGTTCTTCAATCGGGCGGCATCGGCGCGCAACCTCGATATCGACTTCCTGGCGCTCGAAAGCCAGAGCCTGGCTGGGCTGCCGCCAAGCCCCGCTATTCAAGCGAACGTGGACTACGCCGTGCGGGAGGACGCCAACGTTTACAACGTCGGCAAGGCGTCGTGGATGTATCCCACGATCCACGCGGCCATTGCGGCCATCAACGCTCGGGTGCCGCTGCCGAGCGCGCTGGACCCGGTGATGATCCAGGTTTGGCCGGGCTTCTACGCGAGCACCACAGCGTATCTGCTGCCGGCTGGGGTGGCCGTCCACGGTCCGAACGACATCGGAGCGCTGCTCAGCAACGGCGTCAGCGACATGTTCAGCCTGCAGGGGAACAACACTGGCCTGGAGTCGCTCTACCTCTTGGGCGATCCTGGAGCCGCGTTCGCGCGTATCCGTTGCAACAACCGCACGGCTTTCTACTCGCGCTACATGACCGCTGGCGGCAATTGCGCGTATCTTGTTCAGGTCGGCGCTACGTGGACGGTGCTCTCTTTCAACGAGGTGCTGATCGACGCGCAGCAAACGACGGGCTACGTCATTCACCTGGAGAACACGGGTTCCAGCGCGCGGCTTCTGGACTGCTGGTCACGCAACTGCTTCTGGGATGCCTTCCACATGCAGGTGGCTGGCGCTGGCAACTCGGGCATCGTGCGCTGCATCGACTGCTCAGACGTGCGCTTTTCAAGCACAGAGATCCGCGGAACGGACTGCACCGGGATCCGCCACATCAAGGTGGGCGCCGGCACGCCGAGCATTCGGGTTGACCACTGCTCTATTCAGGCGAAGTCGGGCGGGTTCGTGTCCGGGCGCGGCATCCTCACGGACGCGGCGACGGACATCAACATCTACCAGACGGAGGCCGCAATGAAGGACGTTGTGGGCACTGGTGCGGCGTGCGTTATCGGCGGCACGCAGACTACTCGGAACAGCAATTTGGTCTAAAGCGAAGCTGGCGGCGGCCGTTCCGTTCTCCCAAGGAGAGCAGAATGCAGAGCAACACCAAACCGCCGCCAGCAGGATACCCGGAGCAGTTCGGGCTGAAGGAAACGCTTCGTTCCGACACGGAGAGCCAGCGGGCGCTGCAGGAGATCCGTCGCCGCGTCGTTGACGGGCTTTACGAGTCGCTGGGCCCGGGCGAAGGGGAGGAGCCCGAGAGCGGGCGCCAGGTCTCTCCGGAGCTGATGCGGGCTGCGGTGCAGGCGCACCGGATCGCGTGTCTCGAGCACGAAACGGAGGGGCGCCGCGCCTACTGGTGCACTCCGGAGCGGCGTCTGCCGGAGACGCTGGCGCACATCTTGGCCGAGCTCCGCCCGGGCGAGTACCCGCGGCAGAGCGATTTCGCTTGGCTGCAGGGGTGGCTGTACGAGTTTTTTCGAGAGGGCAACGGGGCGCAAAGCGCTGAGGAGTGGGTGACGAAATGAACGCTGTAGTTTTGAGGCGGCATGGGGTGGACGTGGACGTGGCGCCGGCAAGCGGCGTGGTGACGAAGGGTGCGACCCGCGTGGGCATCGACGCGGGTGGGTGCGACTTGGCGCGGCGCATGGCAGCGCGTGCGGCGCTGAACCGCTCGGGTGTTGGTCGCTACCGCCTGCTGGACGGGCTGTGGGCGGATCAGGCGCGCGGATGCGCGCTGACTGCGCCGCTGAAGTGGTAAGCTCCGCCGGGTGGCGGATTGCATCTGTGAGCTAGCTCCGCTCGCCGGCTTCGGCGGGATGCCTTACGGCGGCGGCCCGTTCGGGACGGCCACCGCGGACACTCTGGGGCTGACGGGGGAGGTGCGGGCGCTGACCGCAAACCAGGTGGTGGCTTCCTACACGGGCGATCCTGGGCTGCCGAATCCGGCCAACCCAGCCAGTCCGCTAAACCCGGGCAATTGGACGCTGCTGGCGATCGACCCGGTGACGGCGACGGTGCGGCTGGTGCAGGACGTCCAGCTGGTGACGGAGGACACTCTGCCCACGCTGATCGACGACCTGCCGCAGCTGGGCTCGGTGGTGCTGCCGGTGTTCCTGGTGAGTTTCGACGGCGTGTTGACGCCGGGGGCGACCTATCGGCTGGTGCTGGACACCGAGGGCACGGAGACGAGCGGGTGCGAATGCGCGGAATTCGACGCGCTGCTGATCCGTCGGGACGCGCTGGAGAGCGACACGCGCGACGATGAGGGCTTTATAAGGGACATCGCCAACCCGTTTCTGTCGCGCGACGCGCTGCAGTTTCCTCCAAAGCTTGGGACCTACCAGGTGACGGACACCGGCGATCTGGGGTTGGACAAGTCTGGGGTGAGCGGACTTCGGAAGCGCATACTGCGGCGCGTCTCGACTGCGCTGGGCGAGTTCTTCCACATGCCGGGCTACGGCGTGGCGCTCGGGATCAAGAAGCTTCTGACGCTGGACCAGATGCAGCGGCTGCAGGCGCGCGTGACTGCGCAGGTGCTGAAGGAGCCAGAAGTGGCTTCGGTGCAGGTGTCGGTGATCCGCGTTCCTGGGTTCCCGGAGGTGGTCAGCATCAACGTGCGGGCGAAGACGGGGGACGGGGAGGACGTGGGAGTGGTGGTTCGGTCGGACGGGGGCTGATAAGCTGGCCGCATGGTAGCCGCCCTGCCCACGCGCGAGGATTACTTCCAGCGAGGCGCGCAGGAGATCTTCGCGCGCTCGGCGGGGCGCTCGAAGGCGTCTCGGATCTCGCCGGAGGCGGTGTTCACCGAGGGGACGGACATCAACATCATAAATGCGGCGTGCTCGGCCATGGCGGACGAGGCGACGCGGCATCTGGCCCTGCGCATGGCGACGCTGTTTCTGGACAGCGCGGAGGGCGAAGACCTGGACCGCCTGGTGGCGGATCGCTTCTCGCCCACGGTCGTACGCAAGCAACCGGCGCCGGCTGTGGTGCCGCTGTCGTTCAGCCGCCCGATCCCGCCGAGTACGGGAGCTCCTGCGACGCTGCCGATCGGCACCAAGGTGCGCACGGCGCAGGGAACCGAGTTCGAGCTCACGCAGCCGGCCGCGTTTGCTTTGAATTCGACGGGCCCGGTGACGGTGACCGGGCAGGCCTCTCTGGCGGGCACGGGCGGCAACGTGGAGGCTGGGACGATCGTCCAGTTCACGCAGACACCAGTGGACCCGGCGATCGTGGTGACGAACGCGCAGCCCGCGAGCGGCGGCACCAACCAGGAATCGGACCAGAGCCTGCGGGAGCGTGCGCGCGACTTCTTTCGGACTGCTCGGCGCGGGACGCTGGCGGCGATCGAGTTCGGCGCGCTGACGGTGGACGGTGTGGAGAGCGCGACGGCGGAGGAGGTGCTGGACCCGAGCACCGGGCTGCCCACGGGAGACGTGCAGGTCTACATCGCGGATCCGCAGGGGCAGAGTAATTCCGTGCTGGCGGCGGCCGTGGTGAACGCGCTGCGCGAATTCCGCGCGGCCGGAATCATCGTAACCGTGGTGACCACGGTGCCGCGCTTCGAGCCGGTGAGCTACCAGCTGGCTTTCCGCTCGGGCACGGACACGCTCGCGGCTGCGGCGCAGCTGAAGGCCGTAACGGTGGCGGCGACGAATTTGCTCGCACCGCAGGAGCCTTTGCTGCGCTCGATGCTGTTTGCGCTCGCGCGGAGCATCCCGGGGGCGATCGTGGCGGACACCTCGGTGGTGTTACCTGCAGGTGACATCGTACCTGGGCAAGGGGAAGTGCTGAAGACGCGCGTGGACCTTGTCCTGGTGAACGGAGCCTAGCGTGCCGCTGCGCGCCTTCGATAAGGAGTGCTTCCTGCGGCTGTGGCGGGCGATCCTGCCTGGCTTCTACACGGCTTCGATCGAAGCCGAGAACGAGGGCGCCGGGCTCGATGTGCCGAGCAGCGAGGCGGCGCAGTTCGCCCAATTCGAAGACGGCGCCAACCTGAGCCAGCAGGCTTACTATCTGCGGCCGCACAGCACGCAGACGGGGCCGATCGCGAGCAGCGGGCGCAAAGCTACGGGCTCTGTGGAGCTTCGGCGCGCGGCGCCGGCGGTGGGGGCCATCCTTGTGCCGGCGGGCTCGATCCTGCGGGCTGAGGGGACCGACAGCTACGGCGGCGTTCTGTTCCTGGGGCGCTACCTCACGACGGCGGACGCGACGCTGGCGGACGGCTCTACGGGCCCGATCACGGTTCCAGTGGAGGCCGAGTTCGTTGGCTACACGGGCAACCTGGATCCGGGCTTCATCAACGGGTTTGAGGGGCAGGGCGGGCTGAGCGTGCCCAGCCTGGTGACAACCACAGTGCGCTTCGAGCGCAGCTCGGCGGCGCTCGGCACAGCGGACTATTTCCGCTCGGATCTGGTGGGGCGTTACGTGCGGCTGGTGGGTGGCTCGCTGGTGAGCGAGAACCGCAACACGCCGCGGCGCGTGGTGGCGGTGTTCACGGGCACCGGCGGCAACGTCGGGATTGAGGTGGACCTGGCGCTGGCTCTGGCGGACGTCGGGCAGCTCGTGACGGTGGAGGTGGAGGAGCTAGCGGACCTGGGCGTGACCGTGACGCAGCCGGCACCTATTGCGGGTGGCGTGGCGGATGCGCTCGGCGCGATCGGGGTGGACCGCCGGCAGGGCAAGTCGACGAACGAGAGTGACGATGCGTTTCGCGCGCGGCTGCTTGCGCTTGATGACATCGTTTCTCCGAACGCGATCATCCGGATTCTGGACCGCATCCTGACGCCGGCTGGCGTCGGGTTTCATTTCTTGGAGACGGGCGAGATCGAAGGCCTGATGGGCTTCACGTGGGACGTGCACCCGTGGGGCTACGGGCAGGTGTGTCCGCCGATCGTGAAGCCGCCAGGTAGCGAGTACATCGGCCAGGGCGGCGTCTGGCTCGGGCCGTACACCTCGCACCATTTCTTCATCGTGTGCGTGGACCCCACTGCGCTGGGTGAGTTCGGGGGGGTGTGGGGCGCGTTCAATCCCGTGGGTTTTCCGAACGCCTGGGGGCTGATGACTTGGGGCGGCTTTGCCGCTGGATACTTGGCGCTCGTTGCGCAAGTCTGGGAAGCAATCGATCAGGCGCGCGCGGGTGGCGTCGGGTTTTTGATAATCGAAGATGGGAGCCTGTGAACCATGCCTGGAAGCGGTAGCGGCAATAAGCGGATCGAAATCACGGACCTGGAGCGGGCGGAGGAAACGGACATCCTGCAGGCGGAGTCCTTCCTAGCGCGCGACAGCCACGAGATGGTGCGACACCACGTTAGCCAGGATCTGCGCGGGGCCTGGGCGAACAACCCGGGGCTGGTGGCGCCCTTCGTGGCGGTGCCGGCGCCGACGGACTTCATCGTGGCGCAGGACTGCTTCTCTGGGCTCATGGTGCGCCCGGACTCTGCGACGTCACTAGCGATCGATCCAGGCGAGATGGGCGCGTTCTTCCCGACGTACCCGAACACGACGGGGGATGATTCGCAGTACGTGGCGATCTCCTCAGTGGGGCTTCCAACGCCGAACGCGATCATCACGTTTCTGGCAAACGCAGGCCCGGGCGTGCGGTGGGACATCATTGAATGCCAGCCGACAGAAGTGCTGGTGAGCTCCGCTGTCCGGGGCGTCTTCACTCCCCCGGCGGGGCCTTTCACACCCACGAACTTGCCGAAGGTTCGGGGCGGGGAGCTGACGTTCCGCATTCGACGCGGCGTTGCCGGCAGCGGTATTCCGAGCATTGATCCTGACTGGATGCCGCTTGCGGCGGTGCACGTGCGCACGGACTCCACGAGCTTCCTGAACTGCGATGTGTACGACATTCGGCCGCTGGTGGCCGAGCGTTGCCCCTTCGGCATTCGCCATCCGATCAGTCCGCCGGGCACCAACCTCTGCTACCGCTCTGAGCTGTACGAGTGCGAGCTCTCTGCGTTCAGCATCGGCGGCGTCAACGGCATGGTGAGCGCTGGCTACTTCCGGGGGCACTTCGGCGGCTACTGGTCGGGTGGCGTGATCCAGAAGAACCTGCCCGCTTCGAACGCGGCGAACTTCGGTGACACCAGTGTTACTGGTGGCAGCTACGCCTTTTTCAATTGGGAGGATCCGCTCAACCGCGATGCGGCCTTCGTCGCAGCCGCCAATGCTACCTGGCATCTGAAGTGCGTTTTCCCGCGCGGATATCCGCGCTGGGTGCGCTACAGCCAGAACGCGCTCGTGGCCGGCGCTTCCAACCGTCTGCGGGTGAGCGGGCGCTTGCCGCAGGGCCCACGCGGGATCTTGGTCGCCTCGAAGTTTCAGGGACTCCGCAACGGCATCTATACGCCGGGGACTATGCCGGCCGCCTTCGGTGATGCTGCTGCTATCGAGTGGGGGCACGCTGTCAGCGCTGGGATCTTCGATGGTATTGTCGCCAGCGCCTTGTATCCGGCGATCGGCGGATCTTTCGACAAGAAATACTCCTTCGTAACGGAAGGCAACTTAGCGATCCTATCTCCGGTAACGTTGGTTGGATCTCTGCCGTCTGCCTCAACGTGGCGGCTGGATGGGACTCTTGACACGACCATCATCCCTGTGTGGTGTCGAGCCGTGTTAGTGGAATTCAGTTTTACATGGGTCACAGGTGCCGGCGGTGGTGAGATCGATTTCACCAATACCAAGGCAGCGCTAGCAGCATCAGCCGCTAACGGAGTGCAAATTCCCTTCAGTTCTTCGCGTATGATCGTGCCTGCTGGTGAGGTCAACTGGTTTGCGACGCACTCGCTTTGGGTTCCACTGTGGCCGGCGACAGGCGGCTACGATCAAGGCGGTGGCCCTTCTACTGCTCTTCGCTTTGAAGGTTTCAACATCGCACCCGGCTTGCTGGTTAGCGTAGCCTGTGTAGCTCGGATCAAGGGCTACCAGGCCTAGCGAGTGGCGCTGGAGTCCACGTCTCGAAGCTTCGAGACGTCCGGCGTAAACACGGGCTCTTGCCCGTCATAGAACGGGTCTATGAAGCCGTCGATCGTGGAGATGAGCCGGCGACCGTGCTTGTAACGGTTGCCGCAGTTGCCTTCAAAGGTGGCGATCCAGCCGTCCACGGAGGCTGCCGAGACGAAGCCGGTGTGGCCCTTGCCGCCTTCTTTGATCTGGACGAAGACATTCCCCGGGACGGCTCCGCCGGGGCGCCCCATGGCCAGGGCGTCGGTGTACATCGTTTGGACGCCGGTGTGATGGCGTCCGAAGGGGTAGCGCCCGAGCGCGCGCTGCAGCATCGTGCTGACGAAGGCGCAGCACCACGCCTTGCCGAGCAGCCCGGTGGAGCCCCAATAGCCATCAATGATGGGGGAGCGGTTCGAGCCGTCGGGGACTTCGAAGACGTCGCGCGCGTACTCTGCTGCCAGGACGTCAAGCAGCTGAGCTCTGCTCGGTAGCACGTTGCGCTCGATCACCAGCGGGAAGCCGCTGCGCTGCGCTGGACCGGAGGGGTTTTCGAGAGCCCACCAGGTGGCGGGCCCCACAACGCCATCGCTTGAGAGCGGGAGCTTGTTGGGACCTACATGCTGCAGCTGGAAGAGCTGAGTGGCGGCGAGTGTAGGTGCATCGAATAGTCCGGTGACATTGAGACCCGCGCCGTACTTCAGCTGCTGGAGCAGCTGCTGCAGTGCTTCGACGTCCAGATCTGGTTTGAGAGCTGCAAGAGTTTTCCGCATGGTGTGTTATCTTAGTACGCATGGCCCTTCTGAAGGAGCTCTGGGAGCAGATCGCGCCGACCGTGGTGCAGGCGCTGATTGCCATCGTGCTGGCGGCGAGCGCGTTCGTGGTGGCTTGGTTCCAGCGCCAGCGTCTGAAGTGGGACACCGCCAAGCAGGCCACGCTGGAGACAGAGGAGTTAGGGGCTCGGCTGAACCTGAATAGCGAGGCGAAGCTGGCGGTGGCAGTGCGCAAGACGCAGGCCAACGCGCCGCTTCTGGCAAAGATGGGGCCGATAGAGGCCACGCGCATGGTTCACAAGGCGCTGCGGGAGAGCTCGCCGGGCGTGCCGCTCAAAGACCTGGAGCGCGACGGCTGAGGCTGGACGGCTCGCTGTTTTTGCCTAAAGTAAAGGCGGCGAGCAGCCGTTCAGTGAAGTTGGCCGCGGATTGCGCGGCAGAAAGGGAAAGTGGTTCACATGGGAGCAGTGGCAACGGTTCGGGAGATTGGGGATCTCCTGGGAGCGGGCGGTACGCACACGATCGGCGCGCTGGTGTTTTGGACACTGGCGGGCGTTTCGGTGCCTCGGGCGGAGTTTCGTAAGACCTTCGAAGACATGGGCATGGGCTCGGCGGTGCCGCGGGACCCGCGTCCGCAGACGTGCCTTACCACCGCGGTCACGGGGGCGATGGTGGGGAAGAAGGACGTGATCGCTCGGCGCCTGCCGCGCGGGGGCGGCTGGGGCATCGTGCTCGAGTCCCACGATTCGAACGAGAACAAGCTGGAGCACGGGCACATCGCTACGGTGGAGCTGGAGGGCGTGGCGGACGTGCGCACCAAGTGGTCTGCGCGCGGCAAGCCGGCGCAGCTGGTGCGCATGGCGAGCGTGAAAGCGGATATTGACGTGCGCTACGCGCAGGCGCGCTCGCACCTGGACACGAGCGATCTGTCTACGATCCTGGTGAACCTGATGCACGGCACCACGCGGGAGACGCTGCTCGGTGCAGTGAGCCTGCGGGAGCGCACGGGCGGGCTCTATTTCGTGCACTCGAGCCGCCTGGAGGATCTGCGGCTGGTGAAGGATGCGATCGAGCGCCTGGCGCCGTCCTGCCAGATCGTGATCATGACGATCACGGGCAGCACGGACAACCTGCGCGCGGCGGCGGCGGCGGCGCGGCAGAGCTTCGAGGCTCAGCTGAAGGAGCTCAAAGAGGAGCTAGCCGAGTTCAAATCGAGCCTGACGGAGCAGGACAAGGACGTCTCGAATCGAAACATCGACGTGCGTGCGGCGAAGTTCGATCAGCTGCGCTCGCGGGTGGAGCTTTTCAGCGACGTGCTGGGGGATATCACCAAGGAGCTGACGATCCAGATCGCGACGGCGAAGGCCGAGCTGATCCGCGAGCTGGAAACAGCGACGTGAGCCGAGTTCGGCTGCCGGGGCTGCGCGCGGTGACGCGGCAGCTCCGGGAGATGCACGAGGCGTTCGCTCACCCGGTGAGCGGTGGGGAATTCGTGGGGCTGTGCATCGGCGCCAACGGCAAGTTTTGGCTGGAGGTGCCCAGCTACATTTCGGGGATCCGGTACGGGCGCGAGTACATCCCCGGCGACGGGAAGAAGTTCGATGCGGTAGGGGCGGCGCGGCGCCTGTTGGCGGCTGCGCGCGCCTCGGAAAGGACGAATGGCTGAAGCGAAGAAGGTCGGTGTGGAGGAGCTGTTTCTGCTGCCGGACGAACGCAAGGCGTTCTGGGAGAAGGCGTACCTGGCTGCCATGGCGGAGGGCATCCGCTCGCTGCCGCCGGGCTTGGCGATGCTCGGCGCCGGCAGTGGCGTGGCGACCTTTGCGGAGGGCTCGGCTCGGGCTGCGCTTGCCGCCTACGACCGCGCATGGTCCGAATTGAAGCAGGCGCCCGCAGGCGCGCCGGTGGGTAAGCCCGACGAAGAAGAGGAGCCCCGATACCTCGGGCAGTGAAGGTGCGAGCAAAAAAGCCAGGCGCCAGAGAAACGCCTGGCGACACTTGATCCAAGTGCCAGAGTGTGGTCTGTCGGGTCTGCCGACAAGAAAGGGAAACGGAAAGAATGGCGACGCTGCGGGAGAAGTTTACGGCGCTAGGGGCGCTGTTGGGTGGGCAGTTCCAGGAGCGTGATCAGGTCGTCTCGGGCATGCTGACGGCGGCCCTGGCGGGTGAGCACGTCTTGCTGCTCGGGCCGCCAGGCACGGCAAAGAGCGCGCTCGCGCGTGCGTTCTGCGGTGGCGTGGACGGCTCGCGATACTTCGAGTGGTTGCTGAGCAAGTTCACGGCTCCGGAAGAGCTCTTTGGCCCGCTTAGCCTCTCGGCGCTGAAGGCCGACAAGTACACCCGCGTGACCACCGGCAAGCTGCCGGAGGCGGAAGTGGTGTTCCTGGACGAGATTTTCAAGGCCAACAGCGGCGTGTTGAATAGCCTGCTGAGCGCCATCAATGAACGCGTGTTTCACAACAACGGCCAGCCCACGGCAATCCCGCTGCGGATGGTGGTGGGGGCTTCGAACGAGCTGCCCGAGGGGCCCGAGCTCGCGGCGCTCTACGACCGTTTCTTGTGCCGCTACTGGGTGGATTACATCCAGTCGCCCGAGGCTTTCCTGGGCATGCTGCGCGGCGCCGAAGCGGTGGCGGCGTGCTGCCTGACGCTGCAGGAGTGGGACCAGGCGCGCGCGGAGGTGGAGGCCGTGGGCTTCTCAGCCGCCGCGGGGCAGTCGCTCTACAAGCTGCGCCAGGAGCTTGCGGCCCATTCGATCAGCCCGAGCGATCGGCGCTGGAAGCGCTGCGTGAAGCTGGCGAAGGCGCAGGCGTGGCTGGAGGGAGACACCGAGGTGCAGGACGAGCACCTGGCGATCCTGACGTCGGCGCTGTGGAACGAGCCGAGCCAGCAGGGGGCCGTGGCCGTGGCCGTGGCCGTGGCCGCGACGGCTACCAGCACGGTTTCCGAAGCGGTGAAGATCCAGGACTTGCTGCTGAAGATGGTGGCGGAACTGCCACCATCACCTTCGCCAATGACGAAGGATTACCAGGACCGCCTGGTGACGTTGAATCGTGAGGGGAACCGAGCCTTGAGCCGTCTAAACGACGTCAGCACCAAGGCGCGCACAGAGCGGCAGAAGTCGCAGGTGGCGCAGGTGCAGGCGCGGATCCAGCAGGCGCTGGGCCCGGTTCGGCAATCAGCAAGAGAAGCGCTCGGGCTCTGATGCCTGGTGCACCTGTGGGAGCTTCGGGCGTCCGCACGCCCCAAGCTGTCCGCGCTCAAGCATCGCGGTGGTGAACCGTTCAGGAGGGTCTATGGCAAGCGATCGCACGGTGGAAGTGGGGCGGGCGTCGGCGCACAAGCGGGGCGGCGGCGGCAAGGTGTGGTGGGACCTGTTCCTGGAGGGCAAGCAGGTGGGCACCATGCCGGATGCGCAGTTCCAGATTGACGGGCGGCGCGCGCTCGAGGCCTACAGCCAGGGTAAGTCATTCGAGGCCAGGAAGCCTGTCGACGGTCGCCCCATGACCCCGGAGGAGATCCGGGAGCAGCGCGGGGAGCGCCTGGAGCACGGGGCCAACGCCACGCTGCAGGTGGACGACTGGACTCGGTACCTTGCCCGGCAGGAGCTGGACGCAGAGGGCTCGTTCCACGAGGCGGTGCACCGGTACGAGGCAGAGCAGTGGCCTACCTTCGAGCGCGAGCTGTTCGCCTCGCTCTACGCAAACCCAGAGGAGCTGGCGGAGAGCGAGCGAGCGAAGGGTAGCGAGTGGATGGCGGGCGTCTTGGAAGAGGCGCGCGGGCTCGGTGATTGGCAAGCTCTGCGCAAGCAGTCCGCAGGGGACCCGTGGGCGTGCGGGATCGCGGCGGGCAGCGTGACTCGCACGCTGGCGAAGACCCTGGACAAGGAGCTGAAGCAGCTGCCGGCGGAGGACCCGGCGCGGCTCGAGGCCAACGCAGAGGTGTTGGAAGAGCTCTGCGGCGACACCGAGCCCACGCACAAGGCAGTGGAGCTCGCGGAGAAGGCGGCGGCTCAGGCCACGCTGGTGGCGTCGGCGCTGGCAAAGAAGGACGCCACAGTGCGCGGCGCGTTGCGGGCGGCGCTCGTGGACGCGGCCAAGGAGATCGCGGAAGTGACCGCGGCGGTGACCAGCATCGGCGGCGGCCCGGGCGTGGCGTCGGCTTGCTCGGCGCCGCGGGACGCGATCCGCAAGGCGCTCGCGAGCAACCCGCGGCTGCGCTCGATCGCAAACATCGCCGGCCGAATGAAGTCGGCAATGCGCCAGAAGCAGCGCACGAAGAAGGCCTACACGCCGGAGCAGATCGTGGACGTGGAGCTGGGCGCCGAGATCAACCGGCTGCTGCCGTCGGAGGTGATGCTGCTCGCTTCTGAGCAGACGGAGCTCCTGCTGATGAAGCGGATCCTGGAGCGCAACGCGCTGCAGTACCGCCTGGAGGGCACGGAGCGGCTTGACCGCGGCCCGGTCTGCCTGCTGGTGGACGGCTCGGGCTCGATGAAGGGTCTGCGCCACGAATGGGCGATGGGCTTGGCGCTAGCCTTGATGGATCTGTGCGCGGCGCAGCGCCGCAGCTTCGCGCTGGTGCACTTCGATCAGCAAGTGCAGAAAACCTACATCGTGAAGGGGAAGGTTTCCCTGGAGCAGCTGATCGAAATGGTCTGCTACTTCAGCAACGGCGGAACCAACTTCGCGCCTCCGCTGGCCTGGGCTCGCAAGCACATCGGCGAAGCGCCCGAGCTGCAGAAGGCCGACGTGATCTTGCTCACCGACGGCGGTGGCGGCTGGGACTCGGAAGTGTCGCGGCTGAAGGAGCAGGGCGCCGCGGTCTACGGCGTTTCGATCCAGGAGCGGTTCAGCGCGGAGCAGAAGGCCGAGCTGGCCGGCGTAGCAGAGATCGCTGGCACGTTCAGCAATTCGGACGAAGTGGAGCTGGTGTTCGGCATCTGAAAGGGGAAGCGAAGCGTGATCAAAAAGAAGCAGCTACACGTGGTGACGAACAGCGAGGTGGAGGCCTGGCGCAAGTGCCACGCCTTCTGGGGCTTCGGCTACGCGGAGGGGCTGCGCCCGGTGGTGCGCCCCCTGCCGCTCTCGTTCGGCAACATCTATCACGCGGGCGCTGCGGGGGGCTGGCGCGCGGCCTGGAGCGAGCCCGAGGCCTCGTTGGATACTCGGCTGGCGTGGGCGGTAACCGGCGCCAGGGCGGCAATCCTGGCCAAGGCGGAGGCGTTCCTGGCCGAGCTCGCTGCCGCGCCGCTCGGCCCAGACGACAATCTGCAGGAGCTCCAGGGGGTGACCGAGGAGTCACGGGACATCGCTCTGTGGGCGGCTGGGCACTACTTCGAACGCGTGCAGCCGGAGCTGGATTTCGTGCCGCTGGCAATCGAGGCCCCATTTCGGATTCACGTTCCGAACGCGGGCGGCGCGCCGAGCTCGCTACTGGACGACGGCGTGATGGATCTGGTGCTGTGGGACCGCGAGGGCAGCCGGATAGTCCTGCAGGATCACAAGGGGACCGCCTACGGCGTTCACACGCTGGAGCAGCGGGTGGTGCTCGACACCCAGATCACCGGCTACATGATTGCGCTCCGGATGCTGCTCGGGCGCGCTTTCTCCCAGAAGAGCTGGGCCGATCCGTTTTGGAGCTACGCGCCGGCGGCGGCGCAGTCGATGCGGGATCGGTCGGTGTTCCTGGCAGGGGTGGGCTCGGGCGTGTTCAACGTGGTGCGCCGGCACAAGCCATCGCAGCCGAAGCTGAACCTTCTGGCGAAGAAGTGGGCCACACTGGAGCTACAGCGGGCGCTCTATGCCGCGCAGGAGGAGGACGGCGTGCCGCGGGGGGAGGTGTCCGTGGCCCAGATCGACACCACACCCGAGGTGTACGCGGACGCGCTGCTGGCCCAGCAGGTTGAGCGCGGCCTGGAGGTGACCGAGAAGCAGCGCCTGCTGCTGCAGTCGCTAAAGGCTCGGACCGATACGTTTTTCTGCCAGGTGGAGTTCTACCGCGGGCCGGAGGAGTTCGAGCGCTGGCGAAAGGAGCTCTGGGTGGACGCCAAGCGCATGCGTAGCGCGCTGCGAAAGCCCGAAGAACGGACGCGCAACCCGTCTGCCTGTACCAGCCCGAGCTCGCCCATTTGCCCCTACCGTGCTGTATGCTTGGCTCCGGACAGCCCGGAGGCGCGCAGCGGTTTCCGGGTCGCTGTAAACAAGCATGAAGAAGTTCGGGAGGCGCAGGAACATGAGCGACACACCTCAGGAAGTGACGGGCTCGGAGCGTTCGAAGAAGAAGGACAACCTAGTCCGGTTAACTTCTGACCGCCTGGAACAGCAGTCAGCAGCCGGCGACGGCACCGCGCTCGAAGCGGTGAAGCGGATCACCAAGGCGCACAGCACTTACAAGACGGCGCTGGCGAACAAGGCGACCGTGAGCAAGGAGTGCAAGGAGCGCCTGGAGGCGGAGAACGCAGCATTCAAAGAATCGATCGAGGCTCCGCTGAAGCACAACGCAAACCGCAACGCGGTCATGGCCAAGCTGACCAACGTAGAGAGCCGTTGGCAGGAGCTGAGCGAGGTCAAGGCGCGCAACATTGAAGAGCGCAAGGGAAGCAGCGAAGACGTGAAAGTGGCGCTAGAAGCGCTAGATACAGCGATCAAGGAATCAGCGCAGTTGGCTTTGCCTGGGCTCACCTAGGCTAGGGGCCGCGAAAGGAAAGGGTAAGCAAGTGGAGCGGATAGACACAGAGCCAGCTGGCATCAGCTGGCTGAGCGCGTGCGTGTACGGTAAGAGCGGATCGGGCAAGACGACGCTGGGAGTGACAGCGCCGAAGCCGCTGATCCTGCTGAGTGAGCGCCAGGGCATGGTGGTCATTCGGCAGGCGGCGGCGCGGCTCGGGCTGCCCGTGCCGGCGGTAATCCACATGCAGAGCCTGGAGGACTATCGGAGCGTTCTCCGGGCGCTTCACGGCTCGCGCGCGGAGCCGTTCCGGGTGTTCGAGACGATAGACACCGCCACCACTGGGCCGCGTCGGCAGCTGGTGTTTGAACTTCCAGTGGACCAGTGGCCCGAGACGGTGGTTCTGGACTCGACTACGGATGCTATGCGCCTGGTGATTGAGGAGATCCGTCAGCAGAGCCCGCCGAAGGCAGGCCAGGACGGTTTGCCTGTGGACTCCCAGCGGTTCTGGCAGGTGCTGGAAAGCCGCGCAATGAACCTGATCCAGGGCTACCGCGACGTGAAGGCGCACAAGCTGTTTCTGTGCTTGTGCGACGATCGCATGACGGGAGAGGACGACAATCAGAAGCGGTCGATCACGCCGGATCTGCCCATGCGCAAGTTCCCGGAGAAGCTGAGCGCGGCTTGCAACGTGATGGCCTACGCCTACCGTCGGGAGAAGAAGACGCAGCGCCCTGACCGCCAGGGCGTGGAGGTGAAGACGATCTACGGCGTGATGACCGGCGGCCCAGAGCACATGCTGCTAAAGCCGCACCCGCCGCTCCGCCAATTCGAGGTGCCGAACTACTCGGCGTGGGTGCAGATCATCCGTGGGGAGCTTGCGAACCTGCCCACGGCGCCTTCACCCAGCACCGAGTCTGCGCAGGTGAGCGAAGAGCCGAGCAACGTGCCAGCGGAGACGCAGCCGGCGGCGGCTGATGCGAAGCCGGCAGAGCAAGCGGCTGACGTCGCCGCCAAGCGAGAGGAGCTGGTGGAGACCGAGTTGGAGGCAGAGGAGGCGCTGGAGGAAACCAAGCCCAAGGCGGCATCAAAGAAAGCCACGCGGCGGCGCGCGGCAGCAGGAGCGGCGTAAATGGCGCGCATCGGACCGGGCAGTGGCGGAGGGGGCAGCGATGCCAACTTGGTGCCGCCGGGGGACTACGTGCTTGCGCTAGTGGCGTTCAAGCGCAAGCAAGGCAGGAACAGCGGCAATGACTACCTGTCTTGCAAGTTCGAAGTGTGCGGAGGCCGTCTCAAAGGGCAGAAGTTTTGGGACATGCTGTCTTGTGACCTGAGCAAGCAGGGCACGGTGACGCGCTGGGAGCTCCTAATCGAGGGCTGCGGCGTGTCGGAGTACTTCGAGCTCGGTGACTCCAACAACGGCACCGGCGGCGAAGGAGACGAGAACGTGCGCCGGCTCTTCATCGGCAAGCCGTTCGTGGCTCGAGTCAGCAAGGAGCGCTCGGGCGACTACACGAACAATCGCTTGGAGCGCATTATCCCGCGCAAGCAGTGGACGCAGGAGCAGCAGGATCTGGCCTTCGCCTACGTCACTGAGCAGGAGGACGGAGCGGACCCTGACGAGCTTGCTCGGGATCCAGACGAAGACAGCGGCGCGTCGTTTCCTGTGGCAGAGCCGTACGGGCGCGAGACGAGGGCGGCGCAGGTGGACTACCCGGCACCGCCCGAAGACGACGACATTCCCTTCTAGGGTCTGTCCACAGGGGGGGGGGTAACCTGGGGTGGCACAGGCGCTTACCAAACTGCCGCAGGGTGTGGCGCGATCGCTTGTGTCGGCTGTGTATCGTGGGGCAATGTGCAACGTGCATGGCCCGCACACCGCGCGTGAGTATCTCGGAGCGACAGAACGGCAACATCAACGTCCGCTTGGAGACGGAGCACTGGGATCGGCTCCGTCGCATCCAGGCCCACCTAGCCTCGGAAGGGTTCGAGGCGACGCCTAGCGCCGCGCTGAGGTACGCGCTTTTCAAAACGGAGATAGGGCTGCCGCCGTTACGGCGGCGCGTTGAGGAGCAGAGCACGGCGGCGGAGTAGGGGGCAGGAGTGGCTGGAGCTGGTTCCCGCGCATTACGCGCGGCTGTCTTCGCGTCGGCGCTGCCTGGCGTGTGTAGGTTGGTGATGCTGGTTCTGATAGAGCACATGCCGGGGCACCCGAGCACAGCTCGAATTAGCGAGCAGTCGGGCTTTGGTCGCCTTGCTGTCCTGGAGGCGATACGGACTCTGGAGTCAGCTGGCTGGCTTCGGGTTGGCCGGAGGAATGGTGGCAGGAGCAGCTACGAGCTGACAGCGCCCAAAACCAGTCTGCCAGACAGACCGGTTGAGGCCCAAAACCAGTCTGTTAAACAGACCGGTACCAGTCTGCCAGACAGACCGGTTGAGGCCCAAAACCAGTCTGCCAGACAGACCGGTTCTCGCGCGTGCGCGATCAAAGATCTCCCGTTATTTGGGGGGTTTGGGGGGCTTGATCCTAAAGATCTGAAGGGTCTTCCTGATCCGGAGCGATCTGAACCGTTAGTAGCTAAAGACCTGACAGGTAGTGCGGGCGCGCGCGCGGGGGGCGAGCCGAAGCGAAAGCGGGCGAAGAATCGGACCCCGCTTCCGGAGGACTTCGAGCCCAACGCCAGCTGCCTAACGGTGGCTCGGGAACACGGGGCGGATCCGGAGATCGAGTTCCCTCAATTCGTTGACCACCACCGCAAGCACGGCTCGCTGATGGCGGACTGGCAAGCGGCGTTCCGGACGTGGCTCAGGAATGCGCGGAAGTTTGGAGGGGCGCGGGGGCGGAGCCAGGACGAGAACATTCGTCAGCTACTGGACCGAAGCCAGCGCCTGCGGGCGCAGGGAGAGTGAAAGTGAAACGTTCTGAGGCGACCGACATTGTGGCGATCCTGGTGGCCGGTTTCCCACGGAGGGAGATCGGGCTGGCGACCACGAAGATCTATGAAGATCTGCTGATGGATCTCGACTTCGAGATTGCGCGTGTGGCTGTGGAGGGTCTGCTCAAGACCACCAACTTTTTCCCGACGGTGGCCGAGATCCGGGCGGCGTGCGCAGAGCGGGCGCTTGGGCCCGTGCGGCTGGGCGGGGAGGCGTGGGCGCAGGCGCTTGAGGCTGTGCGGCGCACCGGAGCTTACGATCCGATGCCGACGTTCGGGGACGATCCGCTGATTGCGGAGGCGCTGAAGCTGTGGGGCACGTGGAAAGACTTCTGCCGGTCGCCAGAGGACGACGCGCCGGGGCGAGCGAGATTCATTGACCTGTATGACCAGCTGGCGAAGCGAGCTCGCTCGGCGGCGGTGGAGGGCAAGAGTGTTGGGCAGTTGCTGGCGGCGCGCGCGCTGCGTGAATTGCCAGGGGGGCGCAAGTGAGGGTTGGGCCGGGAGCGGCTCTGATGCCGCCGGAGATTGACCGGCAGCTGTCGTCGGGGCTGCTGACGATAGGCCAGGACGAGCGCCTGGAGAACGCACGGCGCGTGTTGGCGAACCTTGCTGCCTACGACTGGGCTCCTACGTCGGAGTGGGTGCAGAAGCCGTCGGAGCTGGGGCCAGTTTTCGACGATGAGCTGATCGCGGCGCATCAATCGAAGGAGCGCGGCGAGAAGATCATGAAAGAGCGGGAGGCGCAGCTGAAGGTGCTTGGCACGTGGAAGGTGGCGGTGCGTGCGGTGGAGAGCCGCATGGCGAGCAATCTGCAGCTGCTGGCGGCGACGGTGAACATATTCGAGACGGCGCAGTGGGAGCCCGAGGCGGAGCAGGTGCGCATGTTCATTGGGCAGCGCTACTCGTGTCGCCTGCCCGTGCCGTGCCCGGATGCGTTCACGGGCTGGATACGGATCTGGGCGGATCGGTTCAGCCAGAATCGAGAGCTGCTGCCGCTGAACCTGCGGCGCATGGTGCGCACGCGCAAGCCGCGCGCGGTGGACGAGCCGTCAACGCAAGCCGAGCTCGGGTACGATGCCGGAGAATGACCCGGCGCAGCGCTACCGCGATTGGCTGATGGCCTGCGGGATGGTGCACCACATCAACGAGGCGGCGGCGAGCTACGCGGCAAGCCAGGGGCAGCCGGCGCCGCCGCGCAGGCCCCTACCACCTCCGCCGAAGGGCTCGCTGGACGAGATCGAGCTCCGCCAGGCGCTGCGGAAGCAACGAGCGCAGGAGAAGCGCGAAGCGAAGAAGGCGGCGCGAGCGTGACGGAGGAGCCGATCACGGATGGCGAGTTTGAGCGGATGCGCGAGCACCTAGCGCTTGGAAAGAAGGGGCTGCGCGGCGTGCCGCTGCAGGAGTGGACGAAGGTTGCTCTGGAGGATCTGGAGCGACTTCTGGACGCGGTGCAGATGGCGCACAACGCGCAGGGCGGGACCTTTGCGGTGAACCTGCGGGCAGCGCTCGAGGCCAGGATTCTGCATGATGTGGCGGATCGCGTGGAGCTTACGGACGAGGTGCAGGAGCAGAGCTTTTCGGTGCACGTGACGCCGCTAGGCGTACTCGTGGATGTGCGTTTGAAGCTGGGAAGGTGGAAGCAATGAGCGGACCGATTGTGGCGTGGGATACGGTGGTGGGAGCGAAGGACGAAGACCTGGCGCGGCTGGGAAAGTTCGTGGGCGCGGACTTTGGTGCGACGCCGGCGCAGATCGTCACTGCGTGTGACGCGCACCGGAGGCAGCCACACGAAGAGCCCAAGGTGTGGGTGCTGTCGTTGTGGCAGCCGTATGCGTGGCTGGTGGTGCACGGACCGAAGGACGTAGAGAACCGCACGTGGACGCCACCGGCGGGGAGCATCGGGCGGGAGTTCTACGTCCACGCGGCGAAGCATCGGAACCTGCATGACTACTGGATGGCGCTGAACTTCGCCAACGAGCAGGGTTTTGATATCGACCTGGTGCCGGAGATCGACGATCTGCAGTACGGGGGCGTGGTGGGGAAGGTGGAGCTAGCTGGGTACTTGCCGCCGAGCCCAGACGGAACAGCGCGCGCGCCGTGGCACATGGCGGAACAGTGGGGCTGGCAGCTAAAGAACCGCACGGCTGTGCCGTTCGTACCCATGCGCGGCAATCAGCGATTTTGGCGGGTGCCGGCGAGTTTGATCGGCTAGGGTTGCTGAGCGGGCAGCGAAGTCCGCAGAAAGAGAAACGGGAATGGGAATCCGAAGGATCTACAAGTACGAGGTGGACCTGCTGCAGCCGGGCAAGGCTGAAGTGCTGATGCACGCGGGGACGGTGCTCAGTGTGGGGATGCAGAGCAAGGGCCCGGTGATCTGGGCTGACGTCGATCCGCAGACGCCGAAGCGTTACCGCTTCGTGGTGTCGGTGGCCACGGGTGGGGAGCCGCCGCCGGCGAGCGAGTATCGCTACGTGGGGCACTTGCAGCTTGTCCGTCGCGATTCGGATCCGCTGGAGTTCGCGGTGTGGCACTTCTGGGTGGACCGCGCGGGGGAGCCGTGAACGGCGTTATGTGTTCGAAGTCTGAGGCTCTCGGGCTGTCTGACGTGGCGCTTGTGGACCGGTTCGAAAGTGTTGCCGGGCAAAACAACGAATACGACTGTCGGGAGGCGCTGGCAGTTCTGAGGACTGAGCTGCGGCGCCGGCTGGCCGCGCGTCGTGGTGGGCGGCCATGAGACGCAACAAGCACGGCTGCGCGCCGAAGGGGGATCGGTGCGAGTTTCACAACGAGCCGCTGGTGAACCCGAAGGGCTGTCAGCACGGTGATCCGCAGGGCGGCTATGCGCCGCTGCCGTTGGCGCGCCCGGGCATCGTGGTGGACGTTGAAGTGGAGGGGGGACAGCTGACGGAGCTGCTTGCGCAGTTGCCGCTGCAACCGGCGGGCGAGCTTCTCAAGCGCTCCAATGATGGCAAGGGCGAGTACTTCCGGCTGCAGCTGGTGTTCAATCGACGCGGCAAGATCGAGCGCGCAACGGTGCTTCCGTTCACCGCGGCATACCGCCGGCGGGTGAGCGAATGAGGCCCGGGGAGCGGCCGCCGGTGGTGGCGAGGCTGGAGCGGCGCATGCTGCCGCTCGCGCGCTCTGCGGATCTGGCGTTTTGGATGCGGCTCGATCTGGTGGAGGTGCGAAAGGAGCTCCGCCTGGCGGTGGAGTTTGCGCTGAGTGAGCCATTCGAGGGGGAAGAGTGAATTCGCGAGCGGACATCTGCGCGGCGGAATCCGTTGTGCGCAAAGAGAAGCGGTGGCGGCATTGATCGAGCGCTGGCTGCATGAGCGGGAGCACTGGGAGCAGTTCCGTGGGGAGCCGTTCGTTTCGATCGACCCTGGGGCAGCCGGCTACGCGCTAGCCTGGCCTGCTGGCGGCAGGCGCCCAACAAGCTACTGCCACGCGCACGAACCCGAGATGGTGGCGAAGGCGCTGCTGAGCTTCCAAGCTCGGGTGGTGGTGGTGGAGGGACAGTTCATAGGGAAATTCAACCACCAAGGCGCGCTGGATCTGGTGCTACGCAGTGGCCTGAGCCTGGGCTGGACAGCGTGCTTGATGCATTCGCATCAGGTGGATCTGAACATGTTCGAAGTGCTGCCAGCATCCTGGCAGGCGGTGCAGCGCCGGCGGCTGGGGCTGAGCGGCAAGCGTCCGAAGGGCGAGGGGATCAAGCTGGCGCTGGAGCACGCGGCGGAGATATTCGCAGACGATCAGGAGTGGCAGAAGGCGAACAAGAAGCAGCGCGAGGGCATGGCGGCGGCGCTCGCGGTGGGCAGGTGGTGGCTATCGCTGTTCGATGGGACGGAGCCTTGATGCACGATCTGTACGTTCAGGTAGCTAGCTCGGTGGGCATGCGCCGCTGCGCCACGGCGGCGGTGGTGGGCGCGATTCAAACGGAATTCCCGTCACTGAACGGCAGCGTGTGGCTGGAGCGCGGCTGCATCACGGTGGACCTGTGGCTGCCCTGGGCGGCGTGGCTCGGGCTCGGCGGGGCGCACTTCGTTGTCTGGCGCAAAGCGAAGTGGATCACCGCGAAGATCATTCGCGAGCTCGGGGTGGTGGTGCGTTACCGGGTGCGGGTACACTCGGGCAAGAAACCGAAGGAGAAACGGAATGGGCGCGAAGTACAAGCAATCCAAGCGTGACTATTCGGCGCCGGGGAAAACTCCGCGCGTGCCGGCGACGTTGGACCGAGTGCCGCACAAGATCTGCGGGCAGTGCAGCGACCTTCCGCACTGCCGGCCACAGCGAGGCGCGTGCAAGTGCAATCGCTGGCGCGGGGAAGCTCCGCTAGCCAAGCCGCGAGCGTTGCTCGGCTCGAGTGGAGGATGGTGATGCAGGACGGCGTGGACATCACGGAGAAGCTGAGCGCGCTGGATGCTATGGCCTGGCGGGTGCTGCGTAACACCACGCTGCGCGCGCTTCTCAAGCCATCGGGCAAGACGCCGCTGGACGTGACGCTGGAGCGCCAGGAGCTGCTGCTGGAGCCCTACACGGCGGCGCTGCAGTCGGACTGCGCACAGCTGCGGGAGGCTTTCAAACAAGCTTATTTGACGGGTGTGGAGCATCTGCAGGGCGCGCTTCACGGGCAGCCCGGCGTGGACCCGGAGATGCTGGACGAAGCAGTGGAGTTCCACCTGCACCCGCAGGACACGGACGCGGAGATATTGAAGCCATGATAGGAGAGGTGTTGGCGGTTATCGCAGCGATTGCGATGGCGGGTGCTCTGGCGGGCGGGCTTTGGTTGCTTCACGTGGCGGTGAGGAGGCCCGAAGCCTTAAGCGACAAGGCGGAGAGTTGTGCGGGGACTCTGGGCGTGCGTTCTGAGTTCTGGCGGGAGCTGTCCTGGCGGTGCGGCGACGAGCATGCAAACCGAATCTGCCGCTGGGTGGACCTGTACTGCCGGCTGTTCCGGCTTGAGAGGAAGCGCTTTTATCGTCGGGTGCCGAGGGCCTACACATGAGCGACAAGGAGACCCCGGCGGAAACGCAGCTGCGCCTGGTACGTGAGCGCCAGTGCGCGGAGCTGGCAAACAAGATCCGTGGCATGATGCCGCCGGGGCGCGGCTTTCTGCTGATGACAGCGGATTACGGCGACGCGCACGAAATGTTCCAGTCGATTGAGTACATGAGCACTATCCGCCGGCAGGACGCGGTGGTGATGCTGCTGGATTGGCTGGCTCGGTACGCGCAGCCGGAGGACATAGAGCGTGCGGAGCGTGAGCGCGTGGCCCGAGGTGAGGAGCCAATCCCGGAATGAACGCCCGCCAGGACGCTGGGGCGCTGCCGGAGTTCGGCTTGCGACTACGGGAGCACCGGGAGCTGAAGGGGCTCACGCAGCGCGAGCTGGCGACCCGCGCGGCCACCACGCAAAGGCGGATCTCGCGGCTCGAGTGCGGGCGCGCGCTGCCGTCCCTGCCCGTGTTCGCTAGGCTGGCGCGGGCACTGGATGCGAGCGCGGATTCGCTGCTCGGGTGCTGGCTGTGAGCGAGCTCGGGCACGTCTGCCAGCCAGCGGAGGACGGCCTGCCGTGCGCGCACCCATCGTGTACGCTCGGGCTCGAGTGGAAGGCGGTGCGCTACGGCTCGAAGACGGACGGAACGCCGGGGGTGGTCGTGGTGTACCGCCGGGAGTGCACGCGTGGGCGCTGGCACTGGGTGAGGGATCGGGTGGAGCCGATGCAGGAGGGGACTGGGGTGCAGGAATGACGCGGCGGCGCGCGGGGCTCTGGCTTGATGTGGCGGCCTGCGCTGCCGCGGTGGCCTGTGCCTTCGCTCACTATGTGGAGCGCTGGGTGCCTTACGAGGCGTGGGTGAGGTCGCTGGCTGGGGCGGTGGTCGTTCTTTTGCTGGTGCGCGCGGTGCATTCCTGGAACAGGGGGCCCGAATGACGCCGCTGCGCTCGCGCGCCTATCTCGAGTTCGTGCGCCAGCACCCGTGCGTTTTCTGCCCGGCGAGCGGGGAGGGCATCCACGCTCACCACCACGGGCGCCGGCGGGGTGGGGGCGGGATGGGCATCAAGCCGTGCGACTTGTTCACCGTGCCGCTGTGCCACCTACATCACGGCGAGCTGCACAAGCGAGGGGCGGTGGAGCCGTTCTCTCGCGCGGAGACGCAAGCCGCGATAGACTCTGCGATGATTCTGCTGCTGCGCAGTGCGCTGATCGAAAAGCTGGAGCTCTGAAAGGGAAAACGAAGATGCCATGCGAAGACGACTTTCCGAAGCCGCCCCGTATAATCGCTGCTGGGTGCGGGAGCTCCTGGGGTACCCAATCGAAGTCTACCGAGCGGACGCGCCGGTGAGCGTTTCTGTGCGGTACGTGGAGCCCAGGGAACCGGGGGCGGACCAGGTGCTGGTCCTGCGCTGCGGGCAGTGGGACGCGCTGCTGATGCAGACGTTTCTGCGGCCAGACGAAACGCACGCCATGCCTCAGTGGATGCCGGGCAACCAGCCCTTGTTCTAGGGTTCTATCTGCACGTAACTGAATGGGAATGTGTGTGTTGGTACGTGGCTCTCTGGTGGATGATCGTCCCATGGGGGATGGCCTGGGACCGTGAGCGCCGCTGGCCACCACCCGGAAAGTGGCTGAAGTGACGTTGGAGCGAATCGTATTCTGGGTGTGCGCGGTGTGGGTGCTCGGGTGGGTGCTCATTCCGCCCCTGTGGGTGGTGGCCATTCGCCTGGGCTCAGGGCTCGCCCGCCGGCGCGCTCACCGACGGCTGCTGCGCAGCGTCTACAGCCCGGAGTTCGCCCGGAGCATCATGGCGGCAGAAGAGCGCCGCCTAGGCCGCCAGAGGCACAGCTGATGCCGAGGAACTACAAGAAGGGCCTGCCGGGCAAAAGGCCGATTGCTCCCAAGGTGAGCGGGGTGGCTCGGCTGAAGGCCAAGCACCGAGTCTGGGAAATGATCTCCCGGTGCTATGGCCGAGACCAGTGCCTGGTGGAGCTGACCAAGGCGCACGGGCTGACCATTGTTGGCGCTGAGCAGCTCTACGCGGAGGTGTGGCGAGAGATACGGGTGGTGGACGAGGCGACGATTCCCGAGCGCCGGCAGAAGCTGCTGGTGATGCTGGAGGACCTGTATCAGGCGGCGTACCTGGACAGGCAGTTCGCCGCGTGCGCCATGGCCATCCGGGAGATCAAGAAGATGTTTGGGGTGGACCAAGCCATAAAGCTGCAGCTGCAGCCGGCGGGCTCGGGAGACGACATCTCGCGGCGCTCGGATGCTGAGCTGGAGTACCACGACCAACACGGCTACTGGCCAGAGGAGGCGGGCAAGCAGGCGCCTGTGCTGCCACCCCCGAAGGACCCGCTCGAAGCTCTGCACTGAAAGGGAACCGAAGGAATGACTAGGACGGACGCGAACGGCGTTCCCGTGCTTGAGAAGGTGAGCACGAAGATCACGACCTTGGAGCGCATGCTGGAGTACCGGCAGGAAAAGCTCCGGGACGGCGCGGGCATCAGCCAGGGAGTGGCGGGGCACTACGAGCGGGAGCAGGAAGCGCTGCAGACGGCCATTGTGGCTTTGCGGTTCCACAAGGCGCAGGTGGAGGGGCTGGACGAGCCGATGAAGGTGCTGCGGGAGATGGTGGAGGCGGCGACGGACCCGCAGGTGGGTGTGCTCAGGATGCGGAACGCGGTGCGCCGGGCGAAGGCGGTGCTGGACGAGTACGGGGAGACGGTGTGAGCGAGCGGGTAACCCATGAGGAGGCGCGGCAGATCCTGAGCCGCTTCAATGCCTCGCACTTCAACAACCCCACCGAGCACGCGCGCTACAGCATCCCGGCCCGGCCTGACCACGATGATGATTGCCGCCTGGCGACGTACATCCGCGAGAACGAGAAGGGCGACGCGAGCGCTGCCATCCACGAGCTGGAGAAACTGCGGAAGGAGCTCGGCGTGCTGGCGGCTTCGATGCGTTCAGAAAAGGGCTGGAGCCTGTCTATGCTGAGCGGGTATGCCGACCAGCTGCAGGAGCTGGCAGACGAGAGCAGCACAATCGGTTAAGGTCTGCGCGCGGGCGGCCGTTCTTAACGGTGTGCACGGGAAACGAAAGGGTAACGGAATGGGACAGTCTGGATTGATTGGGGCGACGCGCGCTCTGCGGGCGGCAAACAACGCACTGGAGACGCGGGTGCAAAGGCCGCTGCTGTTGGAGCGGTGTTTTGTCGGCGGGGTGGTGTTCGAGGTGGTGCGCCAGGGGCTGCGCTACTCGGTGCGCCGCGCGGGGGCTGAGGTGTACGCCACCCGAGCGTTCGCGAATCGCGTGAGCCATAACGAGGCGCAGGCGCGCGCGGGCACGGCGCTGCAGCTGAGCGTGGAGCAGGAGCTGAAGAAGCCGAACGTGGCGGCGACGCGCAGCACGCTGATGGTGCGGCGGTGAGCAAGCCCGGGCTGGCCGCTGCAATGGCAGCCTGGAATGAGGGAGACACCTCGGAGGCTGTGCTGGCGCTGCTGATTGCTGAGGGGCTCGTGAAGGCGAGTCTGGACTACAGCGATGGGATGGTGCGTGAGGTGTACACCCACACCGAGGCCGGAAAGAAAGCGGGACTGACGCCGTGAGCAGACTTCTTTACGCGGTGGCTCGCTCACAAGCGGACGTGGAGGCCGGGCCGTTGGGAGTCGAGCCGGTGACGTTCACGGGCTACCTACACGGCTACGAGACGAACGCCTGGGCGGTGTACTGGCGCCGGAATTGCTGGGGGCCGTACGAGACGATCGACGGCGCGGAGAAGGCGAAGGCCTTGCTTCGGTCCGGGTACGACATGGGCACGGTGCTCGATAAGCCGGCGGCGACGGACGGGCGCGCGGAGCGGATAGCCGAGCTGGCGGCCACGCTGGAGGCCGAGATCGGCAAGCGTCTGGAGGTGGAGCGCCAGCTGGAGGCGAAGCACACCGTGATGATGCGAGTAGCGGCTGACAACAACACACTGGAAGCCTCGTTGGGTGAGAAGCACGCCACGCTGGTGCGGGTGGCGGACGCGAAGCGTGCGCTGGAGAAGTTCGAAGTGGACGTGGCCCGAGCTCTGGGGCTCTGCAACGAGCACGAAGGGGCGGTGGAGTGCGCTAGCCCGGAGAAGCTGCTGGAGCGGATCGTGGAGCTGCAGCGGGCTTGGGATGCGCGCCCGGTGCATCAGTCGTCGGGCGAGAGCGGCGTCGGTGAGCTGGCGCAAGAATGGCGCGATCGTGCGTTCGGCTCTCAGCACATCTCCAAACTGAAGAGCGACACTCTAGAGGAGTGTGCGCAGGAGCTGGACGAGCGGCTGGGCGTGGACGCGGCTGGGGTAGCGTTTGCAACGCACCTAGCAGGTGAGGCCAGAGCAGACGGGCAGACGGAGCTGGCGGAACGGCTCGAGGCCAAGGCTGCGGCGTGGGGTGAGACGGCGTGGGGTGAGAGCACCACGGGGTTTTGGCTGCTGCTGAAGACGAAGCCGGAGATTGTGGTGGTGGGGCTGTCCAACGACGGCAAGTGCGAGCCGATGCCAGAGGAGCTGGCGAGCGCTCCTTGGCTTGTGCGCGCGGTGCTGAAGCGGCGCGGCATGGTGGCTGAGCTGAGCTTTCTGCAGGTGGTAGGGCCAGCGGATCGAGGGGACGAGCTGCACCCGGGCATTGCTCAGGTTTGCGGGCACGGATTCACGAAGGAGGTGGACCAGCACGGCACACCGGTCTGCGATCGGTGCCCGTTGCCAGAGGACGAGAGGCACGGCTGATGCTGCGCCAGCCCATCCGCATCTGCGAAGGCCTGGAGCTCAGTGCTTCGGAGGCCGCAACGAAGACCTGGGGCGTGCTTGCGTTCAAGGGCTACGGCAAGACCTACCTGGGCGGCAAGCTGGTGGAGGAGCTCTATTCGGCGGGCGCGCAGCAGCTGATCTTGGACGAGGTGGGCAACTGGCACGGGCTGCGCACAAGCGCGGACGGCAGCGGGCCGGGCCTATCGATTCCGGTGCTCGGCGGGATCCGCGCGGACCTGGACGTGAGCGCCGAGCAGGGCGAGCGGGTGGCGGAGCTCCTGGTGGAGACCGGGGGCAGCGCGGTGCTGGACGTGAGTCTGTGGCGGAAGAACGCGCGCCGGAAGTTCTACACGGCCTTTCTGGAGACGCTGTACCTGCAGGCCAAGCACAAGCCGCGGGTGCGGACGCTGGTGTGCGAGGAGGCGCAGAACATCGCCCCGCAGATGTGCAAGGGGGACGAGAAGATGCTGGGCGCGGCGATTGATTGCGTGCGGCTTGGGCGGAACGTGGGCCTCGGTACGGTGCTGCTCACGCAGCGCCCGCAGTCGGTCTCAAAAGAGTGCCTGAACATGTCGGACCCGCTGATGGTGGGGAGGATGCTGGGCACGCAGGAGATCAAGGCAATCGAGGCGTGGGTGAAGCACGTCGGCGCGGACGTGAAGGACGAGCTGAAGCAGCTGCAGACCCTGGCCAAGGGCGAGTTCTTCTTGTGGAGTCCGTGGCTCGGCAAGTTCGAGCGGGTGAAGATCCTGCCGAAGCGCACGCTGGACGCTTCGAGTACGCCAACGCTGGAGGAGTTCCAGGACGGGTTGCAGAGCGGGGTGGGGCCAGTGGTGGCGCCGGCGGATAGCGACCTGCTGAAGGAGCTGACGGCGGGGCTGAGTTCGAAGGCGCAGGTGAGCGTGCCGGTGAGCGTGCCGGACCTGCCGGACGGGTTTCTAACGCCGGACGAGCACATGGCGCGCGCGCAGCAGCTGTCCGCCGAGCTGGAGGAGTGGAAGCGTGGCGCGGAGGTGAGCGCGGACACGATCAAGGCGCTGGAGGCGGAGGTGGCGCGACTGAACGGCGTGGCGGCGAGAGCGCTTTCCCTACTGGAGGAGGCCGGGGCATTGCTGAGGCAGTCGGCGCAGGTGGCGCGCGCGCTGAAGCTGGAAGGCGCCTACTTCGTTCCCAATCCGGCGCCGAAGCCAGAGGAGCCGTGCAATCGATTCCCAGATGGGGAGCACAGGCTTTCGCTCATTGGCGACGGAACGCTTTTACGCTGCTTGGCCTGCGGCGCTGAGAAGCACGGCCCGGCGGGTTGGTTCAAGGCTCCGGACCCGATGCACCCAAACGGGCGCTGCATCTGTGGCGGCGAGGGCAAGTGCCGCTGGTGCCGCGCGACCGATGCGGAGTGGAAACGAGGGTCAGAGGCTAGCGCGGCGAATCTAAACGCCAGCGTAGCGACCGATATTGTGGCCACTTTGGCGCCCGAACAGATCCCACGGGGCAACGGCAAGGGCGCGTTGCCGTTCGGCAAGGCCGAGCGAGCGATCATGACGGTGCTAGTGCAGCACAAGGGCGTGGTGGGCCTGGCGAGGCTGGCGGCGCTCGCTGGCTACCACCAGAAAACGAAGACCTTCACGAATAGCCTGAGCTCGCTCAGCGCCGGAGGCTTTCTGGTGCGCCAGAAGGGCAGCGAGGCGCAGGGCTTCCAGGCGACGCTGCAGGGGCGCCAAGCGTTCCAACACGTGCCAGCGCTGCCGAGGGGCGCAGAGCTGCTGGCGCACTACAAGGCCGCGCTGGGAAAGGCGGGGCGGCTCATTCTGGAGCAGCTGTGGTCTTTGGGTTCCACGAACGGCCACACGAAGGAGCTGCTAGCGCAGCGCTGCGGCTACCACGAGAAAACCAAGGCGTTTACCAACGAGCTGAGTAAGCTCCGCTCGATGGGGCTGGTGGAGAAACAGGGTGTTTTCTATCGGGTCACTCCGGAGATGCGCTAGCGAGCAGCGCGCTGGGCTCTGTGGGTGGCCGCCGGCATAAATCCTACGAGCCCAGCGCGGTGCCCGGCAGTGCAGCCAAGCAAACCTCATCAAGTTCCAACTGCCGGGCACCAAACTCATGGGCTCACTGAAGAGGAAACTACGGCGCGTCCCGCGCGGACGGTGCACCTGGCGCGGCTGCTCTGTGGAGGCGATGCCGGCGCACAAGCGGTGCCGCAAGCACTTCGGGCTGCGGGTAAAGGGGTACAGCGCGGAAGAGCGTGAAGAGCGGCGCGACCGCGTGCGGGAGGAGCAGCAGGGCATTGACGAGCAGCGCGCCAAGGGCGTGCCCTGGTGAGCCAGCCGCGGAAGCGCATGCTCAAGGTGCCGCGCTTCACCGCGAACAAGGCTGCCCACGATATCCAGAGCGGCTGCCGCGGGAAGAAGCGCTACGACTCACGCGCGGAGGCGAAGGAACAGGGGAAGTGGATCGGGGTGCAGACAGGGGGCCTCAAGCTGAGGGTGTACCCGTGCGCGTTCTGTAACGGCTACCACTTGGCAAAGAGGCAACGGTGAAGCGCTGCGCCCAGTGCTGGAAGTACAAGCCCCACGTGGAGTTCATCGGGGCTAAGGGCAAGCCGATCACCTGGTGCCGGGAGTGCCGGGAGTTCTACCGCTCGGGCCAGCGCAGGGAGACGCGCCGCGCGGAGCTCGTAGGCGGGCCGCTGCGGTTCTCTTTCGTCCGCTCGACCCACAACGTCAAACTAGGACCAATCCCGTCCAGTATGTCGAGCGGGCACACCTGCCCGGATGCCTGCCGTCTGAAGGACGCGGGCTGCTATGGGGAGTTCGGGGTGCTCGGGATGCACTGGCGTCGGCTGAGCCGAGGCCTGGGGCTCTCGCCGGAGCGGTTCCTGGACCGGATAGCGAAGCTCCCGAGGGGGCAGCTCTGGCGGCACAACGTGGTGGGCGACCTGCCGGGGGAGAACAACGAGCTAGACGTGGACATGCTCGCGCGCCTGGTGGTGGCCAACCTCGGGCGCAAGGGGCACACGTTCACCGCCAAGCCGCTCGGCAAGGGTGTCTGGGCGGCCTTGTGGGAGGCGACGGCGCAGGGCTTCGTGACCAACATCAGCTGCCACGGGCTCGACCACCTGGATAGCCTCTCGCGCCGAGCTCAGGTGGGGCCAGGGCAGGGCGCGCGGCTGCCGGCGGCGGTGGTTCTGCCTGCGGACGCTCCGGACGTGCTCAGGAGCCCAGGGGGCGTGCCGGTGATGGTGTGCCCGGCTGAAACAGCGGCGAAGAAGACGTGCGCCACCTGTGGCTTATGCGCTCGCGCGGATCGACCGTACGCGATAGGGTTCCGAGCTCACGGCCAGTGGCAGGCGAACGTCAGCCGGCTGGTGCAACTGAAAGGGAAAGCGAATGGCGGAGGAGAGACACGGGGCGTCGGATAAGCCGCTCTCGCGCGCGCTGGTGGCGAGCGGGCCGCACGATGGCGGGGTGGTGCTGCAGTACTTCGGGCGCGGCATCACGGACGCGGTGCAGCGGGAGCAGTCCACGAGCATCTGGGACTTGCTCGGGCATGACGCGCCGACGGGCATCCACATCTGGGAGGGGGATGCGGACATTGACGGGGACTTGTTTGGCGAGTTCCGCCCGCTGACGCTGGAGGAGTGGGCGAAGCTGACGGACGGCGTGCGGCTCTGGTCGGTGTCGGAGCGACCGAAGGCAGGGCCGCTCGATGCCTGACCATGAGCGGATGAAGTGCCCGAAGTGCAACCACAGCCTGTTTGACCGCACGCCGACCGGCTACCAGTGCCGCGCCTGCGCAACGACTTACGAGCTGCTGATCGGGCAAGCGAGCCTGCCGACGCAGCTGGAGCGTGCGCGGCGCATGGTGCTGGACATCACGCTACCGCATCAGCACACGGTGCTCGGGCTGGAGCGTGTGGTGGCGGACTCTCGGGATCAGGGCAACGGCGGCGACGGCTCGATCACGGTGGAGAAGTGGCACGAGCTGTGGGACCTGCAGCGTACGGCTCAGCAGCTGCGTGAAAAGGTGCTGAGGTGGATCAATGGCTGAGGACGAGAAGCCGCCGACCGGGCGTGCGATTGTGAACATCACTGTGGAGGTGGCGCTGGACGACGTGTGGGGCGCTGACTGCACCGTCGGGCAGATCCAGAAGGACGCTGGGCGCCAGGCCACGGAAAAGCTGCGGAAGCTGCTTGAGGGATACCAGCGCACGTTTCGGATCACAGCGGAGAAGCTGGTGAAAGTGGTGGTGTCTAGTGGCTGAGGTCGGCAAGGGCACGGGCTCCGTTATCTCGGAGGCGGAGAAGGCTGCACGGGACGCCGGCGAGTGCAGGAGCTGCGGCGCGCTCATCTACTGGGTGACGATGCCGAGCGGGAAGAAGATGCCGGTGAACCGCGGGCGGGAGTCGCGGGTGGTGTTCCAGGAGGGGGAGTGGCGCGTGCTAGGCTCGTACGTCAGCCATTTCGCGACATGCAAGCAAGCGGATCAGTGGCGTAAGAGCTGAGCGGGTTTAGAATGGGGGCAATTGGCCCCAAGCAAAAGAAAGGGCAAGCAGATGTTCCGAATTGAGTTTGTGGACTTGAGCGTGGTTACGGGCATCCAGACGAAGGAGCTCGCGTGCAAGCTTGTGGAGGACAAGCTGCAGAAGCAGGGCTTTCTGGCGCCCTATCGAGAGACCTGGGAGGACGACGGCACGAAGGAGGAGATCCTGGGGTGGTGGCCTTCGGCCGAAGCGCTTCACAGCGGTAGCTACGGGCTGGCTCTGGTGCGCGCTGAGATGGCGTCGGACGACCCGGAGCAGACGCAGCACCCGATGATCATGCAGCGCTTCCACGCCTGGGTGGAGGACTCGGAAAACGCCGTGGACGAAGACGAGGCGCCGGAGACGCCTGGGAGCGACGAGCCATGACCGACTTCCTGGCTGTCTACCGCAAGGAGGGCTTGGGCGAAGTGGTGCGCGCGCTCTGGCCGCAGGAGAAACCGCAGGGGAGCTCGGCGCAGGTGTGGGCCGCGGTGAATCGCGCGGACATGGCGATGGCGCTGGCGGCGGTGCTGGTGCTGGACCTGCGGCTGTTGATCACGGCGGCGGCGCGTGCGCTCGAGACGGTGACCCGCTTCCGGGGCGGGCGCTGCCACGAGCTGATGGGCGTCCTATCGTCGGCGGTGTTCGGAGGCTACGCGCAGAGCCGGGAGCAGAGCGATCTGCTGCGCAGCATCTGCGTGGACTTCGCGGGCGAGTATCGGGGGCACCTGGCGGCGGTGCTGAGGCTCAAGGAGTCGGACATCCCGCTAAACGGCCCGGTGGACGTGCCGGTGATGTGGGAGCCCATGGCCATGACGGCGGCGAACCACATGATCGTGGTGTTCTCGATGATGATTCACGATGCGCCGGAGACGCTGGTGCGAGCCCAGATCGGGACCGCGTTGAAGTACGGCGTGATCGCGCTCACTCGGAAGCTGCAGGACGTGGACAAGCTGCCTGAGCCGGAGGCGGCGCGCTGTGCGCACGAGCTGATGGTGACGGAGCTGAAGCGGGCGCTACCGCTCGAGGTGTTCGGCGTGACGGTGGCGCTCGGTGCGCAGTCGACCGGGGCACCCAATTGAGGGAATCGAAGCCGAAGAAGGAGAAGAGCCACGCGGAGCGGCTGAGCCAATTCTGGACCGATCCGGAGATGGCTCAGCGCATCGTTGACTGGGCTGCCCTGCCCGAGGGCGCGCGTGTGCTGGAGCCGAGCGCGGGCGCCGGCAATATCGTGCGGTGCTTCCCGGCGCACTGCCAGGTGACGGCTGTGGAGCTCGATCCGGCGGTGGCTCAGGGGTTGCCAGGGTTGCACCCGCACCTGGACGTGGTGGTGGGCGACCTCCTGAAGGCGTGGCCGGAAGCGACCACGCAGCTATTCGACGTCGCGGTGATGAATCCACCGTACGAGGATGGGGCAGACGGCACGCACGTGGTGGAGGCGCTGCGGCTCTGCCATCGGGTGGTGTGCTTCGTGCGGGCGAACTTCTGCTGGGGAGTCGCGCGCTACCACGGGATCTTCCGCTGGGCGAAGGTGACGCGGCGGGTGATTCTTGTCCGCCGGCCGCCGTTCTGTGGGCCCGCTGACGCGGGGCACACGGCGATGCACGACTATCAGATCCTGGAGCTCGCTCGGCGGGACTGGGAGCGCGGCGCGCGCGACGCGGATGAGGTGAAAGAGGAGATCTGGCTGTGAAGGAGTTCGAGTACCTGGCGCGGGAAGCGCTACTGCAGCCGGAGCCGTCTATCGATGGGGGTTTTGCGCGAGACGCGAAGATCGCTCAGCTGATGAAGATGCAGCACGAAGCGGATCGGGCTGAGGCAGCCGCTCTGCTGGCGTCCAGGACTAGGCTTGTGGGGGGTAGGGTTGTCGGGCCATGGGGGCCGCTACTCGAGCCCTGGGTAAGGCAGGAGGACTTCGGCATGCTGCCCGACTTTCTGTCGGTGCATCTCGTTGAGTCGGGCAGCGTCGTTCGGCTGAGGGACTTCCAGTTGCTGCCGGCGGTGGTTCCTGGTGCGCGTGCTGGCGAACCCCTGGGCATGTTTCTGCGGTATGCGGTGACCATGGGCGGCAAGCAGATCGCGTCGACCGGGCCTCTGCTGGATTGCCGCGTTGGAGCGCAGTCGCTGTTGCTCTGGTTCGGGGATGGCGGCTTTACGTCACCTCACGCGGAGTTTAAGCCGATGCCGGCGGCGCCGGTCCTCAGGCCTCCGATTAAGGCGCGGGATCGGGTGCTCTGGTGCAAGGGGCTGAGCTGGGGCCCGACAGCAGACCGGCTTCGGCACCTGGCGGACACTACCGCCATGGTCAGCATCGCCATGATTGCGAACCGTCCAGAGATAGAGTGGCGGGGCATTCCGGACGATCAGGAAGTGGAGCTGACGTCGGAGCAGTGCCCGGGGCAGCTCGGCGCGCTCGAGTGGGTGTGGGGGAAAGCGAAGTTCGTCGGCGGCCAGCCGCACGTGACTTACCGGCTTTGCGTTAGTAATCCGGGGACGGGTGAGCTGCGGGAGGCGTATCTGCGCCCTGCGTGCGAGCTGGTGGCGAAGCTGCTGCTGGGGGAGCTCGGGTGACGGAGCATCAGATGCTGGCGCTGATTGCCGGGAGCAGGGCGCAGGCGCTTGACCTTCTGGCGCGCAGGGAGTTCGGAGAGTTCCGCGCGCCCGGTGAGACGGACCAGGCGCTGCAGATTCGGCTGATGCGCAAGCTCGCGCCCGTGGACGGGGCGCGGCGAGAGCTGTCGGATCAGGAGAAGGCAGCCGTGGCGCTAGCCCGACAGCGCCACGGAGCGATGCGGGAGGGCGGCGGGTGACGACATGGGGGGACTACTGGGCGGGTGGGGTGTTCAGCCATGGCGAGAAGCAGGGAGGGAAGCTGCTTGAGCCGCAGCACCGGTATCTGCTTTGGCGGCGTTGGGAGGAGCGAGCTCGCATGGTGTGCTTCGTCGGGCTGAACCCGTCTAAAGCCACCCACGAGGTAGATGACCATACGGTGCGGCGCTGGCGCGGCTTTGCCAAGGCGTGGGGTTTCGGGGGCTTCTTCGCGGCCAATCTGTTTGCCCTACGGGAGACGCACACGAAGAACGTGGAGAGCGCGTTCCTGCGGCGCGGTCCGCTTTGGGTGACGCACGGTCGGATGGCGAAGGAGCGCCGGAATGACCACTGGACGCTTTGGGCGTTGGAGCGCAGCGAGCTCGCGGTGGCGTGCTGGGGCGCGGCACCGTGGGTGGAGGTAGGTGAAAGGGTCGAAGAGGTCGAGCGGCTTGTTCAGGACGGCAAGCCGTTGCATGCTCTGAAGGTGACGAAGGACGGACACCCAGCCCACCCCGCAAGACTGCGGAACGGGCTGACGCCGGTCCTTTGGTCTCCGCCCGCCGGATTGGGCCTCGGGCGCCGAAGGGAGCGAACCGTGGAACCGTGTGGCGAGCCCAGCACCAACAGCGCTAGCGAAGCGGACAACCGAAGCTGAACGGCGTGCGCGCCTAGTCGAGGGCGAGCGCCGCCGGCGACTGGAAGAACGCGTGCGGGTGCAGCGTGAGCTGCAGATCCGTGCGGCGCGGCGCTCGGCGGGCGCGTTTATCGAGTACGCGCTCCGCAACGAGTCGGACGACTCGAAGCTGAAGAACGCGCCATTTCACTGGGAGTGGCAGGAGTTCTGGGAGGAGAACCGATACGCGGTCCTGATCGCGCCGGTCGAGCACGGCAAGAGCTTCCAGGTGGTGGGGAAGCTGCTGTGGATGCTCGGGAAACACCCGGAGTGGCGCGGGGCGATCATCAGCAACACCAGCACGATGGCGGAAAAGATGCTCCGCCACGTCCGGACGGAGATCGAGCGCAACCCGCGCGTGCGGGAGGTGTTTCCGCACCTGAAACCGAGCTCGCGGGATGAGGACCCCTGGCACAGCTCGGCCATCACGGTGGAGCGCAAGACCCGCGCGCGCGACCCGTCGCTGCAGGCGCTGGGGCTCTACGGCGCGATCGTCGGCTCGCGCCTGGACTTCGTGGTGCTGGACGACGTCCTAGACTTCGAGAACACGCGCACGGAGGAGCAGCGAAAGAAGGCGATCGAGTGGTTCGATTCCACGGTGCTGACGCGCCTGCTGGAGGGCGCGATCTGCTGGCTGATCGGCACGCCGTGGCACCCAGACGACCTGCTGCATGACGTGGCGAAGCGGCCAGCGTTCGCGGCGCGGCGTTACAGCGCGGTGTTGAATCCGGACGAGCCTTCGAAGCGCTGGCGGACGCTGTGGCCCGAGCAGTGGGGCCTAGCCCGGCTGCTGGAGCGCATGAGCATCACGCTGGAGCACGTCTTCACGCGGAAGTACCTGTGTCGGGTACGGCTGGATGCTACGAGCCGGTTCAAGCAGATCTGGCTGGACCGAATGTGCGCGCTCGGCAAGGGGCGGACGTTCCTGCCTACAGCGCCGCGGGCCCACGTGCGGGGGCCGCAGCTGCCGTGCTTCACGGGGGTGGACTTGGCGGTGGGCAAGAAGAAGGGGCAGG
>JAYTOL010000147.1:0-115075 GCA_043747815.1 Deltaproteobacteria bacterium
TCCGTCAGTCGAACCAAGCGTTCCATCAGCCAGGATGGAACACATTTTCAGGAGAATGGAAAGGGGTTTGAAAACACTCCCTAGTACCTCATGCCCTAAATCCGTGCCGGGTTTCGCCCCGCCCCCGCTGCGCGGGTGAGGGGCGTGTCGAACCCGGCCCGATGGGGCACTCTGCATTCGGCACTTCCTCTACATTTGGAGAGTCTCGCCCACTTCCGGCCGCTAGGCGTCAGCGCTTTTGCGCTGCCTCGATCATCGTCTTCAGCTCCTCCTGGTCGGGCGAATGCCCCATGGCTTCTTCTGCGCTGATGAAGCGCCGTGACAGGAGGGAGAAGAGTGACTGATTCATGGTCTGCATGCCGTGTTTTCCCTGCCCGAGCTGCATCTGCGAATAGATCTGGTGCACTTTGTCCTCGCGAATCAGGTTGCGCACCGCCGCGTTCGGGATCATCACCTCGAGGGCCAGCGCCCGGCCTGCGCCGCCCGCGCGCGGCAGCAAGAGCTGACTCATCACGCCCTCCAGCACGAACGACAGCTGCGCGCGGATCTGAGCTTGCTGGTGGGGAGGAAATACGTCGATCATGCGGTTGATGCTCTGCACGGCTGAGTTGGTGTGCAGCGTGGCGAACACGAGGTGTCCCGTCTCGGCGATGGTCAGTGTGGCTTCGATCGTCTCCAGATCTCGCATCTCGCCGACGAGCACCACGTCCGGGTCCTGTCGCAGGACGTACTTCAAGGCTGTCTTGAAGCTCACGGTATCGTGACCTACCTCGCGTTGATTGATCAGGCAGCGCTTGTGCGCGTGCAAGTACTCGATCGGATCCTCGATCGTCATGATGTGCTGGCGCGTCTCTTCATTGATCTTGTCGATGATCGCGGCGAGCGTCGTACTCTTACCCGAGCCCGTCGGGCCCGTTACGAGCACGAGCCCGCGCGGTCGAGCCGCGAGCTCCGCTACCGACGCCGGCAGCCCGAGCTCATCGTAGCTCAGGATTTTGAACGGAATGGCCCGAAAGGCCGCCGATACGGCCCCTCTTTGAATGAACAGGTTCGCGCGATATCGTGAGAGTCCTTTCACACCGAACGAGAGATCGAGCTCTTTGTTCGCCTCGAACTGGCGGCGTTGCTCCTCGGTCAGCACGGAGTAGCAGAGCTGCTTCGTTTCGACGGGACCGAGCGCTGGCAACTTGAGCGGAACGACCTCTCCGTCGACGCGTAAGAGCGGAGGGGAACCGGTCGCGATATGCAGATCGCTCGCGCCTTTTTCGATCATGGCGCGCAGGAGTTGATGCAGATTTATCTTGAGATCGGTCACCCTTGACCCTACGGCAGCCCGACCCCTCTGCGATTAGGCTCGGCGCGCCGGTCCTGGCGAGCAGCCGCGCACCTCAGCCGACCCGCTCGTAGCTCGCCCCACTCGCCCCAGGGACTCGACGAAGCGAGCGCGGGGTGCGAGGCCTAGTCGGCCATCGTCACGCGCAGGACCTCTTCGGTGGTGGTGACGCCATCCAAAATCTTGCCGATGCCGCTCATTCGCAAGGAACACATCCCGCCCCGAATGGCAGCCGTCTTTAGCTCGGCGCTCGATGCGCCTTGCAGCACCATCTCCTTCAGCTGGTCGGTGAAGCGCATCACCTCGTACAAGGCCACCCGGCCCTTGTAGCCAGACCCGTTGCACGTCTGGCAGCCTGCTCCAACAAACAGCTTGTTCTGGACCGCGCGATCCACCTCCGCTTCACTGAAGCCCAAGTCGCGCAGCGCGCCGGGCTCAGGCGCGAACTCCTTCTTACAGTCGGCGCATACGCGGCGCGCCAGGCGCTGAGCCAGCACCAGGTTGACGCTCGCCGTGATCAAGAATGGCTCGACCCCCATGTTCAGCAGGCGGGAGATGGTCGCCGGGGCGTCATTGGTGTGGAGGGTCGAGAGCACCAAGTGGCCGGTGAGCGCCGCCTTCACCGCGATCTCCGCCGTCTCGAAGTCTCGAACCTCGCCCACCATGATGACATCGGGGTCTTGCCGCAAGAAGGCGCGCAGCGCCATCGCGAAATTGAGCCCGATCTCGTCATGCATCTGCACCTGGTTGATGCCGTGAAGATTGTACTCCACCGGATCTTCAGCGGTGCTGATGTTGGTACCCGGCTTGTTCAGCTCCGAGAGCGCCGAATACAGCGTGGTGGTCTTGCCCGAGCCCGTGGGGCCGGTGACGAGCACCATGCCCCAAGGCTGGTTGATGGCCCAGCTGAAGTCCTTGAGCGGCGCGACCTCGAAGCCGAGCTTGGTCATGTCCAACTGCAGGTTGGACTTGTCGAGGAGCCGCAAGACGGTCTTTTCGCCCCAGAGCGTGGGCAAGATGCTGACGCGAAAGTCCATCTCGCGGTTCTTGCCTAGCCGCAATTTGATGCGCCCGTCTTGCGGCAAGCGCCGCTCAGCGATGTCGAGCTGGCTCATGATTTTTAGGCGGCTGGACAGCGCATTTTTCAACTTGAGCGGAGGCGTCATCTCCTCTTGCAGCACGCCGTCGATCCGATACCTCACACGCATGCGCCGCTCGTAGGGCTCGATATGCACGTCGCTCGCGCCCTTGCGAATCGCGTTCAGCAAAATCACGTTAACGAGGCGCACCACGGGAGCATCTTCGCTCGCCTTCTCGAGCTCGACAGCATTGATGTCCTCCTCCTCGGAGGAGAAGTCGATGTCGTCGTCGCCGAGGTCGAAATCCGCCATCACCTCCTCGTAGGAAGGTCCCGCGGCGTAGTAGCGCTCGATGGCGGCGTGCACCGCCGTCTCGCTCGCCACCACAGGCTCCACGTTGTAACCGGTCAGGAACTTGATGTCGTCGATGGCGTGTAGATTCGTGGGGTCGGCCATCGCCACGATCAAAGACGAGCCCGAGCGAGAAACGGGGATGACACGGTGCTTCTCGCACACGTCCTTCGCCACCAGCTTGATGACGTCCTCCTCGATGTCGTAATCCTCGAGATTGACCGCTGGCAGGCGGTACTGCGCGCTCAAAAAGTCGGTGATCTCGCCGTCCGAGATGTAGCCGAGCTTGGCGAGCGTGTAGCTCAGGTTGCGACCGCTCTTGGCCTGATCCGTCTGAGCCTGTTTGAGCTGCTGGAGGCTGATGAGCTTTTCGCGAACGAGGAGTTCACCGAGGCGGTTGGGCGACGAATTCGACATGTAAGATCACTTCACCGGTCTAATGGGAGAGGGGTAAAAGCCGTGTCTCGTCGGGCCTTCTGCCCGTGCCGACTCCAGGCGGCCTTGGCGCGAGCAACGACATCACCTCTCCAGTAACGACCGCTCCGAGCGGATGGTGCACACGCGCACGTCAACAGGATTAAAAAACCCATTGGCCGACCCGGCCATCCTGGTACAGTGTGCTGGCCCCGCTCCGTTCTTCAAGTGGCGGATTCAACGCATGGAAGAGCACGGGTTTTCAGCTCCTGACGCGTCAGTTGACGTATCGGGGCTCGGGATCATATTGGCGGGTACCGCAAATATTGCCCCATTGTTACATAGGAAAACGAAGGAATGGTCGACCACATGGCCAAGAGCTACGCAGAGTTGTTCGCGGAGGTTCGCGAGCGCGTTCGGACTATCTCACTGGAAGCCCTAAAGGCACGCCTGGACGCCGGCACGCCGACCACCCTGGTGGACGTGCGCGAGCAGCACGAGTTCAACGGCGGCTTCATTCCCGGTGCCGTCCACATCCCGCGCGGCTTCCTCGAGCTCCAGGCCGAAAGCAAGTTGCCCGATCGAAAGGCGCCGATCGTCGTGTACTGCGCGGGGGGTACACGCAGCGCCTTCGCGACCAAGACCCTGAGCGAGATGGGCTACCAGGACGTCACGAGCGCCAATCCCGGCTTCGTGCGTTGGAAGGATCTGCGTTACCCGGTGGAGACCCCGCCGAGCTTGACCGAGGCCCAGCGCGACCGCTATTCCCGCCACCTTCTGCTGCCGGAAATTGGCGATAAGGGCCAGGCGAAGCTCCTCTCGAGCCGGGTGCTGTTGCTCGGCGCGGGCGGGCTAGGTAGCCCCTCCGCCCTTTACCTCGCGGCCGCTGGCGTCGGCACGCTCGGGCTCGTCGACGCCGACACTGTGGACGCTTCGAACCTCCAGCGGCAGATCCTGCATGCCACCTCGCGCCTGGGCATCCCCAAGGTCGATAGCGCAGAGATTGCCCTCAAGGACCTCAATCCCGACGTCAAGGTCATCAAGTATCAGGAACGGCTGACCAGCGAAAATATCGAGCGCATCCTGAGCGACAAGTGGGACGTCATCGTCGATGGCTGCGACAATTTTCCGACTCGGTACCTCGTCAACGACGCCTCGTTGATACACAAGATACCGGTGATCCACGGCTCGATATTCCGCTTCGACGGCCAGGTCACGACGTTCCTGCCGTTCCAGGGTCCGTGTTATCGGTGCCTCTACCCCGAGCCACCGCCCGCACACCTGGCACCTTCCTGCGCCGAAGCGGGTGTCCTCGGAATTCTCCCCGGCATCATCGGCGTGTTGCAGGCCACAGAGACCATCAAGGTGCTGCTCGGCCTCGGCAATACTCTAGCCGGTCGTTTGCTCCAGTACGATTCAATGAGCATGACGTTCCGCACCTTCAAGCTACGGCGTGATGATGCCTGCCCGGGTTGTGGCAAGCACCCCACCCTCAAAGGCTACATCGACTACGAAGGCTTCTGCGCCGCCGCTAGCTGAGCGGCAGAGCGCCGCGGCCCGAGCTGCTGGCCGCGGCACCACGATCCGACCCCCAGAAAAGGAATTGCCCCGCATCATGGCGGGGCAATTCATCGCGTCGGCTCGACGCGCTAGTTAGCTCGCGCTGCTCACACGGTGCACTGCACCTGGACGGTGGTGCCCTTCGGGGCGTAGGGGACGAGGCTCCCGTCCACGGGCTTGCCGTCGACGACGAGCTTTGGCGCGCCGCCCTTGCCTGAGTTTTTGACCCGAATCACGTAGGTCGCGCCGCGACACCAGCGCGATACGGTAAACTCGGGCACCTCCGCTGGCAAACACGGCGCAACCACGAGACCATCATATTGCGGCCGCACCCCGAGGAGGTGCTGAGAGACGGCCACGAAGTTCCACGCTGCCGTGCCCGTGAGCCACGAGTTCTTCGCCTCTCCCGGCTTGACCGCGTCCTTGCCGGCGATCATCTGCGAGTACACGTACGGCTCCATCTTGTGGACTTCGCTGATCTCCTCGATATAGGCGGGCGTGATCTTCTTATAGTAGTCGAAGGCGCGCTCGGGGCGGCCCACCACGGTCTCGGCGATCATGATCCAGGGATTATTGTGGCAGAAAATGCCCGCGTTCTCCTTGTAGCCGGGCGGGTACGAGCTGATCTCGCCGAGCTCCACGTGGTAGCGGCTGTAAGCTGGGTTGACCAGCACCACGCCGTAGGGCGTGTCGAGGCGCTCTTTCACGGCGTCCAGCGCCTTGAGCGCCTGCCCAGTGTCCTTGCCGATGCCCGCCATCACGCAGAAGCCCTGAGGCTCGATGAAGATCTGGCCTTCCTCGTTCTCTTTGCTCCCGACGCGGTTGCCGAAAAAGTCGTACGCGCGGAGGAACCACTCGCCGTCCCAGCCGTGCTCGAGCACGACCTTCTCCATGTTCACGACCTCCTTGCGCGCGCGATTTGCCTCGGCGGTGTCGCCGCGCCGCTCGCACAGGGCTGCGTACTCGGGTCCGATGTACACGAACATGCCGCCGATGAAGATCGACTCCGCGGTGCGGCCGACGCGATTCCCGGTCGTCTGATACGACTCGTCCGGCGTCTCGCTGAAGCAATTCAGGTTCAGGCAGTCGTTCCAGTCCGCTCGCCCAATCAGCGGCAACGCATGCGGCCCCAGGTTATTGAGCACGTGGTCGAATGAGCGCTTCAAGTGCTCCATCAGCGGCGCGCAGTTCTCGGCGTCGTTGTTGAAGGGGACGCTCTCGTCCAGGATGGCGTAGTCGCCGGTCTCCTTGATGTACGCGGCTACCCCCAGGATGAGCCACAACGGATCGTCGTTGAAACCACTCCCGACGTCGTTGTTGCCGCGTTTGGTGAGCGGCTGGTACTGGTGGTAGGCGCTACCATCCGGGAACTGCGTGGAGGCGATGTCGATGATCCGCTGCCGCGCGAGGTCCGGCAGCAGATGCACGAACCCGAGCAAGTCCTGGTTCGAGTCTCGAAAGCCCATACCTCGACCGATGCCGGTCTCGAAATAGGACGCGCTCCGCGACATGTGGAACGTCACGACGCACTGGTACGGGTTCCAGATGTTGACCATCCGGTTCAACTTCTCGTCGGGAGACGTAACCGCGTATCTAGACAGCAGCGTGGTCCAATGCTCGCGCAGGTCGGACAGCGCCGCTTGCACCTGAGCAGGCTTGGAGAACGACTCGATCATCTGCTTGGCGCGTTGCTTGTTGATGACGCCGGGCTTCTCCCACTTCTCGGGCACGGGGTTCTCGATGTAGCCGAGCACGAAGACGAACGTCTGCTCGGCCCCGGGCGCGAGGGTTACGTCGAGCCTGTGAGAGGCGATCGGCGCCCAGCCGTGCGCGACGCTGTTCTTTGACGTGCCATTTTGCACCGCCTCCGGCTCGCCCAAATGGTTGTACGTGCCCACGAACGACTCACGGTCGGTGTCGAAGCCGTTGACCTTCGCGTTGACATGATAAAATGCGAAATGGTTGCGCCGCTCACGGTATTCGGTCTTGTGGTAGATGGTCGACCCATCGACCTCGACCTCACCCGTGCTCAGGTTTCGCTGCAGGTTCGTCGCGTCGTCATGGGCGTTCCACAAGCAGAACTCCACGAATGAGTAGAGCTTGATGCTGCGATTCTCTTTCGACTTGTTGCGCAACGTGACCTGGTGGACTTCGGCGTTCTGGCCGCGTGGCACCAGATACAAGAGCTCGGCTTCGATGCCCTTGCGGCTGCCCGTAATCCGCGTGTAACCGAGGCCGTGCCGGCACTCGAAACTATCGAGCTCCGCCTTCACCGGCGCAAAAGTCGGGGTCCAATAGTCGCCGTTCTCCTCAATGTAGAAGAACCTGCCACCCTGCTCGTTGGGAACGCTGTTGTAGCGGTATCGCGTCAAGCGCCGCAGGCGTGCGTCACGGTAGAAGGAGTAGCCGCTCCCCATGTGCGAGATCAGGCCGAAGAAACTCTCCGACCCCAGGTAGTTGATCCACGGAAAGGGGGTCCTCGGCGTCGTGATCACATACTCACGTGCCGAGTCATCAAAATGACCGAATCGCATTCTTCCTCCGAAACTTCGAGCTCTGGGCCACTCTGAGCCCTACGCACATCGAGACCCCGACAGGCAATGCCGGCCGGGGCCATGGTTACTCACCGAGGCTCAGCGCCCCTGCTCATCCAGGAACGACGTCACCCACGCGAGCGGCGAGTTCCAGTTGATCGTGACTTCGTTGACCGACCACGCCTCGATGTTGTCGAGGTAGCACTTCTGAGGCGCGCAGCCCTTCTTCTTCAAACCAGCGGCCTGCACGTACGGATCTTGAAGCTCGGAGTTCGGCCCCCCCGAGAGCACGCCCGGGGGCGCGTCCGGAAAATCGGCCCGCGCCTGCTTCGCCCAAAAGCGATGGTGCGGGTGCGTCAGAGGCCTCTCCCCGTAGCCAGTGACATAGGACTGCCCGAGGGGGTTCGTGCCGAGGATGTAGTCGACTGCCGCGGCCACGCCGTCGCGATACTGCGGCTTCTTCGTGAAGTCGTAGGCCAGCGCGAGCACCATGGCATTGGTCGCCACGAACGAGTTCGAGCCCCAGGGGTAGGAGGGCTTCCCCTCCTTGTTCCCGCCCGGATCGAAGGGCACGCGATAACCTTCTTTTTTGGAGTGCTGGAGGTAACGATCGGCCTCGGCGATCAAGCGGCTACGTGCCGCCTCCTTCGCGGCATTGCTCAGCTTGCTCGGCACTACCGCGAGCGAAATCACACCGAGCGAATCCGTGTCCCCCCAGGTCATGAGCGAGCCCGTACCGTCACTCTTGTGAAACGCGGTGTTATGCGGATTGGCCTGGAGATCCTTCAGATACTTCGGCTCGCCGCTGGTGATGAACAACTCGGCCGCCGCCCAATAGAATTCGTCTTTGACGTAGTCGTCGTTGTACGCGCCGCCGCCGTTGTTGCCGTCTTTTGGATCGGCCAACTTGTCCGGATGCTTGACGGCAGCTTCGTACGCCTTCTCAGCAACGGCCAGCGCTTTGGCGGAAAATGCCTTGTCCTTGCTGCGCCAGAGGCGAGCGGCCTGCGCGGCGACGGCTGCGGTGTTCAGCGTCGCGGCCGTGGTCACGGGGCGCAGGCTGCGCTTGAGAGTATCCTGATCCGGCCTGAGGCCGATGGCAGTCCAACCCTCATCGTGCATCTTGTGATGCACCATGCCGGCGAACTCGGTGCCGTCGGGCGCCTGCATAGACATCATGAACTCGACTTCCCAGCGAGCCTCATCCAAGAGGTCGTCGGCTCCGTTCCCCTGCTCGGGGATCTGCAGTTTGCCGTCAGCAAAGTCTTTGACGGACTTGCCGAGGTACTCCAGTCGCTCCCACTGGTTTTGCAGCGTCCAAGCCGAGATACCGCCGTTTACGACGTATTTCCCGTGGTCGCCGGCATCGTACCAACCACCGGTCACGTCCAACGTGTAGCTGCAGCCGAGGTCCTTGCCGCACGGGGCCTTGTCCGGCAAGTGTCCCGCAGGCCGCGTCCACTTCTCTTCACCAGCGAAGGGCATCTTGATCTCGATACCGCTTCGATTGTGATAGAAGTACGACAGCGCGTCGTATTTCAGCTTCGCGTAGACGCCCTTGTCGATGTCGAAGGGGTAGCTCTTGTCCGCACCCACCGAGAGAACGAGGCCTTTGCCTGGGCTCTTGTAGCTCGAAAAGTCGATGTGGTGCACCGAGTTGCCGGAGTTAGCGTCGGCTCCGATGACCTTGGTCTCGCCCTCGGCGAGGACGGCGCCGCTGGCATCCAGCAGCTGCCACTTTTGGGCTGCGGTCGCGCTGCTCTCGAGCACACCTACCTTCGGCAGGTTCGGCAGGTAGCCCTGCTGATTGACGGCCACCTTTGGCGGCGCAGTGTACTCCTCGGCGGGAGGAGCCTCGAATTGCGGGTCCGTCAGGTACAGATCATCGATGCAAATGGTCAGCGGCGCGGCCTTGGCGAGCGCGCCGGCGAGGTGAAAGGCAAACTCGGCGGTCTTGTCGTCCGGGTTGCCCATGACGAATTGGCCCTGAAAGCGCTGCGGCGTGGTACCGACCTCGAGGCGTGCCGCCCAGTACTCCGAGTAGGGCGGCCCAGCCATGCCTATCTTGGGCCGAATCGCGGTCGGGACGCTCGCCCACGCCCTGAAGTCCACCGCGTAGGTGTGCCCCTGTTGAATGACGAGAGGCCGCTGCACGAGTTGGGCATCCCAAGCGTTCTTCCCCTTGTCATCCATCGTGAGGCAAAGGGCGCCGTCCTTGACGTCCGTGCTGCCGGTTACCGGTGCCGAGAACGACGAGAGCCAAGGCAGGCTGCCGCCATCGCGGAAGGTCGCGTTTTTAAGCAGGCTATGTTTGCCCTCTGGAGGTGGCGCCAGCACCTGTACCGGAGCTTCTGCACCAGCGCGTGCACCCTTTTTGCAGCCCGGGAGCGCCGCGCCGAGCATCGCCAGAGCCGACAGAACCCGGGCGGTACGCCCTGTGCGCACCGACGGTTGACAGTCGCCCTTCGAAACGCCAGCACCGGACCTGTGCGTGTCAGACACGTGCATGTGATGTCCTCTGGGTGCCGCGTCTGTCGACACCGAATCTCGCATCCTGATCATTGTCACTCCTCTGAACTCTCACCACATGACTCGGCAAGCGGCCTTCTGCTCGCCCGGACACGCGAGCGCGACGCGGCGCTCAGCCTGCCTTGGCGTACCGCTAGCTCGCTCTACTGACACCCAGTGAAGGCCAAATCATCCACCCAGACGTCGAATGGCTTGTTCTTTTCGTTAACCTGAAACTGCACGGCATAGACCGCCTGAGGGTCCACCGAGCGGGGACGGGGGTTGCCCCAGCCGGACTCCTGACGCAAAGCGCTGAACGGCACGATAAACTTCTGCCAGTCTTCGGTCAGTGTCAGTTGCATTCCGAAATCGTTGGAGCACGCGCCACACACACCGCCATCGGGGTCGGTGTTTTTGTCCGACAATTTGACGCGGACCTTGCTCGTGCTGCCGGGACCCTTTTTCGCAAAGAAGGAGATCCCCTGGTACTTGGAGGCGTCATAGGGACCTTTGGGGTCGGCGAAGTTCATGCCCATCGCGGCGTAGACGGCTGCAGCGCTGCTGAGCTGGCCGTTGATGTGCAGTGCAAATCGGCTGCCGTTCGCGCCACCGGCCGTCATGCTGAATTGGCCTCCGCCTACCGGGTCGATGGTGGTGCCGGTCGAATCGGCGAACGTGTACACGTAGCCGCTCCGGCCGTCTTGCACGAGGACCTGGTTGTTGTTGTCCTCACCGTCTTCGATTTTCGCCTCCGGCGGGCAGGCTTTGCCCTCGGAGCTGCTTTCCATGTCCGGAGACGTGGGGTTCACCCGGCACCCGGCCGCTGCCCACAGGCCACCCGCCAACACCGCGAAAGCCGCCCGCGAACGAACAAAACCGGCGCTCTTCATCCTCTGATCTCTCCTGCTCACGAGCTCCCGCATTACCACCATATCGTGGCCTGCAGGGTGAGGGTGTTTTCCTGCGGGGGCATGTACAGCCCTTCGGCCTCGGGGTCCAGCGGCCCGCCGCGCGTGTTCACTGGTTGAGTCACCCCGGCGAAGGCTCCGAAGCCGTCCGGAAAGTTTGGACCGTTGGCCACTTGAGCGCAGTACAGGTCCTGGGAGGTACGGCATTCGCGCTGCGCGTAGATGTAGCGATGGAAAATTAGGCTGATTTCCTCGTGGCTTCCGTAGTCGGTCCTAAATACCAGCCGTGGCGAAAGGATCGAGAAGTTCTGCTGCTCGATCGTCGAATTGGGTCGCAAGTGGTCGGCGCGAAAGCCAACCGCAAACCAGGAGAGCGGAGAAAATTCGAGGTCCGCGCCAAACTTCAACTTCTTGACACCATCCGCTTGCGGGTCGTCGTCGCTGCTCACCATGTTGAACATCGCGAACAGCGAGCCATCCAGCGTCGACGTCCCGAACACGCCAGGTCCGATCAAGGTGGAAAGGCTGAAGTCATATTGAGCCAGCGCGTTGTGCACGTGCCCGTTGCCCTGCATGTCGCCGGCGCTATTGCCCCGTTCATTCAGGTAGACGCCCGTGACGCCGGAGCTAAAGAACCCGCCGCCACCTGCGTGCGCAACCTCGATGGCCGCGTCCACTGTGGAGGCGTATTCGGCCACGACCAGCGAGTAGCCGACGAAGAACTCACCGAACGCATCCATGTTCAGGCGCAGATCGGCGCCGTACACGTCCAGGCTGCCGTCGTTCGGGTCCTCGCGCACTGTCCCCTGCCACGGGCACGCCCCGAGCAGCGCGTCTGCATCCGGATTGGTCACGCACTGGTGGTCCTGCTCTTGAGTCCAAGAGTGCATGTAATGAACGCCGAACAGGATGCTGTTGTCGAGGTTCATCCCCGCGTGCGCGTGGTGCAGTAGCGTGTACTTCGTATTTTGGGATACAGCGGGGGACGGCTGCTTCGTGCCAACGCCGTGCTCGAACCAGAGCGTGTCCGAGTCCATGTCGAAATCGAGCCGGTAGGTGGCGCCGATGATGTGCGTTCGCCCAATGATGTAGGCGTCATAAGCGCCCGCGTCGTACTTACCGGCGCCGCCATACTGGTTCCAGAAAGCACCGACGCGCACGTTCGCCCGAGCGTTCTCGATGATGTCGCTGATGTCCGGCGTCACGCTGACGAAGGCCTGCGAGATGCCGATCTGCGCGCCCTGCTCGTCCGAGTCGTTGAACGACGGGTCCGTCAAGTTGAAGGCCTGTACGGCGATCTTGCTCTCCACCGTCCCGTTTCCGTAGCCGAAGAACATCTCCGTCCAGGGCCCCTGAGCGTTGGGGGTCGACTGCCAGCTGTAAAACTCACGTCCGGGGACCTGAAGGTTGCCGATGGTCGTCTTCGATTGCCCGACGAACGGGTTGATGCGTTGACCGAACCCGATGTTCATGGGCGCGCGAAAGTACCCGTTATAACGAAATCCCCACTCGCCTTCCGTCTCCGTCGCGGCCCCACCGTAGCGGCCGTAGGTCATGCCGGCGCCGCTGGCGCTGGTTGCTCCAGTTCCTGCCGCGGCGGGCGGAGGCGGCGCCGACGGAACGTCGCTCTTCACTTGAACGACCGGCGTCGGCGCGCTCGCCCCTTCACTCTCGCTCAGAGTGACGCCACCGCTGGCCTCCTGGGCCTGAGCTGAGGGCGCAAACGTCAGCCCGCCGACAAGCATTGAAAGAATCAGAGTCCGCATACAGCTCCTAAGTGAACCACCATCATGATCGGTGGATCCGACCGCGATGAGGCTGGCCGGAATTGAGCGGGCGGAGTCAATCACACCTCTCCGCACGAAGTCACCCGATATTTCCGAGCGAATCGAGGGCCTCCGGAAGCTCGGGACGGACGCGCGACCGTGAGATCCGAGCGCAGTCCACGCGCCACGCGATGAACCACAGGGTTACTCTCTAGAACGCTCGCAGCGTGTACGGTGAACCAGGATAGTCATGGGTCTTACGCGAGTGGTGCGATCTCGAGATCGCACCCGCGTGAGCGATGTGAGTGCGACGGGGCTCCTCGAGCGCATGGGGACGATACGCTGCCCATCCAAAGCGAGCGCACAGAGAGCGAGTACGGCGTCTTCTTGCGGCCGTGTTGACGCAAACGAACGCTGACGCACGGCAGCAACCTGGCGTGCGAACGCCCGCAAGAGGAGCGCGCTGCGCGCCGCGGGGAATTCGAAAAAGCTGTAGCCGAGCCCTGGCGAATCCGCTAAACCAACAGCGCAAGCCGGCCCGCCCGGCGGGGTCGCTCATCAACGTTCCGCACCGGTTCGTTGGTGGCGAGCCGACCCGACGAGCCAGAGGGTCTGACGTCGGGTGACTCTGACCCGCTGGGTGACGCTCCCGAGAGCGAACGCCAGCGTTGGCATATTGGGCGCTCGAGCCGCAGAGATTCGAAAGGGATTGGTAGCGATGAATAGACTGTCTCAACCGCTCGCATCAGCCGGACTGCTCGGCACGCTCGCATCGGCCACGTTCGCGTTGTCCACGATCGCACTCACCGGGTGTAGCGACGACCCACGCATCCCGGATGGTGAACGTTTCACTCGAGCCGTCACGGGCGTACCGGGGGTCGTCCTGATCGACAACATGGAAGACGGTACCCAATACCTCCTGTCCGACGATGGGCTGACTGGCCTTTGGTACACGTACAGCGACGAGAGCGTCGGCTCGACGCAAGAGCCCGCCATCGGTTTTCCGATGTACCGGATCCTGCAAGAAGACGGCGACCCTGAGCCGCGCTCCGAGGTCTCCCCGCGGCCGTGTGGTGGCGGCACCGAAGCACCCTTCTTCGCGGGTGAAACAACCGACGATTGCGCGTTCGTGGCGCGCACCTGGGGTACCGGCCAGCGCGGCTGGGGCGCCGGCATGGGCCTGGACCTGAACGGCGAAGGCGGCGTAAAAAACCCTTACGACGCCAGCCAGTTCGGCGGCATTGGCTTCTTCGCCACTGGCAACGTTCGGGGCCGCTCCTTGCGCGTGAACGTGCAAGACGCCCGCACGACACCCGAGTCGGCCGCAGCTGCGGACCGGCGAGGCATCGAGCGTTGCGAGTCGCCCTCCCAACCCGCGGGGCGTTGCAATGATCACTTCGGCGCCATCGTTGAGGTGACCGACACGTGGAAGTGGATCGAGATCCCCTTCTCCTGCATGCAGTCGGGCGGCTGGGGCTTTCCCGGAGCGGGCGAGCTGTTGACCTCGGCAGTCGTGGGGGTCCAGTTTCAGATCCAGGGTCCGGATCCGGCAGACTCCGGGGTCCTGCCCATGGGGGCGACGATCATGCCGTTCGACTTCTCCATCGACAATCTCGCCTTCATCGAGGTGAGCCGCCTAGCAAATCCGCCGGCGTGCCCCCTCGCCCCTCGCCCGTGAAGCTGCAGGCTGACCTACGTTCGACGCCTGACGCGGAGACGCACAGCTCGACAGCGCGCGGAAAATTGCAGGTCACGGCAGGCCGCGCGCGCTGCCCCAGATGGGGGCGCCCGTGTGGGCGCCATGAAACCTCGGGCAGGAGGGGGCCGGCCGTTTCCCGGACCGGGCAGCAACAGTTGAGGCCCCTTCGGGGGGCGAACCTTCGCCCGATGTGTCTCAGATTCGTTCGACAACCGGGCACACCGATGTGGCTGTTGTTTCGTTGACGCCGTTGTTCTAGTAGAGCCGTAACCAATTCGGGGGTCCCGGACCCTTTCAGTCGAGATGCGACGACCCGCTCGGTGAAAACAACATCATGACGCTTCCCAATCGTACCAAAATTGTAGCCACCCTCGGCCCCGCCACAGACGACGAAGAGGTCTTGGCCCAGCTCATCAAAGCCGGGACGAACGTCTTCCGAATCAACTGTTCGCACAGCGATCACGACGGCATCGTGGATCGAATTCGGCTCGTCCGGCGGGTCGCGAGCGCCTGCAACGCCCATGTCGGTGTGCTCGCTGATTTGCAGGGTCCGAAAATGCGCATCGGGCGTCTGAAGAATGAAGAGCCGATTTGGCTCAAGCCTGGCGCTCCCTTCATCATCGCCTCTGACAAGAAGGTCATCGGCGAGGACGCCAAGCCTGGCGAGGTCATTCGGGTCGGGACCGGCTACGAGCTGCTCAGCAAGGACGTCAAGGCCGGCGAACGCATCCTGATCGACGACGGCAACATCGAGGTGCTCGTCGAGAAGGTGGTCGGGAAAGACGTGCACACGAGCGTCGTCTATGGCGGCCTGCTAAAGCAATACAAGGGCATCAACCTGCCCGGCACAGCCGTCTCCGCGGAGGTGCTCTCAGAGAAGGACCTCGCCGACCTGAAGGTTTCGCTCGAGCACAAGGTCGACTTCGTAGCGCTGTCGTTCGTGCGCCGTGCCGAAGACCTGCGCCTGCTCCGCAAATACATCGACGCCGCTAACGGCACCGCCAAGATGATTTCGAAGATCGAACGCCCGGAGGCGATCGAAAATCTAGAGGAGATCATCGAGGAGTCATACGGCGTCATGGTGGCGCGCGGCGACATGGGCGTGGAGCTAGGTCCCGAGGCAGTGCCGTCACTGCAGAAGCGCATTATCAAGCTCAGCTTGGCCGCAAGTCGACCCGTAATCACGGCCACGCAGATGCTCGAGTCGATGATCACCAACCCGCGGCCGACGCGGGCCGAAGCTTCGGACGTCGCCAACGCGATTTACGACGGCACCTCCGCCGTCATGTTGTCCGCCGAAACGGCCTCCGGGAAATACCCGGTCCGCACGGTGGAAATCATGAGCAGCATCATCCGACGCAGTGAGGAAGAGATCTTCACGCACTGGCGCTACGCTCCGATCACGCAGCATACGGCCGGCGAAATCTCGAGCGTCGCGCTCGCCACGGCTCGCGCCGGCGCATACGCTGCCCTCGAGGCGGGCGCAAAGGTCATTGCGGTCTTCACTGATAGCGGTGCAACCGCACGGCACCTCTCGGGCGAACGTATCTCCACACGGGTCTGGGCCTTCACGCCGCACGACGAGACCGTTCAGCGCCTGGCCCTGAGCTGGGGCGTGAATGCTCGGAAGATCAACAAGGGCTCGACCAGCCATGAGGAGACCCTCGAGGGCGAACGCATCCTGCTCCGCGAGGGCATCGTCCAAAAAGGCGACCGCATCGTGGTCGTATTCGGCACCACGCGAGACCCTGGCATGACCAACGTCATGCACGTCCGCACCCTCTGAGAGGCATGGGGTCGATCTAACAACGCACCGCCCCCCGAAGCCTCCATTGTGGGGACGCTCGGGGTGCGGGGTGTCCCCCGCAGTAAGAGCCTCGGGGTGCGGGGTGTCCTCCGCAGTAACAGCAGGGCGACTACCCATCAGGCCCCCGCTTTTCGGGTGTTCGAGTTGCGCGATGACGCTGCATCGCCCAACTTGTGAACGTGGCGCGCTTAAGGCCGCAGCCTCACGAGAGACTGCTGTGACATAGCGCCTTGGGGACGGCGCGTCCCCGGCTAGTGCGCTCAGACTTCCTTGCGGCGTTTTTCGAGACGCGCCTTGAGGATCTGGAAGTAGCGGCGAGCGACTCCGGCGCTCTCGGCGGCGTGCGTAACGTTGCCCGAATGGCGATCCAAAACTCGGCGGACATAACGCCGCTCGAACTCGACGACCACGCGTTGCCGCGCTTCTCCGAGCGGCAGGGTCAGTGCCTGTTCGATGATCTGGTCGACGCTCACTGGCTCGTCGCTAGGTGCCTGGTCCGCGACGGAAAGCTCTGCCAGCTCACCGAGGGCGAGGTGCCGGGCGACGGTGCTGCGCAGCTCCCGCACATTGCCCGGCCAAGCGTGCTCGTCCCAGCCGAGCCGCAACGCCTGCTGCAGCGCTTGTTCGGTACCCCCGAGCTCCTGACAGAACTGCCGCGCGAGCAGCAACACGTCGCCCTTGCGCCGCCGAAGCGGAGGCAGCTCGATGCGCGCGACCGCGATGCGATGCAAGAGCTCATCGCGGAAGCGGCCAGCGGCGACTTCGCGGTCCAAATCGCAGCGCGTCGAGACCAGCAAACGAAAATCGATCTCGGTGGCTTGGTCGGCGCCGATACGCTTGACGCTCTTCCGCTCCAGAATATTGAGCAGCGCAACCTGCAGCGCGAGATCGAGCTCGGCTACTTCATTGATGAGTAACGTCCCCCCGTGGGCCTGCTCGATCACGCCGGGTCGACCCTCGGTAGCACCCGGCTTTGCGCTCGCCACGTAGCCCAACAGCTCCGTCTCCAGCAGCTGAGCAGGAACTGCCGTACAATCGAGCACGACGAAAGGCCCGTTAGCACGCGGGCCTTGCTCGTGCAGACACTCGGCGAGCAGCTCTTTGCCCGTGCCTGGGTCGCCTTCGATGATCACGGGCACGTCCGATTGGGCGAGCTTCTCGCACAGGGGATAGAGGCGCCGCATCTCGGTGCTGGCGCCGATCATCCGGCCCCACGACGTGGCCGTGGAAAGCGCCACTTTCTTGCCCGATGAGTGGCGATCCAGCTGAAAAAGTGTGGACCCCGCCTGAATCGTCTCGCCGCCCTGAACCCACGCCTCGATGATTTTGACGCCGTTGATCCGGGTGCCGTTCTTGGAACCGAGGTCGCTGACACGCACGCGCCCGCCTTCGACATCCAGCGCGACGTGGCGCCGGGACACCGTGCGATCGGTGAGGCGGATGTCGCATGCCGGCGCTTGACCGAGCAAGATACGAGAGGGTTGAGAGCCGTCCAGCGAGAACGATTGCCCCTGCTCCGGACCCTTCACGACCGTGAGCACAAAGGGCTCGGGCACAGGAGAAGGATCGAAACTGCTGTGTAATCGGGTGGTGACGTCATCCGCTCCGCTCCGCGGAGCGGCCGGTCCAGCACCGGTGATATCAAAACGGTCGTTGGGCATAGTCAGTGGCTTTATACGGGGATACCACGAAGAACGGCAAACACCCGAGCGAGAGAGCAGTACTGATTGATTTCGGAACACAGGCCTTTGGGCCTACACGCCGACAGGTTGTAGCCATCATCCTCGGGGCGGCGCCTCGAGGGTTCGTTTTGAGAAAATAAACTTGGTGGGCAAGGCAGGTGCCCCGTACACACAGAAGCGACAAAAGCCTCGCGACCGCGTTTGCGGGGTGTCCAAGGACATTTCGTCTGGAGTGCACTTTGGTGGCAAGGCAACAAGATTTGCAGCCAGCGATCGTGAGGTGGCGCGTCGACGTACGGACCTGCGGGCGATCGCATCGGCGGCACTACGCATGTAAGCTCCAAGATCGGTATGCCTGAACCTCTCATGTCGCAGACCAAACAGCCGGCGGCTTACCGAGTATGTTACACTGAGGCCTAGTGTCAGCGGCTTCTTCAACGGCTAGTGCCTTCCCCGAAAGGGTCGGCAAATACGAGCTGCTACTCCCGTTGGGGACAGGCGGGACGGCTACCGTTTATCTTGCCCGGACGCGAGGCGTCGCCGGTTTCGAACGCGAAGTCGCGCTCAAGTTAGTTCACGCTCATCTTCGTTCCGACGAGGAGTCGCGCCTGCATCTCTTGGAAGAAGCCAGGCTCGCGGCGCGCATTCGGCATCCCAACGTCGTGCCAGTCACAGAGGTCGACGCCGATGCTTGCGGCGTGTTCCTGGTAATGGACTACGTGGAGGGAGAGGCCCTGTCCGGCCTGGTACGCGTGCTCCGCGATCAGAACCATCGCCTGCCGCCGCGCCTCATCGCCCGCATCATGAACGACTCGCTCGCCGGCTTGCACGCGGCGCACGAGCTTCGGGATCCGCAGGGTCAGTTCATTGGGCTCGTGCACCGCGATTTCTCGCCGCAGAACATCCTCGTCGGCATCGAGGGCGTGGCCCGTCTCGCCGATTTTGGCGTGGCGAAAGCCGCGAGTCGGACGGTGCGCACCAAGACGGGCTTGGTCAAAGGCAAGGTCGCGTACATGTCGCCCGAGCAAGCTCGAGGTCACAAGGTAGACCGGCGCTGCGATGTCTGGGCTGCGGGTGTCGTGATTTGGGAGTTGGTGACTGGGCGTAAGCTCTATGACCACGAGGACGACGTGGCCACGCTGCTCAGTGTCGTCACTGAGGAGCCTCCGCGGCTGGCCAGCGTGATGCAGGGCGTGCCGCGCGCCCTGGATGAGGCCGTTGCTTACGCACTGACGAGCGACGTGAATAATCGTTGCCCGAGCGCGGAGGCGTTCCGCTGCATGCTCGAGTCGGCGTGGGATGAGTGCGGTGGCATGGCCAGCACCTCCGAGCTCGGGGCGTTCGTTCGGCAAACCGTCGGACAAAAGCTGGCAGAGCGCCGCGCGCTCACCGCACGCGGGCGTATCAGCTATCCCGCGCTGAGCACTTCCGCGGCCCGCGTTTCCGCCTCCGCAGCCAATAGCCTTCCGAGCACCGAGGCGCCCCCACGAGGGCCCGAAGATGGAACCAAGACGGCCATATCCGCGGCGGTCCCCGCTGCGGATATGGGTGCAGTTTTGCGCTCGAGTCGAGTCGGCGCTCGTTCGCTCGGCGTCGCTGCCTTGTTGTCAATCTCGGTCGTCGCGGCAGTGGTGATGGCTGTGGCCGCGAGGACGCCGGATGCCACGGCACCGAACGCGAGTGACAAGCCGGAGCCAGCCGCTGCGACCCCCATCAGCGCGGCCTCTGGGGGTTTGCCAGCGCCCGAGCCATCTAGCCCGACGGCAGCGAGTGGAGTTGCCAGCGTGAGCCCGAGCGGCGCCCTGCGCGAGGAAGGCCCCCTCGAGGCGGGCTCTGCGAACGACCTTTTAGCGCTCGATCTAGCTGAGCCGGGACGGGCAGCGGCTGGCGACGCCGTCCCCGCCGTGCGTGGCCCCCGCAGAACGAACGCGGCACGCCAAAAGTCGGCGCAGCACAAGCCGAAGGCAAAGTCGGGGGCGCGCGCGAGCGCCTCCCGCGCCACCAAACAAGCGGGCACACAAGGTCGAGCGTTGCCTCCGTCGCAAGCACCGGAGCGGCCATCGCGAACAAAAGCACCGGTGAAGACTACACCGGCCGGTCCGGAACCATTACATCTAGCACCGGACCCATACGACTCGAACCGCTGATGCACCGTCCGACGATTTTCGCCTGGGCACTCGCCTTGGCCTTGTCCAGCACTCACGCCACGGCTGCTGATAGCCCGCAAACGACTCCCAAGGAGCTTGCCCAACAGCGGTTCAGGGAAGCCAATCAGGCCTATCAAGAGGGTCGCTACTCGGCAGCGGCGAGCCTATTTGACGCCGCCGATCGCCTCGCGCCGCACCCCAGCACCAGGTTCAATGCAGCAGCCGCCTGGGAGGAAGCTGGCGAAGCCGCCCGGGCCGCCACGGGATACGAAGCCGTGTTGGCTCTCAGCAGCCTGGATGAAGGCAGACGCAAGGTCGCCGAGGAGCGCCTCGCGAATCTGAAGCGAACGCTCGCTCGAGTAAAAATACGGCAGCCTTTGGGGGCGTTGGTCACCGTCGACCACGTGCAGCGTGCGCCAGTGCCCACCTCCTTCTATCTGCGGCCAGGGGGCTACGATCTCCAGGTGGAGTACCAAGGCGAGGCGACGACCAGCCACGCAGAAGTTTTCGCCGGCAAGGATCACGACTTAAAGCTGAACCTTCCCGAAAGCGAGGCCCCCGCGGCCTCGCTGCCGAGCGTGCCGCTCAAACCGGCGCCCCTGCCCCCGCCCATAAATGATGAAGGTGGAACACAAAAAACCTGGGGCTGGGTCAGTGTTGGGGCCGGTGTTGCACTGGGTGGAGCTGCCATGGTGCTCGGCTTGCGCGCGCTTGACGCCCGGGATCGGTTCGTCGCATCGGGAAATACCAACCCTGATGCGCGCGGTGAGGCCGCGGACCTGCGACTAGCCACTAACCTGCTTTGGGGCGGTGCCACCGTGGCAGGCGCTGCCGGGCTCTTTCTGCTCCTCACCGCGCCAACCGTAGAATTCTGAGACCGGACGCTGAGCTGGCCCGTTGGGGGCGAAGGGCGGGGACCTTGGTGAAACAAGGGCTGCCACCCGGCGGACTGGCTACCGACCGAGCGCTCTTCAGGAGTGCTTACGTGTTTGCGCGCAACGGCTCCGCGGTGGCACGACCTGGGAGCTCAGTTCCGTTTCAGCTCGAATCCCCGTTTCTGCGCGCCTCCGTCAGCATCGAAAGTCACTAATTTGACATGTCGGGGCTACGGATTGATGCTACTTCCGTCAATATCGTATGCGTGTTACGTGCGAACGATGCCTCAGGCGCTATGACGTCCCCGACGCGACGGTGAAGGGGCGGAAGATTCGCGCGCGCTGCAAGTGCGGTGCACGAGTCGTCGTGCAGGATGAAGAACGGGCCGCAAAGAGCATCGCGGCAGGTTCGCAGACGACCGGCTCGATTCAACGTCCGGCTCGCTGGTTCGTGGACATCACGAGCTGGGAACCGATCGCCATGGATTTGCGGCAACTCGTGCGGGCTTTTGACGCGGGCCGCATCGACGCCGACACCTTGGTTTGGCGGAAGGGCATGCCCGATTGGCGTCGCTTGCGCGACGTTACGGAGTTGGCGGAGCGGCTGATCAACGGCGACGGCGCTCAGAAGGTGCTCCACACGGAAACCCCGGTCGAGATCGTGACGTCCGGCTCGGAGCCCCCGCCCAGACAATCCGAACGTTCCCGCACGCCTCCGGCTAGTTATACAGTCAGCGCCAAGCACGCCTCCGAACAAGGTGGGGCCCCAGCGCACGGGAACGTCAGAGAGAGCAATGGCAATACAGGCGCTATCGCCGCGTCAGCTTCGGATCCCGGTGGAACGTCCCCGGGGCTATCGCTGACCGGGAGCGCTCGCCCGTCGAGCTCGCCGTCGCGCGGCTCGGCACCTCGGCCGCCGAGCGTGCGTAAAGCGCGCGGCAAGACTCCATCCAGGCCAGGTCAGTCTCCAATGAGCGCCCAGCCCCGAACTATCACCCAAACCGGTATGCCGGTGTTGGGCGACGCAGGCGGTAGGCTCTCGGCGGCCCCGGCCCTCCCTGCGGCTCGCACAAACGGCTCCGAAGACGTCGAGGCTCCGGCGGCGGGGCGAAGCAGCAGTCCTAACCTGGCATCGCCGGGCACTCGGCCACGTGAAACACGCAATCCGACGCCCCCGGGGGGGCAGCGTCGCGGCTTGAGCAGCGACGAAACACCGGCACAAAAGCCGAGCTCGATCTCGGTGCCCCCGGGTGCAATGACGAGCGGACCCGCGCGTCCGCGAGGCAGACGTCTCATTGCCATCGCCGCGGTCATTATGAGTGCGGCGTTCTTCGTCCAGCGGCTGGTTGTGCACGACACCGGGGCGTCTGCCGAGCAGGGTCGAACGGCCACCGAGCTCCATGCGGATCCGAGGCAGGTCGAGAACGCACTCGTTCCAGGCGCTGCGACCCGTCTCGACGGTCAGACGGAACAGCTACCGTCGACGGCAGGCAACCACGACCTCGGCGGATCCCCTCCGAGCAAGGCGGGGGTCGGCGCGCTGCCTTCCTCGACCCCATCGCCCGCATCCGATCCGACGCAGGTCGTCGCGCAAGCACCGACGCAAGCGGCCGTGGTGACGCCGCGTCCTCGCACCCAACCAACAACGCTCGAACCCGGTGCGGCACAACAGCACCGACCCATCAGCGATTTGCCTGAGAGGGCCCGTTCTAGCGGGGTCGATGGAGAGGCCATTCTCGACCCCGCGACGGGCAGGACGGCACGAGATAACGCCACAGCTTCGGCTGGCGCGACCGGCAAGCACACGACCGGCAATGACACGACCGGCAATGACACCAACAAGAGCGCGACCGACGGCGCTTCGGCGCCGCCAGCGGCTCGTCCTACCAATCCTGCCGCTACCGCAGCGCCAGCGGCGCCTCCGGCAGCGGATGGCCAAAACCAAGCCCCCGTTGCTGGCGCCGCACCCCCCGCTGCTGCTCCGGCACCGCCCGCTGCTCCTCGGCCGTTTGCCGCAAAGATCGCGGAGCAGCAATTGGATGTGGCCGCGTGGAAGGCATCAACCTGCGATCAGATGGGCCCTACACGCGGCAGCGGCCGCGTCAACGTGCTCATCGAACCGTGGGGTCGCGTCGTTCGTGTGACGCACCTGAATCAGGCCTTTGAAGGAACGCCCGTGGGTCTTTGCGTCGTGCAAGCCTTTCAGCAGCTCCAAGTCCCGCCGTTCGACGGTGACTCGAAGTCGCTCACGGGCTCGTTCGTCATCCAATAACGTCGCGTCGCCATTGGCTACGGCCCTGCTTTAACGAACGGCACGCGCGTCATTGCTGAACGATACGCGCTCCGCAAATTGCATTTGTTGACTGTGGCCGGTCGCCCGCTTTCCAGTGACAGCTGCTGTTGAGCGCCAATTTCGGCGCCGTCGAAACCGCGACGAGATCTGAGCGACTTTAAAACTCAGCGCTGCAGTCAAAGGCCTCGCGCGCAAGCAGGTATCACTTGCGGTGTAGGCCTGCACCGTACAGAATGCCGTCACCGTGGACCAGTCGACCGGCGTTGCTTCGCCCGGGACGACGTCGCTTGAAACGCCACCCAATACTTCCCCAGTCGGGGCCCTGGGGACAAAGGCCGGCTGGGCACGGCTGACCGAAGCCCCAGTTTGACCGCGCTGGAGGGCCGCCGCCCGCGGCGCTGTCGCTAGCCTCGCCAACAGAAGGAAATAGAATGAGTTTGCCGCCAGCCTCGGGCCTCTATGACCCGCGCCACGAACACGACGCCTGCGGCGTAGGTTTCGTTGCGGCACTGAACGGTCGCCCGTCTCATGCCATCGTGCGGCACGGCATTCAGCTCCTTTTGAATCTCGTGCATCGCGGCGCCAGCGGCTGCGACCCGCTCACGGGTGACGGGGCGGGGCTCCTGATTCAGCTGCCTCACGCCTTTTTCAAGAAGGAATGTGACGCGCTCGATCTCAAGCTCCCGAAGCCCGGTGAATACGGCGTGGGCTTCGTGTTTCTCCCGCAAAACAGCGAGCAGCGGCGGCGCTGCGAGCAGATCGTCGAAGACAAGATCCTCGCCACAGGTCAACGCCTGATCGGCTGGCGCGACGTGCCCGTCGACGCCAGCGCGTGTGGCCCGCTCGCGCGTCAGAGCATGCCGGTGATGCGCCAGGTTTTAGTCGGCTCCACCGCGCCGGATGAACGTACTTTCGAGCGCCAGTTGTTCATCATCCGGAAGTGGGCGGAGAAGACGGTTCGAGACAGCGATCTCGGCGAACGGGGCTCATTTTACATCACGAGTCTCTCGTCCCGCACCATTTGCTACAAGGGCCTGCTTCTCGCCGAGCAACTCGGCGCGTTCTACACGGATTTGAACGACGCGAGCATGGTGAGCGCGCTCGCCATGGTGCATCAGCGCTTCAGTACCAATACGTTCCCGACGTGGGAGCTGGCGCAGCCGTTCAGGATCCTGGCGCACAACGGCGAGATCAATACGCTGCGCGGCAACACGGCGTGGATGCGGGCACGCGAGCAGATCTTCGATCGCGACGACGTGTTCGGTGATGACATCGACCACATTCTGCCTGTGATCAGCCCTGACAACAGTGACTCCGGTTGTTTGGACAACGCCGTGGAGCTGCTCCTGCAGGCGGGGCGCAGCGTGGCACACGTGATGATGATGCTGGTGCCCGAGGCTTGGCAAAATGACGAGCTCATGCCCCAGTACAAGAAGGATTTTTACGAGTATCACTCGTGCCTGATTGAGCCGTGGGACGGCCCGGCAGCGCTGGCGTTCACGGACGGCAAGCAGATCGGTGCCATCCTGGACCGGAACGGCTTGCGCCCGGCACGCTGGCTCATCACCAAGGACGGCCTGGTGGTGATGGGCTCGGAGACGGGCGTGATCGAAGTGCCCGCCGATCAGGTCGAGCGTCGCGGACGCCTCGAACCAGGGCGCATGTTTCTGGTCGACCTGGAGAAGGGGCGCCTCGTCGAAGACGAGGAGCTGAAGCTGAAGCTGTCGCAAGCCAAGCCCTATGGGCGCTGGCTGCGTGAGAACAAGCTCAGCTTCGCGGACCTCGACGACGTCGAAGCCAAACCGCCGGTGGAGGCCTTGCCGCTCCTCAGCCTGCAAAGCTTGTTCGGGTACACCCTCGAAGAGCTGCGCTTGTTGATCGCGCCTATGGCCGAGACTGGCGCAGAAGCCGTCGGCTCGATGGGCACGGACACACCGCTCGCGGTGCTGAGCGACGAGCCGCAGCTGCTGTACAATTACTTCAAACAGCACTTCGCGCAGGTAACGAACCCGGCGGTGGACCCCATCCGTGAAGAGCTGGTGATGAGCCTGAAGACCTATATCGGTCAAGAGGGCAATCTCCTAAAAGAGCTGCCTGATCAAGCGCAGATGCTGGAACTACCGCATCCGGTGCTGACCAATGAGGAGCTCGCCAAGCTACGGCACGGGCACATCGGTTTTCAACGCCAGCCCAGGACCCTGACGATGTTGTACCCCGTGGCGCAGGGCGCCGCTGGGCTGAAGGCCGCGCTCGACGAGCTGTGTCGTCAGGCGTCCGTGGCCGTCCAAGAGGACCACAGCTTCATCATCTTGAGCGATCGAGGTAGCAGCAATGAGCTCACTCCGGTGCCAGCGCTGCTGGCCGTTGGCGCTGTGCACCACCACCTCGTCCGCAATGGAACTCGAGTCAAGCTTGGTATCATCGTGGAGACGGGTGAGGCGCGCGAGGTGCATCACATCAGTCTCTTGACGGGCTACGGAGCGGGGGCGATCAACCCTTATGTCGCGCTCGATAGCATCGCTGACGCGGTCGAACGCGGTGATATTCCGGGTCTGAGCGACGTGTATGCGGCTCAGAAGGGCTTTATCAAGGCGCTGAACAAGGGCCTGCTCAAGGTCATGAGCAAGATGGGCATCAGCACGCTGCAAAGTTACCGCGGCGCGCAGATCTTCGAAGCCATCGGGCTGTCGTCGGAGCTGGTGGAGCGCTACTTCACAGATACCACCTCTCGGATCGAGGGCATCGATCTCGAGGTGATCGCCGAGGAATGCCGGCGCCGGCACGCCCAAGCCCTGCCCCGCCGTGGTCCGCGGCGCTTGTCCATCGGTGGCAACTACCACTACCGGGCCCAGGGCGAACGGCACTTGTGGAGCCCGCGCGCCATCGGCGCCCTGCAGCGAGCCGTGCGGCTCGACGACGTAAAGAGCTATCAGGAGTACGCCGAGCTCATCAACACCCAAGCGGACGGTGCCATTACGCTGCGTAACCTCTGGCAGCTCGAGTTCCTGGCGGAGCCCATCGACATCAATTTGGTGGAGTCGGCCGAAGACATCGTCAAGCGCTTTGCGACCGGCGCGATGAGCTTTGGCTCAATCAGCGCGGAGGCGCATGAGACGCTAGCCGTCGCTATGAACCGCGTCGGCGGACGCAGCAACACCGGCGAAGGTGGTGAGAAGCCGGAGCGTTTCAAGGACGAGCGGCGCAGCGCCATCAAGCAGATAGCGTCAGGGCGCTTTGGCGCTACGACCTACTACGCGGTGAACGCCGACGAGCTCCAGATAAAGATCGCCCAGGGGGCTAAACCAGGAGAAGGCGGCCAGCTGCCAGGGCACAAGGTCGACGCGATCATCGCCAAGACGCGGTACTCCACTCCCGGGGTGACGTTGATCTCCCCTCCCCCGCACCACGACATCTATTCAATCGAGGATCTCGCGCAGCTGATCTTCGACCTCAAGATGGTGAACCCGAAAGCCCGTATCAGCGTCAAGCTGGTGGCCGAGGCGGGCGTGGGAACGATCGCCGCCGGTGTCGCCAAGGCGCACGCAGACGTGATCTTAATCTCGGGCCACGACGGAGGCACGGGCGCCGCACCCCAGACTTCCATCAAGCACGCGGGCGTGCCCTGGGAGCTCGGCGTCGCCGAGACGCACCAAGTTTTGGTGAAGAACGATCTGCGGAGCCGCGTGTCTCTGCAAGCGGACGGGCAGATGCGCACCGGCCGCGACGTGGTGATCGCGGCGCTGCTCGGCGCAGAGGAGTTCGGATTTGCGACCGCGCCGCTGGTAGCGTCGGGCTGTATCCTGATGCGCAAGTGTCACCTCAACACTTGCCCCGTGGGGATCGCGACGCAAAACCCCGAGCTCCGCAAGAAGTTCGCGGGCAAGCCCGAGCACGTGATCCGCTTCATGTTCTACGTCGCCGAAGAGACGCGGCAGCTCATGGCCAAGCTCGGCTTTCGCAAGATCACGGACATGGTCGGTCGCGTTGACAAGCTCAAGAGCCGCAATGTCTCCGATCACTGGAAGACCTCGCGCTTGGACTTCTCGAAGGTGCTGTTTACGGCCGAGCGCGCTCCGGGCGTGGGCGTGTTCAAGAGCCAGGAGCAGGATCACGGAATCGCGTCGGCTTTCGATCAGCAGCTCTTAACGCTGTGTCGCCCTGCGCTGGACCACGGAAAACCCGTAAGCTTGCGGCTCTCAGTGCGCAACATTCACCGTACCGTAGGCACGATGCTGGCGGGAGAAGTCACCCGGCGGCACGGGGCGGCGGGGCTGCCCGAGGGCACCATCAAGGTGAGCTTTGAGGGTACCGCCGGGCAGAGCTTCGGCTGCTTCATGGTCAACGGCATGGATTTCGTGCTTTCGGGCGATGCCAACGATTACGTCGGCAAAGCCATGTCCGGCGGCGTCTTGGCGATTCACCCACCCCGAGGCTCGACTTACGCGGCGGATGAGAGCGTCTTGGTCGGCAACACAGTCCTGTACGGCGCGACCGGTGGTCGGGCGTTCTTCAACGGCGTCGCCGGAGAGCGCTTCGCGGTTCGGAACAGCGGCGCCTTGACCGTCGTCGAGGGCGTCGGCGACCACGGCTGTGAGTACATGACCGGAGGCCTCGTAGTCATTCTGGGGCACACCGGTCGCAACTTCGCCGCCGGGATGAGCGGCGGGCTAGCGTATGTTTTCGACGACCAAGGCCAATTTAGTAACCACTGCAACACCGAGATGGTTACGCTCGAGCGCTTGAACGACGCGGAGGACATCGCATCGCTGCGCGCGCTGTTGGAAGAGCACGTCGAACGCACCGGCAGTAAGAAGGCGCAGCGATTGCTCGGCGCCTGGAATGCAAGCGTGGGCCAGTTCGTCAAAGTGTTTCCCAACGAATGGCGCCGCGTGCTCGGAGAACGGGCCGAGGCGGCACAGGAGCGCAAGCTGCAAATACGCAGCGAGAGGGAGCCGCGACACGCGGCCGGCGGTTGACTACGGCTCCGGCGGGAGCGGCACTCGCGACCAGGTCAGGGTTCAACGCGCACGTCTAAAGGCAGAAGGCCTGTGAAGGCTAGCTGCGATCAGCATCCGAAGGCAGAGCATCCGAAGGCAGAGCATCGTGGGAAAAATTACCGGCTTCATGGAGTTCGATCGGGAAGAACCCTCCAAACTTCCCGTCAAGAAGCGCCTCCAGAACTACGAGGAGTTCGAGCTGCCCGTCGAGCCGCAGCGGCTTCAGGAACAGGGCGCGCGTTGCATGGATTGCGGCATTCCGTTTTGCAACACGGGATGCCCCCTCGGCAATCTCATCCCCGACTGGAACGATCACGTCTATCGAGGTGACTGGCAAGCGGCGTCCGCCTCACTGCACGAGACCAACAACTTCCCGGAAATCACCGGCAGAGTTTGCCCGGCGCCCTGCGAGGCGGCGTGTGTGCTCAACATCAACGATGATGCCGTCGCGATCAAGCTGATCGAGAAGTCGATCGCTGACACTGCCTTTCGAGAGGACTGGATAAAGCCGGAGCCGCCACCGGTTCGCACGGGCAAGCGCGTGGCGGTCATTGGCTCGGGTCCCGCAGGCCTGGCCGCTGCGCAGCAGCTCGTTCGGGCCGGGCATGACGTCGTCGTGTTCGAGCGTGACGATCGCCTCGGTGGGTTGCTCACCTACGGCATCCCCGACTTCAAGCTGGAGCTCAGCGTCATCGAGCGCCGCCTTGCGCAGATGCGTGCCGAGGGCGTCACGTTCCGCACCGGCGTGGACATCGGGACGGACGTCACCGGGCAGCAACTTCAAGACCAGTTCGACGCCGTCTGTTTGTGCATCGGCTCTCGTGTCCCGCGGGATCTGACCCTTCCCGGCCGTCAGCTGTCGGGCATCCACTTTGCCATGGATTTCCTCACCCAGCAGAATCGAAGGAACGCGGGGGATGCCCTGGACCCGAGTGCCGACATCCTGGCGAGCGGCAAGCGCGTGGTGGTGATTGGTGGGGGCGACACCGGGAGCGATTGCGTCGGGACGTCCAACCGCCAGGGCGCGTCCAGCGTCGCCAACCTGGAGCTCATGCCGCGACCGCCGGACGAGCCGGCGCTGCACACGCCTTGGCCGCTCTGGCCTCTCATGTACCGCACCTCGAGCTCCCACGAAGAGGGCGTAGAGCGGACCTTCGCTGTCGCCACTACGGAGTTCTTGGGCGAAGGCAACGTAAAGGGGATCCGCTGCGTTCGCCTGGAGCCCAAGGAAGGTCGGCTCGAAGCGGTGCCAGGTTCCGAGTTCGAGCTCGAGGCCGATTTGGTGTTGCTGGCCATGGGCTTCGTGCACCCCGAGCCAGGGGGGGTAGTGGCACAGCTCGGCTTGGAGCTGAACGAACGCGGCAACGTCAAAGTTAACCGCAATCTGATGACCGGTGTGCCGGGCGTGTTCGCAGCGGGTGACGCGCAGCGGGGCCAGTCGCTCGTCGTCTGGGCCATCGCTGACGGCCGCCGGGCAGCTCGCGAGGTGGATCGCTACCTGATGGGTCGCTCGGAGCTCCTGACGCCGAAGCTCGCTGGCGTCCTCAGATAACGGCGCAGTCCGGGCGGGCCGCGTCGGGGGGCGCCAGGCGCTGTTCCTAAGCGGCCACAGCCGGCGTCAATGAATACGCGGCACTAGACGCGGCTGCCGCCGAGCGCCGGCGCCGAGAGACCCAAGCCCTCGAGGATGCTCGTGCGCACCGCAGCGACGAGCTCATCGGTGCGCGCTCGCCCGTAGCCCGGCGCGTCGATTGGGGGGCGGACGCTGACGTTGACGCTTTGATGCTTGTGCACTTGCAGCTCTCCCGCTCGGTGAATGCGAAAGCTACCGTCGACCGCTACGGGCAAAATGCGCAAGCCCGCGTCGATCGCCATGTGGAACCCGCCTCGCTTGAACTTGCCCATTTGGCCGTCTTTGCTGCGGGTGCCCTCGGGCGCGATCCAGACGCTGGTCTGATCCTGCCTGAGCCGATCCCTGGCGGCGGACAGGCTGCGCATGGCCTTCGTATGCCGGGAGCGGTCCACCTCGACGAAGCCAGAGTAGCGCATGGCGCTGCCCATGACCGGAATGCGAAAAAGCTCCCGCTTGGCGACCATCCGCATCGGAATACCCAAGGCTTGAAAGATGACCGGGATGTCGAAGTGGGATTGGTGGTTGCTCATCACCACGTAGCTCTCGCCCGGAACGATGTGCTCCCGCCCGAGGGTCGCGACATTCACCTTGGCGACGCGCAGCAGCCCTCGCGACCAACTCTCCAGCCGTTGATCACAGACGCGCGCGTTCACGCGCCCGAGCAGGCCATCGATGATCGTCGGCACACAGATTTTTATCGTCTCGTAGGCTGCGAGCGCTAGAACGTCTGCGGAGAACACGGCGGCCCCCAGCGTAATCTCGCGAACCTGCGGAAGCGATGGGAATTACGCGTCGGCGAGCGCGCGCGCGATTTTCGTCAGGGTGCCCGAGACGTCCGCTCGCCGCGCTTGAGCCACGGCTCAGCGCCCGAGTCAGAGACCTGCCCGGACGAGAGCAACAACACGGGTTTCTGGGGCTCCCCGTGCGTAGCGCCGGGCGGGGGCGACTTGTCGTTCACCCACCACACTTCGAATGCCACCAGGCGATCTTCCGGTCGCCCCGTGCGCAGATGCCAGTTTAGCAGGTAGTCCTTGAGGTGTTGGCGATTGGCCGCATACCGCGCGAAGTACATCTTCAAGTGGTAGTCACACCAGAGCTGGGAGTGGCCCCACCCGACCGGGGTCTCAGGATCGAACTCGGGCGCCCCGTTCGTGAGGGGGTCGACTTTGCGACCATCGATTGTCCGCGCATCCACCACGAGCCGACCGTCCTCGTACGGGGGCTCCGGGGCGAACATCCGCCACCCCTGATATAGCCTCAACCGATCGACGACCGATTGCAACAGCGCAGGCTGACTCGCGTTCGGCACCCGGCGCCGCGCCCAATCGTTGTCCATGAGCAACTGGTTCGTCGACATCACCGCCACGATCAGCACCAACGCCTCGCGCACGAAAATTCGAGGGCTGCGTAACACCGAGGGCCACAGACGCTCGGCGTTGGCGGGCTCAGGCTCGGCGGGAGCCGCGGCGGGCAGAGGACCCGCACGCTTCACCCCGCACACGCCGAAGCCGAGGTACGCGGAGATGTCATAGCGGTTCCGGACTACTATCGCGTAGAGCCGGCGACCGAGCCGCGACAGCCCCGGCACTCGCAGCCACAGCCCTAGGCCAAAACTCCAGAGCGGCAACGCCGTGAGGATCGCGCTGAGCGCGCGCTCGTGCGTGAGATGGCGACCGCGATCGATCACCACTACCGTTTGATCCATGAGGGCGTCCGAAATCTCGACGGGGATTTGATCGCGTTGATCGTTACCGACGAAGCGCAGGTGTTGCTGCAGATCGAGCCGCTTGAGGATACGGCAGATCTGAAAGCAGATCCCGCAGTCGGCGTCATAAATCAGCGTCAAGTGAGGCGCCGGGGAGACCAAGCGCCGGCCCAACCAGCGAAAGTCCTGCGCAGACAGCGTCCAGATGAAGAACGCCGTCATCGCGTACGAAAAAGGCCCGAGCCTCGACGTAGCGGCGATGGCTCCATGCAGCCCAACGGCAAGCACGAAGGCCAGGCGTCGGAACCACACCTGCCCGAACGGGACGAGCAGGACGCCCGCGAGCGCGCCCTCCACGACCAACGTCGCATATGCGAACCCACGCAAGAGCCAGTACGGAGCATGCTCACGGGCGAAGATGCCGAACCAGGTAACGATGCGATCTTGGTAGAGGAACCAGTGGATCGCCGAGCCGTTCCGCCAACCTACGCCCGTCTTGTGGACAACGTTGAAGAAGTAGATGGCGCTCCACTGCAACAGCAGTGCGAAGACCACCAGCGAATAGAACCCCTGCGCCTCATCCGACAGCGACGTGCGACGGTTGAGATCCGCGGCGCCCTGCTCGCGCTCTCTCTGCAACGACTTGAACAGCGCGTCGAGCGAGAGCCGGCGCCCTAGTGGAAAAAAAAGCGTCCAGAAGCACAACAGGTTCATCACCACCGTGCCCCCGTTTTCGAGGAGCAGGTTGCGAGAATTCAGGCTCGTGATGCAGAGCAACGAGAGCGCGTGGAAGAGCCGTGTGCGGTAGCCCAAGGTGAACGCGAGGAACACGAGCAGCGTGAGCCCAAACGCGACGTTGACTTCGGGCAGCGTCGAGAACGCGTGGTAGATCGAGAAGACCTCCCTGCCCAGGGGCCTGAAGAGAGAGAAGTGATTCGGCAGGACCCCGTCGTTCGTATAAAAGTCAGTGGCTGCCGCCCACCGCCGCACCAGGTCCGCGATCAGCAACAGCCCGAAAAAGATGCGGAAGACACCGAGCCAGCGCAGGTCGGCGCGGCAATAGTGCTCCTCGAACCAGGCCATCGCGCGCCGTGGCCGGCCAAGCGGACCAGGAATCTTTAGCTCTGTCACGAAGGCGCCGACTTTAGCCAATCCCCAATTGCTGGAGGTCAAAATCGTGCTCGATCGCGGCGACGTTCTCGCCGGCATACGCCCGATAGAGGCAGGTCTTCGGCGCATTCTCCCCAGCGAGCGTGGTGGCATCCACGCGCACCAAGGCCTACCCGAGCCGAGCCCCACCGCGGCGAGCCGCTGATTTAGCAGCCTCGAGCGCTGCTCCGCTACGCGGTGAACACGCGCTCGGTCAGCTTGCTTTCGCGCCTCTTTGGGTTTTTTTCGTCCGATGTTCTAGGCTGTGCGGCAAAGTGACGGGATGACGGTCGCTGCAGAAGTCGCTCGCGCGTGCGGGCACTCGACGAGAACGCCATGAAAGTACAGTGCGGACAGTGCCCAGCCAAGTATGCCGTCTCCGACGAACGCATCCAGGACAAGAAGGTCCGCATCCACTGCAAGCGATGTAACGCCTCCATCGTCGTCGATGGAAAGGTAGATCCACCGTTGGTGACGTCCACACCCGCCAGGAGGTCCGCGCGACCTGCGCCAGCCAGCGTCTCTCCGGAGCCCCTGCCTGCGCGTGCCGATCGAGAGCCAGAGTCGCGGCCATCACCGAGGCCCGTCGCGCATACCATCATGGGAGGTCTAGAAGCCCCTGCAGAGCGCCTGCGAGAGGTGCGAGCTTCCCCTCCGCCGAAGCCCGAGCGGGGAGTCAAGCGGTCACCCTCGCCCATCGCGGAGCTCTTCCTCGGCGACCCCAAGGCAGGTATGCCCGACGCGACCCGAGGTTTTACGCTGCCTCCGGCGGGCGCCAGCCCCAATCGTTGGCGCGTGGCGCTCACGAAGGAGGACCTGCGCTGGATGACGACGGCCGAGATCGTCGAGGCCTTTCAAGCTGGTGCGGTGAAGCTCGAGACGTTCGTATTTTCTGACGGCATGCCCACCTGGGTGACCTTGCTCGAGGTCCCCGAAATCGCGACGGCCTTGGCCGACGCTGACGAGGAGGGTGCGTTGCCATCGGAGCTGACGGTTCGCAAAACGCCATCGACGCCCCCACCGCGTAAGGCGGCAGCGCGCGTCGAAGCGATCGATGGCGCTTCGAGCGAGCTTCCTGGCTCGCGCGATGACGACGATGAATCGAGGGAGCCTCAGCCTTTCGCGCTGGTCTCGGGGCGAGATAACGGCGCGAGCAAGCACTCGCCAGGCGTGGCCCACGTGGACACTTCGGCGGCTTCGCCAGCCGCTCCCCCCTGGGGCGCTCCGGGGGCACGACTCGAGGCGGATCCCGCTACACAGCTCCCCTCGGCGACCTATGCCGGCGTCGACGTGCAACGCGACGAAGGCATGGGGCACTTCCCCTCTGGTCACGAGCCAGCGCCGGCGCCCATGCCCTTTGCCGCTGCCCAAGAAGCCAGCCGCTCCAGCAACTGGATATGGGTGATCGTGGTGCTCTTGCTACTCGGGGCGGCGGCGGCGTTTGTCGCTCCGCGCTTCGGCTTCAAGCTGCTTTGAGCGTCAGCGACGCGCTCGATGGGCTGCTGGCGCTAGCGAGCGATCCGCAAGATCGTGCCGTCACCGAAGCTCGTCGAAGCGTAGGCGCCGTGCCAATGCGCGGGCACGTCGGGCAGCGACCACTCGAAGACGTAGCGCGCATCGATGGGCGAGAGGTTCACGCAACCGTGTGAGCGCATGCGACCGAAGTCGTCATGCCAATAGGCGGCGTGGAGCGCGTAGCCGCCCTTGAAATACATGACCCAGGGCACGTCGCGAAGCTCGAACTCGTTGTCCGCGGCGTTCGAATCCATGGTTGTTGTGACGTGCTTTTGCTGGATTCGAAAGACGCCCTGCGGGGTGCTCAGCGTCGTATCGGGATCGCCAAAGCCGTCTCGCCCCGTCGAGACGAGCGTGGCGTAGACGGGCTCGGCGCCTTGCCAAAGCACCAGCACCTGGTTGACCAGCGAGACATCGATCCAACGCCTGTCCTGCGTGGCAAACCAGGGCAGCTCGCGAGGCTTGACAGCCACGCGCAGGTCATCGCTGCGCAACCATCGCCCATCTCTGGCCTCGACCATGCGCTCGCCACCCATCACGCGCACGGACCCGGTGAGTGGAACCAGCTCACGTCGGGACAAGCGCGGCCCCGGCTCGAGCTGCGCCCCGTCCAGGATCCAGAACTTCGCTGAGCTCTTCCAGCCGAACGCCACGGGCAGGCCAATGCTCCGCAGGTCCTGACCATGAAACGGCGAGCCTGAATCTGCCTTCAGCTTGTCCGCGGGCAACAGCCGCCCATCCGTCGTGATCGCGAAGCGACGCCTTTGAGCCGACTCGTCCGCGACGAAAGTACCGATCAGAGCCACTCCTGCGTGACGCTGGGCGCGGTTCGCGATGAGGGCGTTGCGAGGCACGTCGAAGGCGGCGATGTTGGGGATCTGTCGCTCGCCTTCGAGCCACCACGGCACGTCCTCCGAGCCTTTTCCGCCGAAGCGGGCACTCATATCCAGCGGTCGCGCGTGCTCGGGGATTGGCCCATTAGCCAGGCCGTCGGCGCCGAGCGGTACGTCGTTAGCGCCTACCGTCAGCTCATCCCAGCTATGGGTCAGCTTTTCCCAATTGCGCAGGTGACGGTCGAGGCGCATCTCTGATTTGAGCTGCTCATCCTTGCTGGGAACGCGGACGTAGTTCGGTGCGATGGCGCGAACGAATGCGTAGGAGTAGGGCATGGGCCTGGAACGGTCCGGCTCGACGTCGATGGCTCGCACCACGGGGTGATCCAGACGTAGGGTCGTGTCCTCGTCCGCACACACGAAACCAACGGGACGTACTGCGTACCATCCGCCGGCACAGCCCCGCATGGATACTGGCTCCTCGGAGCGTGCGAGCCGTGCCCCGATCCGCAGATACCCTATTTTTTCAGCCTGCTTGTCGGGTTTGCCGTAAACTGGTGAGGCCATCTTCAGTGGCGCGATCGTCGGCCCATCAGCAGGCGGCACGGGAACTGCTTCTGCAAAATCCAAGGGTGTTTCTTCGGGCGAAACATCGAGTGGGGCAGTCGAGGCAAGGGCCTGATCGTCGAGTGGCCCCGCGCGCGAGCACGCCCCCATCAGCAAGCACGCCCCCAAAGCCTTCCAGACGCTCATCCGTCCATCAGAGGATGGTGTCAGCACCGGGCAGCGGACACTTCCGGAAGGCTCCATTTTCACGACAGCGAACATGCCAAAGCCCGCGAGCCTTGCCCAGAAAACGTCAGTGGTCTGGAGAGCTCCCCGAATTTAGACTCCGTGGCTGCCCCCATTTGCTCGAAATCGCGTTAGAACCTCGAGACGCCGTCGCCATGGCCGCTCGAGGTAGGGCTCGGGCCCTCCGGCTTGCAACGAATCCAGAAGACGTTATCACCCTCAATCGGTACCAAATTCGATGTCGACCAAGAACTCCCTGACCATCACCGACAACCGCACCAGCAAAACCCAAGAGCTTCCGATCGTCGACGGCACCGTGTCCACGATGGGGTTGCGCGCCTTCAAAGTCGACGAGAACGACTTCGGCTTGATGGGCTACGATCCCGCGTTCATGAACACGGCGTCTTGCCGCTCGTCGATCACTTTCATCGATGGAGACAAGGGCATCCTGCGGCATCGCGGCTACCCCATCGAACAGCTCGCCGAGAAGTGCACGTACCTCGAGGTGGCGTACCTTCTATTGAACGGTGAGCTACCGAGCGATTCCGAGCTCGATAACTTCTCGCGCGAGATCACCGAGCAGAGCTCGGTGCACGAGAACTTCAAAGGGCTGATCGGAAGCTTCCTCCACAACGCGCACCCCATGAGCATGTTGGTGAGCACGATGGGGGCGCTCGGCACGTTCTACGCTGACGCGAAGCAGGTGCTCGACCCAGAGACCCGTCACCGGCAAATCGTGCGAATCCTGGCGCAGATACCGATATTGGCCGCCTGGAGCCATCGCCATCTGACGGGTAAGCCGTACATTTATCCGGACGCGACACTGGGCTACACCGCCAACTTCTTGAGCATGATGAAACGAGGTTCCGAAGCGCGATACGAGGCTCATCCCGACATCGTCAAGGCTATGGACGTGCTCTTCATCCTGCACGCCGACCATGAGCAGAATTGTTCGACCAACACCATGCGTGCGATCGGTAGCTCCCAGGCCGACCCGTATTCGGCCGTGGCTGGAGCTGCTGCAGCGCTTTACGGGCCCTTACACGGCGGTGCCAACGAGGCCGTGCTGCACATGCTCGACGAGATTGGCGACATCAAGAACGTCAATCAGTTCATCAAAGATCTGAAGAGCGGAACGTCCGGGCGGCGGCTCATGGGCTTTGGCCACCGGGTCTACAAGAACTACGATCCCCGTGCCAAGGTGATCAAAGGCCTGGCTGATCGCGTGTTCGACATCTTGGGGAAGAAGAACCCGCTCTTGCAGATCGCTCGCGAGCTCGAGCGCATCGCCCTGCAAGATGACTACTTCGTTTCACGCAAGCTCTATCCGAACGTGGACTTCTATTCGGGGCTCATCTACCAGGCCCTCGAAATCCCGATCGATCTCTTCCCCGTCATGTTCGCGATTCCGCGCGCCTCAGGCTGGCTCGCTCAATGGGAAGAGCTGCTCATGGACAAAGAACAGAAGATCGCTCGACCCCGCCAGATTTATACGGGCATCGCCAACCGCGACATCAAGCGCTGAGGCTCGCCATTGCCACGGAGGCGGCGGCCCGCCTCCGCCGCTGCGTGTTGCAGGGAGGCGGCGGCCCGCCTCCCTGATGTATGGCTCAACGCTGCAGAAATTCGCTGATGCCCCGGCACACGTCATCTTGATCCGCCGGCGTGAGATCGTAGTAGAGCGGCAGGCGTAACAGGCGCGCTGACAAGTCTTCAGTCACAGGCAGCGACCCATCCCGATAACCCCAACGGCGGCCCATGGGCGACAGATGCAGAGGCACGTAGTGCGAGACTGCCTGAATGCCTCGTTCGCGGAGATGACTCGCCAGTCCTTCGCGTGCCTTCTCGTCGGCGAGCAGCACGTAGAACATGTGGTAGTTCTGCCGACAATGCTCGGGGACGCGGGGGCCGCGGAGAACGCCCGCTCTTTCCAGGGGCTCGAGCTGCTCCGTGTAGCGTTCGTGAATTGCGCGGCGGCGCGCCAGGATGGGATCGAGGAGCTCGAGCTGCGCCTGCAAGAAGGCACACGCCAGCTCTGCCGGCAGGAAAGACGAGCCGACGTCGACCCACGTGTACTTGTCGATCTCCCCGCGAAAGAACTTCTGCCGATTCGTGCCCTTGTCGCGGATGATCTCCGAGCGCTCGATCAGCTTCGGGTTGTTGATCGCGAGGGCACCGCCCTCGCCACAGACGTAGTTCTTCGTGTCGTGGAAGGAGTACGCCGCCAGGTCTCCGAGCGATCCGAGCGCGCGACCTCGGTAGTAGGCGTGGACGCCTTGAGCGGCGTCTTCGACGACCAGAATACCATGCTTTTTGCCGATGCTGGTCAGCGTATCCATCTCCGCGCCGACGCCAGCGTAGTGCACCGGCACGATCGCCTTTGTACGCGGCGTGATGGCGGCCTCCACCAGCGCCTCATCGATATTCAGCGTGTCCGGGCGGATGTCCACAAACACGGGACGCGCCCCGGAGCGCACGAAAGCGTTAGCCGTAGACACGAACGTGTACGACGGCATGATGACCTCGTCGCCGGGCTGCACGTCACAGAGTATCGCGGCCATTTCGAGGCCCGCAGTGCAGGAAGGCATCATCAGCGCCTTGGCGATACCAAAGCGCTCTTGGATGATGCGCACGCAGCCCTTTGCGAAGGGACCGTCCGCCGCAATCTCGCGGCGGCCAATGGCTTGGCTGACGTAGTCGAGCTCTTTGCCTGAAACGTAAGGTCGATTGAATGGGATGCGGTGGGCCATGGCGCGTTACGAATGACTCCTCATGGGTGCGATCCTCAAGTCTCCCGACGAGCCGGGCAAGTTCAAGGCTAAAAGAGCACGACGCGAACGCCAACGCCACAAACTCTGACCGGGTGCGGTTCTGAACCGCGATAGCGGCGTGCTCCAGTCGTGCGCTTGGCGGCGACAGCCTTGCAGCAGGTGAGTGCGGCGCTGACAATATGCGCGCCAATGTCGCTCGGATGGCCGATTCCGGACGCGGGTCTCAGGTAATTTAGGCGCAGTGCCTCAACCGGGCTCAATGCCGAGGCAGGCGGCGAGTGCCTCGGCGCTGCGCCGGTGGTGAAAATGTCGGGCGATCTTTTGACGGGAGCTCTCACTCAACCGCATCGCCAGCTCGGGATCGTCGAGGATGCGACAGATTGCGTCGGCGAGGGCCTCTGGGTTTTCGGACGGGACCATCAATGCGTCCTCCCCCGGGGTGACGAGCTCCCGCATGCCGCCCACATCCGTCACGACTGCCGGAGTCTGCATGGCCATGGCTTCCATCGCTGCCACCGAGATGCCCTCGTCCAGGCTAGCGAGCACAAATAGGTGAGCGCCTTCGATCCCCTGCCGGTGCCGTTGTTCGGTCACCGCACCCAAAAACTCGACGCAACTCTCTAGGCCGAGGCTCCGCAATTGCTGGAGCAGACCGTCTCGATACTCGGTCCCTCCTGCCTCTTCACCACCCGCCACGACGAGCCGCACCTCGTGGCCGCGGGCGACGACCAGCGCCAACGCCTGAATCAGATGCTTGTGCCCTTTGACGGGATGCAGGCGGCCGCACGTGTAGATGCGGCACGGCTCCCCGGGCCGCCACGGCTTGTACGGAAGCTTACGCTTGGCATCATCGAGATCGACCCCCATGGGCGCGATCTCGATGCGCTCCGGCGCCGAGTCGCCCAACTGCTCCTCCACCTCGGCTCGGAGCTTCTCCGACATGACCAGGGCAAATGAGGCGTCCTGCCACTTCTGCTTCTGGTTCGGGCCATAGCCGTCCATCGGAGCGAGCAGGGTCAAGCTGTAGTTGATACCGGTCAAGTACGAAGCAAAGGCCGCAACGTGCGCGGCGTCCCCGGCGGATAAGACGTGAAATTGCGACCAGCCGCGCTCCCGCGCCAACGCGGCGAAGCGGCCCGCGATCACGATCAACGCGACCAGACGCAAACGCTGGGTCACTGTCACGCCCTTGACCTCGAGCGCCACGAGCAGGCAGCGCGAGAGCGCCTTGGGACCGGCCGAGAGCAGGGCCGCCATGGCCTCGCGCAAGTCGTGCGCCGACATCGGCACGAGATAGTGAGTCATGGCTTGAGCCCTCTCGGCCCAATCGTGGATGATCAGCTTTGGTCGGCGGGTGGACACCAGGTCCGCTTCGATGCCCAACTCCGCGAGAGCCCGCTTGTCGCGCCAGATCCAGGTGTGCGTCTGCCCTGGGAACTCGGGTACGAGGTACCCGATGCGTGCTTTCATATGCATTCCTTCTCGGCGCCCGAAACCACGAGTCGCGGCCGCAGGGTGTGCTGTGGGGCGTACTGGGTCAAGCGCGGCGCCGCTTCGAGCCGCGCTCTGAGGCACCCTATTCGGCCTCAGGTCCCGCCGTCGGCAGGGCCCGCGGTGCAAATACCCACGATGGCGGCGCGGATATGACCTCGTTACCCAAACACGCCTGACCCGCCTGGCAAACCGGGTCTTCCAGACAGGCAACGCACCGGGACGAGCCCTCGGCACACACTTGGCAGTTTCCGCAGGCATTGCTTCCCGATTGGCAAGCGTCGAGAGCTTCGCGACAGAGCTCACTCGGGAGGACCCGAAAGCGGAACGACCCCTCGAGCTGCTCAGGTTGAAACACTGAGCCAAGACGGGGACGTCGGCCTCACCCGCCCCCAGGGGGGTCCGGCTCCGCGGCAAGCCAACGCAAGGCCGAGCCGAGCTTTGACGAGGGCGTGACGATAGAGTCCGCGGCGATGCCGAGCAGATCAGAAAACAGCTCGGGCCGCGTGCTCAGGAAACGAACTGCCGAGCGCCGCAAGCGCGGACGCCGCGCCAGCTCGAGCATCAGGAGCGTCATGGCATAGTAGGCTCGGCAAAGGCGCGAGTGATCGCGCGGATACAGCCAGAGCTCGCCCGTGGCGAAGCGTTCGACGAGCGCCAGGGCAGAGCGGAAACCGAGCGCCAGACCTTCCCCGCTCAGGGCGTCCAGATAGCCCGCGGCGTCGCCGACGAGCGCGACTCCCGGCCCCAGCACGCTCTTGACCCTCTGTTCGAGCGGACCGGCCCCACGCACCCTGCCGAGCGCAGTGGCGTGCGCGAGTTGCGTAGATAGCGCCGGGAAGAGCGCGAGCACCTCCTCGTGGGAGCGGGGGCGGCCATGACTCAAGACCGCTACCCCGACGCCGTCGGAACCCAGCGGCGTGACGTACGCTTCCGCCTGAGCGTGCCAGTACACCTCGACCCAGTCCGACCAAGGAGCGCGCTGATAATGGCGCTGCATACCGTAACGCGGCGTCCCCCGCGGCGGCAATTCATAACCAAGGCGCCGCCGAATCGGGCTCCTTAACCCATCCGCCGCCACGAGCAAGCGGCCGGCAACGGAGCGAATGCCGCCGCCCGCGGAGCTAATCTCCGCGCTGAGCACGCGGCGGTCGTAACGGAAATCACGCAGCGTGTGGCCCGACATTATCTCCACACCGACGCTGCGTGCCCGGGCGTCGAGTGCCTGCATCAGGCGAGCGCGACTGAGGGCGCGACCCTGCCGCTCGGGAAAACGCGCGGACGCGACGTCACCTTCATCCACGAAACGGATCCCGCGGAGCTCAAAGCCCTCATCCAAGCTAATCCCGAGGACCGCGAGCGCCGCGACCGCCCCCGGCATCAGCCCTTCTCCGCACGCTTTTTCTGGAAGGCTTGGGGCCCTCTCGATGACGACAGCGGAGAGGCCGCGGCGGCGTGCCGCGATGGCGGTCGCGAGCCCAACCGGACCGCCGCCGGCGATGATCAGGTCCCATTGCATCACGCGCGACTCGACCGCGTCGGCAATAGGCGACCTCGATCCCCAAGCCGCTCTGCGTAGTCCGCGTGCACTGCCAGCGCATTCTCCTCGCACCGGATGCGAACGGCGAGTAACCAAGCGTTCAAGGCGCTAAAGCAGATGGCGGTGAGGTACGCGGAGTGCAGGAGCGGAACGGCGATCCCCTCCACCACCACGGCCAGGTAATTGGGATGCTTCAAAAAACGAAAGGGCCCCGAGCTCACCGCCGAGACGCCCGGCAACACCAGCACAGCCACGTTCCAACGCCTGCCGAGCGTCGCAATGACCCAGTAGCGTAGCGCTTGAGAGCCGAGTACGGCGACCAGACACAGCCCGCCGAGCGCGGGGATGAACGGCGGCGAGAGCAGCCAGACCTCGGAGAGGCAGGCCACGAAAAACGAGGTGTGTAGGAGCTTCATCCAGATCAAATGCCGCTGCCCGTATTCGATTGCCCCGGCGCTTCTGGCCCAAGCGGCGTTGCGGTGGCTGAGCCAGAGCTCGAAGCCACGCTCCACGACGAGCAGCGAAATGAAGGCCGAGAAGAGCCACGCGGTCACCACTCGAGCAGCACCATCTCCGAGCAAAAGCCGGGCCCCATCGCCATCAGCAGCGAGTGGCTACCGGGCGCTGGCTGGCGCTCCCGCCAGGTGTCCCGAAGCACCATCAGAACGGAAGCGCTCGACAGGTTGCCGTTCGTCCGCAACTGGCTCCAGCTCAACGCGAGGTCCTGCTCGGTAACGCCGAGCGCCTCTTGGAAGGCCTCGAGCACCTTGGGGCCACCCGTGTGCAGGACCCAGTGCGCTATGTTGGCTCGCGACAGGCCATGGCTTTTTAGAAAGCTATCCACGTCCCCCGCGACGTGCCCGCACACCAACTCGGGGACACCTGACGACAACACCACCTTGAGGCCCTGGCTGCCGATGTCCCAGCCCATGACCTCTTCAGTACCGGGATAGAAGACGGAGCGCGACGCGACGATGCGCGGCCCGCTCGCAGCCCGCGCCGCGCCTTTGAGAACCACCGCTGCAGCGCCATCGCCAAACAGGCTGCTCGCGATCAGGTTGGGAACCGAGACGTCATCGGGCTGCCACGTCAAGCTACAGAGCTCCACGGCGAGCAACGCGACATTTGAATCGGGGTAGGCCTTTGCCCAGTCCGCAGCACGGGCCAAGCCCGCGGCGCCTGCCACGCAGCCCAGCCCGAAGATCGGCGTGCGGCGCAGCTGCGCGTTCAGCCCCAAGCGATTGACGAGGCGCGCGTCTATGGACGGTGTCGCGAAGCCCGTGACCGACACGAAGAAGAGATGGTCGAGGTCGGCGGGGGCGACCTCGGCCTCCCTTAGTGCCGCCGAGAGGGCCTCTGCGCCGAGGTCCACCGCGATCCGGATGTATTCCTTGTTGCGCGCGGAGAAGCCCTTGAACTTGTCGTAGTCTTCCTTGGGTAGGGCCAGGTGACGCTTGTCTACCCCTGCCCTTTGGTGGAAGGTCCGCAGCCGAGAGATGACCTGCGTCGTGCCACCCCACTGTCGGCCAAGCTCTTCGAGGATCTCGTCCTGGCGATAGTAGTTGACGGGGAAGGCGCTAGAAATTGATGCAATTCTCACGTGGTTGCTCGCGCGCAGGGAAAGTGCGCGCATGTGGGCCGTAGCGCGCTCGGAACCCGGAGTCGAGCGTCGTGGCTCTGGAGCCATTGAGGCGAGCTCCTCCGTTTAGCCGGCTTTCGTGCTCGAAAGGCGCTCTACAGCGGGAGAAACCCCGCGCAGACATCGCGCTCTCCGGACTAGGCTAAAGGCATGCAAAGATTTCTCTTTTTGGCCTGCGCGGGCAATGGTTTTCTGGCGGTTGCGCTGGGCGCATTCGGGGCCCACGGGCTGAAGGCGCGCCTCACGGAGCTACCCGATGCGGCAAGGCGCCTCGGTTGGTGGCAGACGGCGTCGGACTATCATCTGTTCCACGCTCTCGCGTTGGGGCTCTTGGCGCTCTCGTGTGCCCACCTACCAGCGGCTTGGCTGCGCCGAGCGGGTGTCGCGATGCTCGTCGGCATCGCGCTGTTCTCGGGCAGCCTGTACGCGATGGCCCTGAGTGGGCTGACCGCGTTCGGCGCCGTCACACCCCTCGGCGGCGTTGGACTCTTGTTGGGCTGGGTTTTGTTTGGGCTAGGTGCATTGCGCGTGGAGCTGCCGCGCGGGACGTCGACGTCAAGCACCAGCACCTCGTGACGACGGTGGCCGGGGTACCGGCGAACCTCGTGGTCTCGGGGTAAGTGCGACTCGAGCCGGTCTTCACCCGGCGTCCGGCTGATGCTATGCCTCGAATAGCCGGCCCCCGCGGGCCCTGAACTCCAGAAATTTTCATCTCCGGGCCCAGGCGTTCCGGAGAAGCCAAGGAAACGTAGAGCGATGAGTGGCCACTCTAAATGGGCGACGATCAAGCGGAAGAAGGGCGCGACCGATGCGGCTCGGGGAAAAGTCTTCACGCGCCTGACACGAGAAATCTCGATCTCCGCCCGCATGGGCGGCGGTGATCCGAGTGGAAACGCTCGCCTCAGGAAAGCAATTTCGAGCGCCAAGGGGTTACAGATGCCGGGCGACAAGATCGACCGAGCCATCAAGCGAGGCACCGGCGAAATCGAGGGCGTGAGCTACGAAGAGGTCCTCTACGAAGGCACGGGCCCTGGCGGGACGCTCTTGCTCGTGGAGGGCACCACCGACAACAAGAACCGGACCGTCGCGGAGCTGCGCAAGATCTTCGACAAGCACAACGGAGCGCTCGGTAGCAGCGGCACGGCGGCCTGGGCTTTCGACCGCCGTGGGGCGCTGACGATAGCCAAGAGCGCGACCGAAGAGCAGATTATGGAATCCGCGGTCGAGGCCGGCGCCCAGGACTACGAGGACGATGGAGAAAATTGGACCGTGTACACGCCGGTCGACGTCCTCGAGGATATCAGCGCTGCAGTGGAGGCGGCGAAGTTAGAGGTGATCGGCACCAAGCTCGTCCAGGTCCCAAAGAACCGCAAGGAGCTACGTGGCCGCGACGCCGAGGTTGCGCTCAACCTCGTCGATGCCTTGGACGAGAACGACGACGTGGCGCACGTGTATGTCGACTTCGACGTCCCCGAGGACGAGATGCGGCGTATCTCCGAAGCATAGCGAGTCCGTTGGGAAGGCCACGCCGCCGTGGCCTTCAAACGAAACGCCAAAAGGATTGGGTCGCGAGATACGTAAAGGTGGCGTGAGCGAAAAATCCGGGCACGACGCGCCCGGTGCGCTCGCGGAGAAAGCTCCAACACAGACCGCAGCCGAGGGCCGCGAGCAGCACCAGGGGGTTCTTGCCCGCGGCAGCGTCCTCCAGGCTGAACAGCGTCGGCAGGTGCGCTAGCGCGTACAAAGCCGCCGCCGCCACCCAGCCGCGACGTGCTCCGAAGCGTTCCGAAAGCTCGGTTTGTATCCAACCTCGCCAGACCAGCTCTTCGCACCCAACCAAGACGAGGAGGGCGCCGATCACCTCGAGATTGGAGGCGCTGCCGATCAATAGGAAGACGCGCAAGAGCCAGGCGTGCTCCACTGTGTCGAGCGGCAAGAGCCATTTGGCAACCAGCCAGGCAGCCCCGAGCAGCACGACTCCGAGCCCAATTCCGAGCGAGGGGTCGCCGGGACGAAAGCGCAGCAACGGCCACAGACGCTGCTCTTTCCGAAGCCGCATCACGGCCAGAGCCGCCAGCGCGACGTAAGGCGCGCCGACGCCGAGCCACATCCCAAGGCCTCCAGCCAGCGGCAACCGAAAAGCATAGCCCACCGCCGATGCGACCACGACCACCACGAGCAGCGCCCAGAACATAGCCAAGGCTCTATGCCAGGCGGGTGGCAAGGAAGTCGACGATCTGATCACTTACCGCGAGCTTGGAGCCGACGAGCGCCTGCTCGCTGTCCCGGGTGACGATGATGGCGCGAGTATCGTCCGTGCCGAGCGCATCCGCCGCAGCGTTGGCCACGATAGCGTCGACGCGCTTGCTCGAGAGCTTCTGACGCGCGGCTGCCACGAGGCGCTCGCCGGCCTCGGTCTCGACGGCAAACCCGAGCAGGAAGGGCTGCGCACCCTGCCTCGCATGCCCAATTTCTGCGAGCAGATCGGGATTCGGAACCAGCTCTAGCTCAAGCGCTCCGCTGGACCGCTTGAGCTTACTGGTGGACCTCACGCGCGGACGGTAGTCGGAGACCGCGGCGCACATAACGACCGCATCGGCGCCGCGCTGCTCCTCCCCAAGCAGACTGGCCAGCGCCGCCTGCATGTCCAGCGCGCTCCGCACGTCAATCCTTTTCACGCCAGTCGGAGTGTCGAGCGCAACAGGTCCGGCGATCAGCGTCACGTCCGCACCTCTCGAGGCCGCGCTCCGCGCGATGGCAAAACCCATCTTTCCAGACGAGCGATTGGTGAGGGAGCGCACGGGGTCGAGATCCTCGAGCGTTGGACCGGCGGTGACCAGCACGCGACGCCCGTCCAGCCGCGCCTGCGCCGGCAATGCGGGCTCGATGCCCGCCACAAGAGCCTTGCCGATGGCCCTCACGATTTCTTCGGGCTCGAGCAAGCGGCCCCATCCCACCTCGCCGGAGGCAACCTCACCGAAGGCAGGCCCCAACAACTGCCAGCCGGGGACAGCGCGGAGCCGCGCCGCGTTCGACTGCGTCATCGGATGCTGCCACATGCGCGGGTGCATTGCTGGGGCCAGCAAAACGGGACAACGCGCGCATAAGATGGTGGCGGTGACGAGGTCGCCAGCGCGACCCTGGGCGATGCGCGCCAGCAGGTCCGCCGTGGCGGGCACCACCGCGATCAGGTCGCTGCTCTGCCCCAGCTCGACGTGTGGCTCTCCAACGCCATGGAACATACTCGAACGCACCGGGTGCCCCGTCAGCCCTGACAAGCTCGCAGGCCCGACGAAGCGCCGCGCGGCTCGCGTCATCACCGGCTGGACGATCGCCCCGGCGCGCAGCAATAGTCGAGCGACGAGCAGCGCCTTGTAAGCAGCTACGCTGCCACCCACACACAGTGTAATCCGCTTCCGTACCAACGGCCCCGTGAGCTCCGTCGAGGCAACGGGGAGTTCGCCCAATGTGCTCAATAGGACCGAAGCGTACGCCGGGGCCGGCCCAAGAGGTAGGTTTTTCCAGGCACTTCGGGCGAGCTGCGAGACTTTGCCAGGCTCGCATGCGAACCCCTGAGCTTTGACCGCCCGCAGCGGCTGCCGGTCCAAAATGAAATGTTGTGCATTGGCAAACGGACGAACTATGACGCCCGAGTGAAGGCAGAGGCGTCAGGGCGACCCCGCGCACGGATCCTCACCCGGGTGCCTCGTGGCGCGACGACCAAGGCAGGCAGTAAGCCGGCCCGCCATATCCGCAAGACCGCAGGTCTGATAGGATACGGTTCGGTTTTCGCATGGTAGGCACCAACCAGCAGGCCGTCACGCGGCCTCGGATAGTGGGTCGCTACGCGCTGTTTGATGAAATCGCCGCCGGCGGAATGGCGACGATCCACCTCGGGCGCTTGGTCGGCCCCGTCGGCTTCTCGCGCACAGTCGCCATCAAGACGCTGCACCCGCAGTTTGCGAAGGACCCCGAGTTCGTCGAGATGTTTCTGGAAGAGGCGCGCCTGGCCTCGCGCATTCAGCATCCGAACGTCATCAGCACCGTCGACGTGGCGACCACCGAGGGGGAGGTGTTCCTGGTGATGGAGTACCTCGCAGGGGAGTCCCTCGCCAAGCTGGTGCGGGGCGCGCTGAAGAAGGGCGAGCGCATCCCGGTAGAGATCGCCGTGAGCATTCTGGCCGGCATGCTGCATGGGCTCCATGCCACGCATGAAGCGAAGAACGAACAGCTCGAGCCGATGCACATCGTGCACCGAGATGTCTCCCCTCAAAACGTGTTGGTCGGCCTCGATGGCGTCGCCCGCATCTTCGACTTCGGTGTGGCAAAGGCCGCCGCCATGCGCTCGCAGGCCACCAGCGACGGCCAGATGAAGGGCAAGCTCAGCTACATGTCGCCCGAGCAGCTCAACAGTCGCGATGTCGACCGTCGCACGGACGTCTTCGCAGCGGGCGTCGTGGCTTGGGAATGCCTGGCGGGGCGCAGGCTGTTTGCGGGCTCCGACCCTGGTGAGGTGTTGGCAAAGGTCCTCACGCTCGACATACCCGCGCCGATCGAGGTGCAGAGTAGCGTGCCCAGGGCACTCAGCAATATCGTCATGCGTGCGCTCGAACGCTCGCCGGAGCAGCGCTGGCAAACGGCGAAAGACTTCGCCGTCGAGCTGGAGCGCAACGTGGTGCTCGCCGCCCCGCACGTGGTGGGTGATTGGGTAGCGCAAAACGCAAGCGAAGCGCTGCAGGACCGACGCCTCCGGGTCGAAGCCGTCGAACGAGCGTCCGCGGATTTGGGTCACGTCGGCATCAACGCCTTCGCCAGCAGCGGGCTGGAGTTGGGCTCGCCCCCGAGCTCACGCTCGATGACGCCCACCGGCGACGCCGCAGACCTTGCCAACGCCGGCTCCGGCACCACGTCTCGCTCGTCCAGCTTGACGGTGAGCAGCAGTGCAACGGCCAGCAGTGCGTCGGTGGCGCGGCAGGTGGTGCTGACCTTATTCCTCGGGGCGCTCGGCGCGACCATCGTGGGGGGCGTGTGGTACTGGCGAGAGCACGGCATAGAGGACGCCGCTTCGGGTGCATCCCCTGCCACATTGCCCGAGCCGGCCGCCGACTCTCGCGCGCTCCCTTCGCGCGAGCCGCCGCGAGGTGGAACACTGCGCGCTCCCGATAACGGAGCAGTCCCGCCCGTGCTGGAAATTGAATCACTGCCAGAAAAACGGGAGGTCGCTGACGGCGGAGTGGAGCCGGCGGCCGGAGCCGCGCCGGCGCGGCCTCATACCGAGCGGGCACGTGCACGCCGGCCCGGAAGGCGCGCCTACCGCCAGCCGCCCCCTCCCGCAGCGCCACCACCGCCTCGATCGACGCGGGCTCCGGGGGGCGCCCCTGCAGGCCCCGCAAGTGGAAGCGACGACAAGTCCCAGGCTGCGCCGAATCCGGAATGTGCTCCGCCCTGGTACATCGACGCCAAAGGCATTCAGCGACTCAAGCCCAAGTGCCTGTAAGACGAGGTGTGCCTACGTCGGCCGAGAGTGCGCCGACCGGGCGTCCACACCTCGGGCACGCGACGCTCCTGTATTGGCGAAGTCCACGTGCTCACGTATACCCGAGCAGAGCTGCATGATGAAACACCCTGGGCTACGCCGACGTGCTGGTGGTTGGTTCTTTCGAAGCTGTGTCGCCCTCGGTGGCGCCTCGGCCTCGAGTGGCCTCGCGGCAGGTCATGCGTCCGCAGCCGAGGATGCTCCCAGTAAGGCCAGCTGCGCGCAAGCTTACGAATCGGCGCAGGAGAGCCGTGCTTCGGGCCAACTTCAGGAGACGCGGCAGCGTCTGGCTTTTTGCGCTCGTGCGGAGTGTCCGAGCTTCGTGCAGAAAGACTGCGCACGCTGGCTCGAAGAGGTGGAACGGGAGCTGCCGAGCGTGATCGTGTCCGCGGTGGGGCTCGAGCCCGAGAAAGCCGCAGAGGTCAGCATCAAGCTCGACGGCAACGTCGTTCCCGGAGCCCTCGGAGGCGCGCCGATAGCGCTCGACCCCGGTCGGCACGAGCTACTCATCGAAGTACCAGGACAAGCGCCGATGATGCGCGTCGTCATGGCCCAGCAAGGCGTTCAGAATCGAGCCATCGAAATCGACCTCGGCAGCGGAGCTGGGCCTACAGGCTCGGGTGAGCTCGAGCTCGACCGGGCGGAGAGCTCGTCACCGCTGCGGCCTTACGCGTATGCTGCATGGGGTGTCGGAGCCGTTGGCTTCGGCATGTTTGCGGTCCTGGGGACCCTCGGGCGCGCGGATGAGAACGGACTAGAGCGCGATTGTCCGAGCGTGACCGACAATGAAAACCAGGTGGCACCCGGCATCTGTCATTCGACGACGATCGATGAGCGCAAATCCGCTTACGAGCGCGAGTTCGCTTTTGCCGATGTGGGTCTCGTTACGGGGATCGTGGGAGCTGCCGCCGGGACCGTGCTGTTCATCCTGAGCGAAACGACCGGCGCGGCAGATGCGAGCGCCGAGCCCACCTCCGCCGGCATGCGCTTCGACGTGACGCCGACGCCGGGCGGCGCCTACGGCAGCGTCGGGACGACCTTCTAGGCGAGCGCAGCGCTGCGGCGCTGCTCCAGCTAGAAGCCCAGGATGCGCCCGGTTTGGTACAGGGCGAAGCTGGTGACCCAGGCGAGCGCCGTCATGTACGCGAACAGAAATAGCGGCCATCGCCAGGAGCGCGTCTCGCGCTTGACGACCGCGAGCGTGCTCATGCACTGGCACGCCAAGGCGAAGAACACCATCAGCGACAGCCCGACCAACGGCGTGTAGACAGGCTTGCCGTCGGGGCGAGTCTCCGCTCGCATGCGATCGCGCAGCGGGGCGTCGTCGTCTCCGACTTCTCCTAGGCCATACACGAGTCCCATGACGGACACGAAGACCTCGCGCGCCGCGAAGGCCCCGACGATACCGACGCCGATCTTCCAGTCAAAGCCCAGCGGCGCGAGGGCGGGCTCGAGCGCCTTACCGAGACGCCCGCCGAAGCTCCGCTCCAGTTGATAGGCCTCTTGCGAGGCCTGCAGGTCCGCTTGGGCCGGAGTCGCGACCTGCGCGCTCGAGTCCCCGGTAGAGGCAGCCATTCCCTCCTGCAAGGGTTCGACCTTTGGGTAACTGAGGAGCAACCACATCAGGATCGTAAAGCCCAGGATCACGCTGCCCGCCTCGCTCAAGAACGATCGAGCCCGAAGCCACATCATGTTCAAAACGCTGCTCACGCCGGGCCACCGATAAGGCGGCAGCTCCAAGATCAACGGCACGGAGCGCCCGCGAACAAGCGTACGGCCGAGCACGGCCGCAGCCAGCAGCGCCACGATCGTAGAAAAAAGGTACATGGCCACCATCAAGAGCCCCTGCACCGGGACGAAGCCGAAGGCTTTGCTCGGGGGGAATAACGCGCCGATGATCAAGGTGTACACGGGCAGGCGCGCGGAGCACGACATCAAGGGCACCACCAGCATCGTGAGCAGGCGATCGCGCCGGCGCTCCATCGTGCGGGTCGCCATGATGGCGGGCACGGCACAAGCGAACCCGCTCATCATGGGCACGAAAGCGCGGCCGTGTAAGCCGACGGAACGCAGCGCTCGATCCATCAGGTAGGCGACGCGCGCCATGTACCCAGAGTCCTCGAGCAGACCGATGAACAGAAACAAGAGGAGGATCTGCGGCAAAAACACCACGACGTTGCCCACGCCGTCGATCACGCCTTTCGTGAGCAGGTCCCGAAAGAAACCCGCGGGCAGGTAGTCCACCAGCACCGAGTGAACGGCGCCAAAAAGTGCCTCGATCAGGCTCATTGCCGGGTCCGCCCAGGCAAACAGGGATTGAAAGACCACGAGCATGATGCCCATGAACACGACGAAGCCGTACCCGGGATGTAAGAGCACACGATCGATGCGCTCGGTACGGGACGGGCCACGCTCCGCATCGCTTCCCGGCTTGAGCCCCGGCAGCTCGGCGAGCTTCGCCTCGAGGCATTGGTAGCGGCTCTCGATGATCTCGCGGTCGACGTCGCGGGCGCCCGCTGCAGCCCACACCTCGGCGCAGCGCTGCCTGAGCTCGGGCGCGATGCCCGTGAGCTCGTCGTCGGGCTCGAGGCTGGACAAGGCCCAGAGCGCGAGGGCCCGATCGCGTTCTACGTTGCTGCGCCAATCGCTGGGCAGGGCCTCAGCGACGCGGTCGATGTCGCGCAGGAGGGCGGGCGGATAGGTCACGTGCAACAGTGGCCGGCGTGGCGTGGAGAGGCGGCCGTCGATCGCAGACAAGAGCTCGGCGACGCCGCTGCCGCTGCGAGCGTTTGTCCCGACACAAGGCACGCCGAGAAGCTTGCCGAGCGCCGCAGGGGTCGGTGCGCGATCGCCCGCCTCATCCACCATGTTCAGGGCGATCAACACCGGCACTCGCAGCTCGATCAGCTGCAACGCGAGATACAGATTGCGAACGAGCTGCCCGGCGTCGATCACGACGACCACCAGCGCCGGGCGCGGGTTGTCGTCCCAACCCAGGACGGCCTGGAGGGCGATCTGTTCCTCACTGGAGCGCGCGCTGAGCGAATACGCCCCGGGCACGTCGGCGATCACCACGCGACGTCCGGACGGCAGCGTCATCTCCGCGTAGCGCCTCTCGACGGTAACCCCTGGGTAGTTGCCCACGCGTTCGTTACGCCGCGCCAGGCGATTGAACAGGCTGGTCTTGCCGACGTTGGGATTGCCGACCAAGAGCAGCGTCGGGATAAGACCCGCCTCAGTGGACGTCGATCGCGGAACGACGGGCTCAGCGAAGGCGTCGCTCTCCCCAGGACCGCCGCCTGCGCTCATGGGGCGCTTTTGGCCAGCTGCGAGACGAGAGAAGGCGCGCCCGAAGGCTGCTCGTTCCTCGCTGCAGCGACCTGGACCTCACGAGCTTCGGCCGCCCGAATGGAGAGATTGCAACCGCGCGCCGAGAGCTCCAGAGGGTCGCCAAACGGAGCGACTCTGAGCACTTGCACACGGGTGCCGGGTATGATTCCGAGCTCCATCAAACGGCGGCGAAAGGGCCGGGCCCCGCCCACTCTCTCCACTACCACCGAAACGCCAGGAACCACCTGCTCGAGTGTCATCATCACAAGCGCCTCGGCCTATAGTCTAAATGATAACCGTTTTCAAAACCGAATTCCCATGGTTAATTGATGGCCAGCCAGCCGAACAACAGGATTCAAGCGGTTCGGGCGTGCCAGGGTGGCACGGCCGTCGGCCCCTCGGCTCTAGGGGCTGTTGAGTGATCGCGAGTCGCAATAGTAAGACGCTCGCCCCATGACCGCGCTTCCTTCCTCCCCACGCATCTCGATCGTCATCCCCGTGTACAACGAGGAGGCCATACTTCGATCGGCCATCGTCGACCTGCGCGAACGCCTGCAGCCGCTCGGGTGGAACTACGAGGTCATCGTGGCGGAGAACGGCTCCCGCGACAAGACAGCTGAGCTGGCCCGCGCGCTCTGCGACAAGTACTCGGAGCTCAGGGCCCTGAGCGTGGGCGAGCCAAACTACGGCAAAGCCTTGCGTGAAGGCATTCGCGCGGCACGCGGCACGTTCGTCTTGTGCGACGAAATTGATCTATGCGACACCGATTTTCATCAGGCCGCGATCACGGAGCTCGAGGCAGGGCGCACCGATATGGTGATCGGATCCAAGTTGATCGCGGGCGCGATGGACGAGCGCCCCATGCTGCGCCACGTCGCCAGCATCGCGTACACGGGGCTGCTCAGAGGCCTGCTCGGGTTTCGAGGGACGGACACCCACGGGCTCAAGGCCTTTCGTCGCGCGGCCATTCTGCCCATCGTGGAGGCCTGTGTGGCGGATAAGGACGTGTTCGCGAGCGAGCTCGTCATCCGTGCGTATCGGATGGAGAAGAGGATCGTGGAGATTCCGATTCGCGTGCTCGAGAAGCGGCCGCCTTCCATCAACTTGTTCAAACGCGTACCGAACGTCCTCACGAACCTGGCGAAGCTGACCTGGGCCATCCGGGTTCGCGGCTGATTGAGCGCAAGTTTGTTGGCTCGCTAGCGGCGCTCCGGCAAATCTCGAGGTTCGCGCCGCAACCTGGCGCGGCCCTTCGACATGTTCTGGCAAGAGCTTCGGTTCCTCACGTCCTGCATTCTCCTGACGCACCTCTCGAGCTGTGACTCGATTCCGCGCGGACCCGCCCTGGCCCGCAACAGCGGCGAGCTGCAATTGGGAGACCGTATCCCGCTCGTCAGCGAGCAGGACGCGATCGGGACGGTCATGGTCCGCGTCTCGCGGGGGATGGCGGACTACCGCGCCCTGACCGAGAGTCGGAGCACGGACATCGTCTTCAAAGACGAAGAGGCCACCGGCGCCGATCGAATGATGACCCCGCGGCTCGAGCAGCGACTATTTCGCCTCAACCAGCTCGTGCAGAAAGAGTGGCGGGGCGTCAGCGCGCGGGTCACCGAAGCCTGGGACGAAGATGGTGAGCATGGAGCTCAGAGCGCGCACTACGAGGGCCGTGCGGCGGATCTGACCACCTCGGACCTGGATCCAACCAAGCTCGGTCGGCTCGCTTATCTGGCCGTCGAGGCGGGCTTTGACTGGGTCTACTTCGAGGATCGGACGCACGTCCACGCTTCGGTGCGCAAGTAGCGGGCCGCCTCCGGATCAAACGATCCCGTGCCGCGCCTTGGCGCGCTCCAACTGGCGCTGCAACAGGTCCCGTTCCATATCTACGTCGCCACTGGCGGCTGCCTTGCGCAGCTCCTCCACCACGCTGGCTCGCTCCCGGCGCTGGTGCAGGCGCCGAAGCTTGAGCAGGTTGTCCACCAAGACACCTCGGGCCGCCGCGATGGTCTCCAGCTCGGGAACGGCCAAGCGTATCGACACGTTGCGTCGCAGCGACTCGGGGAACTGAGCGACGAACGCCTGCGGATCGGCCATCGCCGCAGAGAGGCCGCCGCCCCGGGCCGCCACGGCGCCGATCGCGGTCAGGCCCAGCGCGAGCTCACCCTCGACATTCTCGAGCAGCGCCAGCACCGGCGGCTCGAGCAGCAGGTCGGGGTATTCCAGCGCTGCGCCGAATACCTGATGACGGATCTCGTCGACCCGGCTGGGCGAGCGCGCGCGTTCGGGAGGAGCGGGCACGGCGCTCCGCTCGGGTCCTGCCTGGCCGCGCGCCACGCCCAGCACCGCGGAGCGAATTGCCCGAAAGCCCTTGAGATCATCGCTGCCCAGAATGCCGAGGCGGCCCGCGACTTCGTCAGCGTGCCGTTCTGCCATGGCGCGGACGGCAGGATCTTGCTCGGCGGCGATCAACTCACCCACCTCACGCAGCTTTGCCGCGCGCGCCACCGAATCGTCGGTCGAAAATCCCGTCTGCAGCGCCGTGTCAATTAGGTACTCGAGCAGGGCCTGCGACCCCGAGAGCACGCGATCGATGGCGTCGCGACCGCCCCCACGGATCAGCTCGTCGGGATCCGTCCCGCGCGGGAGACGACCCACCCGCCCGAGCAGGCCCTGCTTTTGGCAAGGCTCACGCGCTGCACCCGTCGCCCGCTGCCCCGCAGCATCGCCATCAAAAAGGAAGGTGACGTTGCTCGTGTAGCGTTTGATTTGACCGGCCTGCTCTTGGGTAAAGGCCGTACCGAGCGGTGCAACCACGTGTTTGATACCGCGCGCATGCAGGCTGACGACGTCGAAGTTCCCCTCCACTACCACACACCGGTCCTGCTCGCGGATGGCTTGACGGGCTTGAAACAGGCCGAAAACGGCTTCTCGTTTGCGGTAGATGGGGGATTCGGGCGAGTTGTAGTACTTGGCCGGAGCTTCCACGGGGCGCCCGGGGGCGCTGCGCGGCGGCGTGAGGGCGCTGCGCGCGAGGTCCTCGGCAGAGGGCTCGTCTAGTGCACGGCCGCTGAATGCGATCACTCTGCCCTGCAGATCCAGCACCGCGAACATGAGCCGATGCCGAAAACGATCGTAGTGGCCGTCCCCCGACTTACGCTCGCCGATCAAGCCCACAGCTTCCGCCGCACGCAGGTTGAAACCCACCTCGCGTAGGTGGCGGGTCAGCCCGTCCCAGCCATAGGGGGCGTAACCGACTCGAAATGCTTGCAAGGCGTCCGCTGCGCCTTCGGCAAACTCGGGCAGCAATTTGCGGCGGCGAAGCTCGTCACGAGCGCAATGGCCGAGCGGGTGCTGCGCGAGACAGCGTTCGAAAAACTCGGCGGCGACGGAGCCGGCGACGTATAGCTCGTCCCGACGTCGGCGCGCTTCGGCCTCCTGTTTGCGGTCGGTGAGCGACCCGTTCTCGACAACCTCGATGCCCGCCCGCTCCGCCAACTCTCGCACGGCCTCGGGAAAGGTCAGGCCGTCAACCTGCTGGATGAAGCTGATGACGTTACCGCTCGCCTGGCAGCCGAAACAGTAGAAGAAGCCGCGCTCTGCGTTGACGTTGAAGCTGGGGGTCTTCTCCTTGTGAAAGGGGCAGAGACCCAGGTGGGTCTGCCCCCGCCGCTCGAGGCGCACCCGTTCCCCGATCACGGCGACGATCGACACCTGGTGCCGCACTGCCTCGATCGTTTCGTGAGAGATCACTACCTCCAGCAATAAGGGCGGGCGGGGCCGCCGGGCAAGGACTACTGCCGGTAGCCGGCACGGCGCCCGCGAATCGACTCCCGAGCCGTCCCCCTTCCTGGTTCTGGCAATTCGCGCCCAATCCGCGACAGCTAGCTATGGGGCCCTTGGCAGTGGTAAGGCCAACATGATAAGGCGCGCCCAACCCCAACCGCTGAGGAAGCGATCGGGCACAGGCTGAACGTACCCGGATGGGGCCGCTCAGGCTCTCTGGCCCAACATCGAAAGCATCGTCTATGGTGAGTCTTAGTACCGACGTGGCGGCGGCATCCGCCGCGGGGCGAGTGACGCAGGTGATCGGTCCCGTGGTGGACGTGGCGTTCCCTCCTGGCAAGCTGCCGGCGCTGTTGAACGCGCTGACCGTGAGCAATCCGAACGTCTCCGATGCACCGGACAATCTGGTGCTCGAGGTGGCGCAGCACCTCGGCGAATCCATCGTGCGCACCATCGCCATGGACAGCACCGAAGGGCTGGTGCGGGGTGGCAGGGTCAAGGACACTGGCGGGCCGATCTCGATGCCCGTCGGCAAGGCGACGCTGGGGCGCATTCTGAACGTCGTCGGTCAGCCCGTGGACAACCTGGGCCCCGTCGCCACGACCCGCTACTTGCCAATCCACCGCCCCGCCCCCGCGTTCGTGGAGCAGAGCACGAGCGTCGAGATCTTCGAGACGGGGATCAAAGTCGTTGACCTGCTCGCCCCGTACCGCAAAGGCGGCAAGATCGGCCTCTTCGGCGGCGCCGGCGTCGGCAAAACCGTGCTGATCATGGAGCTCATCAACAACGTCGCCAAGGCGCACGGCGGCGTGAGCTGCTTCGCAGGCGTCGGTGAGCGCACTCGCGAGGGCAACGACTTGCTGCTCGAAATGGCGGAGTCAAAGCTCGAAACGGGTGAAGCCGTGCTCAGCAAGACCACGCTCGTCTACGGTCAGATGAACGAGCCCCCGGGGGCCCGAGCACGGGTGGCGCTCAGCGCGCTCACCTGCGCCGAGTACTTCCGCGATGAAGAGGGGCAGGATGTGCTTCTGTTCGTGGACAACATCTTCCGCTTCACGCAGGCGGGCAGCGAGGTGTCTGCCTTGCTCGGCCGCATGCCGAGCGCGGTGGGTTACCAGCCCACGCTGGCCACGGACATGGGCGCCTTGCAGGAGCGCATCACGTCCACGAAGAAGGGCAGCATCACCAGCGTGCAGGCGATTTACGTACCCGCCGACGACCTGACGGACCCGGCGCCGGCGACGACGTTCGCGCATCTCGACGCGACGACGGTGCTCTCCCGTGCCATCTCAGAGCTTGGCATCTATCCGGCAGTCGATCCGCTCGATTCGACGAGCACCATGCTGGACCCCAAGATCGTGGGGGAAGAGCACTACGACGTCGCACGTGGCGTGCAGCGCACGTTACAGCGTTACAAGGACTTGCAGGACATCATCGCCATCTTGGGGATGGACGAGCTCTCGGAGGACGACAAGCGCACGGTGGATAGGGCTCGAAAGATTCAAAAGTTCTTGTCGCAGCCGTTCTTCGTCGCGACCGCGTTTACCGGCCTGGCCGGCAAATACGTGCCCCTGCGCGAGACGATCGCGGGTTTCCAGGAGATCCTCTCGGGAGCCCTGGATGACTTGCCGGAGCAGGCCTTCTACCTGATGGGCAACATTGACGACGTCAAAGCTCGGGCACAGAGCCTCAAGGGCCAGTGACCGTGGCTGAAAGCCAGTTCCATCTCGAGATCGTCACGCCCGAAGGGGTGCAGCTCAGCGAGGACATCGATGAGCTCACCGCCCCGAGCGTAAACGGGCAATTTGGCGTGTTGCCGGGGCATCGCCCGATGTTGGCGGCCCTGGCGACGGGCATCATCAGTTTCATCAAGGGCGGCGTCGTGACACAGGTGGCCGTGGGCGCCGGCTATGTCGAGATCCACAACGACCGGGCTGTCGTGCTCACGGATCGGTTCTCGAACAAGGCGGCGGTGGATCCGGTGCGCGTCCGCCTGGACCTGAAGGAGGCCGACGAAGCCCTCGACCACTACACGGGTGAGCTCGGCAGCGCCGAACACCTCGAGCTGGTCGCGAAGGAGCTGTGGGCAGCGGCGCTGCTCGAGCTGTACGGAGACCCTCCGCCGCCAACGCTGCGCGGCTTTGATGAGGCTCGGCGCCCGGAAAACTACGTCGAGACCGCCGCCACGACCCCAGCGGACGAGCCCCCCTCCTGAGCGTGCCGAGCCCTGGCGCCCAGGGAGAAACGCGAAGACCGCGCCGGCGGCTAGCTCGCCTCAGAAGCCAGCGTCTTTGGCGGATCGGGCCTTTGTCGCTCGTGCGCGGCGAATGCCGTCGTAGACGAGGAATGGCCGGTCGATCACCACCTGGCGGCCTACCATCACCCGGATGTTCCATAACCCGAGCGGGTCGCCCGGCGAGAACTGCAGCAGCTGCTCGAACGCGGCTGCGCCGGGCCGCCAGTGGGCTTGACCGAGCTGCACCTTGCGCGGCCGAGCCTTACGGCCCTGGCTATCGAGCACCGTGCGCCCGGAGCCCGGCATGCCGAGCTCCCAACGCACCTCGAGCGCGCGATCGGGAGGAGGTGTGAGCTGCAAGCGGAAACCCTGGCGTTGCCGGCTCGCGTCCACCTCGAGCGGGATGTCCTGCCGCTGCTGCACCTGCCCGCCATAGAAGATCCCAAACTCAGCGGCGACTCGCGCTTCGGGCGCGCTACCCCAGGGCTCACACGCCGTATGCGCCGAGCCCAGGCCCACACACGCCCAGGCCGCGGCGGCCCGCGACCATGCTCCGAATGTGCGAATATGCCACGCAGAGGACGCCGATCGCCGCGTCACCGCCCGCCACCTCGCAGCCCACGCGCGCTCGCGGCCACCCGCTGAAAGTCTGCCACGCCGAGCGTCTCGCCACGAGCCCCGAGGTCGACGTTGCTTTCCTTCGCCACGTGCTCGAGCTGCTCGAGGGTCAAGCCGAGGACGCCGCGCCAGGCGTTGCGCAAGGTCTTGCGCCGCTTCTCGAAGGCCGCGCGCACGAACAGCGAAAACTCATCGGACAGCGGCGCGGCAGAAGGCAAGGGCTCGAGGGACACCACTGCGGAATCGACGCCCGGCTGGGGGTAAAAGGCGCCACGTTTGACGATGAAGGCGCGCTTGGGCGCGTACACCGCCTGGGCGAAGACGCTGAGCGCACCATACGACGCCGTGTCGGGGGCGGCGCACAGGCGCTCCACCACCTCGAGTTGCAATAAAAACACACAGCGCTCCACCGACGAGCCAGCATCCACCGCTCGACGCAGCAGCAGACCCGAGAGATTGTACGGCAGGTTGCCGGCCAGGGTACGGGGCTGGTCCATCGCGCCGAGCAGCGCTGGTAGGTCGAGCTCTCGGACGTCCGCTTGGATCAAGGTCAACTGACCCGTCGCACGCTCGGCGGCGAACCTCTCCTCGAGCACACGGCTCAGATCTGGATCTGTCTCGACGGCCACGACCTTGTTGCACCGAGCGAGCAGCGGCGCTGTCAACGCGCCCATCCCGGCACCGATCTCGAGCACGTTGCCCTGCAGCACGGGACAAGCCACGGTTGCAATCTTGTTGCACAGGCCCGCGTCGGCGAGGAAATTTTGACCGAGCGAGCGCTTCGGCAAAAGCCCGTGGCGGGCCAGTTGGGCTTTCGCGCTCGAAGGGTGGGGGTCGTCCCTCGCATCGGCGTTCATCGAACGGTCCCTCCGGCCACGTCCGCCGAGGCGGCGCGCTCACGCGAGGCTTCCACGAGCAGCGACGACTCGACCGGAGCGCAGATCGCCGGTCGGATGCCGAGGCGACGCAACCGCTGCTCTGCGCCGTGTCGATCACTCTCAGAGCGCAAACGCGCACTGGTGCGCGCGATGCGGCCCGCCAGGTCGGCCGGGGCGTCCAGACTGGGCACCTCGGCAGGGTGTAGCCAGCGCAACTGCGTCCGGCGACGCGACACTTGGCGCAGCTTGGGACTGAGCTCTTTCCAGCGCTCCTCGTCCGGCATCGGCGACACGAGGTAGACCAGGGTCGCCGCGGGCCGCCCGCGGCAGACCGTCAGCACGGTGTCCGCGAGCAGCGCATCGACTCGCGGGCTGCGGGCCTCCAGGCGCGGAGGCCCGCCGATCCCGAACGCCGCGAGATGTGTCCGGAGCACTGCCTCTCTCTGTGAAGTCGCGGAGACTCTGGCGTCGGGAAAAGGCGACTGGGCAACGGCCCGTGCCGCGAGCGCGGAGATGCCGTCGAGATCCGTGGCTGCCAGCAGCTGTGACTCTGCCGGAGAGAGGGCGCGGAGGTGCTCGAGCACTCTGAGGGCGACACCGCGTTCATCCAGCCCACTGCGCTCTGGTTCGAGCGTGAAGGGCGTGCGGGCCAGGCTCTCGAGCAACCGCCGCTCGTGCGCGGCACCTTTACCGGGAGACACCCGTAGAAGAGCCCCGCTGGCGACGACGACCAGGCCCACCTCATGCCCGGCGCGCAGGTGCTGCCGTGACAGGTGAGCGACGCTGTCGATGGCCAGATCCAGCGGCGCGCTGCCCGCGCGACCCGCCCAGAGATCCACCGACGCGTCGAGCACGAACCAGACCACGTCACGATCTTCGATCTCGTATTTTCGCACGAGCAGCTTACCCCGACGCGCAGATGCTTTCCAGGCGACGCGCTTCAACGAGTCACCGGATTGATGCTCCCTGATTTCACTGAACTCCGTGGCGTCGCCGCTGCGCCGCGAGCTGCTGGCGCCGAGTGCCAGCCCGCCCATCGCGGGCGGAGAACGGCGCCCGAGCGGAGCCAGCGCGGGTAATACTTCGATCCCAAACGGGTTCGAGAACGTCAACGGCACTTCGAACAGCCCGGGGCTGCCCCGAAGCTCGAGCCCCAAGCCGAAAAGGCCGTGCCGCCCCACTCGCTTGGCCGTCACCTTGACCGTCACCTCCAACCGCCCGCCCGCCGGCACCTCCCCCGACTCGGGCTCTAGTACGATCAACACGTGCGGCGACGCGATGACGCGCAGCTGCACATAACGCGCCGCGCGAGTGTCCCGATTGCGGACCTCGGCGGCAAGCGCCAGCGTCTGGCCCTTGAGCATTCGAAGGCTGCGCCCGCTGCCGCGCCAGACCATCTCAAAACCCGCGCTACGCACGCGAGCGACGTTCAGCAGCGTAATGGCGCGCGCCACCGAGAGGCCGACGATCAACGCTCCCCCCCACGCCACGATGGCCGGCTGAAACAGCAGGATACCAGCGAGGACGACGGCCGCTCCCGCAACGGCAACGTCTATAGCCGAACGTGTGGGAAATAGGCGCACGTCCGTTAGCCTATAGGGCTCACCGACGTCACGATAGACCCTCGCGCCTCAAACGCAGGTTCCGTGGCGAGGGGAGGAAAATCCCTCGAGGCATCCCGTTGAGGAGCCCTTAGCCGGCCCACCCCTGGTCGAGCAAGGCGCGCACGATGGCCGCGGTACGCTCGGGGAAGATGGGGTGCGGCTGCTCTCCGAGCTCATCCGCCAGGGCATTGGCGGCGTCAGCAGAGGTAACGCCGGACGTCTCTGCGCGCTCGAGCACGGCGCGCGTCACCCGATGGATCGAGCCCGGCCAATCCCTGTCGTAGTGACGGTTGATGGCCGGGTCGTTGTCCAGGCTGCCATATTGCTCGTTGGCGCAGTTGACGATGCCCATGCGATTGGCGACGAAGTCGGGCACATAAACGATGGATCGCTTGGCGAGCAGCACCGCGTCGCGCTCCTGATCGAGCAGCTGATTGTTGGCTGCGCCGCACACGATCTTGGTCCGGAGCCTTGGAATGCTCTCGGGGTTGAGGATGCCGCCCAGAGCGTTCGGCGCCAGAATGTCGCAGGGTTCGGCCAAAATCTGGCGATCGCCAAGCGCCACGACGCGCAGCTGCACGCGCTCTCCCGGATAGCGGTGGCTGAGCAAGCGCACGGCTTCTTCCGACACCTCCGCCGCCACGATCTTCGCTACGCCCCGCTCGAGCAGCAGCGGCAACATACAGCTCCCGACGTTGCCAACGCCCTGCATAGCGATGACTTTGCCTTCCAGGCTGCCGAGCCCCACGTAGTCTAGAGCGGCTTCCATCGCCGAGACGACGCCGCGCGCGGTGGCCGGCGATGGATTGCCCGAGCCGCCGACACTCTCCGGTGCACAGGCCACGAAACGCGTGACCTTGTAGATCTCAGCCATGTCGTCGGGCGTCGTTCCCACGTCCTCGGCGGTCACATAGGCGCCCCGGAGCGAGGTGATGAACCGCCCGTAGTCGTGAAACAGCTTGGCCCGGAACGCCGGATCGGTGTGCCCTTGCCCGGGAGGGCGAGCGATCACACCCTTGCCACCGCCCCACCATAGGCCGGCGAGGGCGTTTTTCCTGCCCATCCCGAGCGAGAGGCGCAGCCCGTCGTTGAGGAAGTCGGCGAGCGTATCGTAGGGCCAGAGCCGCACTCCGCCGATGCCCTGGCCGCGTCGGGTGCGATGCAGGAAGGCGCCCATCAGGGCCCCGCTCTGCTCTCCGGCCTCCAGAAAGATGGCCTGATGGCCATGATAGTCTCGCGTGTTTCGCAGCATGCTCTGGCCGAGCGCTTCGAGCTCTGGATGTGAGCACAGGATAGCATCGGCTGTTGGCTGGCCCTGCGCGGAAGGGCGCACCAATAATCTCTGGACGAACGCCGCGCGGCGAAGACCGAGCGCTTGCAGAGCTTCGACGAAGGCCGACGGCGTTAGACGTGCATGATCAACCATGCCGATGAGCTTAGCGCGGCGGCGCGGCGTTCCCCAACGCGCCACTAGTGATCCACTGAGCGCCAGGCCAAAAGGCCGCACGTGTCAGCGCAGGCCGGAACGCGAAAAAATGAGCTCGGCGAGCAACGGATCGGCGCCGATGACGGCGCCGAGATGAAACACTACTCGCGGATGGCGGCGGCGGGCCTGCGCCACGAGCTCGGGGATGTCGCGCGTCGCGTGGCGCCCGGGGACGAGGAATAACGGCAGCACCGACACCTCGGTCGCTCCGCTCGCCACACATTCCTCGATGGCCTCGGGAAGGCTGGGCGAACACAGCTCCATGTGTGCAAAGCGGACGACGGCCCGATCGCCCGCACGGAGCTGAACCAGGCGGGCGATCTCGGCCACGACCTCGTTGGCTGGGCCGTGCCGGCTACCGTGGTCGACGATCACTATTGCTCGCTCCAAGACCTGCGCTGCCTTTTGTCACCACGTCGCGGTTTGCGAGCCAATGCTCGCGCCGCTATAGTTTGGGAGAGTGGACATCCTGCACCAGCCCACCCAGTCGGTCCAATACTCCCTGGAGCGACACTCCAGGTGGCCGGAACAACGGGGGAGCGCGCCCCGAGAATGAAGGATCTCGCGGCCAGCGGTTTAGAGCCCGGGGAGTCGCTCGCCCTCGAGCTGACCCGGGTGCAGCGGCAGATCGAAATGATCTACCAGCTCGAGCCAACGCCGCCCATCGCACCCTTCGTGCGCATCGAGGCAGACGCTACGCGGGAGCAGCTCATCGTGCGACAATCTGCGGATTTTGTGGAGATCATCGTGCTCTTGTCGGAGGCGTCCCTGGAGGCCTTGATCACCAAAGACGCGGTCGCCAATATGGATGCTTATCTGGAAGCCATCGAGGGCATCAGCCACTTCATCCATATCGCGGAACGGACGCGCACGGAGTTGCCGACCACGCTGCTCGAGCTCGAGCTGCAGGCAGAAGTCGACAAATTTGCGATCCTCACGGCGGGCATGCTGAGCCTGCCGGCAGAGGAGCTGTTCAGCTTACATCGGCGTCTGTACGAGGACGTTCGCTTCTTGCACGCGAGCGCGACCGAGCGCGGCCAGCGTTACCGGCTCGCCAACGGCCTGGCTGCAAAGCTCTGGTCACAACTGATCAACCGAGCCGAGGACGACGCCCGGCGAGAGACCCTGCGGCGCTTCTACCGCGCGAGCCAGGCCGAAAAGATACGGATGGTCCTGGTCGCTTGATGTCTTCTTAGTAGCGTTGGCCTAGGCGGCGCCTCGCTGCCGCGCGAGCAGCGACTCGACGAGACGAAAATCGAACTCGGTGTCGATGTCGACAGCACGCTCCCGAGGCACGGCGTAGATCGTCATCCGACACTGTGACCAGTGCTCATGCTGCCAAAGCGCGTCGCGGCGGATCGCGAAGATGGCTGGAGAGAGGTTGTAGACCGCTGGCGCCTGCTGTCGATTGGCGATCGGGACGGCCTGTGGAATGCAAACACGAGCCAGCCCAGCGGCGTCGAGCTCGACCATGTTGTAGTGCGGGTTGTGGTCGGCTTCGTAGGCAGTAACACACACCTCCGCGTCGCTCGAGCGCAGCCGCTCGACGGCAAGTACAATGTCCTCGGGCGTGCGCAATGCGGCGCCAGTATCGAGATCCGCAACGATGCCCACCCGGCACGCGCCGCCAGCCTCGAGCTCGCTCACCAGGTGCCTGAACACCTGCCATTTGTTCGTGTCATCTCGGGCGAGCTCGCTCGGGCGCAGAAAAGGTACCTCGGCGCCATAGCGCGCCGCGACCTCGGCAATCTCGGTATCGTCGGTGGACGCGACGATGCGATCGAAGATCCCGCTCGCCTGCGCCTGCTCGATCGCATAAGCAATCAGCGGCTTGCCATGCAAGAGGCGAACGTTTTTGCGCGGCACTCCCTTGGAGCCCCCGCGCGCGCATATCGCTGCCACCAAGAGCGCGCCTTCGGGGGCGGCCAGAGCTCGCCTGTCTGCCATGCGACAGAAGACGGCAGCGCCTGGTTGCGGCAACAGGCCTGGGTCCTGCCCTAGGCGCGCGACGCGTTCGCGGGCCACTGCGCCCTACACGCCCGCGCCGCTCCGGGCCCGGGTGCCAAGCGTCGACACGCGCTCCCGTCAAAGGCTTGACGCCATCGCGCGTGCTGCCCGAACGGCCCCTGAAGTCAGCGCCAAAACGCGCTCGGCGGGCCGCGATCGCCGCTGGCGCGCGCCTTGCTAGCAGCTCTTCCATGCACATCGGCGGCAGACACATCGGCCCGGACCAACCGCCTTTCGTGATCGCGGAGATCGGAATCAATCACGAGGGCGACGTCGCCAAAGCACGTCGCATGATCGATGATGCCGCAGCGGCAGGTTGTGAATGCGTGAAATTTCAATCGCACGTGATCGAGGATGAATACGTCCCGGCGGCAGGCAAGATCGTACCTGCCAACGCGAAGGAATCCATCCTCGACATCATGAAGCGCTGTGCCTTCGACGAGGCCCAGGAGCGAGAGCTCAAGGCCTACGCCGAACGCCGCGGGCTCATTTACCTGAGCACCCCGTTCTCGCGCGCCGCCGCCAACCGCCTCGAACGCATGGGCGTCGTCGGCTACAAGATCGGTTCGGGCGAGTGCAACAACACACCCCTGGTCGACCACATCGCCTCCTTCGGCAAGCCGATCCTGGTCAGCACGGGCATGAACGACCTCGACAGCATCGGCCGCACCGTTGCCATTCTGGAGCGACGCGGCGTCGAATACGGGCTGTTCCACTGCACGTCCATGTATCCGACCCCGTACTCCAAGGTTCGCCTCGGGGCGCTCGCCGAGCTCGCTCTGCGTTTCCCCCGCGCGGTGCTCGGCCTCAGCGACCATTCTCTCGGGATCTACACGTGCCTCGCCGCAATCCCGCTTGGGGCGCGCTTGCTGGAGAAGCACTTCACCTCCGACCAGAGCTGGCCGGGCCCGGACGTACCGATCTCCATAACGCCCGAGGAGCTTCGCCACTTGGTCCTGGGCGCACGGGCGGTGTTTGAGGCGCTAGGTGGGACGAAGGACGTCTTGCCCGAAGAACAACCGACGATCGATTTTGCTTACGCCTCCGTCGTCACCACTACGGCGGTGTGTGCTGGCGAGGCGTTCACCCGCGAAAACCTCTGGGTCAAGCGACCCGGCACGGGTGAAATTCTGGCGGCTCGTTACGAGGAAGTGCTGGGGCGTGCCGCTACGCGCGACATCGCGCCGCACGCCTTGCTCGCGTGGAGTGATGTAGGTGGCTAGCCCCGCCGTGGCTCGTCCTCGCAAGATCGTCTTTCTGTCCGGTACACGAGCCGACTTCGGCAAGATGAAGTCGCTGATTCGGACGCTGCTCGACGAGCCGCCGCAGTTCGAGGTGCACATCTTTGCGACCGGCATGCACATGGACCCGCGTTACGGGTACACAGTCCTCGAGTTCGAGAAATGTCACTTCCCGAACGTGTATCGGTTCATCAACAGCAGCTCGGGGGGCACGATGGATCAGGCGCTCGGGACGACGATCCTGGGCTTCAGCCAATATGTGAAGCTGATCGGGCCGGACATGATCGTCGTCCATGGCGACCGCTCCGAAGCGCTGGCCGGCGCCATCGTCGGCTCCCTCAACAACGTGCTCGTCGCCCACATCGAGGGCGGGGAGATCTCGGGCACGGTCGACGGGGTCATCCGGCATTCGGTCAGCAAGATGAGCCACGTGCATTTCGTCTCCAACGAGGAGGCGCGCCGGCGCCTGGTGCAGCTCGGCGAGGACCCGAACTCCGTTTTCGTGATCGGCTCCCCCGACGTCGACATCATGAACTCGCCTGATCTGCCGAGCCTCGAGGAGGTGAAGGCGCATTACGAGATAGGCTACCGTGAATACGGAATACTCGCCTTTCATCCCGTGACGACGAGCCTCGGGACGCTCAAGCGGGAGGTGCGCGAGCTGAGCCGAGCGGTGCTCGAGTCGGGAGAGAACTGGGTGACGATCTACCCGAACAACGACGAGGGCAGCGGCATCATTCTCGACGAATACGAGCAAAGCTTCGGCGGGCTGCCGAACGTGCGCATGTTTCCCTCACTGCGGTTCGAGGCGGCGCTCGTCCTGCTCCGGCATGCCCGGGTGCTGGTCGGCAACTCGAGCATGGGCATCCGAGAAGCCCCCTATTACGGCACGCCGACCGTCAACGTCGGTACGCGCCAACAGGGGCGCAGTAAGAACCCGCACATCATCAACGTCCCGGCGGATCGGCAGCGTGTCCGGGAGGCGATAACGCTCGCGACGTCACGACCTGCGCCGAGGCCAGTCCGCGACTTTGGGCAGGGCGACAGCGACAAGCGCTTCCGCAGGCTGCTGGAGCGCGCCGAAGTCTGGGAGACCGCCGTACAAAAGAGCTTTTGCGACATCGCGATGCCGCCCATTCCGCGAGGACCACGCTCCAGCGAGCTCCCACCGGCTCGTCCCTAAAGGCTCGGGCGGGCCGCCCGCGAGCGGCGGGCGCACGGACGTCAGACGGGCCGCACGGAACGGCGATAGCGAACGTCCCTGAGGGCGGCCGCGACGACGCCGGCGCGAACGGCGTTTTCGTCTTCCAAATCGGACACGACCACCAGCCGATGCGTGAACACCGCGGCCGCTACGGCTCGCACGTCGTCCGGCGTCAAGTAGCCACGCCCTGACAACACCGCGTGCCCCTTGGCTGCTCGCAGCAGCCCCAGGCTGGCCCGGGGTGACGCGCCGAGGACCACCTTGGGGTGACTGCGGGTGTATTCGGACAAAGACACCGCGTATTCGAACAGGTCCTCGTCGACGTGAATGCGGGCCGCCACCGATTGCAGCCGCTGCAACGCCTGAGGCGTCAAGATAGTTCGGGCTTCAGGCGTGGCGACGCCGTGGGCGCGCAGCATGCGAACCTCATCCGCACGCGACGGGTAGCCCAAGCGCACCTGGACCAGGAAGCGATCGACCTGAGCCTCCGGCAACGGGTAGGTGCCCTCTAGGTCGAGAGGGTTTTGCGTCGCGAGCACGACGAACGGCTGCGGTAACTCGTAGCGCTGGCCCTCGACCGTCACCTGCCCTTCTTGCATCGCTTCCAAGAGCGCTGACTGCGTCTTGGCGGGGGCCCGGTTGATCTCGTCAGCCAACACCACGTTGGCGAAGATGGGACCCGCGCGAAAGGTGAAGTCCCCATTTTGCGGGTTGAGCACGTAGGTGCCGGTGATGTCGGCGGGCAACAGATCCGGGGTGAACTGTATACGGCGCACCGAACACCCGAGCGCCGCCGCAAAGGCTTTGACGAGGGTCGTTTTGGCCACTCCAGGCACGCCCTCGAGCAGCATGTGACCCCGCGCGAGCAAGCTCACGAAGAGCATGTCGACCGGCGTCAGGTCCCCGATGAAGACTTCGGCGACCGCACGGCGCACCTCCGCCAGCGTTTGCCGCGTGGCTTCCAGTTCGTCAGTGCTGAGGGCGGCTGTCACGCTGATTGTCCTCCTGGTCCTTCATTTCGCTCAGAATATCAAGAACGCCCTCATGTAGCGCGCGCAGGCTCCGATCCGACACCGAAAGCCGCCGGGCGTTCATCACCGCGATCTCACCGGCCGAAAGCCGGCGCAGAAGCTGCTCCAGGCCGCGCACGGTGGCGGGTTTGAGGATATCGCTCCGAGCTGCCGCCTGGACGATCTCTCCCGTGCTCGCCGTGGGCGAGAGATTCAACCGAGCGCGCAACGTTGCCTCCAGGGTCCGCTTCATATCCAGCACGATCATCGCGCGGTCACTTGACTTGGATCCGAGCACTGCAACCCGACCTGCGAAACCGCCCTGGGCAGCGTAGGGAACGGGCCGCACATAACCAGGAGCTAGCGGCACGTACAGCTGACCCCCTGCCAGCCCCGCCCAGACCGCCACCCCGATCGCAGCGATCGCAGCCAGGGCAATGCTGAACGGCTCGGGCAGGCCATGGCTCCTGACCTCTTCGATCCAGTCGAGCAGCGCAGCTTGTTGCTCGCTCAACGCTTCACGCCAGCCTGCCTCGGCGCCATAACTGCCGCTTTGCCTGAAATCGCCGCTGAGAACATACAGGTTCCCACCTCGCCGGCCCCAGGTGTCGTCTTCCAGAAGATAGTTGAGCACGCCGCGCGCAAAGTTGCGGTTGCCCGGGTATCGCAACATCAGATTGATGAACGCGGAGGGATCCCCCATCGCGAGCAGGCGCCCGCAGTGACCTCCCGGAGGAGCGCTGCCCACCGCTCCCGCAGCCAGGCCACACGCGCGCGCATCACCGATCACGCCGGTCACGGCCAGCAACGCATCGGGTTCCCCACGTGCCGGCAGCGTCAGCAAGCGCGTCAGCTCGATGCCAGGCTCGAGCCGCAACGCCGTCGGGTGGTTCGTTACAACCTGATCGACTCCGCGGAGGGTCGGATGATCGCTCGGCTCATCGCCTGCGGATTCTGATGGGACCGGTAAGGCGATGGGCAGGTTCGAGTTATCTCGGAGCCGCAACGCCGGAAGCGTGGGCGCGTTGGCGCGATGGATGTGAAATCGCTCGAGGAGTGGAGCGGCCTTGCCGTGGTCGTCGATGACCGCCGCCCGACCGCCAGCGGCCAAGAACGCGGCCAGTGGGTGAAATCGAATCTCGACCTCGGGATGTAGAAAAACCAGCGCATCCCCCGGCGCGAGAATGGAGTAGTCGAGGCTCGAGATGAGCCTCACCCTATCCCGGCCCAGCTCTTGCTTCGCAAGCTCCCAGAACTGGCTACAGCCTTCCCAGCCCGTGTCCTCGAGCTCGAACGCCGCCTCCGCCACGCCGGCCAGACCCAAAATGGCGAGCACGCCGGCGACCAGCGTCGAGCGATGTCGATTTACACGGTGGTCAGCCAATCGACCCATGGGCAGGTGCGCACCCACTTAGATGTCATCCGAATGCGAAACAGCATTCCGCAAGGCACTGGGGCCGGCTCGCCCGGATCGCCGGGGGCCGCGGCTGGAGTCCTGACGCGGGGACATAGTGAAGAACTGTGTGACCAAGCGCGCAGTCGAACTTGACCGCTCTGGATCCCAGTGTAGATTATCAGTAGCCCGTATCTAACTGGGATAATGCCAACGCGATACGGCAAACCCCCAAAAAAAGGCAGCCGATGTTACCGCCGTTCATCATCGAGCAGATTCGCCGACGCGAAGAGGCACAGCGAAGGAAAACAGACGCCAAGCAGCCGCGTCTGGAGCTTCCGCTTGACCTCTACGAGCCGGTCTCAGAGCCTGACGGAGCCGAAGAAGAACGGCAACGTGGTGTCGTGATCGTCGACCTTTGAGTTCATCGTCCCTGTCTAAGGCGGCGGTTGCTAAGAGCCGCGGTTGCCCGTGAGCCGCCGCCTCTAGGCACCGTCCCGTGGGAATCTAGCGCGCGTCTCGCTGACCGTCGCGTTGTTCGTCAGGACGCGGCTCCGTCGCGAAGAGTGCCGCGAGGAGTGCCGTCGCGACGGGTGCCCGCTGGCTCATCGGCGAGCGCTGCGGCGGCCCGCGACGAGGGGCTCGTCGATCGCTCCCCTAACCGCGGCGCCGTCCTCGGGCCTAGAGGGTCGAAGCATCGTCAGCGCGTCCTTTCGACGACGGGTGAATCCTTTCTGGTCGCCGGAATGCCCGTTGTGAGTTTGGAATCGGGACACTAGGCTCCGCCGCGCATGTTTCCTGTGAGCCAGAATGAACGGCTCGTCCCCGCCGCTCGGCGGCCCGTCGCGAGAGATCTCCTACGTAGCCTGGGCTGGTTGGTGGGCATCATCAGCGTGGCCGGCTGCTTCAAGCCCGACGACGGACGCGAACCACCGCTCGACCGCATCTATTTTCCCACCGGGCTGGCGCTAAGCCCGGACGGTAACCGGCTGTATCTCGCCAACAGCGATTGGGACCTGCAGTTTAACGCGGGCTCGATTCAAGTGTACGACACAGGGCGGCTGCGCGAGCTGCTGCCGAGGCACTGCGAGTCCGAGGCGGACTGCACTACCACGGGTGAGACGTGCGACCTCACCCCCCGCGTCGATGACGCAGGCCTCGAGATCTCGCCGACTCACTGGTGCGTCGACCCGGCCACCTTTGATCCCTGTGGCGGGCTAGGCTTGCAGTCGGCTGCGGATCGGCTGCTCGCGCCGGGGTTGTGCCAGCCTTTCGACAACGAAAGCCCCGAGCTGTTGCTGGAGAGCGTCGGAGTGGGCGCATTCGCGACGGACCTCATCTATCGACCTAATCGCTTCGGCGGCGGGCGCCTGTTCGTGCCGGTCAGGAGCGATGCGACGCTGCATTGGATCGACGTCGCAGGAGACGCGGCGTCGAGTGGCCTGCCCGAGCTCGACTGCGGTCAAGGCAATGGGCGCGATTGCGACGACAATCACCGGCGAGGTGATTCCTCTGATGAGGCCACCCGCTCGGGAGAGGAGCTGCCCATCGAGCCCTACGCGGTCGATGCTACCGCCGACGGTGAGGCCATCATCGTCAGCCACCAGACGGAAGGCAAAGTATCGCTTTTCGTCAACGACTGGGATGAGATACCGGCAGGGCCTCGGCTCAGCTTCGTTCTCGAGGATCTACCCGCCCGACCGGTGCTGGTGAGCGCCATTCCGATCCCCGAGGTTGCGCGGCTCGATCGCGAGCTGGCCGTTCGCCAGCTCAGCTATCAGCCTGGGTTCTGGTTGGCGTTCCGCGGGAACCCTTTCATCCAGTTGATCCGCTACTACGATGCGGTCGACGCCGCGGACGGCAAACCCTTCCTGGAGCGCGCGTTCGCCGATCGGCTGACGACGACGGCGGCCAGCGACGTTCGCGGCTTGGCCGTAGACGCTTCGACACGCAGCGCTTGCGAGAGCGGCTGTGCGCTAGACACAGCGTGCCTTGGCGCTTGTGCGGGTATCGCCCTGGACGTGTTCCTCTCGAATACGACGCCGGCGTCGCTCTTGGTGGGCAACAGCACCTCCCTTCGACGGGCGGCAGTTCCCAATGATCGGTTGCAGGTTTCTGACGCCGTAGCCATCGACAACGGACCTTCACGTACGGTGGTCGGACAAATCCTCGACGAGCAAGGGCTGCCCCAAAGGCGCGTGTTCGTCACCTCGTTCGATTCGCGCTCGGTCAGCATCTATGACCCCCTCGCCCGTGTGGTAGAAGCCCGGGTGGTGACGGGTCGCGGCCCGACCGCGCTAGCGATCGATAGCGCTCATGCTTTGGCTTACGTGGCTCACTTCACCGATTCCTATGTAGGCGTCATCGATCTAGATCGGCGACACCCCACTTTTGGCACCATCATCCGGGCATTAGGTCGTCCCACGGCACCGCGGGGGGACGATTGAACGCCTCGACCTTCGCTCGTGGGCTCACGGCGCCGCTGGTGCTGGGCACGCTCACGCTGCTGGGTTGCGGGCAAGACAGCGCAACGGCGTCACTGCGTGCGTTGGAGCCGGTGGGTGAGATGTCCGTCGTCTGCCTCGGTCGGGATGACACGGGTGCGTTCACGCGCGGGCTGGACCGCTCGGAGTGTCCCGACTTCGAATATTCGCTGGACAGCCCCAACAGCAGGCGCCTGCATGCGCTGGTCACGCAGCCCGCCAGCGGCGAAGTGGCCTTGGTGGACTTGGCCGCCAATGCGACCGAAGCCGTCATCGACTTCGAGCCTTCGCAGCCGGGCTATAGCTTCATGCCCGTTGGCGCAGAGCCTGCGTCCATCGTGTCGACGCGCGGCGGGGTGGCATCGTTCGTAGGGGTGCGTGAACCGGGGCGGGAGGGCATCTTCGGCCTGCCGTCGAGTTGCATCGCTCCGCGGCCACCGACGGCGCCTTTGCGCGACATCCGCACCTGGCCCGCCTGCCGCTTGCCGGTGGCCCCGGGCCCTATGATCTTGCTCCAGGACCCGCCGCTCGACGACGACGGAGACCTGTCCACGCCGCCTCGAGTCCGGCAAAGCTGCGACGCGCAATACGTCGAAGCAGCGGAGCTCGTGGGCCAAGCGCCGGCTGCCTCGCGCGAGTCGTGCCCGGCAGATCTGGCGGGGGCGAGCGAGCCGCTCGGGCGTTCGAAGATAGCCGTCGCGTTGCCGAGCCTCGGCGAGCTGTGGGTGCTGGACGCTCAAGAGCTGCTAGACCGCGAGCCGGGTAGCTTCGATGCCTGCAGCTTCGAGCAACGCTTCGTGCTCTCGGCAGACACGACGGACGCTGCGCAGCGGCTGCCCCCCGATCTGGTTCCGAGCTCGGCGAGTTGCAGCCCGGTAGGCTTCGGTCACGGACCTGTCCCCGACGCTTACAAGCCGTGGCCCGTAGACGTGGCTCTGGATGACGAGCAGCGTTTGTACATCGCCGATAGCGAGGCCCCCGTCGTTCACGTGCTCGACGTCAGCGACCCGTGTGCGGTCGCTGCCCTACCCCCACTCGAACCGCGGTCCTATACGGATCCGAGCGCTGTCGTCACCACGCGGCGCGTGGCCGTAAGCCCGCTCACCCCGCTGCTGAAGCGTTTTGTCTACGCCGTAGACAACTCGACCACCAGCACGGCGGGCAGCTTGATGGTGTTCGACGTAAGCCCAGGCTCGACAGAGCGTACCCCGGTCGTCCGCGAACGCTCCCCGTTTAATCCCAACGAACCGCCGGACCGCATCAGCCTGTCGCGTGACGTGGCCGACGTCGAGTTCGTGTTTCAGGATTTCGCAGAGCCGGCGGGCGGCCTCGCGATAGAGGGAATCGCTTGCGACCCGGACCCCAGCATTCCGGCGGACAGCGCAGCTGCCGAGTATCGCACCAGCCTTGATCTGGCGTCTGGCGCGTCGCCGCGCAAGCTCCGCGGGGTGTTCGCATTCGCAGCCTTGCACAGCGGGCAGATCGCGGTGGTCGACGTCGAAGACCTCGACGCGGCCTGTCGCCGACCCGTTAGCGTCAACCCTGGTCCCGTCGAGGATATCTACGGTTGCAGTGGCGACGATCCGCGGCTGCTTCCGGGGGGCTACGTTTCACAAGCTGGCCAAACGGTCTCAGGCGAGGAGAGCTGCAACGTCGTGGCTCCGCACCGCGCCCGCGGCAGGGCGTTTTTCACCAACTCCGCCGGGGCGGCGCGCTCGGCCGGGCTATTGTCTTTTCCGACGCTGACGCTGGAGACGGGCCGCTCGGTCTTGACCGATCTGACCGAAGAGGGCCGCGAGCACCCCAAGATGTTGGCGGCGCGGCACGCGCCCGGGGAACCCGCCCTGCTCTATATCGGACCGCTCGAATACAACACCGATGCCCCGAGCAACCGCCTCGACGTCGATCCCGCGACGGCAGATCGAAGCAGCCTGGTCTTGTCGTACCAGGAGCCCCGCGCCTACTTTCCTGCCGAGGATTTCACGGGCACGTACGAAGGCGTCGTGCGGCAGGTGGGGCAAGCCTTGTTCTCGGTCGATCCAGCAACGGGCCTCGGCGTGGTCAAAGAAGGGCTGAACGCCTCATTCTGTTCTTCGGGCGTGCAAGACGTGGACGTCACTCGAGGCATCGCGTCGGATCTGGGCGTAACGTCGAGCGGTGATCAAGCGCCCTTCTCGCGTCGGCACGCTGACTACGTGCAGATCGTCAGCGACTTGTTAGAGGAAGACGATGCCTATTGGACGGACCCCGACGCTGGGGCAAGCTGCGGCGCCGCGCTCTTCCCGGATGAAAACGACAGCCCGACACGCCTGACGGGGCGCTCCCTCTGCGAGCAGTTCTTTGGCCCCCCAGAGGTGCCTCAGGACTTGCGCGATTGGCGCATCGTGGCTGCCAGCGAAGACCGCCTGCTGGTCGAGCCTCGGACCTTCGATCCGACGCTGAATTCCGACACCCGGCGCACGCGCCTGGCTGAGTTTGCCGCCTGTTGCTTCCCCGGTTCCACTGCGTTCCAGGTCCGGGCCGGACACCAATGGGTGGTCCGAGGCTCTGCCACGGGTCTTCCACACCGCATCACCACCGACCCGAATAGCCTGCGCTGCGTCGAGGACTGCAGCCCGCTGGTCCAAAGGCAAAGGGGCCGCGTGTTTGAGCTCAGTTGCTCGCAGAATTGCCCGCTGGACGAGCGCGGTCTTCCGGCGGTCGGATACGCGGTGCCGGGCGAGGACTTCGCTTGCGTCGTGGAAGACACGGCAAACGGAATTGATCCGGGTGAGCCCGGGGCCGAGTGCATCTTTCAAAGCCTGACAACGCGCTTCGCGATGTATCGAGGCCAGAAGGCGAGCCGACGTGACATGCGCTTCCGCTGGCAATTCTCCGATGGCTTCACGCCCTTGACGATCCCTCTCACCAGCGTCGAACGCAGCCGCTCGACGCCCCACTCCCTCCTGCTCTTGCCCGAGGTGGACCTGCTCCTCGTCTCCGACGGCAGCGCGCGGGGCATCACGTTCGTTTCGCCCCGGAGCCCGGTCGCGGCATCGACGACGTCCATATTTTAAAACGAAAGGCGACACATCCGGCCATGGCTGCCAGCAAGACCCCCGTCATGCAGCAACACGCCGAGGCCAAACGGGCGCACCCGGACGCTGTGCTTTTCTTCAGGCTGGGCGACTTCTACGAGATGTTCGGCGATGACGCCGTGCTGTGCGCTCAGGCGCTCGACCTCACGCTGACGAGCCGCAACAAGAACAAGCCCGACGAAATTCCGATGGCGGGCGTGCCGCACCACGCGGCGCATGGCTACATCGGCCGCTTGTTAGCGCTAGGACACAAGGTCGCCATCTGCGAGCAGATGGCTGATCCGAAGCTGACGAAGGGCATCGTCCCCCGTGCCGTCGTGCGAGTGATCACTCCGGGCACGGCGACTCACGACGACCACGTGGAGTTGCGGCAGAACAACTGGCTCGCCGCGCTCGAGGTGCGCAGGGATGAGGTGGGGGTGGCGTTCTTTGACCTCTCGACCTGCGAGCTCTCCTTGGGGCGGGTGGCGAGCGTTGCGGCCGCGCTCGGTGAGCTCGCGCGGGTCAAGCCCCGGGAGATCTTGATAGGTGGGGGCAGCGTCGAGGCCGAGCTGGCCGAGACCTTGGGAGCAGTCAAGAGCACGGTCCCTTTCGCGCTGGTCAGCCCGGATCCGGCCCTGGATGCCGCCGAGCTCGAGAAGCTCATGCCCGACGCCCTGCCGGACCTCGGCTATACTCCGAGTGGCCGCGCTGCGGCGGCGCGCGCGCTGCGCTTTGCGCGCTCCTGCAACCCCAGCTCTGACGTTACTCCGTTGCGCATGGGCCATTGGGAGCTCTCCGACACCCTGCTCATCGACCCCACCGCACAGGCCCACCTCGAGCTCGTGGCATCGGCTTCGGGCGACCCTCGGCTCACTCTGCTCGGCTCGATCGACATGACGTGCAGCGCGGGCGGCTCACGACTGCTCAGGCGCCGGCTGCTTTCACCGCTCAAGGACGTCGGCAAAATCCGTCGCCGGCTGGACATGGTCGAAGTGTTCGTGATTCATTCGGCGTTGCGCGACCGCCTGCGCCGCGAGCTCACGGACGTGAGCGACATCGAACGGCTCGGTGTACGCGTCGGCATCGGAGAGGCCACGCCGCGCGATCTGGGCAAGCTGCGCGACGGTCTCGTTGCAGCCCAGGCGGCGACGGCCCTGCTCAGCGAGCTCCAAGACCCTGGCCTGCGCGAGACGCTCGAGACGGATCGCCCCGTGGATACGCTGCCGGAGCTCAGCGCGTTGCTCGCGCGCGCGCTCGTCGAGCGCCCGCCGGCGCAGCCCAAGGAGGGCTCGATTTTCCAGAGCGGCTACGACGCCGAGCTCGCCGAGCTCCAGGGCCTGTGCGAGAGCGGCGCCCATCACATGGCCGAGCTCGAGACCCGGCTCCGAAATAGCGTCGACATCGCGACGCTAAAGGTGCGCTACACACGGGTCTTTGGCTGGTACATCGAGGTCGGGCGATCGCACGTGCGACGCGTGCCGGAGAGCTGGCGGCGCAAACAGACGGTGGCGGCCGGCGAGCGCTACACCTTGCCGGAGCTAGAGGAGCTCGCCGAAAAGATCGAGCACGCCGAGGAGCGGCATCGCGCGCGCGAGCGGGATCTTCTCTGTGCCTTGTTCGATCGCGTCAAGACGGAGAGCGCCCGCTTGTCGGCGCTGGCGACCCAGCTGTCGTCATGGGACTGTGCTGCGGCTCTGGCCGAGGTCGCTCATCGGCATGATTATGTGCGACCGCACGTCGACGACGGCCTCGTGCTCGAGATCGAGGAGGGCCGCCACCCCGTCGTGGAACGTTGGGCAGCCGCGGGCCGCTTCGTCCCCAACGACGTCAAGCTGGTCGGCGACGCGGAACGCTTGTGGATCGTGACGGGACCCAACATGGCAGGTAAGAGCACCCTGCTCCGGCAGACGGCGTTGATCGTTATCCTCGGGCAGATGGGCAGCTATGTGCCCGCTCGGCGCGCCAGCATTGGTCTGGTCGACCGCGTGCTTTCGCGAGTCGGCGCGAGCGACAACCTGGCCCGAGGAGAGAGCACGTTCATGGTCGAGATGCGCGAGACCGCGAACATCCTGGCCTCGGCCACCCAGCGCTCACTGGTGATCTTGGACGAGATCGGCCGGGGCACGAGCACCTTTGATGGCCTCTCGATCGCGTGGGCAGTGGCCGAGCACCTGGCTCGGACCGTGCGCTGTCGAACGTTGTTTGCGACCCACTATCATGAGATGACGGCGCTCGGCGCAGATCCGCACATCGCCAACTACAGCGTCAGTGCGCGCGAGCTCGAAGGCGACATCGTCTTCTTGCATCGGCTCGTGCACGGTCCAGCCAGTCAGAGTTACGGCATCGCCGTAGCCAAGCTGGCGGGGTTGCCGAGCAGCGTGCTGTCTCGCGCCAACGAGCTCTTGTCCACGTTCGAAAGTGAAGACTTGAAGCCCAGCGGCCGGCAACGTCCGCGCGTCCAGCCCGCCGAAAATCAGCTGAGCCTATTTGCGCCGGTCAGCAGGAGCGCCTCTGAGAAACGCGTGCTAGAAACGCTACAGGCACTGGAGGTAAACCGGCTCAGCCCGCTGGAGGCGCTCACGTTGATCGCGGAGCTCAAGAGCCGCCTGTCTTCATGAATATCGCAGCCGAGCCCAGTACTATCGCTCACGCAGAAGACGTGCTTGCCCTGGCGAGCCAGCTCGGCCGCTACCAGCGCTGGTTCGTGCTCACGGGCGCGGGTTGCAGCACGGAGTCGGGCATCCCGGCCTACCGGGACGAGGTGGGCGCGTGGAAACACAAGGCGCCGATACAGTTCCGCGACTTCGTGCGGAGCGAGCGGGTGCGCCAGCGCTATTGGGGGCGCAGCTTCGTCGGCTTCGAGCGGGTGCACCGAGCCCTACCGAATGACGCGCATCGAGCGCTCGCGCGCTTCCAGCGCCTGGGTCGGGAGCGGTTGCTCGTCACTCAAAACGTGGACGGCCTGCACCAGAAGGCAGGTAGCGACGGCGTCGTCGATTTGCACGGGCAGCTCGCTGAGGTGGAATGCCTGGGTTGCCGAAGCCGGTTTCCGCGCCTGGCCCTTCAGGAGCGCCTGCTCGCAGAGAATCCTTGGCTGTCACTGGCGAGATCCTCCGGGGTCACGCCAGACGGGGACGCAGAGCTCGACTTTGCCGCGTTCCCGGAGCTCGTCGTCCCGACTTGCACGGAGTGCGAAGGAGTCCTCAAGCCCGCGGTGGTGTTTTTCGGCGAGAACGTTCCGGTCCAGCGCGTGAGCGATGCGTACGAGGCGCTCGCGGATTCTCAGGCGTTGCTGGTGGTCGGCAGCTCTCTCATGGTCTTCTCCGGGTTTCGTTTCGTGCGGCGCGCGGTCGACATGGGCAAACCGGTCGTGGTCATCAACCACGGCCTGACCCGCGCCGATACGCTCGCTGCCTTGAAGGTGGAGGGCTCGTGCGGCGTCGTGCTCGACGCTGCCGTCACTCGGCTCGAGGCCGCGCCGGACTAGCGGCGTAGCGGCCCCGCGCGCTCACAAAACGTCGATGCGGACCGGCACGACGCCGGCTCGCAGCATACCCAGCGCGTCCGCCGCGCGACGTGATACGTCGAGCACTCGCCGCCGCCCACCGTACGGCCCTCTATCGTTCACGGTGACACAGACGGGCGAAACCGAGACATCGGTCCGCGTCACGCGCAATCGGGTACCGAAAGGCAAGCTGCGGTGCGCCGCGCTCAGAGACTCGGGATCGTAGAGCGCACCGCTCGCCGTAGGGTTCCCTTCCAGGCTATCGTGATAATACGTCGCGAGGCCGCGCAGCACTCGCCGAGAGGCGTGCGACAGCTCTTCATCCGAACAGCCGGTGCCGGTAGCTGGTTTTTGCGCGGCGCGCGCTGTCGATGCGGGTGGAGGAAGCTCGCTCTGCCGCTCGCGCGCGCAGCCAGCGAGGCAGAGCGCTATAGGCAGAAGACGGGCTGCGAGCGCTTGCATGGACTCGTTTGTCTACCCGTTCGCGAGCGATCGAGCAAATCGCCTTTCCGCTCGCCACGCCGCAGGCTTGACCTCGCTCCCAGACCCTGACAGGGAGATCAGGTGACAAGTGATCCCCTCATCGTCGCGCTGTTCGATATGGATCGCACACTGATCGATACGCACACGGCCAAGTTGTACGTCCGCTATCAACGCGATCTGGGGGAGATCGGACTGCTGACGGCGATGCGGACCAGCTTCTGGCTCATGCAATACACGCTGGGCGTGATCAACGCGGAACAGGTCGCGCTGCACGTTCTCCAGAGCTACCGGGGCAAAAAGGACAGTTGGCTCACCGAGCGCTGTCAGGCCTGGTTTGACAGCCACGTGCGAGAGCGCGTCAGCCCCACGGGCCGCGCACGCGTTCGCGAGCACGTGGCTGCGGGGCACGCCGTCGCCATTGCGACGAGCGCGCTACGCCAGGCGGCAGCACCGCTGGCGCGCGAGCTCTCCATCCCGCATCTGGTGTGCTCGGAGTTGGAGATCGTCGACGGCGAGCTGACAGGCTCGTTCATTCGGCCGCTGAGCTATGCATCCGGGAAGCTCCAGCGAGCCAGGACGCTCGTGCAGTCACTGGGCGCTCGCCTGGAGGACGCGGCGTTCTACACCGACAGCATCACCGACCTGCCCCTGCTCGAGGCCGTAGGCCATCCCATCGTCGTCAACCCGGACACCCGCCTTCGTCGCATGGCCACACGCAGGGGCTGGCCGATACAAAACTGGCTAGCACGACCGGCTATCATCCCCGCCCCGACCTAACGCAAGGCTTAGCGTGGCGCCCAGGGCTGACCCAAGCTCTGGAGCGCGCGCTCTGCTTCGGGCCGATAAGGATCATCAGGTGGCGCCATGCGCAAGTACGCTTGCCAGTGCGGGATGGCTGCCGGCACCGCGCCGAGCTCGCGCCCGAGCAGGTAGTGCGCTTGCCACAACCAGAGCGGCGGCTTCTGCTTTCGAGCGTCTGGCACCACGCCTTCGGATTCGTTGACGAGGTCGAGCGCGCGCCTCAAGTGGGCGACGGAGAGGACGCCGTTGCCCGATGAGCTGAGGAGCTTGCCGTAGCGGAAGTGCCAGGTCGGGTTGTCGGCGTCGCGCGCGATGGCCTCCTCCCAGGTGTCGAGCGCCTTTGGCATCCTACCTAGGTCGGCGTAAGCCACGGCTAGATCGGCCAATGCCTCGGAACGCGCCGGCTTGAGCTCCAAGGCTCTTTGCAGATCTGAAATAGCGTCCTTGACGGCGCCTTGCTTGAGCCGCAGCCGCCCGCGCTGCCAGAAGGCGTCACCGAGCCCTTTATCGAGCTCGATGGCATTGTCCAACGCGACCTCCGCGTCGCTCTGGCGCCCGACCTCTGCTGAAACCCAGCCCACGTACAGAGAATAGATGGCGCGCGTCCCATCCAGGCTCTGCGCGCGCTCCAGGCGCGCAATGGCGTCGACGTAGCGCTCCTGATCGAACAGGGCGCGACCCAAGCAATAGTTGGCCTCCGCCGAGCGCTGCCGAGCTTTCAACGCCTTCTCCAATAAATCTTCGGCGGCTGCGCCTTGACCCGCTGCTACTCGGGCGCAGCCCACGCGAATCCACAGATCGGGGTCCTCGGCAGATTTGGCGAACGCGGCTTCGTATTCCTTCAGGGCTTCGGCGGTGCGGCCTGACTCTTCGAAGAGCCGGCCGCGCTCTACCGACAGACCAGGAAAGTCCTTGTCCGTCTCTCCCACGGTCTCGAACGCCGATAGCGCCTCCTGAAAGCGCCCCATGCGCGTGAGCGCCACGGCGCCCATGAAACGAGCGCGTGTGTCACCGGACTCCAGCCCAACGGCTTTCTGAAAATGTGCGTAGGCCTCGGCGAACTCGGCCCGATCCATCGCGACTTCGCCAAGCGCCTTGTGCAACGGCCCACTCGGAGGCAGCCTGTCCCTGGCTTCCGATAGCGTCTTTTGTGCGAGCGCGAGCTGACCCAATTCTGACTGTAGCTTGGCCAGCGCTAGATATGCGTCGACGCTATCGGCACGGCCTTTCGCGGCGTCGATAGAGGCGCGATACGCCGCCAGCGCGGCGTCGCTGTTGCCCAACGCTTGCTCGGCCTTTCCCATCCAGAAGATCACGCCCGGATGCCCCTTGTGGGAGCCTTCGAGGCGCGCGAGCACGGCCTTGGCTTCGGGCAGCCGCGCGAGCTGAATCTGGCTCTTGGCGATGCCAAGCTCGGCGTACAGTGAATTAGGCTCTGCATGTGCCGCCGCTTCGAACCTGGCCAGCGCCTCGCTGTAACGCCCGGAGAGGTGCAGGGTTTCCCCAAGCCCGACGAGCGCCCGTGGGAAGTTGCTGTCGATCGCCAGAGACTCTTCGAAAGCCAGCTGGGCAGGCCCGATCCGCCCCTGGTTCAGGTGCAGCTCACCGAGCACGCTCTGCGCGAGCGCCGCCTCGCCCGGCGACGCTTGCGGCAGCACGCCCTTGACCAGAGCCACTAGCTTCTCTGTTCCCGAGCTCTCCGGCGCGCTCCTATCACTCGCGTTTTGCAGCGCGCGTTGTGCATCCAACATGACGATCGGGGCGCCCACGTGCTCAGGGTTACTCGAGAGCACACGCTCCGCACCAGCCAGGGCAAGCGAGGCCTGGCCCAACCCGAGCTCGGCGCGGGCCAGCCCGAATGCGGCGCGCACTCCCTCCGGTTGCCCCTTCTCGAGCTCCGTCCAGACGTTGACGGCCCCTGCCCAATCTCTATCGCGAAGGGTCAGCTCTCCCAGGAGCGCCCGCGCGTCCGGATCGTTGCCAAGCGCTTCGAGAGCGGCCTTTGCCCCACTAGCGCGGGCGACGGCGGCGTGCGCCGCGCGCGCCAGGCGGTGGTCGAGCTCATCGGACTCCGGATCGAGCTGGGCTAACGCCGCGTCTGCCGTCGCTTCGAGCTTTGGCAGCGGTCCAAAGCGCAGCACGGCGTCGTAGTGTGCGAGGGCCGAACGCGCCATCAGCGGCTCGAAGCGCGGGGCGATCTCGCGGGCTGCCTCGAGGCTCGCCAAGCCACGGCGCGCGGCCACGAGCGTGTCGCGATCCGCGGCCTGCCGAGCGTCGACGACGAGCTTCTGGAGCAAGCGCTCGTGCTCTCCGCGCTTGACTTGATCCAAAATGAAATGAATCCCAAACGGTCCGAGAGCAGGCTTCAGCGCGAGCGCGCCTCCGGCGATTCCCGTAGCGCAGATTGCCATCACAACGGCCATACGTCGCGTACGAGCGCGCGGCGCCTTACGTTCGGGGCCAAGCTCTAGGGTGGAGCCCGTAGCGTCCACGTCCGGAGCATCCGCGTGTACCGAGGCGGAGGCAGCGGCTCGACCCGGCGGCGCGCTCTCTTGCTGCGGGATAGCTTGGAATTCCATGTCGTCGGCGGTTTCGAGCAGCGAGTCCGAGCCGGCAGCGTCGCCTGCGATGTCCACCTCGCCGTATCCAGCCGCCGCGTTGCGGGCGCGGGCTCGCGCCGGCTCGCCCTCAGCAGAGCCAAACTCAGCCGCGGTTTCGCCGAAAGGGTCGCTATCCTCCGCACCAAAAGGACTTGCCCCTTCGAGAGGCGCGCCGAAGTCTGCTTCGGAACCGGCGAAAGGGTCGCCCTCCGCATCTGGACCGAAGTCACCGAAGGGAGTGGAATCGCGCGACGGTAGCGCGACGGTACGCTGAAAGGCTGAACCCTCCGCCTGCGTTGGACTGACACGCCCCTTGGCGCTCGGGAGCGATTCGCCGACGAGCGGCAGATTGGCTTCATCCCAGGACCCAGGGTGGCTCAGGGCCGGCAGAATTTCACCCACGCCAGGCAGGTCCATCTCGACCAACCCCACCCCCGCTCCCCGCACTTCTGGCAGGCCTGCCTCTCTCGCGACGGGCAGGTCGATGCGACCAAAGCCACTCACCCCCTGTGCCGTCACCTCGGGTAGCCCAACCCCGCTCAAGCTGGGCAAGCCCGCGTTCAGGATGCCCGGCAGGTCTGCGTTCGGCAGGGCGGGTAAACCGGCCGATAATATGTCGGGCAGACCGGCTGCTTGCACATCGGGTAGACCCGCCACGAGCACGTCTGGCAAGTCGTTGCGAAGGGCGGGCAGCTGCGCCGAGCTGAACGGCGACGCGCCATACCCCACCGCGGGGAGATCTAGATTCGAAAGGCCCGGCGCCTCTTCCTCGAGCGCCATGACACTCGGCAATTCGGCGAACGCGGCAGCCGGGCGAGGTTTCTCTCGCGTCGGCGCGCGCGTCAGTGGAAGCTCCGGCGCGATACTTTCGCGCGCGACCACCGACGGCAGATCGAGCCCATCCAGGCTCGACGGCTTCGGACGGGGTGGGGGGCGTCGCGCCGTCGGAGAGGGCTCCGCGGGTACCGCCTCCAGCGCCGGCAGGCCCGCCTCCAGGTCTTCGAGGCGAGCCGGCAAATCGAGAGTGTCTTCTTTCGGAGGCTTGGACTCTGACTGTGCGGCACGCGGTCGCCGTGGCGGCGGACGCCGTACCGGCGGCGCGATGATGGGCAGATCGGAGCCAAAATCGAGCTCCAGTGCGCTCGCCTTGGCCGTACTGCGCTGGCGAGGAAGCTCCGGTAGGTTCGAGAGCGGGCCCGCCACCGGTTGCGGCAGCTCCGAGAGGCTCAGCGGAGAGCTCGGTTCGGCAAGTGACTCAGGTACTGCGTCAGAGAGTGCCTCTTCGGCCATCCAGGGAACGTCAGCGCCGGGAACGGCGGACGGGAGGACCGCCTGGACCTCTTCAACAGGCACTCGCTCGGCGGGCCGCCCGCCAAACTGTCCAAAGACGGCCGGCAGCTCTGCGTCGGCGCGCTCTGCCGCGGACCGCGCAGCGAAGCTGAGCGGTTTGTCGCGCAGCGCCGGGGACGGTAGATCGGTCTCGAACGCCGGCGGCTCGTCGGCTCGGACAGCTCCGCGCGTGTCGGCGAGGAGTACCGGACCCTCTGCTTCCGAGCTGGGCTCGTTGGGTCGTGGGATGCGAAAAGGCTTGGGCTTGCTGGCGGTGGGCGCTGCCGCTTTGGATGTCAGAAGATCCAGATCAGCAGACGACACGCCGATCATGGTGCGAGCCAACCCCTCGCGCCCGCCCGGCGGCTTACCGAGCCTGGCGCCTGCCGGGATGCTAGCCGTCATGAACGCCTTCGGAGCAGGTTCAACGACGGCCGCAGCCGTGGCTTCGGGGGACGGCGCAGGAGCTCGAGTCTGAGGTGTGCCTTGCGCGGGGGGTTCGACCTTGAAGCTCGTGCCGCATTTCGGACAGCGCATCTTCAGGCCCTTCTCGGGCACGCGCCTCTCATCCACTTGATAGGGCGCCTGACACCCCAGGCATTCGACTTTGAACATTCGCCTCTTTGAGTTTGGTCGCGCAGCGTCACGCCGTGCCAAAAGTATATACGCCCGGAATCTGGGCTTTCTGAGCCTGACCGGTACACTTGCGGCACACCTCGACCAACACACGGCGGCGGCCTACATTCGCTGACAGCTCGTACTTCGCCCCAGACCCGGGTCGGCTCTGAGGCGCTGCTGCGGAACTTCGCGGAAAAGCACCTCAAACTGAGTTACAAGGATGAGGTCGCCCTAACCGATGCACATCTCGCTCTTACCCACATCCTCGCCGCCCAAAGCAGGCCCCGAGCAAGCTTTGCTCGAGGCGAACCTGACCTGGCTACGTGAAGAGCTCGATGGGGCGAGATTGGCGGAGCAGAAAGCCGCGATTCGTTACGAGATCGGCGTGCTAGAGCAACTCGCCGGCCGCGATTCGATCGCCGTTCGCGATCTGCTCGGAGCGGTCAATGCGCTGGCGCGCTTCAAGGAACCGTTGGAGCTCTTGATCGTCCTGATCGAGCGACATCGTTCCTTCAAGAACCTGCCCACGTTGCTGGAGCACGCGTGCCGTACGGCGGACAGCGCCGAGGAGGTGGCACGGGCGCAACTCGCGTACGCATGGTGCGCCACGTTGCATGCTCGCGACGACGTTCGCGCGCTTACCGCAGTAGAGTGCGCGCTCGAAGCGATACCGAGCGATCCTGGGGCACTGCTCAGCCTCGAGATTTTGGCGCGCCGGTTCGACGACGCTGGTCGCTTGCGCCGCGCGCTCGAAGGCCGTCACGCTGCCGCGACGGACCCGACGTGGAACGGCCTGCTCGCCATCGAGCTCGCAGAATCATATATCTCAATCGGCGAATACGAGCGCGCCAATGGCCTATTGTGTGCAGCGGGCAGCGCCGATACGCAGGTCTCGTTTCGCGCCCTCGAGCAGCGCGTCGCGCTCGGTCAAACTGCACAGCGGCCCGACTGGTCCATCGATGCGCTCGATATGCAGGCGCAGCGTATCACCGAAGCGCTGGGGCCCGACGGCTCGGGAGCGAGTGTTCCGGTGTCGTCGCGGAGCCCGATGCTCGCGATCGACAAGTTACTGACTCTGGCACGACTAGAGCGAGCGCAGGGGCGAGACGCCGCGGCGCTCGTCGCCCTCGAACGGGCGTCGCGGCTCGATCCGAATCACGCCATCGTGAGGCACGCGCTCTGGGAGCAGGCAGAGCACGGGGGGCGCCACGATTTAGCTGAGGCGATCGCGCTCGCGGAGATCGAGGCCGGGCCTACGGGAGCGGAGGCGGCGGCGCTCTGGGTGCGCCTCGCGGAGTCCAGGAGCGCCAGGAGCGAGCACTCTGGCGCGCTCGCTGCGCTCCGTCGGGCTATCGAGGCCGACCCCAAATGTTGGCTGGCTCGGGCGCTCGAGCTCGACCTATTGCGCGGCACGCGCGATTCGGTGGGCTACGCCCGAGCCCTAACACACGTCGCACGGGACGTGGCCGACGGCGCTGCTCAGAGTCGCTACTGGTTGCTCGCCGCGGAGACCTGGGCGCGGCACGCTTTGGATGCCGAAGCCGCGCGATGGGCGCTCGGCCATGCCGAGAGCAGCGGCACCCCCAAAGTGCTCGTCCGGCGCGTGGAACGAGCGCTCGCTCACGCGTCGTTGGACCCCCGCTGGTACGACGCCGCCACACGCCGTCTGCTCGACAGCGATCTCGAGAACCCCGAACGCGTGGGGCTAGAGCTCGAGCTATGGCGCCGCGCGAGCCTGGACGACAACGAGGCGGAGACGCTGCGCCGACTCGATGCGCTCGAGAACATCCGCGAAGGGCGACTCACCGCGCGCGTCGCGCGAGCGTACGGACCCGGAACGGAAGCGCGAGATGCGACCGGCAGCTCGAGCCCATCGTTATCCGAGCTCGAAGCGGATCCCGCGCGCGCAGCGGCGTTGGAGTGGGCCATGGCGTTGCGGCTGCTCGTCTCAGGCCATGTCGACGCTGCAGGCGAGCGGCTCGAGCTGGTGCACGCCCAGCAGCCCCACTGCGCGGCACTCGCGGGGACGCTGTCGGTGCTCAGGTTAGACCGGCCGCCTGCGGCCGCTGCCGTGCTGAGAACGACTGCAAAAGCGCTGGCAGAAGATGCGTTCGCCTCCTCGCTTTATATCGAAGCCGGCCTGCTCAGTTGGCGGGCTCTCGAGCAGGCTACGGCGCGCGCGGATTTCGAAGCAGCGGAGCAGCGCGGCGCCGGCTGTGCTTGGGCGCTGTCCAGCTGGGCGCGCCGCGCGACGGCTCAGGGCTCGTCCGGGGATCCAATTGAAAAGCTGCTCGTTGCCCTCGAACGCGCCACGGCCTCGCCAACGCCGAACGCGAGCGACGCGAGCGAATTGAGCGCGGCTTTGCGAGGCATCGGCAACGAAAATTCTGGGGCTCTGGTGAGCGCGGCGCGGCTGCTCAACCTGGTGCTCGGGCGATCGCTCGGGGTACGCGCCGACCCGAGCGCGCTGGAGAAGTTCGCAGCGCAGAACGCGGACACGAGTCGGCTCGCGGAGGCGTGGCGGTATCTGGAGTGTATCGGGCAGGCCGAGCCCTCCCCGCGGCTGCTCGAGGAGAGCACGCGACGTTGGGCGGAGACGAGCGGAGGCCTGGGCGCGGCGCTGGAGTGGTTGGCGGCGACAGAGCGGCTCGGCAATCGTCGCCGAGAATGCGAGGCTCGGCAGCGCGTCGCCCGACTCGTGTCGGGCACTCTGGCCGAACATTGCAGAGCCAGCGCCGCACTCGTCGCACACCTCACTCAAGCCGAGCCGGCGAGCTTTCTGAGCGGCACGACGCCGCAACTTGCCTTGACCAACCTCGAGACCTCGCCGCCGGGCTGTGACCCCAGGCGTCGCGCCAGCGCGCTCACGGGCGTGAGCGTGATGCTCGGCGAGGAGGTCGAGCCCATGCTTAGCTTGCTGCGGGGCTACAACCAACTCGCGTGCGGAGACACCGAGGCGGCTGCCGTTTCCTTTCGCCGCTACACCGACGCTCATCCAGACGACCCGAGCGGTTGGGAAGGGCTGCTCTCGGCGGCCCGAAGCGGTGACGACCCTGCCCTGTTGGCCGAGTCGGCGGCAACCCTGGGCAGTACGAGCCGCGACCCCACTCACGCGGCTCGGATGTTCGAGGAAGCCGCCGACATCTTCTACGAGCGTTTGAACGATGAGGTGGCGGGCCAAGCCGCGCTGATGAGGGCTGTGGAGCTCGACGTGAGTCGAAGCTCGAGCTTTGGTCGTCTGTTCCAGCTCCTGCGTGAAAGCGCTGCAGCGTCCGACCTGCTGGCGCTGATCGAACGGCGTCTACCCTTCGCTAGCGCGCCTGCGGAGCTCATCGAGCTGCACTGGGAGCGCGCTCGCGCGCTACGCCAAACGGACGACATCAGCGGCGCGCTCGCGGCACTCGATGAGGTCAACCGGAATGATCCCAACCATCTGGGCGCCTTGGCGCTCTCCGGTGAAATTTTCATAACCCTGCGCCGCTACGCAGAGGCAGCGGAAAAGCTGGCAGAGTTCGCCGCGCGCAGCGACGCTCCGGACGAGCAGCGGCTGCTGATCGGGCTGGCCGCGGTGGACTTGTTCGAGAACCAACTCGACTCTACCTCGCGGGCCCTTGAGGTGCTCTCGAGCCTGTATCGTGCGGGCCTGAGCACGCTGCCGGTACGCGAGCGTTTAGCGCGCTCCGCCGCGAAGGCGGAAGCGTGGGACGACGCGGTCAGCGTGCTCGAACAGCTGATGTATGAACGCACGACCTCCGCAGAGCGCGCGGAGGCGGCCCGGCTGGCCCTGGCCATCCATCGGGACCGCCGCGGAGATCCGCGCTCCGCCGGACACGCCGCAGAGGTGCTGCTCGCCAGCATCCCGCACGATGCGGAAGCGCTCGACCTGGCCCTTTCCGGGGCTCTCGACCGGCACTCGACCGACAAGCTGCTCGGCATAGGGCGCAGCGCCCTGGTCGCTCTGTCGAGTCGGGATCCGACGCAGATAGACGCCCTCCAGCGTCTGGCTCGCATCGCCGAGCGGCTGGGTGACGTGCGGCTGCGCCAAGCGACGCTGGGCGCGCTCATGTCCCTCGGCCACGCTCCCGACGCGTGCCGGGCCGAGCTGCTCTCCCTCGAGCGGCGCATCAGCACGATCCCTCCGCTGGCCATGGCTGACGACGTCTTGGCCGAGCTCGCTGATCCCGAAGACTTCGGGCCTGTCCCAGCGCTGCTCTCCCTGGCCGCGCCCTATCTCAGCGAGGCGCTCGGCCCCACGCGGAGCACCTTCCAGGTGGGCAAACGCGAGCGAGTCGCCGCAAGTGCGGGCTCGACCGTTCGCAACGAAATTGCCGCCTGGGTGGGCGCGTTTACCCTGACTGATTTCGAGCTCTATCTTTCCCCGGTGGCAGCCGAGCGAGTTCTCGCTCTAGCCACCGAGCCGCCCAGCATCATCATCGGCTCGGGTGTAACGGCGCCCCTGGGCCCCTTCCAGCGGCAAGAGCTCGCCCGCTCACTGTATGCGCTCAGACGCGGGCTCGGTGCCCTCGTGCAACTCGAGGAGCCCGACGTTCTCGCCCTGATCGCGGCGCTGTGCAAGCTCGCGGGCGTGCCGCTCGAGGCTCCGACGTACGCGCGCCAGGGCGACTTCGAGAGGCAGCTCGCCCGGGTGTTACCACGCAAGGCGCGCAAGCTGCTGGCGCCGTTGGCGCGTCCCGTACGCGACGTACAGGCTAGCTTGGGCACCTGGCTTCGCGCCGCAACGGCCAGCCTGGATCGGGTGGCCGCCGTTGCCGTGGGTGACGCATCCGTGATTCTAGCCGAGGCCGCGCCCAAGGAACGCCCGACCGCGGCTTCGGATGAGCGCACCCGACGCCTCTTGAGCTTCGTCCTCTCGCCGCAGTTCGAGGGGCTGCGCGAACGTTTTGGGGCCAACGTTCGATGAGCGCCACGGGCAATTCAGACGGACCGGCGCCCGGTCGCGTCAGCCACGCGGCACATTCCTCCGAGCGCGCGGTCCCCGCTGAAACGCCTCCAGACGCCGCGCCGTCTACAACCCCAACCGGAGGCACCCAAGAGCGCTCTCCGGAGCCGTCGCCGGTCGCGTTCGCCGACGAAAGGCCAGCCGCGCAACACCTCGCGAGCAGTGGCGCGACCCCGGCATGGGAACGCCGCGCCGAGTGGCTGGAGGCAGAGGCCAAAGCTCAGCGCGACCCCAGCGCCCGCGCTCGACTGCTGCTCGCCGCGAGTGAGGTTCGTGCCCTCTTGGGAGGCCGCGCAGACGCGCGGCGATTGGCGCTTCAAGCCGCGAGCCTGAGCGTGCCGCCCCCGTTTGCCGCCCGGCAAGCGCGCGCTTTGCAGCAGACTCACGGTGACTTCAGCGCCGTGCTGAAGTCTCTGCCCGAGGAAGCGCGTACGGCGAAGACGCCTGCGATCGCCGCGCACGCGCACTATCTCATGGCCGAGATCTCACGTCTCTTGCACCGCGACCTGAGCGCCGCGGAAGCCGGGCTCGAGGCCGCTGAACAGAGTGAGCCGACCGACTCGCGCGTGACGCTCCAACGCCTGGTGCACAAGCTCGCGCAGAGTCAAAAGCCACCCGAGCTCAGCTTTCGCCCCGACGATGCCATCAAGCCTCTGCGGCAAGCTACCGCCCTACTCCGGCAGCTGCGCGGAGCCCAGGCGCCGCGCCTCGGACTGGATGATGTGAGCGCCGTGCCACTCGTCGAAGCGCAGCGCGCGCTCAGCGGCGGGCGACCTGCGGACGCGGCTCTGGCCATCAGCCAGCTCGAGTCCCAGCCGGGTTTGCGGGCAGCCGCCCAGTGGCTCGGTACTCTGTGGCGAGCCGCCGCCCCGGCGCGCAGCGAGGACGTGCTCTCGGCTTTCCGAAAGCTCGCTCGTGACAATCCCGGGCGCGAGGAAAGGCGGGCGCTCGCGGCGCGCGCGCTCGCGGCGGGTGACTGGGACGCACTGCGCGAGGCGCTCGACGAGCACGGCGAAGCAGCGGCGGCCAAAGCAACGCCAACGCCCGTCGCCGGCCGCAGCAACTCACCCGCTCGCCCCGCGTTCTCGACCGTCGAGCGCCTCTCCCTGGCGGCGCTCATGGGACGACCCGTCGACTCGAGCGCCGTGAGCGCCCGCCCGGCTGAAGATCTCGCGCTCAAGCCGCTCACTTCCGCGATCGAGCGCGCGGCCGCGGCGACCCCGGCACTTGGGCCGTCCGCGACCCCGGTCGAAGCCGAATTTGCCCTCGGACGTGCCGTGGCGCGGCTGCAGCGCTTCTCCGAGCTCGAAGCGTCTTCGATCGCCGGGGCAGGCTTCTGGTCGCTCGCGCTGCGGCTCGAGCAGAGCCGTGAAGCGAAAGACTTCGGTCGGCTGTCACGAGATTTGACTCGGCTTTTCCAGGAGCCAGGGTCGGCAGCGGAGTGCTCGTTCGTCGCGGGCGTCTGCGCAGAGAAAGCTGGCGACGCGGCTGCTGCACGGGAGCGCTTCCAGGCGTCCATGCTCTCGCCCATCAGTCGCGAAGCCGCGGTCCGGGCGCTCAGCGAGGGCGCGACCGACAGCACGGCTCTGCTTCGGGCCTTGTCCGCGCATTGCAACGACCCGCCACGCCGGGCGCTGCTCTTGACCGAAGCCTTGCTGCGCCTGGACCCGGCGGCCCCTGAGTTTGACGCCTTGGCAGAGGAGGCGGCGCGGACCTACCCAGAGCTGCCGTTTGCACAGGAGCTCGGAGAAGTGGGCGCGCGCATGCGCGGTGATCGCTCGCGGGTAGCGCGCTGGCTGGCGAAGAAGCGCGAACGCGCGCATGCGTCGGGCGATTTCTCGTTGGCTTCGTTGCTCGAGGCGCTGTTTCTAGTTCAGACCGATCGCGCTCTCGGCGCGGAGCGGCTGCGAGAGCTCGCCGGCCGCGACGTGACCAACCTGGCCCTGCAATTCGCGAGCGAGCGCGCGGGAGAGGTGGCGGCGCGCGAAAAGGCCGACTTCCGGCGGCAAGCCGCTGCCTCGCTAAGCGCTCGCGGTCGAGAGCGGCTCTTGGCAGAAGCCGTGCGGCTGTACGAAGGCATCGGGGATGTCCGAGCTGCCGTCAGCACCGCGCGCGAGCTCGGTGGGCCGCTCGCAGAGCTGTGGGTGGAACGCTTGGCGACCGAACCCGCCGATCTGGACTGGCTCGCTGCGAGCTTGGGTCGTACGGCTCGGCAGACACGCGAGCCCGGCTTGGCCGGCGATCTCTACGAACGATTGGCGCGGCTCGAGCTCTCGCGGGGACGGAGAGAGCAGGCGTTGATTTGGCTGCGCGAGCGCGTCGCTGTCGAGCCTGCTTCGCTCCAGGCTCTGCGCAGCCTCGACATCGACAGCATGCTCTCCGGTCGCGAAGTCGAGCTCGAAAGAACGGCGCAGAGGAGCTTTGAGCTGCTCGGCGAGCACGATGGCCTGGCCTACGCATTTCTGGCGACGCGCCTGAAAATCGCGCGCGGCGCGTTCCAGGATGCGCGACCGCTGGTGCGTCGCGCTTGCACGGTCTCCACGCCACCGCTCTGGGCCCTGCGCCTCGAGAGCGCCTATGCGCGAGACGCTGGGGATGACCGCAGCTTGCTCGCCGTGTACCGCACTCTGCGCGAGCGCGCGGGCCAGCCACTCGACGCAGCGGCGCTATCGCTCCGCGCCGCGGAGGCCGCAGCGCGTCTAGGTCAGACCGGGCTCGCGAAGGACGAGATCGAGCGCGCCAGCGAGCTCTTACCCGACAGTGTCGTGATCCTGTCCGCTCGCGCCGAGGTCCTGCGGAGCCACGCGGACTACGCCGAGGCGGCGGAGGCCTTCGAGACCTTGGCGTCCGTCGCCAGCAGCAAGACGCAACGGACCGAAGCGCTGTATCAAGCCGGGCTCATCTGGCTCGATACGCTAGGGCATCGCGCTCGTGGCGTGTTGGCTCTGCAGGAAGCCGCGGCCCTCGACGTAGCCCACCCGGGTCTCTTGGCTCGCCTGCGCGAGCTGCACGCAAAATCCGAAGACTTCGACGGCCTCACCGAGCTCATCGAACGCCAACGCGCTCGCGCGAAGGAGCCGGGTCCGACGTCGGGTATCGAGCTCGCTCGCGCCCTCGAGCTCTCGCAGACTGAGCACCTGACGGCGGCGCGCGTCATCCTGGACAGTCTGCTCGAGCGCCAGCCCAAGCACCTCGAGACGCTGAGCGCTTCGGCAGAGCTCCACTTGCGGCTGCAAAATTGGGCCGGCGCGGAGCGCGACTTTCGGCGGGTCGTCGAGCTCGGAGCTCAGGGCAGCGCCCGGCTCGCCGCGCTCCGAGGCCTCGCCAGCCTGTACGAGAAAGAGCTCGCCAGCGTCGAGCAGACGCGGGCGGTATATCAGGCGATCCTGGAGCAAGACCCGGCAGACTTCAGCGTCAGGCGCAGGTTGATCGCCAACTATGTGGGTCGGGAGCGCTGGGAAGAGGCCATCGGTCAGCAACGCGCGCTGCTCGAGCATGCTCCCGGGGACGAAGAGCGGCGCCAGTACCTGCTGGAGCTCGTGGAGCTCTTGGACAAGACTTTGACCGGGAGGGCCGAAGCCGAGGTGCTGCTCGAAAGGGCGCACCGCACATGGCCGGACCACCCTCGCGTGCTCGAGAGCGAGGTCGAGCACTATCAGCGCCGTGGCGATCATGGAGCGGCGCGCGTCATCCTCGAACGGTCCACCAACGCCGCACGCAACGCGATCCTCGCGGGGCGTCTCGAGCCGGCGCTGTTTCGAACGCTGGAGGTCGCTTCGCGGCTCGGAGGCGATCTCGAGACCGCGCGGACGGCGCACGCTGGGCTCGGGGCGATACGTGGGCAACCCACGGGCTTGGGCGGGGCTGGAGCGATCGCGGGCGACCCCCGCTTCGACGATCTGATCGCCCCTGCGCCCCTCAGCGCCGGGTTCCGCCGTTTGCTCTACGCCGCGGGGGCGGCGATCGAACGCGCCTACGCCATCGATCCCCGCTCGCTCGATCCGAGCCCACTCTCGGAACCCATGGCTGCAAGGGTGCGGCGCACGGTTCTGGCATTTGGCATCGATGATGCCAAGATCATGGTCTCACCGCAGCTCGGGTTCGAGTGCGTCTGCCTACACGCACAGTCCCAGTACGTCGTGTTCGGACAGCGCCTCCTGGATCACGACAAGCCGCTGGTGCTCGACTTCCTGTTATTTCGGGCGCTCAAGATCGCGCAGGCCAACGCCTGCGCACTGTCGCGCATGGCGCCGATCGACCTCTGGCCGGTGGTGGCAGGGTTTCTGGCTTGCTTCGCTCCACCCTGGCAAGCCGACGGTCTGGACGCGCAACGCCTAGTGGCCGCTCGAAACAAGATTCGCCCGCACGTCACAGCGACCCCGGAACCGGAGCTCACGCAGCTGATCTCGGCCATGACCGCCAACCTCGTTCCGCAGGCCGCACAGGTCGGGGAGGCCCTGTGGCGTTGGGCTACGCGGGTCGCGCTGTTTGGCATCGGCGACCCCGCCCTGGCCCTAGAGGGTCTCTGGCTCTGCTCCAGCCTCGGCCCTGTCATGCCTAAGGAGCTCGACTCGCGGGTACGTTGGATCGCGAACCAACCGCACGCGCGGGATCTAGTGGGCTACGGTGTCAGCGACGCCTACATAGAAGCCCGCGCTCGTGCCGGCCTGACGGTAACTCTCGGCTGACGACCCCTCCCCGACGCGACGCCCCTTAATAAGGAGGCAAAACCCCGCGTTAGCCGATCTAGGAAGATCACATTGGTCAGCCAGGTCGAAAGCGCAGACCGTGCGCCACGGGCAGACGCGAGGGCCCCCGAGGACACGTCGTTCTATGAGCCCGCGACCTCATGGAGCGGACTGCCAGTTCCGTCTGAGCCGTCCGATCCGCTCGTCGGCACCACGCTGCACGACACCTACGTGGTGCAGCACATTCTCGGCGAAGGCGGGATGGGTCGCATCTACGAGGCCCGCCACACGCGGCTACCGAACAAACTCTTCGCGATCAAGGTGCTGCACGCCGACCTGGCGATGAACTCGGACCTGCAGCTGCGCTTTCAGCGCGAGGCGGAGACGGCCGCCTCCATCGACCACCCGAGCGTGGTGGGTACCTACGACATCGGGCGAACGCCGCAAGGCTGGCAGTACATGGTGTGTGAGCACCTGACGGGGCTCGACCTGCACACGCACATCGAGCAAGCCGGGCCGCTACGGTTTTCTACCGTGATTCATATCGGCAAACGCCTGTGCGAAGCCGTGGAGGCCGCCCACGAGAAGGGTGTCATTCACCGGGATCTGAAGCCTCATAACGTGTTTTTGGTTGGCGATTTCGCGGATGGCGTGCCCGAACGGCCCAACTTGAAGGTCTTGGACTTTGGGCTATCGCGGTTCGTCGACCGCGACAGTCAGCTGACGAAGACCGGCGTGATCATGGGCACGCCGGGCTACATGTCACCCGAACAAGCGCATAGTCGACAGACCGACCACAGGACGGACATCTACGGCGTCGGCGCCATTCTCTACGCCGTGGCCACGGGCCGCGCGCCCTTCGTGGAAGAGACGCCGCAGATGACGGTGTTGGCGGTGATGAGCCGGGAGCCGGAGCGGCCTCGGAGCCTCGAGCCCTCGATCACCGAGGGGCTCGAGGTGGTGATCCAACGCGCGATGGCCAAGGAGCCCGAGCAACGCTTCAGCACCATGCGTGAGATGTACGCAGCGCTGTCGGCGCTGGAGCGCAGCCTGATCGTCAGCCTGATGCCGCCGAAGCAGCCGAGCGAGCGCGCGGACGCCGAGGAGGAAGGGCGCGGGGCGCGGCTCCGGCTTGCCTTCTGGACGCTGTCGGGTTTCGCGCTCCTCGTGTTGTCCAGCATCGGAGCAGTCGCGGGGCTCCTGGCGCTGCACGGCACCACGGTAGACCCGACCACGACCGAGTTGGTCTTGCTCGGGGCACTCGGCGCCATGTCGGCGTTTCCCGCGGTGATGGCGATCCGTCGAGTGCGCTACCATGTCTGGGTCAACAGCGCCAAAGTGGTGGACTGGGTGCACCGTTTGCGCACGCCCGTGCTGACGGGGCTGTGCGCGTATGGCTTGGCGGCTTTCCTGACGCGCTTCGCCGATGAGCTGCTGGCGCGCCCGAGCCTCGGTGGCCTGTTCGGGCAGGCGCCTGGTATCGCGTACCGAGGTTACAGCATCGTCCTCCCGAGCATCGGCGTCCTCGCCGCGCTCGCGATGGCCAGCCACCGCCGCTGGTGGCGCTCGCGCCGGTTGTTGCGCCGCTGGGTGTTCGGCCCCGTATTGGCCCTGGGCACGACGTTGACCTGCATCGCGCTCGTCTACTTGGCGCTGCAACATCGCGCGGCTGCCCCGGCCCCCGTCCTGGCGGCCCTCGCCGAGGATCCCGTCGCCCTTACCCGCCCTACCGCCGACAGCGCCCCGAGCCCGCCTACCGCGACGACTGCAGAGGGCGACGCTCACCAGCAGCATGCGCCAAACGACGCGCTGGTGGCGGCCGTCGCCGAAGGCACGGACGGCTTACGCGTGTTGTCCGAGCGTTATCCTAGAGACCCCGCGGTGTTGAAGGCGCTCGTGCTGGCCTTTGCCACGAAATCGGACACGCTGATTGAGGCCGTGGAGGCGACCCGGCGCCTGCTCTCGATCGCCCCCGGGGAGCAGTCCGATACGGACCTGCGCTACATCGTCACGCGCGCAGCCAATGACAGAGGCAAGGCGTCCGAGCTCGCCTTCGTCGTCATGAGTCAACACATGGGCAAGACGGGTCCGGACCTTTTGTATGATTTGATGGTGCAACGACCGGAGCTCGAGACGCGCTCCAAGATCGCGCTCGAGAGCGCGAGGCGGGCAAGCCAGTTTTCTCCGGCGCTGGCCATCGCCTACGACTTGCGCTTTGCGCCCGGCTGCGCCTCCCGGCTCGGCCTGCTACCGCGGGCTCAGGAGCTCGGGGACGAGCGCAGCGCCCAGCAGCTGCTCAATCTCAGCCGACGCCCGCCAAACTGCAAGAAGACGAGGCAACGCACCTGCCGGTCACGCTGCCCGAACGAGTCGCGTGCGTTCATAGAGACCGCGCGAAAGATCTACGCGCGGATCGCGAACGACAAGCGCTGAACGAAGGTTCGGACCCTCAGGGCGCCTGCCAACTGGCCCCGAAGTCATCGGAGCCGAGCACCGGGTAAGCCCCACCCTGGCGGTCAGAGCCAGCATAGAGCAAGACGCGAGCGTCGAGGCTCAATAGGTGAATGGGGGTGCTCTTGACCTGCGGCGTGCCAGGGTACTCCCGGAGGTCGAAGGCCACGACTGTGGGCGTCCAAGTCTCACCATCATCGCGCGACGAGGCGACGCGTACGACACCCTCATAGGCGACAGAAAGCACCGTCACCCCGCGCACGCGCGCCACTGAAAATGACGCCGCCTCGCTCGGCTGCGACCGCCACTCGAGCGGCAGCCCCAACTCTCTGCACGGAGCGAGGTGAGGGCACAGGTGGAACAGGGGTCGCCGCATCTCGTCCTCGCGGGTGATGGCGAGGGCCGCCGAACGGTCACAAGCAAAGCCCACCAATCGGCTCTCCGTCGACGAGAGTGGAAAGCTGGTTTCGAGGCCGCCGCTGAGCCACGACTCGACACGCAGCTGCTCACCGGATTGGGTGAGCCGGAACGCCGACGTCGCCTCGCCCGCCGAGCATTGACCCGACCTGGCCGCGAGCTCCGATTCTTTAGGATCGGCGGAGGTCCAGGTCGCGCCGCCGTCGCGCGAAAGGAAAGCGTCGCGGTTGGCGCCCTTGCCGGCGACGACGAGATAGCCCGCCTGGGAGGCACGCACCGCAGAGTAGCCGAGGTCGGCTGCGGGTAGCCCCCTGCCCTCTGACGGCCGCGGCAAGTCCATCGGGTGCGGCGCCGCCTTGGCGTTACGCTCCGGGCGCACGAGCGCAGTGTAGTCCACCGCCGCGAAGGGCCTCGCCGCCTGAGCCAGCTCCTCGAGGCGCGCGCTCGTAACGGTCAGGTCCGCGATCGACAACGTCTGCCTCGGCTCCAGTTTAAATGCCGCGTACTCGCGAAACTCAGCCGCCTTGGCCTGATGAAAGGGGCGCCGAGCGCTGCCCTCCGCGAAAGCTTCGAGCGAAGGCGTGCAGGCGGCGAACGGCCGTGCGTCGGGAGGGGACGCCAGCAAGCGGCGCCGCACCAGACGCCAGAACTCCGTTGGACGATCCCGCAAGAGCAGTGGCCCAGTCGGGCCCACCATACATGCAGCGTAGTTGGCAAACTCGGTGGCGGCGCCATGCAGGCGCCAATACGAAAGCGCGCGCGGCACGATCGACCAGGCACCGAGACCCAGCGCGAGGAGCGGCACCAGATAACGCAGGCGCACCGGAGCGCGGAACGCTTCCCGCTCGGGGGCGCACACCACAGGTTCGGCGTGACGAACGCGCCTCCCGACCGGACGGTCACCGCGCACGACCTGAGGCGGCAAGCGAACGCCCAGGCGCCGCGACCCACGGATCCTGGCCCTGGGCTCGAGAAGCATCCCTCAAAGGTAGCCAACGCCGCAATATTTGGGCAAATTCGCGGACCATGCGCGTGGCGATCCTGACCACCTCTTATCCGCTCCAGGCGGGTCAAGCGGCAGGGCATTTCGTGGCGGCCGAAGCCGAGGCCCTGTGCCGCCAAGGCCACGATGTCACGGTCATCGCCCCCGGGCCGCAGCGCGTAGCCGTGGGCGGCGGTCCCAGGCTGGTGCGCATCGAAAGTGCGGGCCTCTTCGGCCCCCCTGGAGCGCTCCACCGACTCCGGGCGAATCCCTGGAGGGCTCGGGGCGCGTTGCTGTTCGTGCTTGCGGCGCGACGTCTACTTCGGCAGGAGGGCCCGTTCGATAAATTGATCGCGCATTGGCTCATCCCCTGCGCGTGGCCCATCGCCACCGAGCAAGCGCTACAGCTCGAAGCCGTCGCCCACGGCAGCGACGTGCGCCTGTTCTGCTCGCTGCCACGGAGCTTACGCCTCTACATCGCGCAGCGCTTGATGCAGCAAGACGTATTGCTGCGCTGCGTGTCCGAGCCCCTGCGCGAGAGCCTGATCGACGCGACCACCCCAGCCTTGAGGACGTTCACACGCGTAGAACCCTGCCCCATCGAGTTACCGAGCGCCCTCGACCGGCTTGGTGCTCGCGCTCGCCTGGGGGTGGGCGCCTGCGCGCGGCTCGTGGTCGTAGTGTCGAGGCTCATCCCTGAGAAGCGCGTCGCCAGCGCCCTGGCGGCGGTCGCCGCGTTGCCGGGCATAGAGCTCGTGGTCATCGGCGGAGGTCCGCTGCGTTCGGCGCTGCAGCGAGAATTTCCTCAGGTTCGGTTCACCGGCGAGCTGCCTCGACCCGTGGCGCTCGAGTGGATCAGCGCGGCGGACGTGCTGCTCAGCGCTTCCAAGCTCGAAGGGGCGCCGACCGTCGTGCGAGAGGCGCTAGCTCTCGGCACCCAAGTGGTCGCTCACCCCGCCGGTGCGCTAGCGGACTGGGCGCGGCTTGACACCAACCTGTGGCTACTGCCCGAGCTGCGGAGCGTCAGCCTAACCTCCTCTTGAAGGCTCGAGCCAGCGCCGCCGGCCCTGGGAAAGCAAAGCTCAGCGCCCGCCTGACCACATCCGACAATCACCGCTAGACGTTGAGCGGCGCCGCTGATCCACCTCAGCTCGCTCGCTCGATGAGCGCGACGAGCAAACCATCGAGCAGCAGCCGCGCGCCCGGCTCCCAGGGCGTGGTCTCGAGCGCGGCACGTGCCTCCGTAGCCAGGGCCTCGATACGACGCTCGACACCGGCGCGCGCCCCGCACGTGTCCAGAGCCGCAAGCGCTGCCGAGAGCGCCTCGGGCGCTGCATCCGGGTTACCGACGACGCCGCGGATCAAGCGCTGCGTCGTGACATCGGCGAGAGAGAGCGCGGTGCGCAGGAGCAGCGTACGTTTACCACTGCGAAGGTCGCTCCCCCGCGGCTTGCCCGTGACGGCCGAGTCCGCGAAAGCCCCTATCAAATCGTCCCGTAGCTGAAACGCGATGCCTAGCGGTACGGCAAACGCCTCGAGCGACGCGTCACTCGGCGCTGGCGCCGCGCTCAAAGCCAGGCCGAGGTGTAACGGGCCGAGCACAGTGTAGCTCGCCGTCTTCAAGCGGTAGACCTCGTCGAGGTTCTCGCCATCTCCGAGCACGTCGAGCTTCTGCCCCACCACTGCATCCAGCTGCATCTGCGCAAAGCGCGCGAGCAAGATGGGCCAGCGGCCTCGAGGGGGCTCCGCTCGCGCCAACACTCGGGTCGCTAGAGCGAGCGTGTAGTCCCCCGCTAGCACCGCGCCCGCGGCGGCAAGATGAGGCGACGCGAAACGCTCTTCCAGGGCCGCATGCACCGCAGGCCCACCGCGGCGCAGGCGATCACCGTCCATCCAGTCATCGTGAATCAAGAAATATGCCTGCAGCAGCTCGACCGCGCAGCACACGTGGAGCGCTGCGCCCAGCTCACCCCGCTCCCCGCCGAGCCGATAGCCCACGGCGACCAACGCGGCGCGCAGCCGCTTGCCGCCACGGAGGCTCAGCTCGGCAGCGGCTTCGAGAGGCCCCGAAACTGCTACGCCGTGGCGCGAATGCTCGCCTCGAGCCGCCTTCCAAACGAGCTCGAGCTCGTGATCGACTTGCTCCCGCACGCCGCGCAGAAGCTGCTCAAACGATTCCTCTTTAGGCATGCTCCAGTGAAACGCCTTCTAATATTGAAACGCCACCTGAGAGAGCGAAACGCCGTGCTGGAGCGAAACCGTGACTCCCCCCACCGCGGCAGTGAGATCTCTGTGCGCATCGCTCGTGAGAGCTTGCCTCGAGTCGCTGCCGGCTGGCCTGACGGTAAATGCAGCCATTCTTTGACTGGAATGATAGGGCCACGAACCCTATGGAATGGGCTCGGGAGTGTCAACCCGAGCCAGCCGAACAGAATGGGGAGCCCCTGGGTGAGTCAGATTTCGAAGCGTAAGGACGAACACTTGGACCTCGCCATCCACGGCGACGTGGCGTTCCGCAGCAAGACGACGCTCCTCGAGTGCGTGCGGCTAATCCACGACGCATTGCCCGAGCTGAGCCTGGACCAGGTCGATTTGCAGGTGCGAATTTTGGGGCGCAAGCTGCGCGCGCCGCTGATCTTGGCGGGTATGACCGGGGGCACCGAGCGCGCGCGTGAGATCAATCTGGAGCTCGCGTCCATCGCCGAGGAGCGCGGCTACGGCTTTGGCCTCGGGAGTCAGCGCGCCATGCTCAAAGATCGGCAGCTGGCAGCCACCTACCAGGTGCGGAGCGTCGCGCCCTCGATCCTGCTCCTCGGTAACATCGGCGCGGTGCAAGCCGCGGCTATGACCAGCGCGGAGGTGGCTGAGCTCGTGCAGTCGGTCGGCGCAGACGCCGTCTGTGTGCACCTGAACCCGGCCATGGAAGTGGTTCAAAGCGAGGGCGACCGGGATTTCCGCGGCATCGAAGCCGCCTTTGGGCGGCTCGCGTCAGAGCTCGGCTGTCCCGTCGTGGCCAAGGAGACCGGTTGCGGCATTTCTCGGAGCGTCGCCCAGCGTCTGCGCTCCGTCGGCGTACGGGACGTAGATATCTCGGGCGCGGGAGGCACGTCCTGGGTTGCCGTCGAAGCACAACGGGCAACGCCGGAAGATCGCTCCCTCGGGCAGAGCTTTTGGGACTGGGGTATCCCCACCGCCGCGAGCTTGTTGTGCGTGGCGCCCGCGCAATTTCGCACGGTGATCGCCACCGGCGGCATCGCGACGGGTTTGGACGCCGCGCGTGCCCTCGTGCTAGGGGCGCATGCGGTGGGCATCGCTCGCCCCGTCCTCCAGGCGCTCGAATCCGGCGGGCGCAAGGGAGCGCTCGACTTTCTGGCTGACGTCGAACGAGAGCTGCGAACGGCGCTACTGCTCATCGGCGCGGCCGACGTGGCGAAGGCCCGCCAAGCCCCACGCCTGCTCGCGGGCGAGCTACTTTCCTGGGAGGCTCTCGTTACCTAAATCCAGCGGCGATGCTCACCTATCGCCGGACGAGGCGCGGGCGGGGCTACTATTACCCTAGTCGATGCTGACCTTGAACGGCGTGCTGCGGTGGATGATCGGGACGGGGTTAGCGGCGATCTTCACCACCCCCTGCGCGTCATCGCGGGCGGGCGGGGGGTGGGAAAACGAAGGGCAAGACTGCCCGGCCTGGTACTGCAACATGCTGAACTCGTGGTACAGGCTCATGGCGGCCGGGTGCTTCGTGTCTTTCTTGAGGAAAGCGATGACACTTTGCAGCGCGCTGCTCGGCTCGAGCTCGCGAGCGACGACGCGCAGCTTGAGCCGCATCAATTCAACCAATTCAGCGGGCTCGCCCCGGCTCGCATCGAGCTGCTCGCGAGCCTCTCCAAGCCGCCCCACGTCGATCAAATTCCCGATGGCCCTGAGCCGCTCGGTCAGCTCCCGGGGAACCAGGGCCGCGTCCGTACCAAAGTTATCTATGACCACCCTCCAGTTTAGCGCAGGCCTTGCTTGCGGGCCCGCCGCTGCTCCAAACTTAGGCCTCACAGCGTAGCCGAACGCCGACATGTACGTAAAAGTCTGCGGAATCACCCATCTGGACGACGCCCTCGCTGCGATCGAGGCCGGCGCCGACGTGCTCGGCTTCAACTGCGTCCCAGAATCCAAGCGCTATCTCGACCCCGTGCGGACCCGGGCGCTCGTGGCCGAGGTGCGAGGGAAAGCCCTGTGCGTGGCGGTCGTCGCGAACCTCACCCGAGCGCAGGCAGAGGCGCTCTTTTTGGAGCTCGGAGTCGATCGGCTGCAGCTGCACGGTGACGAACCGCCGGTACAGGTCGAAGCGCTGTCCCCGCGGGCCTTCAAGGCGCTCAGGGTGAAGACGGCGGCCGATATCAGCGCTGCAGCGGCCTTTCCAGGCCACCCGCTGTTGCTCGATGCCAAGGTGGAAGGCCAGCTCGGCGGTACGGGCCACTGCATAGACTGGCCGCTGGTAGCGCCGCTTGCCGAGGCGCGCCCGCTGATCCTGGCCGGTGGCCTCACGCCCGAAAACGTGGCCCAGGCGGTGCGCATCGTGCAACCCTGGGGGGTCGACGTCGCGAGCGGCGTCGACTCGGAGCACGACCCGCGTCGAAAAGACGCGGCGAAGATGCGCCGCTTCGTCGAAGCCGCTCAGCGCGTTGCCCTGCCCCGGCACGCACTGAGCTTCTGATCCAGAGAGCTTCTGATCAAGATCGCTCTCCGAGCTGGCGCCCTCTGGATGTGATTCAGAGCTCGACGTCGAACTGTTCGATGCTGATCCCCGCGGCGGTCGCGTCGATGATGGTGGCGTGCGCAAAACCTGCCGCCGGTGATTCACCGACGGAGCCCACGTTCACGATCTTCACGTCCCCCACTTGGCGCCCGAAGGGCACGTGGCTGGCCCCACAGATGACGAGGTCGGCAGGGTCGTTGCCCATGAGCGCTCGAAGCTCGTCGTCTTCCATGTCCGAATACATGGCCTCGGTAGGATCGAGGGGCGAGCCGTGCACCACCACCGCCTCTTCGCCAGACTCCAGCGGCAAACGCGCCGTCGTCGGCAACTTGCCCAGCCGGGCGATGATCAGATCGCCCAGCTCCCGCTGCACCTGCTCGAGCCGCTGGATACGCGCTTGCTGATCCGAGGTCGTCGCCTTGAGCTTACTCGGATTGACTTCGTACAAGGCCCGGTCAGACAAGCCCTGCACGCACAGGGCACGCCGCTCGATCAGTATTTTCCATGTCTCGAGCGGCGCAGGGCCGGGGAACAACGAGTCCCCGCACACCACCAGTTGGTGAAACTCACGTGCTTCGGCATCCTCGAGCACGCGCCGCAACGCGGCCGCGTGCCCATGAATGTCAGAGATGCACAGAAAGCGCATACGGCGTCTATATCACGTCCTGGCCTACGGCGGCTGCTTTCAAGCCCCTTTTGCGTCAGCGATCCGCGCCTGGAGGACAAAAATTGCATTCGCTCGGCACGCTGGGCCGATCCGCCACCAGCTTGCGATGCTCGCTGCAAGAGCCTTGAGTGAGCGCTCTCAAGCAGACCGTCCCGTCATGCACCAGCGGAAAACATCCGGTTGGGAATTCGGTCGGGACGTCGACACGCTCGCATGCACGTTGACAAGCTGGCGTCGAAAAACCGCACTCCTGGCAGCGAGCGCACTCGATGGCGGACTTCGAGTTGAAGAAGGCGACGGGGTCCAGGTCCTCTGCCGTTTGCCCGCAGCCACCCAGATCGCCCGGGGTGGGTGCCAGGCAAAACAGCAGCGCCAGCGCCAGGGCCACACGCGAGAACCGCCGTTTCACAGATCCACCTCGTGGTCGAAGAACATCCCGAACGCGAGCGACAACATAGGCACGGTCGTGACGTTGTTCTCCTCGGTGGCGGCGCCAAAAAAAATGCTCCCCACCAGCTCTGCCGTGACGCCCAGCCCATAGGCCACGGAGAAACTGGGCCCGACGGCGGCCTCTAGCCCCAGCGTCGCATCAGGGGCGACCACGACCGGCACACCCAGACGGCCGCGCAGCCCGAAGGTCGGCTGCAGATCGACCTGAGCCATATACGAGGGCGTGAGCACGAACTGACCTATGCCCTGAAGCGCGACGCTGCCGCTGACGAGAACGCCCTGACGAAAGCCGTTCTCCGATACCAGCAAAGCGGCGCCCAGATCGAGATATGTGGCGGAGAGCGAGACCGACTCGGCGCTCTCGCCGAGCGGCCTCTGCAGCCTGAACGGGTTGTTGAAGCGCAGGCCGCGCCCTACCGACAGTGAGGCGATGCCACGGAGCGAGCTCGCGCTCGGGGCGGGCGCCTTCGTTTGAGCGGCGAGGATCGACGACCAACAAAGCACGCCAAGCGCCAGGGCGAACCGGCCGCGCGGCATCGAGCGGCGGCGCTGGCGCGGGGCTCGCCGAGCAGAAGAAACCCAAAGCCCGCGCCGGGGTTCGACCAAAACGGAAGTGCCGAACGCAGAGCTGCCCATTTGGCCCGATTCAGGGCATGAGGCACTAGGCACGGCAGGCGCGTTCGACGTCATCCAACTCTTTCGGTATGGCAGCGCTGAGCACGCGAGCCCCTCCAGACTCGATCGAGACGTCATCCTCGATGCGTACGCCGATGCCGCGATACCGCGCAGCGCACTCCGGCGCGTCTGGAGCGAAATACAGACCAGGCTCGATGGTGATCACGACGCCCGCCTCGAGCGGGCGCGCCAGCCCGCCGTCGAAATAGCGGCCGACGTCGTGGACGTCCAGCCCCAGATAGTGGCTGGTCTTGTGCATGAAAAATGGCTTGTAACGGCCTTCGGCCTCGGCTTCGAGGGCAGAGCCTTGCAGGACTCCGAGCTCGATCAAGCCTTCGCAGATCACCCGCGTGGCCACGTGGTGGAGCTGCTCCAACGTCATGCCGGGGCCGGCTGCTGCTATAGCTGCCTTCTGCGCCCTGAGCACCACCGAATACACGTCGCGCTGGGCCGGGGAAAACCTGCCGTTGACAGGAAAGGTTCGGGTGATGTCCGCCGCGTAGTAGCCGAGCTCACAGCCTGCGTCGATGAGCAGCAAGTCCCCGTCACAGAGCTGCCCCTGATTTTTGACGTAGTGCAACACCGTGGCGTTCGGCCCAGCGCCGACGATCGGCTCGTAAGCGACGCGCTGGCTGCCGCGGGAGCGAAACGCGGCGCGCAGGACGGCCTCGATCTCGTACTCGTACAGGCCCGGCGCGGCCTTGGCCATGGCTGCTAAATGCGCCTCCCGAGTGATCTCCACGGCGCCCTCGAGCAGCCGGATCTCCACGGCCTCCTTCTTCCGGCGCATTTCGTGGATCAGCGTGGCGGCGTCCACCAAGGTGGTCGGGAACCCGAGGCCGCGGCGACCCTGGCGGCGCGCCTCCGCGAGCGCCTTGTTCAGCCGTGGGTCGAGCAGAGGCTCGCCCTCGAACCGGCACATCAGGCTGGGCCGATCGCTGAGCAGGCGCGGGAGCTGCTCCTCCAAATTGGTGATAGGCAAGGCTTCGCTTACACCGAGCGCCTTGGCACCCTCGACCCCGAGCCGATTGCCGTCCCAAACTTCACGCTCCGGATCTTTCGGGTTGACGAACAATACGCTACGTGGCGAATGGCCCCCGACCAACACCAACGCCGCGTTGGGTTCCTCGAACCCCGTCAGATAATAAAAGTCCGAGTCCTGCCTATACTCATGCGTGACATCGTTGTTCCGAAAGGTGGGAGCCGCCGCAAACAGCACCAGGACGCCCTGCCCAATTTCTTCCAGAGCCCGCCGACGCCTCTGGATGAATGGGGAAAAATCAACCATGTCTCGAGTCTATAGTGCCTTGGCAGAGCCCATCGCTGGAAACTGCCAATGAGCTCTGTCCACCCCCCGGGGTGTGCTACGCGGCGCACCGCGAGACCGGACGCTGAACCCACGCTGGGATAGCCTCAAATCGGACCAATCATAACGCGAGCTGCAGCCGTTATCCTGGACTGATAAAAGTGGATTTGACCGGCGCTTCGCACCGGGCTACCACCCTCTGAGGTCGAGCCAACCCAACTGAATTCTGGGTTCGAGCCATTGACGATGCGGACGCAAGACACTCCTGAGACGAGCCGACCTCGAATTTCTCGCATCGCGAGCCGAGGGAGCGAGTGTGCGCGTGGGCGGTCGACTGCGGTGGGGTGGGGGCGTCGTGGTGCGTAAGGGTCCTCCCGACAGCGAAGGGCCTGGCCGCGGCAAGCCCTCGGGCGGGCCCAGCCGTGGCCCTGCCGACGGCATGCTCTCCGACCTCCTCAAGCGCGTGATCGAAGCTGGCGCGAAGAACTTGTCGGCGGAGCCGATGCGCCAACTGCTCGCGGAGATGAAGCTGCCCAAAGATGCGTTGCTTCATCTCCTGAGCCAGCACCTGCTGATTCAGCTCGAAGAGACGAAGCAGAACGTGTACCGGCTGGTCTCCCGTGAGCTCAAGGATCTGCTAGAGAGGACCAACGTTGCCGACGAGATCGCCAGCGCGCTCACACGGCTATCACTCGACGTAACGATGCAGGTGCGTTTCTCGCCGACAGAAGGCAACACACCCTCGCTGCGCGTCAAGGTAGTATCCCGTGAGGATGATGCCCACACCGGGGATCGCGCCGGCGACGAGCGCTCGGAAAATGATGAGCATCGGGCGGGTGCAAGGGAAAAGTAATCGACGTGACAATCTCCGCAGGATCCGAAATCGACGCATGGTGCACTTCGTGCCGGCTCACCCTCAACCACAAAGTCGTGGCCATGGTGGGTGGGAACGCGAAGCGAGTGCTGTGCCTCACGTGTAATAAACAGCATAATTTCAGGCGCCCGAAGGCCGAGGGTGCAAGCGCGAGCAGCACGACGACCACCAAGACGGCGAAGAAGGCGAGCGCCTCGCCCAAGCTGACGGGGACGGTGCGGGAATGGCAGGCAAACGTCGGCGATCGGGACTCGGCGGAGTTCGTGCCGTATTCGATCCACTCCACGTTCGAGCCCGGACAGCTCGTGAACCATCCGAAGTTCGGTTCGGGCTACGTCAAAGAGACGATGGCCTCTCAGAAGCTCTGCATCCTGTTCAAGGACGGGCCGCGGACGTTGGTGCACGGCCGCTAGCGGGTCGAGGGCGCCGCCTTAGTCTTCGAGTCGCGACGCGATAAACCGCGAAGCTCGCCGGGCGTGAGGTACCGCCACTCGCCCGGGCCGAGCCCATGGACGGTGAGGCCCGCGAAGCGGCTGCGAACGAGGCGCACGATCGGATAACCGGCATGTTCTGCCAGGCGCCGAATTTGCCGGTTCTTACCTTCGTGGAGGACGATGGACAGCGATGTTTCCTCGCCCTCGACGCGAAGCCTCTCCACTCGCGCGGATTTCGTCGAACGGCCGTCGATCTCGATGCTCTCGCGAAAGCGCGCGAGGCCTGCGTCATCGACGTGGCCTTTGACCTCGAGCAGGTACTCTTTGAGGACCCCGCGGCTCGGGTGCAACAGATCGCGCGCGAACGCCCCGTCGTTCGTCAGCAACATGACGCCGCTGGTCATGTAGTCGAGGCGCCCCACCGGCACCACTCGAGAGCCCACCCCCTCCATATAGTCCGCCACCGAAGGACGCCCCGACGGGTCGCGCATCGTGCTCACCACGTGGCGTGGCTTGTGAAACAGCACGTAGGCGAGAGGCTCTGCCAAGATGGGCTGCCCATCGACTTCGATCTGATCATGCTCTGGGTCGACGAGCATGCCCTGTGCCTCGACCACCTTCCCGCCAACACGGACGCGCCCCTCGCGCACCAGTTGTTCGGCGTGCCGGCGCGAGGCGACGCCAGCCCGGGCCAACACCTTCTGCAGCCTTTGCTTTGCCGCCACCCCAGCGGGCTCTGCAGCGGCGCGGGGTGCGGAGGGGCGGGGAGGATGAGCTTCGGTCACGAGCGTTCCGTCATTGTTCCTGTTCGGTGGCGCTGTCGCCTTCGGCCTCGGCGGGCTGCACCGAGCTCGCTCGTGCGGTCACCTCGTCACGATTCCACCGGTCGACACGCCCATCGTGATCAACGTCCACGCCCATCCGCTCCAGGTGACCACCCGCATAGATCTCCCAGATGTCGGGCTTGCCGTCACCGTTCGTGTCCCGCTGCAGCCGACTCAACTTGCCCTTCTGATAGTAGCGGGTCTCGTCGGGCTTTCCATCCTGGTTCGCGTCCACCTCGACCTGACCGATCCGGCCCTTAGAATAGCGGATCCAAGTATCGATCTTCCCATCGTAGTTCGAGTCCGCTTGCTCTTCCTGGGCTTCGCCCTGGTCACTGTAGCGGCGGACCATGTCCTTGATCCCATCGAGGTTGGTGTCCACCTCTCGGCAGACGAGAATGCGACGCCGTTCGTTGCCCTCGCCGACGACACGGTAGACGCGCCGGATGCTGGGCTGGAGCGCGCCGGTCCCCACAGACTCGGCGACCTCCCGATCTGCCCGCCCCTTGAACTCGCAACGTGAGTCATCGCCCTGGGCAGCGTCCCGGCGTTGCTTGCTCGCGCCCTCGGGGGATTCGACCCCCACGTTGGCTGCAGCGCCGCAGCCGAAGAGGGCAAGCACCGCAAGGACAAAACCCCGGCCGCCCGTAGCGACGTCGAGATAGCTTCGAAAGGTGCTCATAGTTGTCCTTCCCGTGGCGCGCTCGGTGCCTCTGGTGCTGGCGTCGCGTCGCCGTTTTCTGTTGGAAGCTCGACCGGCGCCGGTTCCAACTCGGTGGGCGTCTCTCCTATGCCTTCCTGGTCCAGACCGCGCTCGGGACTGGCCTCGCCGTCGCGAGCAGCGGGGACGTATTGATCGCGACACACGTCGACCGTCGCACCGGGATCGGGCCGCCCGTCACCGTCGACGTCGGAGTGGATCAAGGGGCACTCCGGCGAGCGCTCGGCGGGGTATTCCCACCACTGATCGATGTAGTCATCACCGTTGGAGTCCCGCTCGGTGCGCGCCATCTTCCCCGCTGTATAATAGTGCCAAGTATCGAGCTTGCCCGCGAGCGTGGTCGCGCGCTGCTGCTCGGTCAGCACCCCAGCCTGGTAGACGGAGACCTCGTCCACGCGCCCGTCGCGATCGTAGTCGTTCTCGCGCCGTCGCACGTTGCCGCTTGGATCGAGGTACACCCAGACGTCCATCGAGCCATCGAAATTGAAATCGAGCGCCCGACAGCTCGGGCGCGACCCGTCGCTCACCGTGGTTCGATCGGGGCTCCCGTCACCGTTGACGTCCTCCTTCACCGCGTCCCCGTCGCGGACAGCGCACTCCTCATGCACGATGGTCGTGTCGCGCGCCTCGACCTTCGGGTGTGCGCCGGCCTTGCGGCCTGCAATGGCGGCTCCACAACCGAAACTCCAGACGGATGCGACCGCCAGCGCCAAGCACCGCTGACGATTGGCCCCTAAATGATTGATGATGTGTCCCATGCGTACCTGCCCTGCACTCCGAACAGCCGGCACATGGCGGACCGTAATGGATCCTATGCGCCCGAAACCACTATGACAAGGCGACCTCCACCCCGGATCGAGCCGGCGCCGCCAGAGTCCACAACGGCGCTTCGGAGCAGCGCTTGACGGGCATGAATGGCGCACGTCGGGGGTCAATCCGACCGGGCACCCGCGATCGACCCTAGGCCGACCGGCCTTACCCGTACATAAGTATTGGAAATAACCCGATTAATTCCTCTGCTTACAATTGACAACATATGTATGGGAATCTATTGTAATGAGTGGCAGGTTCGTCAAGGCAGCGTTGAATGTCACGGAAGAAAATTTCCACGACCGTCTATATAACGCCGGAGCAGAACGAGCGGCTGCACCTGCTCCATGAACGGACCAAGGTTCCCGTCGCCGTCTACATCCGCGAAGGTATCGATCTCGTGCTCAAGCATTACGAGCATGCGCTGCCTGGACAGATGAGTCTCGAGACCGAGCCACCTCCTCCGCCAAAGAAGTGATACCGCGCGCGGAGTCGAGCGCCAGTCGTCGGCGGCGACGCTACCCTTCGTCAGCAATCACCGCCACTCAGTCCAGCACCACGCGGATTCATTGACCCTCGAGCGTATTGGGGGGGCGCTATTCGTGCACTCGATAGCAAGAGTCGTGCTAACTCGCGCGCAGTCACTAAGAATGAGCTCGGATGCCCACCGATACCGCCCTAATTCGCAACTTCTCAATCATTGCGCACGTCGATCACGGGAAGAGCACTCTCGCCGACCGGATCCTCGAGCTGACCGGCGCCATCACGGTGCGCGAGCAACGAGCGCAATTCCTCGACAAGATGGATATCGAGCGCGAGCGCGGCATCACCATCAAAGCTCAGAGCGTCCGGCTCCCCTACAAAGCTAAAGACGGGCGAGAATATCAGCTGCAGCTGATCGACACGCCGGGGCACGTCGACTTCACCTACGAAGTGAGCAACAGCTTGGCCGCGTGCGAGGGTGCGCTCTTGGTCGTGGACGTGACCCAGGGTGTCCAAGCCCAGACGGTCGCCAACACTTACCTCGCGCTCGAGAAAAATCTCGAGATCATTCCTGTGCTCAACAAGGTGGATCTTCCTTCCGCAGACGTCGACGGAATGGCGCAGATGGTCGAAGAGGTCATCGGTCTGGACTGCAGCGGCGCAATCCTGACGAGTGGCAAGACGGGCTTGGGCGTGGACGAGCTCCTGGAAGCCGTCGTGCTGCGCATACCACCTCCCAAAGGAGACCCGCGGGCCCCGCTCCGGGCACTCATCTTCGACAGCTGGTACGACAGCTATCGAGGCGCCATGGTGATGGTGCGCGTGTTCGACGGCACGCTCAAGCTAGGCGAAAAGATCCGCCTGTTTTCCACCGGGCGCGTCTACGAGGTCACGGAGATGGGGTGCTTTACTCCCCATCCGACGGTGATCACCGAGCTGGGACCCGGCGAGGTTGGCTTTTTGGCCGGCAACATGAAGAGTGTCGAGGATACAAAGATCGGCGACACCGTCACGACCGCCGTACATCCGGCGACGGAGGCGTTGCCTGGGTTCAAGGAGGTGAAGCCGATGGTCTTCGCGGGCTTCTTCCCGACGGATTCGGCTCAATACGAAGAGCTCCGCGACGCACTCTCGAAGCTGCACCTGAACGACGCCTCCTTCCAGTTCGAGCCCGATACCTCCGACGCGCTCGGGTTCGGCTTCCGCTGTGGCTTCCTCGGCCTCCTGCACATGGAAATCATCCAGGAGCGCCTGGAGCGAGAGTATTCGCAAGACCTGATCACGACGGCGCCGAGCGTGGTGTATTTCGCCACGACCAAGCTGGGGGACCGCGTGCGCGTCGACAACCCGTCGAAGCTGCCGAATACTTCCGATCTCGACTTCGTCGAAGAGCCGATCATGAAGGTCACGGTGCACGTGCCCGCGGAATATGTGGGCGCGGTCGTCTCTCTCTCGGAGGAGCGGCGAGGTAAGCAACTCGGCATCGACTATCCGACCAAAGACCACGTGGTGATCACCTACGAGCTGCCGCTCGGAGAGGTGGTGTTGGATTTCCACGATCGCTTGAAGAACGTCTCACGCGGCTACGCGAGCCTCGATTACGAGCTGGTCGGGTATCGCCGAGACGACCTGGTAAAGCTCGACATGCTGGTCAATGGGGAGCCGCTCGACGCGCTGAGCATCATCGTTCACCGCTCTGTAGCCTTCACCCGAGGGCGAGCGTTGGCTGCGAAGCTGAAGGAGCTCGTCCCCCGCCAGCAGTACGAGGTCGCCATCCAGGCGGCTCTCGGCTCCAAAATCATCAGCCGAGAAACGGTGCGGGCGATGCGCAAGGACGTGACCGCGAAGTGCTACGGGGGCGACATCTCGCGCAAGCGCAAGCTGCTGGAGAAGCAGAAGGCCGGTAAGCGGCGCATGAAGAGCGTGGGTCGGGTGGACGTGCCACAGGAAGCCTTCCTCGCCGTCCTCAAGCTCGACAGCTGAGCGAGCACGCCGCTGTCGCCCGGCGGGCTTTGCGCCTTGGCTCGACGTGTAGTCGCGCCCCGGCTAGCGAGGCGCGCGCCTCACTGGGCTCTGCTTTCGCCGGGCAGCGCCGCGACTGGCGGGGCCGTGAGCTTCTCAGCAAAAATCAGCCGCAGCAGACCGAGCGCCGCAAATCCGACGAGCACCGCCCACCACAGTGTGGCCAGGCGGATCAGGATCATGCAGGCGGTGGCCACGGGCTCCGGCGCACCCGCGACGTGGACGAGTTGCTCGTGAATCATGGCCTCGGTCACGCCCAGGCCGCCAGGAACGGGTATCAGGGCGCCCGCCAAGGTCGCTGTTGCATAAAAGAACAGGCTGAACGACAGCGCCGGGTGCTGCCCGAAGCCACGCAACAAGACGTGCAGCGCGAGGCCCTCGAGCCCCCAGCCGATGATGGACAAAAGCACGGGCCAACCTAGGGCGCTGGGCGAGGCGACGACTCGCAGGCTAGCGTAGGCGCGGGCCAAGCGGGGCCCGAGCAGCGCCAAACCCGGTCGCTTGCCGAGCGCCCCCAGCAGCCAACGCACCGGTGGCTCCCAAAGGATCAGCAACAGCCCCACCGTTACGGCGAGCGCGCCGAGAACTGCCCAATACAGGCCGCCGGGGAAGCCCATGCTCCCGAGCACGACCAAGAAAACGATGGCGATGACGTCCGTCAGGCGCTCGGCGACGATGATCGGTGCGGTCCTCTCGACGGGAACCGCATGGGTGCGAGCGAGCACCGCGCTCTTGAACACCTCTCCCAATTTGCCGGGGGTGACCGTCAGCACAAAGCCCGACAGAAAAATCAGCGCGCTGTGTAGCGGCCGCACGTGCGTGATGCCGAGGCGCTTCAGGTAGTATTGCCACTTGGCAAAGCGCAGCAGGTAGTTGGTCGACGCCAGGCCCACCGCCGCCGCGAAAGCAGCCCATTCGAAGCTACCGAGGACAGACTGGATCTGGCGATACCCCGAATACCCGACGAGCCCCCCGTAGAGGAGCACACCGAACAACATCACGAGCAGCAAGCGCCTGAAACCGACCTTCATGATTGATCAACCGACACCGCTGGGCTGCGCCCGCCGCATGGCCGGCGCCTCACGTGAGCCGCGCTACAAAACGCTGGAAGGAGCCTGGTGAATGGGCTTTGGCGAGGCCCCGGTGTTAGTTTCCGCCGACTCGCGCAGCGGGTTTGTCGTATACGTGACTCGAATGCAACGACCTTTTGAGCGTCCCCTGGCGGCGGAGAGCACGAGCTCCTCGGAGCTCTGCGCGAGAGTTTCTCCTGGCACATCCACTCCGCTATCTGCGGCCGTGCGGCATCCGGCAGGACGGGTTCGTGGCTCGTGAGCATCAGCAATTTGCAGCCTAAAGCCGATACCGCCGTCGAGCTCCTGCAGGCCTGCGCGTCTGCGTGTAACCGGCTCAAGCAGCAGGTCTCGCGCGTGGTGATCGGTCAGGACCAGGTGGTGGACAACATGCTGGTGGCCCTGCTCGCTCGAGGGCACGCTTTGCTGGTCGGGGTGCCCGGCCTCGCCAAGACGCTGCTGGTCAGCTCCATCGCTCGCTGCCTCGGCCTCTCCTTTGGGCGGGTGCAATTTACTCCCGACCTACTACCGGCGGACATCACGGGCACCGACGTCATGAACGAGGTGGAGCGCGCCGGGCAGATGCGCCGCCAACTGACGTTCATGCCAGGCCCCATCTTCAAGAACCTGATCTTGGCGGACGAGATCAACCGGACGCCGCCCAAGACTCAAGCCGCGCTCCTGCAAGCGATGCAGGAGCGTTGTGTGACGGTAGGCGGCGAGACTCACGTCCTACCGAGCCCGTTTCAGGTCTTTGCGACCCGCAATCCCATCGAGCAGGAGGGGACGTATCCCCTGCCCGAGGCCCAGCTCGACCGTTTTCTGCTCGAGATACACATCGATTACCCGAGCGAAGACGAAGAGCGCCTGATCGCTCGGCGCACGACGAGCAGCGAAGCACCGGAGCTGGAGACCGTGATTTCTCCTACGGAGGTGCGAGCGTTCGGTGAGCTGGTGCCGCAGATACCTGCAACCGACGAGGCCGTTGATCTCGCAGTAGCGCTGGCGCGGGCGTCGCGGCCCTCGAGCAGCACGGCCAGCGCCGAGGTCCGGCAATACGTCCGCTACGGTGCAGGGCCACGCGGCACCCAGTCCTTGGTCCTGGCGGCCAAGGCTCGTGCTTTGCTGCGCGGCGACGCGGTGGCGGACGTGGACGATATCTTGTCCGTGGCTGGGCCTGCGCTGCGCCACCGGCTGGTGTTGGGCTACCGCGCCGAGGCCGACTCTGTCACTCAGATTGACCTCGTTCGGGAGATCGTGAAAGAACAGCGCACCCGACTCGGGCTTTAGTCCCCATCCTGCGAAGCAGCCCCAGGCCGGAGAGCCAAAGGTTGCCCCAACCAGGAATGGTGGCGCGTGACGTCGCGTTCTATCTCGGCGAGGCATTTGGCAATGACACCCCTGGACTACGATCGATGATGAAACTCCGCGCGAGCTCTGGACCCGACTCGTCGTTCCGTCTGCCGCGTCTCGGCTTATCGATGCTGATATCGTCTCTGCTCGGGGCTTCGTCGTTGGTGGGCTGCTCGCAGCAGCTCATCCCGAACACCGATCTCGACGATACCCCGGAAAACCGCAGCCTCGTGGAGTTCTGCGAGCTGTACCGGCACGCCGTGGAACACCGCGACATCGACAAGCTGCTCAGCCTCGCCCACGCCGACTACTACGAGGACGGCGGCAACGTCGATGCGACCGATGATTTGGACTACGCAGGCTTGAAGGCGTACCTCGAGTCAGAGTTCGTGCGCGCTCGCGCCATTCGCTACGAGATCCACTACCGGCGAATACTGAAGAACGACCGCGACGGCTGGGACATCGCCTACACGTATAGCGCTAGTTACAAGTTGCCTGATGGTGAAGCCGAGGTCTGGCACCGCGAGGTCTCAGACAACCAACTGGAGCTGGTGGCCGCCGGGGACTCCTATAAAATCGTCGCCGGTATGTAGGTGCTGGGCTGACTCCGGAGCGCTGACTCCGGAGCGCTGACTCTGGAGCGCTGACCCCTTCGCGCTACGGGCCTAGATCGCGGCGAAAAAACTCCGGATTCTCCGGAGAATACCGCGGCTGCGGGCGGGCGCCCATCGGGCCGACGAGCGTGCTACAGACCCCAAAGGCGCTGCGCTCCAGTACGAGGCTCGTTTGCGACCCAAACGACCAAAGCACTCACCGTGAGGGGGTGCCGCGCGCCAGGGAGTTGTTTGCACCCCAAACAACGGAGGCACCCGTCCGTTGCGCTCGCGGGAGCGCCGAGGCCCAAGCATCCATGGGT